>JAAWJM010000034.1 GCA_022796855.1 Clostridia bacterium | reverse complement strand
TTTCTCTTTAAAGAGAAAATATGGCAATACCATAGAAGAAATTTTAGCATATGGAGAAGAAATAAAAAAAGAAATTGAGCAAATTAGAAACCTAGAAGAATATCGAAATACCTTAAAACAAAGAATGGAAGAATTAGAAAAGAGCATGTTAATATTGGCAAAACAAATGAATTTAGCAAGAAATCATAATGCTCAAATATTATCAAATAAGATCAGTGAAGAATTGCAAGATTTAGAAATGAAACAAGCAAGCTTTCAAATACAAGTAACATTTGACGAGGACAACCATTTTCATAAAAATGGATTAGATCAAGTAGAATTCTTTATCAAAACCAATACAGGAGACGAATGTAAGCCACTTACTAAAATTGCTTCAGGAGGAGAGATGTCTCGAATTATGCTAGCCATTAAACATGTGCTTGCTAGTGTAGACCAAGTACCAATTCTTATTTTTGATGAAATCGACACAGGAATTAGTGGAATTGCGGCAAACCGAGTAGCAAGTAAAATGAAACAAATTGCAAACCATCATCAAGTATTATGTGTTACTCATTTAGCTTCTATTGCAGCCAAAGGAGATTATAATTATTATATTAGCAAAAAGGTAGAAAACGAAGTAACCAAAACAAACATTGAACAATTAAATGAAGAAGAAACAATTCGTGAAATTGCAAGAATTGCAAGTGGAGAAGTAAGTAATATTGCCTTAGAACATGCAAAACAACTACGAAAGGATGTGGCTTAAGAAAAGTAAGTTTTCATGAAGGTCAAAGAAAAGACCGATTACAAATTAATACAGATGAAGTTAGGAAAATGAATAAATTAGACTTTATGTAGATAAAGTGGTATAATATAGATAAGTATTTGTAAGTATAAAAATAAGTTCCCAATATGGGAACTCTTGAAAGGAGAAAGAAAAGGCATGACAACAAAGGCAAAGAAGATGAAGAGAAATGCATGGAAGGAGGTTTTGCTTGATGTAATGCAAACAATAATGCCTGTAATAGTTATTGGAATGTTGTTTGTTACATTGTGCATTATGGGAATTGGTAATCGGAAGATTGCAGATAAGGTAAGAGAATATGGAATAGAAAAAGCCCATATTCCTCAAGAACGGATGTCTGTAAAACAAGAGATGGATCAGTATATTGACAGTTTGCCAGTTCCACCTAGAAGGTATACCTCAATTCACGAGGAAACTATTCTAATACTTAAAGCTGAGACCGAGAAGATGCAGAAAATGCTTGAGGAGGCGATTGCGAAAAATCCGACTTTGGGCATGAAGGTAGTGGGAATGACTCCACTCATTTACCTGATGAATACCACAGCATATTGTCCATGTAAGAAATGTTGCGGAAAGACAGATGGTATTACGGCTTCAGGGGAAAAGGCAACACAATGGCATACAGTAGCTGCTGGCAAGGAATATAAATTAGGAAGTATTATTTATATTCCTAGTTTGAATGATAAACCAAATGGAGGTTGGTTTGTGGTTCAAGACAGAGGTGGTGCCATATCTAGTGAAAAACTAGATATTTATATGGATAACCACTCAGCAGCATTACAATATGGAAGGAAAACACAGGAGTGTTGGATTTTCAAAAAGTAAAAAGCAAGGAGAAGCGAAGTTTGCACTCTTTGCTTTCTCCATTTTTTAAAGGAAAATGACAATAAATGACATTTTTTGTAGTAGACATTATGGGAAACTAATGGTATAATTACTAGAAGTCATTGGCAATAAACCAATGCCCTTTGTAGAAGATGTTTCTTGCAGTATGAAGAGAGACGAACAAAGGAAAATTTTAAAAGGAGGTAAGAGAGCACAATGCAGCAAGTCCGTATGGAGAGAGTACGGGAGAGTTTTGAACTAGTGATACGAGGAGGGATAATTGCAACTTTTGTGTTGCTAATGTTTGGAAAACCTTTGTCATCATCATTAGAACAATCTCTTTTAGATATTCTCCCAGAAGCATCCGTGGAAGGAACAATGGAGAAACCAAAACTGCAAAAGCAGGAGCAATCAAAAGAAGTGGTTTCTAAGAAATGGGTTTCAATTCATCAAGAGGATATTTTAAGGGTAAAACGAGAAGAAGAAAAGAAAAAGGAGATTGTGGAGGCAGTTATCTATTTGGAATCTGGAACAAAACAGGAACATCAAATAGCAACTGCGGAAGTAATTCGCAATCGAACCAAAGACCCTAAATTCCCAAATGATATCCTTGAAGTGTGTGAACAGAAAAATCAATTTCAAACCATTGAAAAAGGGATTCCTGTAGATCAAGAAGGGAATCCAATTGATATGGAGATTGTCCCTGAAATGGAGGAGGTCTACCAAACAGTATTTGTAGAAGAAAATTCAAATGTAACAGAAAAACTTTTACAAGCGGAAGCTTTTCGGCAAGGTCTATATGCTGAGAAATACTGGAAAGGCGGAGCCTTGTACTTCTCAGACCTCGATGGAGTATCCGAGGAAGCTTATGTCAAAGGCAGATATGATGAAATTAAAGTATCTGTTGAAATTGGTGGCAATACTTTCTGGCGGTACTGGGGTTAAGGGGAAAAGCGAAGAAAGGATAATTTCTTCGCTTTTTTCCTTTACATTAGCGAGTTTCTGGGGTATAATAAGATATCATAGAAAGGATAGGGAAGAAAATGAGCGAAAAAGAAAGTAATGTAAATGAAGAACAAGAATTAGATGTAAATCATCTTATGCAAGTAAGAAAAGAGAAATTAGAGGAGTTACAACAAAATGGAAAAAATCCATTTGAAATTACAAAATTTGACAGAACCAATACAGCAGGAGAAATTAAAGAAAAATTTGAAGAATTTGAGGAAAAAGATGTAACCATAGCAGGAAGAATTATTGCCAAAAGAATTATGGGTAAAGCATCTTTTTGTACCATTCAAGATTGTGATGAAAAAATACAAAGCTATGTCAGTATTAATGATTTAGGAGAAGAAAGTTACAAAGAATTTAAAACCTATGATATTGGTGATATTATAGGTATTACTGGTTTTGTCTTTAAAACCAGAACCGAGGAAATTTCGGTACATGCGAAAAGTGTAACCTTACTTACCAAATCTTTACGACCACTTCCAGAAAAATTTCATGGGTTAAAAGATCCAGATTTACGTTACCGTCAAAGATATACGGATTTAATCGTAAATCCAGAAGTAAAAAAGACCTTTGAATTAAGAAGCCGTATTATAAAAGAAATGAGAGATTTCTTAGATACAAAAGGTTATATAGAAGTAGAAACCCCAATTCTAAATACCATTGCGGGAGGAGCAACTGCAAGACCATTTGTAACACATCATAATGCATTAGATATTGACATGTATTTAAGAATTGCACCAGAATTATATTTAAAAAGATTAATTGTTGGTGGGTTTGACAAAGTGTATGAAATAGGAAGACTATTCCGAAATGAAGGAATGGATTTAAAACACAATCCAGAATTTACTTCTATGGAATTATATGCTGCCTATGAAGATTACAATGATATGATGAATATTACCGAAGAAATGGTATCTACCATTGCCAAAAATATTCTAGGAACCACAAAGATTACCTATCAAGGAACGGAGATTGATTTAACGCCATCTTGGAAAAGAATTACGATGATTGATGCCATTAAAGAAGTAACGGGAATTGACTTTAGCCAAATTAATACAGACGAAGAAGCAGTAAAACTAGCCGAAGAAAGAAAATTACAAGTAGATGATATCAAAAAAACAAGAGGAAACATCATTAACATTTTCTTTGAAGAATATGTAGAAGAAACCCTAATAGAGCCAACCTTTATTTACGATTACCCAGTAGAAGTATCACCATTAACCAAAAGAAAACCAACAGACCCAAGATTAACCGAGCGATTTGAATTATTCATTGGAGGAAGAGAGTATGGCAACGCTTATTCAGAATTAAACGACCCAATCGACCAATACGAAAGATTCAAAAAACAAGTAGAAGCAAGAGAAGCAGGAGACGAAGAAGCCAACATGATGGACGAAGACTTTGTACAAAGTCTAGAAATCGGTCTACCACCAACAGGTGGATTAGGAATGGGAATTGACCGATTAATCATGCTACTAACCGATTCAGCCTCAATTCGTGATGTGCTACTATTCCCAACTATGAAACCACTTGTGTAAGCTAAAATTATATTATGGATAGGATATAATGATATGAAATATCTTAATACTATTCAAAGTAGAGGAGAAAAATTATGAAAGAAAAAATCGATTTAGATTTCATTTGTGATAATTGGGAAGCAGAAAATAAAACAAAGCAGATGGAAATTTTTAAAAAAGTTGTTGATGAGTATAGTGAGTTTTGCAATGTGGATTTTAGAAAAGAAAATAAATTTGCACATAATGATTATGATGTTTTTGATTGTTTGTTTCAATTAACAGTGGCGCAACCTCAATTTTTTGAGGAATTTCATCAAATTTTAAGTAGATATGCATTTAATGATAAAACATATTTAGATTATACGATAAAAAAGATTACCCAAAATGCAAGTAATGTACAAGCTTTTGTAGATGGGTTGATTGATGTAGGAATGATTAACAAGGTATACGATATGGAAAATGGCTCTATCAATATAGAATCTTGTTTAGGAAAATATAATTTTTTCTTTGCGAATGAGTATTATATTGAAAATAAGGAAATTATAGAATATATTGAAAAAGGAGATTTAAATAGAAATTGCCATGTAAATACATTATTCCTGCTTAAATGCTTAAAAGAAGGAGAAGCAGTGACAGCCAAATGTTCTACGATGTTTCATGATTTGTACTACCATTCCTATTATAGATGCAATGGAATGGTTTGTGATTTGAATATAAATTGTGTAATGAATGAAGAAGATTATAACAAAATATATACTCCACAAATCATTTCAGTAGTAAATATTGACAATTTAGAAGAAAAACAGAACAGAGTAAAGAACAATAGCAAAAGTACATTGGAAGATTTACTAGAAGTAGCAGTATATGAAGAATTATTAAATGAGTAAATTTTATAAAAATTAATAAGTTAGTAAATAAATAGGAAATATTAACAGAGTTTACAAAAAATTTAAAATCCTAGTTAGGAGTATTAATAAATGAAGAAAAAAGTGATTATTATAATTGGAGCTATTATTATATTGATGTTTTTTGCTTACACGATAAATAGAATATCGATTGAGAATATAAAATCGAATTCTACTTATATTGGAAAAGAGTATCGTTATACAATTGAAGAAAATAATGGATCCCATGAAAATAAAAGAGAATATTGCTTTTATATTCGTAATGAAAATAATGCTATTTTCTGTGTACTAAACAATAGAGAATGTAGAAAAATAAACAATATAGAAGATTTAGAACAATTGTACATTATGAAAATCAATTGCTTAGTAACTGATGAATATAATGCCAAGACTACGTATGATGAAAATGGAAAAGAAACATCAAGTGCTTATTTAAAGAATAAAATGTTTCCTGATGTAGAAAGTGACTATTTGGATTTTAGAGAATAATTTTATTTGTGTTATAGGAGGCATAAATGGTTTTAGAGAATAAATTAAAGATTACTGACCAAGTAGAGTTAGCAAGACAAGAGGAAAAAAATAGTAAAAAACGTGCCAAAGAGATGTTTGAAACAGGTTATTTAAACACATTACAACCGGGGACTTTTGAAGCACTAAGAAAAATTCATCAGTATTTATTTGAAGAGATATATGAGTTTGCAGGAGATTTTAGAAAAGTAAATATAGCCAAAGGAAATTTTCGATTTACACCTCTTACTTATCTTGAAGAAGCAGTAAAAAACATTGAAAAAATGCCACAATCTACGTATGAAGAGATTATCGAAAAATACGTGGAAATGAATATTGCACATCCATTTCGAGAAGGAAATGGGAGAAGTACAAGAATTTGGCTTGATTTCATGTTAAAAAAGCAATTAAATGTAGTAGTTGATTGGAGTAAAGTTGATAAAACCGATTACTTATTAGCAATGGAACGTAGCCCTGTAAAAGATGTAGAAATAAAACAATTATTAAAACAAAGTTTAACAAATAAGATAGATGATAGAGAAATATACATGAAGGGAATTGACAGTAGCTATTTGTATGAAGGGTATATATTGTATAAAACGGACGAATTATAGATTAGAACAGAAAATATATTTAAGTAAAATAGGAGGAATTAGATGAATAATTTAATAAAGAAGATACAAAAACAGGAGACAAGAGATTTGACCTATATGTATAGTAAAGAGCATAATATACCAGAAGATGAAATTATTTTTTCAATGGCCAACTTATTTATAGGATACTTACCATATTCCATGGATATAAAACAAAAAGAGTATGTTCCAGCAGATTTTATCAATATGACACCATACGATGTTAACAATCATAAAACTTTTTGGGAGGATTACAAAAATGTTTATGATGGAATGATTAAATTTGGAGAGACATTTTCAAGTGGAATACTTGTTCAAATTTCTGCTGTTTTTCAAAAAATGTTATCGGGACAATTTCCAAATGATTATCAATTAGAAGAAAGTGATTTTTTTTCATGGGGAATCAATGAAATGACTAATGACAAAGCATACAATGAAAAGTTTTTCAATATATTAAAAGGCTTACCTGAATATTATAAGAAAGTTCAAGAAACAAAAACAAATGAGGATAGAAGAAAGGCATTAATGGATGCATATATGTCAATACAACAAGATATCGGTAATAAAGTAGGTGGATACAAGAAAACGAATGAACAAGGAGAAGTAGTAGAAGAGGATAGAGCAATGGTTATGCTACATCCAAGTTTTGATTTAGAAATGTTATATGACAGTTACTATATAAGAACCAGTAGCAAAAATGTAGTTGATTTAAAACGAATGCTAATAAAAAAAGAAGTAGATAATATTAATTCAAATAGGAAAAAACAAATTGGATTAGAAGATAGTGAAATTATACATGAACAATAAAATAAAGGAGAGAGGATATGTTTCATTTTTCGTATGATAAACGAATTTTATATATTATTTTAGGAATTAGTGTAATTTATGGTATGGTGAGTATGAGTAAACTAGAAGTGATTAGTTTGTTATTAACTCTTCCTGGGGTTATTGTTGCTATAACGTTTCATGAATTTGCTCATGCATTTGCAGCCTATCAATTAGGAGATGATACTCCTAAAATGCAAGGCAGATTAAATTTAAATCCGATAAGCCATTTAGACCCAATTGGTTTTGTATTACTAATTTTTGCCCATATTGGATGGGGAAAACCTGTACAAATCAATCCACGAAATTTTGATAGGAAACATTCGATGTCAACAGGAGAGGCCATTGTTTCGATTGCAGGACCTGCTATGAATTTCGTTTTAGCGATAGTATTTACTATTTTATATTTTGCAATTGGCAAATTTTTTGGAAGTTTTGCTACTTCACAAATTGGCTTTTATGTGATGCTCATGGTTCAGTCGGCAGCTATTGTAAATGTGGGGCTTGGGGTATTTAATTTAATTCCACTTCCACCATTAGATGGTAGTAAAATTTTTAGAAATTTGATGTCGTATAAAGTAAAAACATGGCTAGATACTTATCAACAATACTTTTATATTGCGTTTCTATTTTTATGGATTACAGGTCTTGCGGGAAGAATTATTTCGCCAATTATTGGTTGGATTACCACTGGACTATTTAAACTAATAGGAATGCTGTTTGGTATTATGTAGGAGGAAAGCCTATATTGACCATCAAAAAATAAATCATAATAGAAAAAGGAAAATAAGATGAAGAAAGATATTTATACCTTAGGAATTGAATCAAGTTGTGATGAGACCTCTGTAGCAGTTGTAAAAAACGGAAGAGAGGTTCTTTCTAATGTGATTCACTCTCAAATTGATATTCATAAGCAATTTGGAGGAGTGGTTCCAGAAATTGCATCGAGAAATCATGTAGAGGCGATTTCCGCAGTTACGAAAGAAGCATTAGAACAAGCTGGAATTTCCTTTTTAGAAATTTCAGCAATTTGTCCAACTTATGGGCCAGGCTTAGTTGGTGCTTTATTAGTAGGAGTAGCCTATGCAAAAGCATTAGCATACGCGTTAGACAAACCATTAATAGGTGTGAATCATATTGAAGGGCATATTGCTGGAAACTATATTAGTCATCCTAATCTAAAACCACCATTTTTATGTTTGGTTATATCGGGAGGACATACCCATTTAGTACATATCAAAGATTATACAGAATTTGAAATACTAGCTCATACGAGAGATGATGCTATTCGGAGAAGCCTTTGATAAAGTGGCACGTGTGATTGGTCTACAATATCCAGGAGGACCCAAAATTGATAAACTTGCTAAAGAAGGAAAACCAAATATCTTATTACCACATACCTATTTTGAAGATAGTTTGGATTTTAGTTTTAGTGGAATTAAAACCGCAATTTTAAATTTGTATCATAAAAATCCAGACATAAACAAAGCAGATTTATGTGCTAGTTTTGAACAAACTGTAATTGATATGCTTCTTACCAATACCCAAAAAGCATTACAAAAACTACAAATAAAGAAACTTGCCATTGCAGGGGGAGTTTCGGCAAATTTTTTGATAAGAGAAAGTTTTTCTAAAATGGGGCAAGAAGAGGGAGTAGAAGTATATTATCCGGAATTTTCACTATGTACGGATAATGCTGCTATGATTGCATCTGCAGGATATTATCATTTCATACAAGGCGAAAACTCCGATTTATCCCTAAATGCAATTCCAAATCTAAAGATATAACATATTATTATTGCAAAACAAACGTAGGGGTCGATGCCTACATCGACCCGTTAAAAAACAAAAATAGAGAGGAAAATAGATGTCGATTTATGTAATAGCCGATTTACATTTGTCTTTCAAAAATCCAAAACCAATG
Source organism: Clostridia bacterium (assembly GCA_022796855.1). GTDB lineage: Bacteria > Bacillota > Clostridia > TANB77 > CAG-508 > RGIG8482. The sequence continues at coordinate 5,425 of JAAWJM010000034.1, read as the reverse complement.
AACATTTTTGGAGACAATTGGGAAAATCACGAACAGAAAATAAGAGAAGATTGGTTAAAAAAAGTAAAAGACGAGGATGTCGTGGTATTACCACGGTGATTTTTCATGGGCTATGAGTTTAGAGGATGCTTATCTTGATTTCCAATACTTAAACGAATTACCTGGAAAAAAGATATTATTAAAAGGAAACCACGATTATTGGTGGACCACCTTAACAAAAATGAAACACTATTTAAACCAAAACCATTTTGATACCATTGATTTTTTATTTAATAATAGCTTTTTTTACGAAGGAATCATTCTAACAGGAACGAGAGGCTGGACTTTAAATGATTTAGAAGGACAAGGGAAAATTTTAAACCGAGAATTAGGAAGATTAGAATTATCTCTTCATGAAGGAATTACAAAATATGGAGAGGACAAACCAATTTATGTATTTATGCACTATCCACCAATTACCAATTCTGCCATATTAAACAAACTAGAATTGCAGTTTGTACAAACAATGAAACAATATCATGTACAAAGATGTATGTATGGGCATTTACATTCTCATTCTCATAAAGATGCAATTGAAGGAAAGATAGAAGGAATTGAATTTAATTTGGTTAGTGGAGATTATCTAGATTTTAAATTAATGAGGATACAAAAAATATAATAGAGAAGAAAAAAAGATAACAATAAACAAAAAAGTAAAAGAGGAAAAGAACCCTTTACTTAAGGAGACAGGAGGTTTTAGAAAGGAGAAACAAGTGGGGTTACGATTAATTTATGGAAAATCCGGGAGTGGAAAGAGTGAATTTTGTTTTCGCGAAATAAAAGAAAAATTGAATCAACCAAACAAAATTTATATGATTACACCAGAACAATTTTCGTATATGCAAGAAAGAAAATTATTAGATATGTTAGAACAAGATGCGATTATCAAAGCAGAAGTATTGACGTTTGCTCGTATGGCACATCGTGTTTTTAGTGAAGAACGGAGGGCTTGCTAAAGTTGAACTTTCTAAATCTGGAAAAGCGATGTTGGTTTCGCATTTGTTGCAAAAACAAAAAAAGAACCTAACTTTTCTTAGTAGGTCAGAAGAAAATGTAGAATTGGTAATAGAGCAAATAAAAGAATTAAAAAAACATATGGTAACCAATTTGATGTTACAAAATATAAAAAATGAAACCCAAAATCCATATTTAAAGGCAAAATTAGAAGATATTTCAGTTTTATATGATGCCCATGGGGAAACCATTAAAAGTGCCTATATTGATGAAGAGGATGTATTAACTATTTTAGCAAACAAATTAGAAGAAAGTAATATGTTTCAAGATACCATTATCTATATTGATGAATTTTCTGGCTTTACTAAACAAGAATATGAAATTATTCGTAAACTATTACGAAAAGCAAAAGAAGTCAATATTACTATTTGTACGAACACCTTAGAAGAAGCGAACGACTTAAACGATATTTTCTATACCAATAAACAAACAGCCAGTAAATTAATAAAAATAGCAAAAGAAGAACAAGTAGAAATTAGTCCTCCAGAGCCAAGAAAAGAACAAAAGAGATTTCAAAATGAGGAATTATACCTATTAGAAAAAAATATGAGTGGTTTAGAAACGGTAAAATATGAGAAGGAAACAACAAACATTGAGTTATTTCTTGCACAAAATTTGTTTTCAGAAATTGAACAAGTAGCAAAAACAATTCTTCATCTTGTAAAGGAAGAAGACTATCGTTATCGTGATATTTCAGTTATTACGAAAAATATGGAACAATATGCGGGGCTGATTACTGCGATTTTTGCCAGATTTCATATTCCTGTTTTTGTTGACCAAAAAAAGGACTTTAGTAATAATATTTTAGTAAAATATCTGCTTTCTGTGGTGGAGATTTTTGCTAAGAATTGGTCTTATGAAACGGTGTTTCATTATCTAAAAACAGGATTTTCACCATTTACCAAAGAAGAATTATTTGAACTAGAAAATTATTGTATTTCTTATGGAATAAAGGGAAATAAATGGTATAAACAGGAATGGAAAATTGCAAAAAATGGGGAATCATTAGAAAAACTAAATCAAATGAGACAAAAAGTGATTACACCATTATTGGAATTTAAGAATAAATTAGCAAAAACCAAAACAGCAAGAGATATATCCAAAGCTTTGTATGAATTTTTATTACAAAATGAAATTGATGAAACATTATATAAAAAAGCCGAAGAATTAAGAGAGGATGGAAGAATTGAATTAAGCAATATTTATGAAACTAGTTGGGATATTGTAATAGGAGTAATGGATGAGTTAAGTATGGTACTACCAGAAGAGAGCCTTTCTTTTGAGGAATATACCAAACTATTAAAAATGGGGTTAGTAAGTAGTGGACTTGGTACCATTCCTGCTACCATCGACCAAGTCATGATTGCAGATGTGGAACGAAGTAGAACTCATAAAGTAAAAGCGGCTTTTCTGATTGGTATGAATGACGGTGTTTTTCCTTCTAATCATAAAGAAGAGGGATTTTTAAATGACCAAGATAGGGAGTATTTAAAAGGGCAAGGTGTGGAACTTGCCAAAGATACCAAAGAGCAATTATATGAGGAAAATTTTAATATTTATAAAGCCTTTACGATACCAGAAGAAAAGTTATTGATTTCCTATGCGTCTTCTGATAATGAAGGGAAAACGTTAAGACCATCGGTTTTAATTTCCAAATTAAAACGAATCTATCCTCATATGACCCAAAAAAGTGATATGATAGAAAAGATAAGTAGTATTACCACCAAAGAAGCGACTTTTTATGAACTATTAAGTAATATTCGAGATTTTGAAGATGGAAAAGAAATTGATGAGATGTGGTTTTCGTTATATTGGTTTTATAGGGAAGACAGTGAATATAAAAAAAGACTAGAAGAAGCGATGAAAGGAATTGTGTATCAAAATAAGCCTCCTCATATTTCAAAGCAAAATATACAAGATTTATATGGGAATACTTTAAAAACGAGTATTTCAAGATTAGAACAATACAAACGATGTGCATTTTCGTTTTATTTAAAATATGGGTTAGGGTTAAAAGAAAATAGTCTATTTGAAGTAAAAAGTATCGATACAGGAAATTTTATGCATGAAGTAATCGACGAGTTTTTCTCACAGGTTCTTCGGAAGAAAGTTAAAACTAAAGGAAATGACAAAAGAAGAAATAGAGGAAATCATAAAAAATATCATTCGTGAAAAACTAACACAAAACCGAAACTACATATTAGGAGCAACCAAGAAATACCAAATATTAACCAAACGACTAGAAAAGTTAATTTTGCAAGCCATGCAATATATAATTGCAAGTATGGTACAGAGTGATTTTGAAATTATGGGAAATGAAGTTGAATTTAACCATAAAAAAGATTATCCACCGATGGAAATAACCTTAGAAGATGGCAAACGAATCGAAATTACGGGAAAAATAGACCGAATTGATTTAGCAAAAGGAAAAGAAGGAGATTATATACGAATTATTGATTATAAATCTTCTCTAAAAAATATCGACCTAAACGAAGTAGTAGCAGGGTTACAAATTCAACTTCTAACCTATTTAGATGCCATAACCAGTAAGCAAGAAAACCTAATTCCAGCAGGAGTGTTATACTTTAACCTAATCGACCCAATCCTAAAAGCTGACCGTAACAAAACAGACGAAGAAATTGAACAAGAAATCAAAAAGCAATTTAAAATGCAAGGACTTATTTTAGCAGATGTTAATGTAGTAAGAATGATGGATAAAACTTTACAAAAAGGAGCTTCAAACCTAATACCAGCCTACCTAGACCAAAACCAAAACATTAGTGAAGCAAGGTCAAGTGTTGTTACCAAAGAACAATTTAAAACCCTACAAAAACACATAGATAAAGTCATAAAAGAAATTGCAAAAGAAATCTACTCAGGCCAAATCGAAATAAAACCATACTACAACCAAAAGAAAAAGAAAACGCCATGCGATTACTGCGAATACAAATCCATCTGCAATTTCGACCCAAACTGCAATTCCTACTACTACATCCCAAACAAACCAAAAGAGCAGATTTTAGAGGAAATTAAGGAAGATTAAAGAAAAAAGCGAAAAACGTGTTAACCACGTTTTCCGCTTTTTTCTTAGATGAATGGTGATGCTTATTCGCATTCGTCAGCCCACTCTTCTTCGTCTACAAAGTAGCACAGTACAGTGTAATGAGGGAAAAGAGACCGCTTAACTGTAGCTTTGGCAAAAGCATAAGTCGTTTTTTTAAAGACGTTGGTAATCTTAAGCAGAACATAGCCAGCAGGGATAGAAAAGTCTTCAAGATGGTAAGTCTGGCTGTCATAAGCATAAATCGGAATACCACCAGAATCACTTACACATTCGCACAGCTCCAAACTCATCTTGTTATAGTTCATGAATTTACGGTAAGCATTGTTACATTTGCGCCACTGAAAATCAAAAACTAACCGACAAAAAGGTCTTACGGCAGTTGCAACGGTACCTCCCACAACCATACCAATAGCTACTTTGTTGAAACTTTTTGATGTTTTCATCATACATCCTCCTTATTTTTGTTTGAAAAACACACAAAAATTGGAGGCAGTACTCTCCAATTTTTGTGATTGAAGAGCAACAAAAGTTCTTAATAAGTATATTATATCACCATAATTATATTTATGTCAATTTTGTGGAAAATACAGCATATTAGAACTTGAAAATGTTTACGTAAAGTGATATAATGTAAATAGTTGTAAAACTATATTATGCCCTATAAGGAGGAAAAGGACTATGGTAGGCAATTATGTAATAACTGAATTTCGGATGGATTTTTCACCGTCTGTGAATGGACCAAGTAGAAGTGGAATTATTCACTGTCAACGCCTTAGTGAAGATGAATGGAGGATTGGGATTAAACCCAATAAACCAAAAGAGAACTATTCACTATATGAAATGGCTGAAGCTATTAAAGACATATTTACTCAGGAACAGCATGAAATTGCAACAGTTTTTTTAAGAACGTCTGAAGAGGCTATACCGATAGTGGTGAGCAAAGCGACTACAGTCGAAGGCGTCTTGGAACAGCTTGCAAGAATAATTACTCCGTAAGGGCGGGGAATGTTTAAGTCCTAAAGGCAAGAGAGCAATGTATGTATTTTATACATTGCTTTCTTCCATGATACAATATTTTGTTAATAAATGATAGAAAACATATTGACAATATAGGAAGAATTGATTATAATATAAGTAGATAAAAAAAGAGAAAAAGGCTTAGGCCCCTTTCTCGTGGTTGTTAGAATTGAAGTCTGTTTTGTTAGGGCATACTTCAATTCTTTTTCTATGTATACAAATACTATAACCGAACAAGTCCAATTAAAGATACTGTAATACCAATAGAAAGAACCACAAGCGCAATTCCAA
>JAAWJM010000006.1 GCA_022796855.1 Clostridia bacterium | reverse complement strand
TATAAAAATTGTGATATACTTTAATAAATTGATTGATATTTGTATCAATCGTCAAGAGAGCCAAAAAAGTTGTAGATAACTACGTTAATGGTACCAAATAAGAAAAACTCCAGACAGTATGTCTGGAGTCTTTCTTGGTGTTAAACACCAAACTGTTTTGCAAGTTCTGAAAAGAGCTTCAAGAAATCTTCCTGATCTATTTCACAAAGCTTATGATATAAATTATCCAGCTTGTGAAAAGAATCAACAGTAGCTACATTCGAAGAAGAAAAACAGTGTTTTTCGGGGGACGAAATTTTGGCTAAAAAAGCTTCACAAAGATTCTTTTGGTCTACTTCAGGTGCACGCCGAATGAATTTTTCTGCTTCGGCTAATTTGTTTTGAACGAGAATAGAGGGTTCTCTGTCCATAAATGTACCTCCCATCTTCTTTATTGAATAAACATAAATATTATACAGCAATCAACATAAAAAGTAAAGAGGAAATAGAAAAATAAGAACCATATAGATTTTCTATATGGTTCTTATTTTTTCTTTTCTTTTGGGACGATTATTTTTTTGTCTTTGTTATTTTGGTTTTTTGGTTTCGCAACGTTTAGATGTTCACGAACTTCTGAAATGTCTAAATCGTTTCCATCACCAGTAACAACTGTAATTTTTTTTGGTGTTTCTTCCATATCTTTTTACCTCTCTTATTTAAGATAGTTTTATCTTATCATACATTCTAAAAAAGTGCAATGTAAAAATAAGGAAAACAAACAGTTTACTCATTTTTTACAGAAGGGATTGACGAATCTTGTAAAAAGTAGTATGATAATATAAATTCATAAAAAATAGAGTAGAAAATAAATCGTTAAGACCTAGTAGACGGGAAGTTGTTACTAGGGCAAGAAAGTATTTCGCGTATTTGTTTTCGCATTCCGCTATTGATATTATTTTTAGAAGCAAACAAATAGAATATGTTTCCTTCTTTCAATATGCGGAAAAATATTGAAAGGAGGAATTTTTTATGTCAAAATTAAAAAAAGTAGTTTTATCAGGGATTTTATTAGCATTACTTATTGTACTAAATCGATTTATATCGATTAAAACACCATTATTGGTAATTAGTTTTTCATTTGTACCAATTATGATGGGAAGTATTTGGTTAGGTCCAAAATATAGTACCCTAATTGCAGCATTAGGAGATTTGATAGGCGCAATTTTATTCCCATTTGGCACGTATTTCCCAGGTTTCACAGTAAGTGCAGGATTGACAGGACTTATTTATGGCTTGTTTTTACATCAAAAACAAGGGGAAGAAAGAACAAATAAGCAATGGATTATTAGATTGATTTTTAGCAATTTATTGGTATTAGGAATTGTGGAAATTTTTGTGGTTTCCATTTGGCTAAACATCATGTATGGAAAAGCATATTTGGTGGTTGTTTCAACAAGAGTGTTAGCACAAGTTATCATGTTTCCCATACGTATAATTACGATATTTTTCTTAGAGAAAATAACAAGACCAATGGTGAACCGTTATTTGTATGAAGGAGTAAGCAATGAAGACTAAGGATTATTTAGCAGGGTTTTACAAAGGAACCAAAGGACCAACGTTAGAGGCAATCGAGTATTTCATGGAAAAATTAGATTATCCTCAGAAAAAGTTAAATATTGTTCATGTAGCTGGAACTAATGGAAAAGGTAGTGTTTGTGAAATGTTATCTACTGTTTTAGAACAGGCGGGGTACCTAGTAGGAGAATTCATGTCTCCACATGTGATACGATTTCATGAGCGAATTCGTGTAAATCATAAGGAAATATCAGAGGATGAATTAGAAAAATTAACAAACCAAATGAAGCCATTTGTAGAAAGTTATAACCAAACACATGACGTAAAAGTAACTTTATTTGAAATAGAAACGGCAATGGCATTCATGTATTTTGTGAAAAAAGAATGTGATATTGTCGTATTAGAGACCGGGTTAGGAGGACTTGTGGATTGTACGAATGTAGCAGAGCCGATTGTATCGATGATTACTTCTATTGGTTATGATCATATGGATATTCTAGGAAATACCATAGAGGAAATTGCTTTTCAAAAAGCAGGAATTATTAAAAAAAATTCGGAAACAATATTTGTTCATGGGGAACCAAGTGTGAATGCTATCATAGAAGAAACTTGTAAAAAGAAAAATAATGTATTACATGAAATCACTAAAAATGATTGGACGACTCCAACCTATGAAGAAGGATATCAAATATTTGATTATAAAGACCAAAAACAGGTAAAAATTAATTTAAAAGGTGCCAAACAAGTAGAAAATGCGTGTATGGTATTAGAGGCAATAAGTGTTTTACAAAACAAAGGATATGTTATTTCCAAAGAAGCCATAGAACAAGGATTAAAAAAAGTAGTGCACAAAGCAAGGTTTGAGCAAATCTATGAAAATCCAACGATTATATTTGATGGAGGACACAACGAACCAGCAATTCGCAATTTAAAACAAACCATAAACCAGTATTACCAAAATAAGAAAAAAGTATATGTAGTATCCATTTTACAAACAAAGGATTACAAAACGGTAGTCAAAGAATTAATGGAAGATACAGAGGCAATCTTTATTTTTACCAACGGAACAAAACAACAAGATGAGGTAAAATGCTATGTGAAAAAAGAAGACTTGTATGCAGAAGCATTAAAATATCGAACCATCAATCTGTATATGAGCTCACTAGAAGAGGCACTACAAACCTGCAAAAGAGAATACAAAGATAGGATTGTTTTTGTAGTAGGAAGTTTTTATACATACAAAGAAGTAATTGAAAATTTAAAAAAAGGAGAAAATGTTTAAGAAAATAAAAGGCGTGCTCCTACCATATTCTTAAACAAAAGCAAGCATATGATTGAATTAAAGAATGTGAGTTATGGTTATGATAAGAAAAACAAAATCATAAAAGAATTAAATAAAACCATAGAACAAGGCAAATTTATTTGTATCATTGGAAAAAATGGCTCTCGGAAAATCCACTCTAGCCAAACTAATTGCAGGCATTACCAAACCAACCAAGGGGGAAATTTTAATAGAGGGAAAAGATACAAAGAAAAAAGAGCACTTTTTAGATATTCGTAAACAAGTTGGTATTGTTTTTCAAAATCCAGAAAATCAAATTATTTTTAATTCCGTAGAAGACGAAATACGTTTTCCTTTGGAAAATTTAGCATTCGACCGTATTGAAGAAAGAACCAAAGAGGCATTAAAAAAAGTAGGATTAGAGGGAAGCGAAAAAAAGGAAGCCTATCATCTTTCACTAGGGCAAAAACAACGATTAACCATTGCAAGCGTTCTTGCCATGAACACGCCTTATATTGTACTAGATGAACCAACAGCTATGTTAGATCCAAAAGGAAAAGATGAAATTTACAAAATTGTAAAGAACCTAAAACAAGAAGGATACACCATTATTTATATTACCAACATCATTGATGAAATTCTATTATCCGATGAAATATGGCTGATAGAAGACGGAAAGATGAAAACGACTTTTGCCAAAAGTGACATATTAGAACATATAGAAGAAATCCAGCAAAGTGATATTAAAATACCAGAAATTCTTACAATGCTACAAACATTAAAAAAACAAAATATATCCATTGAATTAAAAGAATGGACCATGCAAGAACTAACAAGAAAATTAATTCAAATCTATCAAAACAACAGCAAGGAAACTATGTAGAGGCAATATTAAGAACCCCCAGTCGCTCCGCTTTCGTCCCCCTTGTTAAAGGGGCTTTCCTGTAAGCCTTTGAAGTTTGTATGCAATAAGCAAGTACAAAATGCTAAAAAATATATAATAATTTACCAATAACTCAAATTTACTTGATCTTACGAAGCGTTGCAAGAAATCCCCTTTAACAAGGGGGCTGGCACGCGGGAGCGTGACTGGGGGTTCTTAAAAAATGACATTAATTTTAAAAGCGAGGAGATAAAACATGAAAACTACAATAAAATTGATTGCCTTTTTTGTGTATACGATTGGGTTATTTTGCATAAACGATTTTTACCTACTAGCATTTTTAGGGATAGTGCAAATATTAATTATGTTTGTATGCCGTATTTCAATAAAAGAAGCTACCAAAACCATAATGCACTTAATGCCATTTATTTTGTTTACAGTGGTAATTGATCTATTCCTAATGGAATTCGTAGAAGCCATACAAATTGGAATTCGATTAATTCTGGTTTGTCATATGACATATCTTTTTGGTAAAACGACGACAAGCATGCAAATTGCCAAAGCAGTTAAAAATATCTTATATCCATTAAAGTGGTTTGGCGTTAATATAAACAACATTGGTATCATGGTAAGCCTAGCAATCACGTTTATTCCTATTATTAAACAAGAAATGGAAGCCATACGATATAGTTTAATGGCAAAAGGATTTGATATGCGTTTTAGAAGCCAGATAAAACATATCAATTACTTTATGGGACCATTGTTTTATTCCCTTTTACGAAAAGTGAGTCAATTAGAAGAAGCACTAAAATCGAAAGGATATGTGGAGGAATAGATATTTGCTTTGTTTTACATAGTAGGATATAATAAGGAAAAAAGATATGTTAAGGAGGAGAGTATGGAGGAGGTATTTTATTTTACATCTTCAACAGGTGAAAAATTGTATGCTAAAAAGTGGAGAAATGAAGAAAGACAAAAATACCGAGGTGTGATACAATTAGTTCATGGTATGGAGGAACATATTGGGCGTTATGAAGATTTTGCAAAACTTCTTATATCACAAGGATATATTGTAGTGGGGCATGACCATTTAGGGCATGGAAATAGTGTAAAATCGGAAGAGGATTTGGGATATTTTGCAAAAGAAAATGGCTGGGAACATTTAGTAGAAGATGTTCATATTTTACAAAATCAAGTAGCAAAAGAATATCCAGAATTACCATATATTATTTTTGGGCATAGTATGGGATCTCTGGTAACAAGAACCTATTTAACAAAATATCAAGACAATTTAGCAGGAGTGATTCTTTCTGGAACGAGTGGCCAAAAGGCAGGATTATTCATTGGGCAGTTATTAACGAAGATTATTATGTTAGTAAAAGGAGACCGATATCGTAGTAAGCTATTAGAATATTTAATCACTGGTTCTTTTAATAAAAAGTTTAAACCAAACCGTACAAAATCCGATTGGATTACAAGAGATGAAGAACAAATTGAAAAATGCCAAAAAGACCCTAAATGCGGATTTAACTTTACCACAAATGGTTATTTAAATCTACTAAAAGGAAGTTATTATTTATCCAAACAAAACCATATAAATAAAACAGTAGATCTTCCTATGTTATTCATATCTGGTGACAAAGACCCAGTAGGAGGTATGTCAAAAGGAGTGATTCGTGTCACAAATATGCTACAAAAAGCAGGATTAAAGCAAGTAGAGATACGACTATTTAAAGACGCAAGACATGAATTATTAAATGAAATCAATCGAGACGAAGTGTATTATGTGGTACTAAATTGGCTAAAGAAGGTATTGGCTTTTCTTTAAGCATGTGGGGGGTCAAAAATAAGTGTAGTAATGTGTCTACATAGTTCTTCTTTGGATAATTTGCTACTTGTTTTTACCCACCAATCAATAGTGCTAATGACCGCACCAGAGTAAAACTCACAGATTAATTGGATTGGTACAGTATGAGTAATACCAGTTTCTTCTTCCTTTTTTAGCATTTCTTGCATGTAGGAAACGCACGTGCGATGAAATAGTTTTAAAAATCCAGTATTTTCATTTTTTTTCATAATGGAACGGAAAAATTTTCGATGTTCTTCAATGTAATTTAGTACACTCATAATCATATTGGTATAAAAATCTTCAATGTTAGAATAAGCGTATGGTTTTAAGTTACTGGTAATTTCTTTTTCCACTTCGGAAATCGTATAATCCAATAATTCATATTTATCCGAAAAATGCGTATAGAAGGTTGTTCTATGTATCATTGCTAAATCGCAAATATCATTTACTTTAATTTCATCAAATGGTTTTTTTGTTAATAATGTAAAAAGCGAATCTTGTAATAATTTGTAAGTTCGTTTTGTTCTTAAATCTCCCATCACTGACACCTCTAATCAAATTTCTTTTATTAATTATATAACTTTTTTCTATCTTTGTAAAGATAATCGACACTTGTATACCTATACACTTTTGAAAAAGTGTCGATTAACTAGATAAGTATCGAAATGTGTAGTTGCAAAAGTAAAAAAACTTTCTATAATTATGTATTAACAACAAAATAGAAAGGAGAGAATTACTGTGCAGAAATTTGCAGAATTTATTTGTAAACATCGAAAAATTATTTTAATCGTTGCCCTATTATTACTCATTCCATCTGTGATTGGAATGAAAGCAACAAAAATTAATTACGACATCTTAGTATATCTGCCAGAAGATATTGAAACCATCAAAGGAGAAAAGATTTTATCAAGCGATTTTAATATGGGAGCATTTTCTATTATTATTGTAGAAGATATGAAATCCAAAGATATTGTTACATTAGAAAAGAACATACGTAAGTTAGAAAATGTACAAAAAGTAATTTCGGCTCAGGATTTCATGGGAACGAGTATTCCAAAAGAAATGATACCAGAAGAAATAAAAGATAAAGTTTATAAGAATAACGATACGATTATGCTTGTTACCTTTAAAGAAGCAATTTCTTCAGAGGAAACCTTAAAAAGCATTGAAGAGTTACGAAAACTTACCAATCATCAATGCAAAATTAGTGGAATGTCTGCTACCGTTTTAGATACAAGAGATTTATCCAATTCAGAAATTGTGATTTATGTGCTAATTGCTACTTTATTATGTTTTATGATATTGGAAATTGCCTTAGATTCCTATGTAGCACCTATTTTTCTATTACTCAACATTGGAATTGCCATTTTATACAATATGGGAACCAATTTCTTTTTAGGAGAGATATCGTATATTACCAAAGCCATTAGTGCGGTATTACAACTAGGGGTTACCATGGATTTTGCTATTTTCTTATACCATAGTTATATGCAAGAAAAAGAACATACAGGGGATAAGCAAACAGCCATGCAATTAGCGATTACAAAGACACTAACCTCGGTATTAGGAAGTTCTCTTACCACAATTGCAGGGTTTTTGGCACTTTGTAGTATGAATTTGACCTTAGGAAAAGACATTGGGATTGTTATGGCAAAAGGGGTATTGTTTGGTGTTATTTGTGTAGTAACGATTTTACCTAGTATGATACTAGAAGGTAGTAAATGGATTGAAAAAACAAAACATAAAGAAATGATACCAAAATTTCAGAAATTAAAAGAGTTTAATATAAAGCATGATAAGGCAATTATATTGGTATTTATCCTAGTATTGCCAATTGCTTTTTATGGATACCAAAACACAAAAGTATATTATAACTTAGATAAATCCCTACCAGGGAGCCTTCCAAGTGTGGAAGCCAATAATAGCTTAAAAGAAGAATTTGAAATGGTATCTACACAAATGGTACTTTTAGATAAACAAGTGCCAGATTACCAAGTAAATGAAATGTTAGCAAAAATTGATAACTTAGAGGGGATTGGCTGGACGATATCTTATTCCAAAATAGCAAAAGGCGGCTTGCCAGAGGAAATATTACCAGAAGAGATAAAAGAGGTGTTTCAAAATGAACAATATCAATTAATCTTAATCAATTCGAAGTACGAAATGGCAACCGAGGAATTAAATCATCAAATAACGGATATTAACAATATCATCAAACAATATGATGAAAAGGCTATTTTAGCAGGAGAAGGACCACTCATGAAGGACTTAGTAGAAATTAGTGATCATGATTTTAACAGTGTCAATACCGTATCCACCACGATTATCTTTCTTTTGATGATTGTGGTGCTAAAATCGATTGCTTTACCAATTATTTTAATGCTTACCATTGAATTTGCTATTTTTATTAATATGGGAATTCCATACTACACAGGCACGATTATTCCATTTATTGCCTCGATTGTGATTGGTACCATTCAACTAGGAGCAACCATTGATTATGCGATTTTAATTACTACGAAATATGTAACAGAAAGAAAACGAGGAAATACCAAACAAGCTTCAATGGAAGAGGCCCTTGGAACGTCTATCGGTTCTATTTTCGTTAGTGGATTATGCTTCTTTGGTGCAACCTTTGGCGTAGGTGCCTATTCGAAAATCGAAATGATTGGTTCATTGTGTACACTAATGTCGAGAGGAGCCATTATTAGTATGATAACCGTTATTATGGTATTACCAGCATTTTTAATGTTACTTGATAAAGTGATTTGTAAAACGACAATAGGAATGAAAAAATAGAGAGGAAATGTTAAGGTGGAAAGGAAGATGAAATATGAAGACAAATAAAATAGGAAAAATAATTTCAGGGATAACAGTAGTGTCGATGCTTTGTTATACCATGCCAGTAATGGCATATACCAAAGAAGAAACTGTATATTCAAAACTAGATGAAAAGGGAGAGACATATCAAACGATTGTATCAACTCACATCAAAAATACAGAAGAAAGCCAAATTCTTCAAGATGTATCAGATTTAATAAACCTCGAAAATACCAATGGATATGAGACTTTTGAAAAAGACGGAAATACCATTATATGGCAGGCAAATGGAAACGATATTTATTACCAAGGGGAAAGTAAAAAAGAGTTACCGGTTTCTTGCCAAATTTCCTATGAGTTAAATGGAGAAGAAAATTCAGTTAGCGAAATGGTAGGAAAAAGTGGAAGGGTAAAAATAACCTTAACCTATACGAACCATGAAAAACATGAGGTAAATATAAATGGGAAAAATGAAGTAATTTATACCCCATTTTTGGTAATGGCAGGAACTGTAATTAACAATGAAACCAATAAAAATATTACTATTTCAAACGGAAAACTAATCGACAATGGTTCCAAAACGATTGCGATACGGAATGGCATTTCCGGGAATGGAGGAAAGTTTAGGAGGAGAAATAAGTTTACCAAGTGAGGTTACCATCGAAATGGATACCACCGATTTTGAAATGGATACCATTGCAAGTTTTGTAACACCACACATTTTAGAAAGTAAAGAGGATTTAGATAAACTAGACGAAATAGGAGACATTTATCGTAAAGTAAATGAACTACAAGAGGCAAATACACAGTTAGTAAATGGGGCAGATACCCTACAAGATGGTATGAACACATTAAATTCTGGTATTGGTATGTTATCGAAGGAGTTAAATGCCACGATTGATGAATATGAAACCATAAAAAAACAAGCAATGGATAAAGAGAAAATGAAACAACAAATTTCCAAAATATTAGAGCAAGAATTAGATAATCTTCTTCCAAGTATTCAAAAGCAAGCAAAAATAGAGGCCCAAAATGCCATCAAAAGACATGAAACCGAAATCGAAAATGCGGTAGTCGATACTTCCATTGAATATACCAAAAAAGCAATTAACGAAAAGCTAGTAGAAATTCAAAAAAATGGTGGAGTATTTACAAAAGAACAAGAAAAACAATTAGAAGAAGTAATTAAGAAGGACATCGAAGAAGTTTATGAAAAAGCTATGAAAGACCCACAAATTAGTGTCTACCTTACCGAACTGGTAAATAGCATTAAGGCAGAAAATAAAAAAATGGAACAAGGTATCAAAAAACAGGCAAAAGATAAAGTATCTGGAGAAATAAAGGCAAAAAAAGCCCAAACTTCACAACTGGCACCAGCAGAACTAGTAAAAAAATACGGGGATGAAATTGCAAAAATCCAAGCGGTTGGACCCAAAAATGCAGACGGTACACCAGCCATTACCACGATGCAAGCCTTACAAATGATAGGCGTTGTTTCCGAATCGACCTTAACAGAAGTAGAAAACAGTATCAATCACAAAATCGATACTATTACTGTAAGTAATACAAGCCAGATAGAGCAAAACATAAAAAGCTATTTGGACAGATATATTAACGATATTTCCGAACAAATGGCAAATAAAATAACAGGAGGAAACAAAGAATTATTAGAAACCTATGAAAAAGCAATGATGAAACAAATGGTAGAGGTGTTACAAAATCAATTAGCAAACGACCAAGTATTACAAGCCTACGGAAATAAAATAGCAGGAGAAGTAAACAAAACCATTGACACTGTTGCAGAAAAAACAGCAAAAGAATTAGCAAAGAATTACACCAAAACCATCGCAAACGAAATTGCTAATAATCTAATTCAAAAACAACTAAGTGGAGAAGCAGTAGAAGGCGTTATTAGGGGGGAATTAAGCAAATACGAAACCGTAATTTACCAAGAATTAGAAAAAGTAGATACAAAAGTGGGAACATTAAAACAAGCACTACCACAACTAACCAATGGAGCAAGCAGGTTAAAACAAGGCTCTGAAGAATTAGCAAAAGGAATGAATCAATTTCAAAAAGAAGGAATCGAACCAATTTGTAATTTGGTAAATGGAACAGTAAAAAATATGGAAACAAGAGTAAGAAAACTTGGCGAGCTTTCTTTGGAATATAATAATTATACAATGTTAGAAGAAGGGCAAAAAGGAAAAGTACAGTTTATTATGCTGGCGGATGGCGTAAAAAAGGAAACAGGGAAAGAAAAGGAAGGTCAAGAAATAATGGTGCCAGAGAATAGGAAAGAAAGAGAGGAAAATTAGAGAAAATAAAGAAAAACAATTAATAGAATATAAACCACTGAAATGGTATGAAAAAATAGTTAAGAAAATTTTAAAGTTTTTCGAGAAATGAAAACGAAGTTCTAATACAACCCTCGTATGAATACAATGTAGAAAACAACGTATTCATAAGGGGGTCTTTCATTTGGGAAAAATCTACATAGAAGAACGAGCCGTTAATCTTGCACAGTATATAATAGATAGTGGAGATACCGTAAGAGGAGCAGCAAAGAAGTTTGGAATTAGTAAAAGTACTGTACACAAAGATGTTACACTAAAGAACGGTAAAAAGATAGGAAAAGTTATTCCAGAAAGTATTGAAATAAAAGGAGTTTTCCTAAGTACAAGAAATCCTATTGTGAAATTTGGATTGGTAATTAAATAAATAATAAAAATGTAAGTCTTAAAAGTAAAATTTTAGGACTTATTTTTTTGCAGTTTTATATTAGAAAAGAGTTTTATTTTATAAAAAAGTCTTTTTTGGTTGAGATATTAGTATTTATAAACATTTTACACACTTTACTACACTTTAGTGTTTACTTCACTATAATGTAGTATTTTATTTTAAATTTGAGGAGGTTTGAATGATGGGAGTTGAATATATAGAAAAAACAGAAACATTAATTGGTACAAGAAGAAAAGAGTTGATAGATAAAGAAACAGGAGAGATTATTGAAGTAGATCAGATTACTAAAAAAGTATATGGGCAAAAGAATTTTTGGAAATTATATTTAGGAGATTTTTTACCAGTATTAGGAATTGTGGAAAGTAAACAGGTAGATATTTTGATATATATATTAGAAAATACACAACCTAGTACAAATATGTTTGTGGGAACTTATAAAACAATTCAAAAGAATACACATACATCTGAAACTACTATTGCTAAAGTTATGAAAAAATTACAAAAGCAACAGTTCTTAAAGAAAATACAAAATGGACTTTGGCAAGTTAGTCCTAATATTATAATGAAAGGAAACGAAAATAAAAAGCAATTATTGCTTAGTTATTTTCGCACCGATGAATCTAATAAAAATAACCATAGATAATACTGTATATACAGGCTTAAACGGAAGTTTGAAACCGAATGAGTTTCAAGGAGAGTAAGAAATACAATTGCAAGTGCAATTTTTTCTTGCTCTTTTTTTGAAATAAATTGAGAAATTAAATTTATTTCAAACCTAAAAAATTGTGAGTCACAAATTTTTAGGCAAAGGGGTGTGGGGAAAAAATTTATTTTCCCTGCCACACAGATAAACTTTGTTTGTCTAGTGTGTTAGACAAGTAAACTTATTTTGAGAAAGGAGCGTTGGAGCTTATGAGTTATGCTATAGTAAGAAATGAGAAATTAACACGAGATAGAATAAATGGGAAGTGTACCCATAATGATAGAAAAGCCAAAAATCATTCTAATAAAGATATCGATCCAACTAGAACACATTTAAATTATTATATAAAGAAAAATGAATATACCTATACAAAAGAATTTGATAAATATATAAAAGAAAACAATATAGAAGGACATATTAGAAGTAATAGCATAGTAATGTGCCAAATGATATTTACTTCTGATCAAGGTTTCTTTGATAGAATTGGAGAAGAAGAAACAAAAAGATATTTTGAAGAATGTTATAAATTTATTTGCAATTATAAAAATCTTGGCGAAAAGAATATAATTGCAGCAGTAGTACATTTAGATGAAGGAGCACCACATTTGCACTTAATGTTTGTTCCTATTGTTCATGCAAAAGATAAAGAAGGGAAAAATATTGATAAAATATGTGCAAGAGATTTTTGGAAAGGTCGAGATAGTTATAGAAAACTGCAAGATGCCTATTTCAATCATATTAAGTCAAAAGGTTTTGATTTAGAAAGAGGAATGTTTATTGAAGATACAGGAAGAAAACATTACACTATTGAAGAATATAAAAAGATTACAAATTATGATAATACAAAGAAAATTTTAAGCGAAATGAAATTAGAATTACCAAGTACACCTGATATTACAGATATTAAACTAAATAGGTTATCCAAAAAAAGAGATGAAAAAATATTAGAAGAAATTATAAAGCCTAAAGATGATTTGATTAAAGAATTATATAAAGATAACTTATCATTGCATAAAGAATTATCTAAACAATCTAAAGTTATTGATGAGGCTCAAAAATACCAAAAAGAAAGAGATGCAATACTTGCTGATAATAAAGCCTTGCATAATCAAGTTGAAAATATTAAAACAGAATATAAAGAAAAGGAATTTGATATAGAGTGGAAATATAAAAGTAAAATAAAAAGTTTGGAAAAAGAAAATAATCATTTACACAAAGTAGTAGATAAATTTAAAGAAACTATTGGAAAATTCATAAAATGGATTTGTAAAAAGTTTGATATAGGTGCTGAAGATAATCTGATTAAAGATTTTGAAAGAGAGAATAACATTTCTCTGGATGCTGAAAAGCAAGTAAATAACGAAGAAAGAGAAAAAGAATGGGAATATGAAAGATAAAGAATATTTCACACTTTAAATTATGTTGACTATTGGTGCAATTTAGTATATAATATAATATGATATTTCAATAAGGAGGAAAAATCATGGCAGAAAGAGAAATGCGGAGTAAAGAGGATTTTTTAAAGATTATAGAAGAAATATGTGAATCTAATGGAATAGCAAAATCACAATTAGAGCAAGAAGCTGGAATAAGTCAAGGAATGATAAGTAGATGGAGAAAAAGCGATTATATCCCTAATCTATATAATGTTCTAAACGTATTACAGTTTCTAGATGTAAAGCTTATACTCCGTACAAACGAACCAGAAGATAATTCTGGTATGGAGGAAGAAAACAATCACATTTTAGATGAAGACACATTGATAATATCATTGATAGTAAAGATTTTAAAAAGTGAGATTACATCTTCCGATAAAGAAAAACTATACCAAATATTGCAAGTTTTTGTATAGTGAAAACGAAAAGGTGGTGATAATTATCATCGCCTTTTCGCTTTTGATGAATTTTATTTTTTCCAATACGTGATACTTAATTTCTTCAATTCTATTTTAAACTTTTCTAATTGTTCATCCATATAAGTATCTCTTAATTGTCTAGCTTTTTTAGACCATTCTTTAAACTGCTTTTCTTTAAATTCTTTTAAATGATTATAATGTAATCCATGCATTCTTTTATATTCTCTATTATATTCCTTTAGAATTAAGCTATTTTTGACTTTTTCTTTTTGTTTATTTAATGCTCCAATTTGTTTACAAGTTTTTCCAGTATTTAAATATAAGTTATTGCAATATTTTTGATCGTTCCTTCCTTTTTGATTTGGATTGTTACTAGTAGAGGTGGGTATAAACAATCTTCCACAATTTTCACATTTGTTTATAGTAAAGTTATTTTGAATTACTTTAAATAACTCAAATCTAATTTGTTCTTCTGTATTTTGTAATTCATAAACTTCTTCTGCTACAATATGTTTTTCTTTTATTATTTCTATAATTTTTTCTACATCTAATCTTCTTTCTTCAAAAGATAATTCTGTATCACATATATATTTAGTTTTGAATTTAGTATCAAGAAAAAGAGCGTGAGCAGGTTTAGTATTGACATAGCGTATATCAAATACTCTTTTTGTTTCATATAAGAATAATTTTTCAGGCACACTTAAATTTCTAACAAGAGAGTTATTAGAATATTTGCTAATCAATTCTAGTCTTTCTTTTAAATCCGTTTTTTTCTCTATTAAATTTTCTATTAATAAATCTCTCATAGTTTCAAAGAATTTTATATATTCATTATGTTTTTTATCTGATATTTTATCTATTTCTTGAACCCATTTCATAAGTAAAATCTGTGTAGTATATTCATCTTCTTCTAATTCACGAAATATATCACTAGGATAATATTTTGAGTTTTCTATAAAAACACCAATTTGAGATTTGAACAATAAATCTGACCTAAATACTTTAGTATTATATGTTTTTATAATTATATCAATCAATACTTGTGTATAAAAATGCGTATACGGAGAAAAGTCTAAACAAGCTCTGACTATTTGAAACATTTTAAAGAAACAATCCATCTTCTCATCTTCAGAATCAGTTTCTTTAGCATAACATACAAGTTCTATAAGCCCAGTGTACATTGTTTTCAATTTATCAAAATCTTCGTAATTCATTATAGCAAATTCATATAGTTTATCTCCAATATTATATTCAAAATCACGAATAGCACCAAAATATTCTCCGAGTATTTTTTATTATAATTTTATTATTGTTAAGTGTGAAATTAGTAATCATATCAAGATTTCCTCCGTTTTCAAAAATAGAATATAGTTATTTTAAATTTTACTTTATCTATAGACTTGTAAAAATCTATTTACAACACTATTTTAGCATCTTATAATGATTTTATCAAGATAGAAAATAGCATTTCAATATATCTATTTTCTATTCATGGAATAGTACATTGAAAATTGAATAGCAAGTTACAAGCACAGATAATGAAACTTTCGTCTGGCTAACGTGATGTAAAGGGGCGATTCTCTAAAAAGAGTAATGAGGGCAAATCTCATATGGGTATAGAACTTACCACTTGTAACTTTTTAAATTAAAAGTAATATTTTTAAACTTTTAATAATAGTATTGAAAAGAAAGTTGGTGAGAATTTTGAAAAAGAGTTTGAATATTACATTTAGTAATCCTAATACAGAAGAACAAATAGTACAAGCTATGGCTGGAGTTATTGCATATAATTTAGCTGAGAATGACAATAAGATAATATTTGATTATAATTCAAATGCTTATCAAAATTCTCACGAGAAAATAGAAGATGAATTAGAATTGTAAAAATAAAATTTTGAAATAATAGACAGAATGGACTAAATAGAAAAAATAGACAAAATGTATTGACTTTTGTTAATAAAAAAGGTTATAATGAATATAATAATAGAGATACAAAATGTATCTTGTCCAAATCAAATGTTAGCCGCAACCCTATTTGCGGGGTACAAGTGCATAGGTGTGCAAATGTTACTCGGAGCCCTACCTCCGACAAATAAATGCGTAGGTGGACAAATGTTAATAAAAATCTACCTTTTCGGAGGTAGATTTTTTGTTAGAAATGAGGTAAAAATGAAAGTAGAAAACGGAAAATTTTATTTTATAAAAGATGAATTTTTTGACATATTTAAAGGTTATAAGCTAATGGAGAATAAGGAAAATGGTAATAAAAGACCTTGCTATTTTTGTTTTAATGAGCCAGAAAATGAAGAAATAATTTGGTTTGTTCCAATATCAAGTAAAGTAGAAAAATATAAATCTATATATGAAAATAAGAAAAAGACTAGAAAGAAAGTTTATAACTTTGTTTTTGGAAAAGTATTAGGAAAAGAAAAAACATTTCTAATACAAAATATTTTTCCGACAACTGAAGAATATATAGAAGCGAAGTATAGAAATAAAATGCAAGATGTTGAAATAACTGAATCTTTAAAAGAAGAAATTATAGAGACTTCAATGAATGTTATAAAACTAGCTAAGAAAGGTATTAATATTCCATTTTACGATATACTTGAAATGAAAAATATATTATTAGAGAGTTAACAGTGCCAATGACACTCAAAGTGGCACTGAAAATGATTTAAAAAATATTGAAAAATAAATATATAATAAAATATAAGTGTAAGGAGTATTAATGTCTGAAGGATTTGATGTAGAAAAATATAGAGAAGAAATGCCAATGGATTACTTTAAAGCTATAGAACTTATAAAAGAAGATCCAAGTAATCCAATTATAACTGATGCAATATATAAAGTTACTAGAATACATATACCAGATAAGATATATAAATATTATTCTTTAACAAACGATGACCAATTAAATGAAGCTAAATTAGATACCTTAGTGAAACAAAAAGTTTATTTATCTAAACCCAGTTCATTTAATGATCCATTTGATACAAAAGCATTTTTTTACAAACCAGAAAATTTAATGAAGTTCGATATTTTAAAAAAATGTAATGGAAAAGTAATTGATGACTTTTCAAAATTATCAAAGATTGCTTGTTTTACAAGGAATGGAGTAAATAGTATGCCAATGTGGGCTCATTATTCCAATAATCATCAAGGATATTGCATTGAGTATGATATCAATAATAAGAAAAATCATTTATTGAAGTCATGCTGTTTTCCAGTACAATATACAGATAAAAGAGTTGATATTTCAAATATAATGGAAAATATAGTAGAAGAAATTTTACAGTTAAAAGAAGAAGCTAAAAAGAAAAATATAAAAGAAATAAAAGTTGATAATCTTTTAATTATTTGGGTTTCAATGTATTATAGCTTATTAAAACATAAAAGTTGGTCATATGAAAAGGAAATAAGGTTAGTAATAAATTTGCCTAGTGTAGGAGAGTACACTGATGCAATTCCATCAGCAATTTATATTGGCGCTAAATGCCATGAAATGAACAAAAAGAGACTATTTGACATTGCATATACATTAAATATACCAATATATCAGATGGAGTTAGATGAATATTCTTTAGAGTATGAATTAAAACCGAATAAAATAAAATATTAAAACTATTCCTAAATATAGGAGTAGTTTTTTATGTTTTTATTGCTTTTTTGCAATTAATATGCTAAAATGTAACAGAACGAAACAAAAGTTACAGATAACAATAAAAAGAAAGTAGTGATGTTATGAAAATTGCAGCATATGCAAGAGTATCAACTGAAAAGGAATCACAAGTAGAATCATTTGAAAAACAAATAGAATTTTTCAATGAATTTACGAAAAAGAACAATTATGAATTGTACAAGCTATATGCAGATGAAGGAATATCAGGAAAGCAAATAAAACACAGAAAGCAGTTCCAACAAATGATGCAAGATGCCAAAACAAAGAAATTCGATAAAGTAGTAGTAAAAGATGTTAGCCGTTTTGCAAGAAATACAGTAGATTTACTACAAAGTATAAGAGAACTAAAATCTTATGGAATCGAAGTTGATTTCTTAAACAATGGCGAAATAATGGAAGGTGGCTCTGAATTTATATTGACTATTTTAGGAGCAATGGCACAACAAGAAAGTGCTAATATGTCTAAAAGGGTTAAATTCGGAAAAGACATTACTGCTAAAAAAGGAAGAGTTCCTAACATTGTTTTTGGATATGACAAAATACCAGATGAAAGATATACTTTAAAAATAAACGAAGAAGAGGCAAAAATTGTAAAAGAGATATTTGAAAGCTATGTATATAAAGGAATTGGAACAACAAAAATTGCATGGGATTTAAATGATAGAGGAATAAGAACCAAAAAAACAAAATCAAAATGGGTACAAACTTCTATCGTAAGAATGCTTAAAAATCCAATCTATACAGGGCGAGTAACCAATAAAAAATCAGAAGTAACAGACTTTATAACAGGAACAAGAAAAGATTTACCAGAAGAAGAATGGATAGTAGTAGAAAAACCAGAAATGAGAATTATATCAGATGAATTATTTAATAGAGCACAAGATATTTTACTACAGAGGTCAAATGAATTTAAGTTGAATAACAAAAGAGAAAAAACAGAATATGTATTTAGCACACTTATATATTGCAAACATTGTGGTTATTCATTTAGAAGAGTAAGAAGAAAATACACAGAAGATGGCAAAGAATATATAAGATGGGTATGTAGTGGAAGAAACTCAATGGGTGTAAATCATTGCCCTAATACAACAGTAATAGATGAAGAAGAGCTTTTAAATGCTATTAAAGAATATCTAAAAAGCATTATTTCTAACAAAAAGAACTTTATGAAAGCCGTAGAAAAAGAATTTGAAAAGATTACTAAATTAAGGGAAAACAATGAACGAAGTGAAGAAAGCCTTTTGAAAGAAATAGAAAAGGTAACTAGTAAAAAGCAAAAATATATGGAAATGTTCCAAAACGAAGTAATCAATATACAAGAATTAAAGAAATATACAAACCCATTAAATGAAGATATTGCAAGATTAGAGCGAGAATTAAAACTAATTACATCAGAAATAAAAGAAAAAGATGGACTAGAAAAGGAATTATCTAAAACAATTAGCACAGTAGATGATATTTTAAATAACAAAACAATTACAAATGCAATGCTAAAAACAATTATAGATGTAATCGAAGTAGATAGTGACTCAAATGTAGAAGTAAGATTAAAATTATTAAATGAAATAGGCAGTACCCCAACTGTTATAACTAATTTTAATGAAATCGAAACTAATGTAGGGGCGATTAGTAATCGCCCCCCACTCCAAAGAACAACTCTAGATAACAAAAATCCAACCGCTCTGGAAAGTAACATCAGTACACAAAGATGTTAGTGAAAGATTACAAAAGATAAACCCATGTCTAGCGTTGGAGGTTAGAAAAATATTAGATGAAAATAAAGCAGAAAGACATATTAGAGGAGGGATGGCGACGAAATTAAAATATAGTAATGAGAAAGAACAACATGTAGGATAATATGGAAAAATATTATTATTATAAAAAGAATAAATATGAAAAATATGGAAAAACTGTTATTGTAAGAAGGTGAACTTATGATAATAGTTTTTTTTATATTAATCATTTTAACATTGTTCATAGTAGGAATACTGTTTAGTACACTAAATATTCGAGTTGAGAAACTATATTTTTCAAATCAGAGCTTAGAAAAATTAAAATGGAATTATTTCATTGTTTTAGAACTATCTTTGTTTGGCATGATAAAAGCAATAAAGTTAAGAATTGACCCGAAGAGAGTAGAGAAAATATTAAAAAAACGAAACATAAAAGAAAAAGTAAAAGAGATTAATTTCAAACAAATAAAACAAGATTTACCAGATAAAGAAGAACAAGTAAAACTTATGAAGAGACTAAAAATAAAATTAGAAGAGTTTCATTTTGTATTAGAATTAGGAACAAAAGATGTATTAATAACCTCTGCCATGATTGCATTTTTATCGAGTGTATTAGGAATTGCCATTGCTAGGGTAATCAAGAAATACCAGGAAGAAAAGTATGAGTACAAAATGATACCAGTTTATCAAAACAAAAATATCATAAACTTAAACTTAAATTGTATAATTCAGGTAAAAATGGTACATATTATTTGTATAATTTTTACTTTATTAAGAAAAAGAAAGGAGAAACAAAAACATGAGCGAACATCCAATAGAAGGTCTTATGACTACAGCTATGAACAATATTAAAGATATGGTAGATGTGAATACCATTATCGGAGAACCAATTGAAACTTCAAACAATGTTGTCATTATTCCCATATCGAAAGTATGCTTTGGGTTTGCAGCAGGAGGAAGTGAATTTAAAGGAGAAACCATAGGAGAATATACCAAAAAGGATAGAGATGAAGAAATTCAATATAACTTACCATTTGGTGGGGGTTCTGGAGCAGGAGTGAATATTAACCCAGTTGCATTTTTGGTTATTCAAGGAACTGGAGTAAAACTATTACCAGTAGAACATGGCTCTTCGATAGACCGCGTATTAGACTACTTACCAGATTTTATGGAAAAAGCAAATAACTTAATGAATAAAATGATGCAAGATAAAAAAGAGGAAAAAAATAAAGTGAGACAAGAAGAAATTAGGCAAAAACGAGAAGAGGCAAAAAAAGAAGAAAGACAAGAAAATGTTATACCAAAAACAAGACCAAAAAGAAACACACCACCACAAAATGTTGTATATGAATACGAATATGATGAAGCAGAAAAAGAAAGCCAACCAATCCAAATCGAATACGAAGAATTTGACCGATACGAAGATGAATAAAATGAAAATGTAGGGGTCGATGCCCACATTGACCCGTTTATGAATATTTGTTCAATACGTAGGGGCAAAATCTATTTTCGCCCGAAATTAAAAAATAGTACAATTATGTTCAAAAACAATTGTACTATTTTTTTTCTTGTGATATAGTAACAAAGAAGTAATAAGAAGGGGAAGAACAAAAAATGGAAATTCAAGGAAGATTAAATGATATTATTTATCAAAATGAAGTGAATAGCTACACCATTGCGACTTTTGAAACCAATGAAGAAGAAATTACCATTGTTGGTTATCTTCCTTTTATTCATTCAGGAGATACACTAAAATTAGTTGGAAAATATGTAACTCATAAGGATTATGGAGAACAATTTAAAATTGATACCTTTGAAAAATTAATGCCACAAACCTTAGAAGCCTTAGAACAATATTTAGCCAATGGAACCATTAGAGGAATTGGACCTGCAACCGCAAAGAAAATTGTAAATACCTTTGGAGAGGAAACCATTCATGTTTTTCAATATGAGCCAGAAAAATTAACCAATATAAAAGGAATTAACAAAGAAAAAGCACTTGCTATGGCAGAAGACTTTAATGAAAATTGGGAATTATGGCAAATTGTTGGATACTTAGAACGATTTGGAATTGGTCCTCAAAATGCGAAAAAGATTTATGAGAGTTTAGGAACCAATGCCATTCGTGAAATTGAAGATAATCCTTACATATTGGTTGACTTAGCAAGAGGTGTGGATTTTAAACAAATTGATAAAATGGCGATGGATATTGGAATTGGCTATGATAATCAAAAAAGAATTGAAAGTGGAGTAAAATATAGTTTAATCCGTATTCGGATATAACCGGACATACCTGTGTACAAAAAGAAAAATTAGTACAATTTGTAAAAGATTTATTACAAGTAGAAGAAGAACATATTGAAGATAGTTTAATCAATTTAAAAGTAAAAAAAGAAATTGTAATCGAGCATAGAGAGGAGATAGATGCTGTATATTTATACCCATATTATATGGCAGAACAGACCATTGCAGAAAAATTAATTGGTTTACGTGATGCTGACAATGTAAAAGAGATGAAAAAATTTGAGCAAGAATTAAAGAAAATAGAACAAAGTTCAAGTATTGAATTATCCAAAAAACAAAAAGAAGCACTAGAAATGGTAAATAAAGAAAATGTATGTGTTATTACAGGAGGACCAGGAACGGGGAAAACGACAGTAATTAAAAGCATAATAGACATTTACGAGGAAAAAGACAAAAAGGTAGTACTATGTGCACCAACAGGACGAGCAGCAAAACGTATGACAGAGGCAACTGGAAAAGAAGCAAAAACCTTACATCGTTTATTAGAAATTGGAAAAATAGAAGACGAAAGTATGAAAAATAGCCTAAAAGCAGAAATTACTCCAATTGATGCAGATGTTATTATTGTAGACGAAGTTTCTATGGTAGATGTGTTTTTAATGAACTATCTGGTAAAAGCAATATACAAAGGAACCAAACTAATTATTGTAGGAGATACAGACCAATTACCTTCTGTAGGGCCAGGAACAATATTAAAAGATATTATTGATTCAGGAGCCATTGCTACCATTCATTTAGATACGATTTTTAGACAAGCAGCGAAAAGTAAAATCATTGTGAATGCCCATAGAGTAAACGAAGGACAACCTTTCTTAACCAAAGAAGAAGCACAAGAAATGGATTCTAAGGAAGACTTTTTCTATATTCATCCCAATACACAAGAAGAAATGGTATATCAAGTTGTATCTTTAAGCAGTAACCGATTATCCAAATTTGGAGACTATGATTTTTTTGAACACATACAAGTATTATCTCCTACCAAAAAAGGAGACTTGGGAACCAAAGAACTAAACCGAGTATTACAAGAAACATTAAATCCACCCTCAGAATTGAAAAGTGAAAAACATAGTATGGGAGTTATTTATAGAGAACAAGACAAAGTTATGCAAATTCGAAATAACTACGATATTTACTGGGAAAGAAAAGAGCCAGAATATGAATACGGAAGTGGGGTATTTAATGGAGAAATGGGGATTATTGAAAAAATAGATGAAATCGAAAAACAAGTAAAAATTCGATTTGATGATGATAAGGAAGCTTGGTATGCCTTTTCGGATTTAGACCAAATTGAACATGCCTACGCCATCACCATACATAAAGCCCAACGGAAGTGAATTTGATGTAGTAATTATGGTAGTACCACCATCTTCTAGTATGTTACTTACTAGAAATTTACTCTATACTGGTTTAACAAGAGCCAAACAATTGCTCATACTCATTAGCCAAGACAAATTAATTAATTTTATGATACAAAATGTAGACATTAAAAAGAGAAATACAGGGCTTATGTATAAATTGAAAGAATTGTAGGGTTATGAAAGGAGAAAATTAATGCAAAACAAATTCATTAACCTCATCTACCCACAGGTTTGCGGGATATGTGGAGAAATTTCCAAAGAAGACATATGTAATCATTGTAAAGTCAAAATAAAACCATATAAGAGAGTAAAAAAGCACATCTATTTAACGAAATATTATGATACCCATATGTATCTATTTGACTACCAAGACATCATACGAGAAAAAATCTTACAATACAAATTCCAAGAAAAAACCTATATTTATCATAGTTTTGCAAAAATTATAGCAAATGATGAAAAAATATGTAGATTTTTAAAAAGTTATGATATAATCATCCCAGTCCCCATAAGTAAAAAAAGAAAAAAACAAAGAGGCTATAATCAAAGTGAAATCATAGCCAAATATCTTGCAAAACAGTTACCACTAGTAGAGTACCAAAAAGATGTGTTATACAAAATAAAAGACACATCACCACAAAGTTTATTAGACAAAGAAAAAAGAGAAATGAATATACAAGGGGCATATTACATAAAAAACGAAAAAAAAGTACAAAATAAGAAAATCGTATTATTGGATGATATTTATACAACAGGAGCAACTGTAAATGAATGTAGTAAACAACTAAAACGAGCAGGAGCAAAAGAAATTGGTGTTTTAACACTTGCCAAAGACTAAATGGTTTATTAGGGACTTTGCTACTTACAAAAATGGCGATAAAGCTAGAATAAATAAAGAGGTGGAACATGGAAGATTTAGTAGAAAGTATTTTAGATTATGTAAGAAACGATTATACCGATTATGCCATTATGATTAATGGTGAATGGGGAAGCGGAAAAACGTATTTTTGGAACCATAAAATTAAAAATAAAATAGAATCCATGCAATTAAATGGGAAAAAATATACGACCATTTATATGTCTTTATATGGAATTTCAAATTTGGAGGAAATTAGTAAAAAGATATTTATCGAAACGACGCAGTTAATGGATAAGAACTTAAAACGATACATGGATGCTAATGAACAAACTACCATTCCAGAATATGCCAAAACTGGTTTAGATATGGCAAACTTTTTTGGTGTTACTCAAAATGGAGACCATATTGATTATGGCGAATTCTTTTCCACAGATGATAAAGTACTATGTTTTGATGACTTAGAAAGAGCTAATGTAGATGTTATCGATATTCTAGGTTATATTAACAACTTTGTTGAACACGACCATATTAAAACCATTATTATTTGTAATGAAAAAGAACTATCCACTAAGCTAAAAAGCAGTAACTTAGAAATGAAAACGTTTATTGCCACTTATTTATTAGACAAAGAAGGTGACCTAGACAAAGTAAGCGATAAACCGATGGTAGAAAAAATTCAAGACAAAATTGAATATGTATTCGATAAAGCCAATGATTATGAAAGAATAAAAGAAAAGCTAATTGGAGAAACCTTTGAATACGCTCCAGAATTTACCTACATTATTAATGGTTTGCTAATGCGTTATGAAAATAATGAAGATTTAATTCGTTTCTTACGAGAAAATACAGGATTAATTATTTCTACCTTCAATAAAAGTGGAACCAGAAACCTAAGAATCTTAAAACACGCCTTAAATGACTTTAAAAAGATATTTGATATGGTAAATAAATATTACCCAAATACCAATAACATTGTATTACAAACCATGTTAATCTTTACAATAGCGGTATCTTTTGAAATAAAAGCAGGTAAAATTACAAAAGATAAATTTGTAAACATTAAAGACAATGAAGAATATAAATCCATTTTAGTCTCCTCAAGAGTACTATTAACCGATAACCGTCAATTTTATATAAAAGAATTTGATAATAACTATTATTACAATTTTAAATCCGAGTATCGTTTTATTAAATTTATTGAAATTTACGTACGTACAAGAATTTTCGATATGAAAGTATTTAAAGATAATATGGAGGTTATTATTAATACAGTAGATACCGATAAACTACCAGGATATAAACGATTATTAACCGAAGAATACTGGAAAATTAGTGATGACCAATTTGACCATGTGATTGATGAAGTATTAGAAGATGTAAGAGAAGGAAAAATCAGTTTAATTGATGTGATGAAATTATTTGCTTATTTTAGCTACTTCATAAAAAAAGGTCTGATTCATTATGATATGAGAACCGTAAAAAGCATTTTCTTTAATGGAATGAACGTAGCTTCTCTAAATTCAGAATACTGTGAGAATGTAGAAGAAGAGTTAGCAGGAGTAACCATAGGGGAAGTCAATTCCGATATTGAAGAAGTATTAAAATACTTTAATCAATTAAACATTCAGTTAAAAGATAAAATGTACATTGAAAAAGCAGAAGAAATCTTTAAATGTATTCCAATGCGAATGGATTTATTTTATGAACGATTTGACGATGAATGTATGAACATACCAATTTTTAAGTACTATGATGTATTTCAAATGTTCCAAAGAATTTCTTGTGCTAGCAATGAAGACATTATGACCATTAAAGAAAAATTAGTAAATCGCGTGAAACTATACCAAGCAGAAATCGAGCCAGAAATGAAAAACATCAAACAACTTAAACAATTGATTGATGACTATACCAAAAACAAAGATGCCACCATCAAAATCGTTATGTTACGAGAATTCTCAAAAGACTTAGAATACATTTTAGACCAATACAAAGTACCAATTTTAGGTGGAAAAAGAGACGATTTACAAACTGGAGTTCCAAAGGTACAATTATCATAAATTTAGGAAAATTGTAAAAATTATGTATAAAATTTTCCCTTGGTTAAATACTAAGATAAATCAAAAAACAAAAAGGAGGGAAAATTTTGAAAGCAACAGGTGTCGTAAGACGTATTGATGATTTAGGAAGAATTGTTATTCCTAAAGAGATAAGAAAAACATTGAGAATTAAAGAGGGAGACCCTCTAGAGATATTTACCGATAAAGAAGGAGAAATTATCTTAAAGAAATATTCACCGATTGGAGAGTTATCAGAATTTGCAACAGGATATGCAGAAACCCTAGCAAAAACCACAGGACATATTGCATGTATTACAGATAAAGATACCGTTATTGCTGTTTCTGGTGGTTCTAAAAAAGAATTCTTAGAACAAGATCTAAGCCAAGAATTAGAGCAATTATTAGAAGATAAGGAAGTATATACCAGTAAAGAAAACAACGAAGTAGCACTGCCTATTACGAAAAACGATAATACAACCAGAAAATATAATTCTCAAGTTGTATACCCAATTATTTCACAAGGAGATGTGATTGGGAGTGTGATTTTATTATCAAAAGATAATAACACAAAAATGGGAGATACGGAATTAAAAGTCGTTCAATCAGCAGCAGGATTTTTAAGTAGTCAAATGGATATATAAAACAAAGGGTTGCATTTATGCAACCCTTGTTTAACAATCAAATAAGTAAAATTATTTTTTTGTTTTATCATCCTTAAACATTTCTTTAATGGCTCCTAAGGAACTAAGAGCAGAGGTTGCTTCAAATGGGATAAACACTTTATTGGCATCACCTTTAGCAACTTCTTCTAAAGCTTCTAACGATTTTAGCTGTACTAATTTATCATCTGGTTCTGCTTTTTTCATTGCAGCATAAATCATTTCTACTTCTTTTGCTTTTGCTTCTGCTACTTTTTTAATGGCGTCTGCTTCACCGGCTGCACGTCTTATTTTAGCTTCACGGTCAGCTTCAGCTTGTAAAATAGCAGCTTCTTTTTGTCCTTCAGCGATGGTAATAGCAGATTGTCTTTCACCTTCTGCTTGTAAAATTAAAGCTCTTTTATTACGCTCTGCATTCATTTGTTTTTCCATTGCATCACGAATATCAGCAGGTGGGGTAATATCTTTAATTTCTACACGGTCAACTTTACATCCCCATTGGTCAGTTGCTTCATCTAAGATAACACGTAATTGGTCGTTAATCGCGTCTCTTGAACTAAAGGTAGCATCTAAGTCCATTTTACCAACAATATCACGAATGGTAGTAATGGCTAAATATTCAATACCTTTTTTCAAACTTTGAATTTCATACACTGCTTTTGCAGGGTCTGTTATTTTATAGAATACAACAGTATCGATTGTAATGGTAACATTATCTTTGGTAATAACGCCTTGAGGTGGAATATCCATGGTTTGTTGTTTTAAACTTACAACACTACGAACATGGTCAATAAATGGAACAATAATGGTAAGACCAGCATCTGCAATTTTGTGGTATTTACCAAGTCTTTCAATAATGTACACCTCGGCTTGTTTAACAATTTTAATTGATTTAAATGCAATAATCACAATAATGACTAATAATATAATTAAAAATGCCATAATAAATCCTCCTTAAAAAATATATATAAAATATCAAAAACTATTTTAAAACAGGCTCCATAATTGGTTCGACAATTACTTTTACACCATCAATTTCTTTTATGATGACTTCACTATCCTTTGAAATGGAAGAAGAAGCCTTTGCAGTCCAAACTTCACTACCAATAGAGACTAAACCTATTCCTGTTTTTTCATCAATTTCTTTTGTTACAATTCCTTTTTTTCCAATAACAGAATAAGCATTGGTTTGAACCTTATCCTCTTTTGAAAATTTTTTCACAAATGGTTTGGTAAAAAATAGTAAGGCAGTAGAACTAAGGACAAATACAGTGGTTTGAATGATAATATTATTGGTAAATAAACTAACAAGAGCGGTAATGAGAGCACCAATGGCAAACCAAAATACTAAAAAACCAATTGTGATAATTTCTAAAATAAAACAAATTCCAGAAATAATTAACCATACTTGCCACATAAAAATCGACCTCACTTTTTTAAAACTACAGTACTATTATACTATATAATATAGAAAAAAGAAATAGTTTTATAGGATTTTAAACAAATTGTACTTAAGAAAAAAAGATAAATTTTCTTAAAATTCTTTTAAAATTATTTGCGAAAAATGTATTTTATGATATAGTAGTAGCATACTAAAAAAGAAAAAGGAGAATTTTAATGGAAAACGGTAAAGAAGGAAAAAGAGCCAAAGTTAAGAAAGAAAAAAAGGATATATGGAAGAAAATTATTGTTGTTGGTGCCTTATTATTGGTTGCTTGTATTGTTTTAATCATTTCGCCAAATTTTAAAAAGGATCCCAATGAAGGAAAAATCAATTTTATTATTAATAACAATAATGTAACAGGAAAATTAAAACATAATATATGGATTAATGAAAGTGATGTTGTCTATGTGTCTATGGAAGATATTGAAAACTATTTTGATGGACAGATTTATTATGATAAAGCGAATAATCAAATGATTACGACTTCAGATACAAAAGTAGCAGTTCTTTCATTAACAGAAAAGAAAATGATAGTAAATGGTTCAGAAGTAAAACTAGTAGATGGAGCAATAAGAAAAGATGGCGTATTTTATTTACCAATTTCAGAAATGGCGAAAATATATAATCTTGAAATAGAGAATATTGATAATAAAGTTATTACATTAGATTCTTTAGATAGAGAATTAATAAAAGCAGATACCTCTAAAAAAGTGACAGTAAAAGCAACCACCAAATTGATTGCTAGAACCGTGGATAAACTAGAACAAGGTTCTAAAGTAGTCGTTATTTCGGAAAAAGATGGATATAGTCGTATTCGAACCCAAAATGGAAAGATTGGTTATATCAAATCGGATAAACTAGCAAACAAAACAACAGTAAGAGAAAAATTAGAAACAAAGCCACAAATTGCAGGAAAAGTCAATCTAGTATGGGATTATTATTCAGAATATGTAGAGGCACCTGTTAGAAACGAAACCATACCAGGCATTAATGTGGTAAGCCCATCCTTCTTTTCGTTAAAAAATGCCGAAGGAGTAGTTATCAACGATAATACCACGAGGGGCGGAGAAGCCTATATTGCATGGGCCAAAGAAAAAGGTTACAAAGTGTGGCCAATGTTTTCTAATAATTCAATGAAAGCAAAAACATCAGAAATATTAAATGATTATAACTTAAGAACGGAAATGATTGAGAAAATTGTACAACTTGCAATAAAATATAAAGTAGATGGTATTAATGTGGATTTTGAATTTATGAATATGGAAGACAAAGATGTGTATTCTAGGTTTATTATAGAACTTGCTCCACGCTTAAGAGAGTATGGAATAGTAACTTCTGTTGATGTAACAGCACCAGATGGAAGTGAAAATTGGTCCTTATGCTTTGATAGGGATGCTTTAGCAAAAGCCTCAGATTACATGATGTTTATGGCATATGATCAACATGGAACAAGCACAGGAGTAGGAACTGTTGCAGGATGTGATTGGGTAGAAGCTAATATTAAAAAATTCTTAGGACAAGAAGATGTACCAAAAGAAAAAATTATTTTAGGAATGCCATTATATACCAGACTATGGAAAACAGATAAAAACGGAAAAGTAAGCAGTTCAGTAGTGAACATGAATAAGGTAGAACAAAGCTTACCAACAGATGTATCTAAAAATTGGGATGAACTTACAAAACAATATTATGTAGAATACACAAAAGGAAGTGACAAATACCAAATGTGGATAGAAGATACGGATTCTATCCGTGCAAAAATTGATTTAATCAATCAATATGAACTAGCAGGAAGTGCCTTTTGGGAAAAAGACCGAGAAAATGAGGATATTTGGAATTTAGTACAAGAAAAATTAAAATAATTAAAAAAGTCCTGAAAAAGTATTGCAATAGCAATACTTTTTTGATATAATACTAAAGTTAAAAATATACACATAAAGGGAGTTTGCTTTTAGTGCCTTACAATAAGGTGTGTGTGCAAATGAAGATACTTTATGGATGTAAAAACTAAAGGAGGAATAAAAAATGGCAGTAGTTGCAATGAAACAATTACTAGAAGCAGGTGTACATTTTGGACACCAAACAAGAAGATGGGATCCTAGAATGGCAGAATATATTTTCCAAGCTAGAAACGGAATCCATATTATTGACTTACAAAAGACATCAAAGAAAATTGATGAAGCTTACCAATTTGTAAAGGAAGCATCTGAAGAAGGAAAGGAAATTCTTTTTGTTGGTACAAAAAAACAAGCACAAGAATGTGTAAAAGAAGCAGCTTTAGCTTGTGGTATGTACTATATTGACCAAAGATGGTTAGGTGGAATGCTTACCAACTTTGATACCATTCAAAAAAGAATTCAAAGATTAAAAGATTTAGAAACAATGGCAGAAGATGGAACTTTTGAGGTATTACCTAAAAAAGAAGTTATTTTGTTAAAAAAAGAAATGGAAAAACTAGAAAGAAACTTAGGTGGAATTAAAGAAATGAATCAACTTCCAGGAGTTATCTTTGTAGTAGACCCTAAAAAAGAAAGAATTGCCATATTAGAAGCAAGAAAATTAAATATTCCAGTAGTAGGATTAATCGATACCAACTGTAATCCAGAAGATGTTGATTATGTAATTCCTGGAAATGATGATGCAATTCGTGCTGTAAAATTAATTACAACGGTAATGGCAAATGCTGTTATTGAAGGAAAACAAGGGGAAGCTTTTGAGCCAATTGCAACCGAAGAAGTAGTAGAAAATGAAGAACCAACAAGTATGGAAGAAGTGGTTGCTGAGGCAGAAGAAACCACTCAAACCGTAGAAGAATAATATTTGTGTGGGCACGGGAAGAGGCCGTGCCCACTATATGTAGGGGCGATATTCACATCGGCCCATAAAACGGAAACAAGATAAAAAGGAGGAAAAAATCATGATTAGTGCTACTATGGTAAAAGATTTAAGAGAAAAAACAGGTGCAGGAATGATGGACTGCAAAAAAGTGTTAACAGAAACCGATGGAGATATGGAAAAAGCCATTGAATTATTAAGAGAAAGAGGAATTGCAAAAGCTGCTAAAAAATCAGACCGTATTGCAGCAGAAGGAATTGTTACGGCATATGTAACAGGGGACGCAAAAATTGGAAGTGTTGTAGAAATTAATTCGGAAACAGACTTTGTTGGTAAAAATGAAGAATTTAGAAGTTTTGCAAGTGATATATCAGAACAAATTGCAAAAAAAGCACCAATAAGTGTAGAAGAATTATTAGCACAAAAATTTATAAAAGATGAAACAAAAACAGTAGAAGAAGTATTAACTGGAAAAATTGCAACCATTGGAGAAAAATTAACCATTCGTCGTTTTGAACGATTTGAATCCGCAGGATTAGTAGAAAAATACATCCATGGCGATGGAAAAATTGGTGTATTAGTAGAATTAGAAAATGGTACGACAGAACTTGCAAAAGACATTTGCATGCAAATTGCAGCAGCAAAACCAGAATACTTAGATAGAGCTTCTGTTCCAGAAGAACGTGTAGCAAAAGAAATGGAAATCTTAAAAGTGCAAGCAATGAATGAAGGAAAACCAGCAGAAATTGCAGAAAAAATGGTACAAGGAAGAATTGGAAAATTTTATGGAGAAATCTGTTTAGTTGAACAAGACTTTGTAAAAGATCCGGATATGAAAATCTCAAAACTTTTAGAATCGAAAGGAGCAAAAATTGTAAGATTTGCTAGATTTGAAAAAGGAGAAGGAATTGAGAAAAAAGAAGAAAATTTTGCTGAAGAAGTAATGAACCAATTAAAATAAATTAGGAAGAGGAAATTTTGAAAAATCTTCTTAAAATATTGTAAATTTTCGTAAAAATTGATATACTAAGGTGGCAACCAAAGTATATCAATTTTTTATGGTAGGAATTTTTATCAAAAAAGGGATAAGAACTTCTTACAAGATAAATATTTAAATTTTAAGGAGGAAATAATTATGGAAAACGAAGAAAATGAAGTAAAAGAGGTTTCAGTAGAAACAGGGGATAACAATGGGATAAAAATATCGGATGATGTTGTTGCCGTTATTTCTGGTGTAGCAGTTTCAGAAGTACCAGGAGTAGCAGGAATGGCAGGAGGATTTGCAGGAGGAATTACTGAAGTTTTAAGTGGTAAAAAGAATTTATCAAAAGGAATTAAAGTAGAAGTTGGAGAAAAAGAAACCAAAATTGATGTAAACATTATTGTAGAATATGGTACAAGAATTCCAGATGTTGCTTTTGAAATTCAAAACCGTGTAAAAAAAGCAGTTGAAACAATGACAGGTTTAACCGTATTAGAAGTAAATGTACATGTACAAGGTGTTAGTACAGATAACAAACCAGTAGAAACAGAAGAACCAAAAGAGGAATAAAATGTTAGAGGTCGGCCTCGTGTCGACTAAAAAATACTAAGAAAAGTCAAAACTAGTAAACATGGAAAGGCTTATGTGCAAAATGAATGTAGAACGAAACGTAAAAATTTGGGAGGAAAAAAATGAAAGTATTAGATAAAATAGCATTGGTTTTATTTTCAAGTATTATTTTAATTGTATCAGTATTATTATGTTTCATGATATTTGGATGGATACATTTAGATGTTGTTACCATTTATATGAAAGACTTACTAAACGACCAAACTGCTTGTAATATTACGTTAGGAATATTAGTAGTCCTTATTCTATTTGCAGTAAAAGGAATCTTTTTTTCAACAGAATCAAATAGGGACAAGGATAAAAGTATGGATAATGGCATTTTAATTCAAAACGAAAATGGAAAGTTACTTATTTCAAGAGATACCATTCAAAACATTGTAAGTGGGGTAGTAAAAGGATTCCAAAACACACAAGATGTTACCTCAAGAGTTGTTTTAACAAGTGATAATCACATCAATATTGATGTTACGTTATTTGTTACACAAGATGCTATTATTAAGGATTTATCAAACGAGTTGCAACAAAAGATTAAAGGGGTTATTAAACAATCGATTGATGTGGACGTGCAAGAGGTAAATATTAAAGTAAAAAACGTTGCTCCTAAAGAAGTAGTAGAAGGGTAAGAAAGGAGAACAATATGGATGGATTTAAGAAGTTTGTAAGTGAATATGCAGGTGCTATTATTGGTGCCATTGTGGCATTAGTGATTTTATTAACACACCTTTATGAACTAATTGTAGGAATTATTTTAATTATAATAGGAATGTTTATTGGAAATTATGTACAAAGAAACAAATATGAAGTAAAGGAAAAACTAAAAGATTTAATCGATAGGATGTAAAAGTGTTTTGTTAATGGCAAAAAGAAAGGATAAGGGGATAACATAATATGAACCGAGCAAATTCGAGGGAAGAAGCTTTTAAATTATTATATAGTATGGAAATACAACAAGGAAATGAAGAAGAACAAATAGAACTATATTTTGCAAACAATGACATAGAGGATCCCAAAATACAAAAATATGTGAGGAATTCTTGGAATGGTGTGAAACAAAATGAAAAGGCGATTTGCGAAAAGATTTCGGAACATTTGAAGGCAGAATGGGACATTGAAAGATTATCGAAAGTAAATATTTCTATTTTGAAGCTTGCGATTTATGAGTTGTTGTATAAGAAAATACCATATAAAGTAGCAATTAATGAGGCAATTGAGCTTGCGAAAAAGTACGCAGAAGATAATAGTGCTTCGTTTATTAATGGTGTTTTAGCAAGTATTGTAAAAAGTGATTTGCAGATGTAAGTTTGTGCCTGTGGCAACTGATATAATCATTTGCTTTTTAAAGTTTTACTACAATGGAAAGGGGAAAATATGAACATTGAGCCAATTTCTGTTACGGATTTGAATCAATATATTAAGAATAAGGTAGCAGGAGATGAATATTTGAATAATGTCTTAGTAAAAGGCGAAATTTCCAATTTTAAACATCATTACACAGGACATTTGTATTTTACTCTAAAGGATGATAATTCCTTAATTAAATGCATTATGTTTAAATCATTTACACAGAATTTGAAGTTTGTTCCAAAAGATGGTATGAAAGTGATGGTTTTTGGAACAGTTAGTGTATTTGAACGAGATGGAGTGTACCAAATTTATTGTAAAGCTATGCAAGAAGAAGGGATGGGAAGCCTATATAAAGCTTATGAAGAATTAAAAGCAAAGTTAGAAAAAGAAGGGCTATTTTCAGACCAATACAAAAAGAAAATTCCGTTTATGCCAAAAGTAGTTGGTGTACTTACTTCACAAACAGGGTCAGTTATTCGAGATATTATTAATGTAAGCACTAGAAGAAACCCAAATGTATATATTAGGCTATTTCCTGTTCCTGTACAAGGAGAGGGAGCAGGAGAAAAAATTGCAAATGCCATTCAATTTATGAATGAGAATAACTTAGCCGATGTATTAATTTTAGCAAGAGGAGGAGGTTCTTTAGAAGACTTATGGCCATTTAATGAAGAAGTAGTAGCACGAGCTATTTTTCAGTCCAATATTCCGATTATTTCAGCCGTAGGACATGAAACCGATTTTTCAATTTCCGATTTTGTAGCAGATCTAAGAGCACCAACACCATCAGCAGCTGCAGAACTTGCGGTAGCCGATACAGGGGACTTAAAAATAAAACTAGAAGCTTATAAAACAAGGTATAAATTGGCATTAAAGAAAAAAGTGGAACTGATGCGTTTACAATATGAAAAATGTATGGCAAGAAGGGTATTCAAAGAGCCACTGCAAGACATCAATGAAAAACGCATTCGTTTAGACATGATAGTAAAAAATATACAACATGATATGATAAATCAATATAAAGATAAGAAAAATGAAATGGTAAAAAGAATAGCGAAATTAGATACCTTAAGCCCACTAAAAACATTAACAAGAGGTTATGTGATTGCTCAAAAAAATGGAAAAGTAATCAAATCTGTAAAAGAAGTACAAAAAGATGATGAAATTGCATTCCGATTTATGGATGGGGAGAAAAAAGCAAAAGTATTATAGGAGGGAATTATTTTGGAAGAAAAGAATACAATGAACTTTGAAGAGGCAATGAAAGGATTAGAGAAAATTGCAGGGGAATTAGAAAAAGGAGATTTAAATTTAGATGCATCAGTTGCAAAATTTGAAGAAGGAATGAGATTATCCAAAACCTGTAGTGATATTTTAGAAGATGCTGAAAAGAGAATTTCCATTTTAATAAAAAATGGAGAAGAAGTTTCAGAAGAGGAATTTAAAGTAGAAAGCTAAAGAACAATAGAAAAGAAGAAAAGAAGGGAAGGATTTGGAATAATGAACATAGCGGATTTTAAATACTTATATGTTCCATTTTTAATGTGGTTTGGAATTCAGACATTTAAAGTAATTTACGATTTAGTAACGACAAAAAAATTTAATTTCAAACGAATTATGGGAGCAGGTGGTATGCCAAGTTCTCATTCAGCTGTTGTTACCTCACTTGCCACTTTAATTGGTAAGTATGAAGGAGTAACAACACCAATTTTTGCATTAGCAGTTATTTTTGCCTTTATTGTTATGTATGATGCTTGTGGAATAAGGCGTGCTGCTGGAAAGCAAGCAAAATTATTAAATAAGTTAGTACAAACACCAGGTTTAAGTGGTGTACAAGTAGGAGAAAAATTAATTGAAGTATTAGGACATACACCAATACAAGTATTTGTAGGAGCATTAATTGGAATTATCGCAGGAGTGGTACTATAAAAAGAAAGGAATGGTAGTAGAAATGGGAGATATTGAAATAGCAAGAAGTGTTACCTTAAAACCAATTGAGGAAGTAGCAAAAAAAGTAGGAATTGAAAAAGAAGATTTAGAGTGTTATGGCAAATACAAAGCAAAATTATCAGAAGAGTTACAAAATAAAGTAAAAAATAAAGAAAATGGAAAATTAATTTTAGTAACAGCAATTAATCCAACTCCATTAGGAGAAGGAAAAACCACTATTTCGATTGGACTTGCCGATGGTTTATCTTATATAGGAAAAAAAGCAATGCTTGCTTTAAGAGAGCCATCACTTGGCCCCGTATTTGGTGTAAAAGGTGGAGCAACTGGTGGTGGACATGCACAAGTAGCTCCAATGGAAGATATTAATTTGCACTTTACAGGAGACATTCATGCCATTACTTCTGCGAATAATTTATTATCAGCATTAATTGATAACCATATTTATTTTGGAAACGAATTAGGATTTGATAGAATTGTATGGAGACGTTGTGTAGATTTAAATGATAGACAACTTCGTGAGATTGAATGTGGTCTTTCAGGAGAAAAAGCAGTGGTTCCAAGAAGAGATGGATTTGATATTACAGTTGCCTCTGAAATAATGGCAATTTTATGTTTAAGTTCTGATTTAGAAGATTTGAAAAAAAGAATTGGAAATATTGTCATCGGATATAATAAAGAAAACAAGCCAATTTATGTAAGAAGCTTAAAAGCAGAAGGTAGTTTAGCAGTTCTATTAAAAGATGCGATGAAACCAAATATGGTGCAAACGTTAGAACATACACCAGCACTAATTCACGGAGGACCATTTGCGAATATTGCACATGGATGCAATAGTGTAATGGCAACAAAAATGGCATTAAAACTTTCAGATTATGTGGTAACTGAAGCAGGGTTTGGTGCGGATTTAGGTGCAGAAAAATTTGTAGATATTAAATGTCGTAAGGCAGGCATTAAGCCAGATGCAGTTGTTATTGTTGCAACCCTAAAAGCATTAAAATATCATGGTGGAGTAGAAAAAGAAGAGATTAAGAAAGAAAATTTAGAGGCACTAAATTTAGGAATTCACAATTTGTTAAAACATGTGGATAACCTTAAGAATGGTTTTGGTTTAAATGTGATTGTAGCCATTAATAAATATGTAGATGATAGTAAAGAAGAAATCACCTTATTACAACAAAAATTAGAGGAAAAAGGAATTGAATTAAGTTTAGTAGAAGCATGGGAGTATGGAGGTAAAGGTGCCGAGGATTTAGCAACAAAAGTAGTAGAATTAACAAGCAAACAAACAACACTACAGTATGCTTATGAGTTAGAAGATAGCATTAAAACCAAAATCGAAAAAATTGCAAAGAACATTTATGGTGCAAAGGGAGTTGAATATTCAAAAGAAGCAGAAGAAGAAATTGCTAAAATTGAAAAGCTAGGATATAGTCATTTTCCAGTGTGTATGGCAAAAACACAATATTCTTTTTCCGATGACCCTAAAAATTTAATTTGTGATAAGCCATTTACCATCCATGTAGAAGAAATTCGTCTAAAAACTGGCGCAGAATTTATTGTGGTACTAACTGGAAAAATTTTCACGATGCCAGGGCTACCAAAAGTACCAGCAGCAGAGAGTATTGATATTGATGAGAAAGGAAATATTGTTGGGATTTTTTAAGTAAAATCTTGACAATATGAATATATTTCATTATAATGAATATAATAGAAAGACAACTTAAAGGAATTGCTTTATTGGGTTTTCTATACCCTAAAAATAGAAAAATCTTTGGAAACTCCAAGCCATATAAGTTGGAATTAAATCTTTGGAAACTCCAAGCCATATAAGTTGGAATCAAAAAATTGGGCAAAATACATATTTTAATATGTATTTTGCCTATCAAGTTTTATCATAAAATTTAAAGTCTTTTAAATTTCCGTAAAGTTTTAATTTAAATAGCAAAGAAAGGAGGCCTAGATGAAGTTATATGTAATCGAAGATGACTATGTGCAATACTTGTCGCAGTATGATAAGTTAGTTGCATTTAATAAAGGAAAGACAAGACCATATGTTGGAATTGTATTTAAGATTAATGAGATGCAATATTTTGCACCCTTATATTCTCCAAAGCTACAACATAGTAAATATAAAGAAAATCCTTCGTTTATAAGAATTAAAGAAGGGGAATTGGGAATAATTCGTTTTAGTACAATGATTCCAGTTCCAAGTGAATGTGTAGAACTATTAGAATTAGATAGACAAGAAGAAAAATATAAAATTTTATTAAAACAACAGATTATATACATAAATCAAAATGAGAAAAAAATATTGAAAAAAGCAAATAGTTTGTATAGAAGTGTTATAGGACATACAAATCCATTTTTGGAAAGCATTAGTTGTAATTTTGAAGTATTAGAGAATAGATGCAAACAATTTAAAAAATAGGGATTTTCGTATAAATTCATCCAATTTTGGAAAACATACTAGAAAAGTATGAATTTCAAGGTTGGGTGATTTTTTTGAAGAAAATGATAAAGATGGTAGATAATCATAAAAAAGCGATTGTTTGTATTAGTTTGGCTTTTCTTATATTAGTGTTATATCACATGTTTAGT
Organism: Clostridia bacterium; assembly: GCA_022796855.1. Classification (GTDB taxonomy): domain Bacteria; phylum Bacillota; class Clostridia; order TANB77; family CAG-508; genus RGIG8482. Next base: position 32,077 of record JAAWJM010000006.1, on the reverse strand, counting down.
AATCATTTGGTATTTGCTTTATCGAAGTATGGTTCTAGGGGAAGTGAAGTTACTCAAATTCAAACGAAACTAAAACGTTGGGGGTATTATAAAGGAAACATTGATGGTATTTATGGAAGCCAGACGTTAGAGGCAGTTAAATATTTTCAGAGGAAAAATGGACTTGCTGTGGATGGCATTGCGGGTAAAAATACGTTAGAGGCAATGGGGATTTTTTCGTCTTCTAGTGGTAGTAGTAGTTCCTCTTCTAGTTCAAATGATTTGAATTTATTAGCAAGACTTGTTTATGGAGAGGCAAGAGGAGAACCATATACAGGGCAAGTGGCAGTGGCATCTGTTGTCTTAAACCGTGTTCGTAATTCAAATTTTCCAAATTCCATTGCTGGGGTAATTTACCAAAAGGGTGCATTTAATGTTGTAGATGATGGGCAGATTAATTTATCGCCCAATAGTACGGCAAAAAAAGCGGCACAAGATGCATTAAATGGGTGGGACCCATCGTATGGGTCAATCTATTATTTTAATCCAGCTACCGCTACGAATAAGTGGATTTGGTCAAGACCTCATGTGGTTACGATTGGAAAACATCGCTTTTGCAAATAGAAGTGTCTTTATCGTAGGGCTGTGAATTTAATTTCTTTTTCTGGGTATTGTTCGGGTTTTAGACCGACAGTGTTTTTCATATAGTCTAGTAAGAAGATAAAGAATACTGTGAAGATACAGCCGATGATGACATAAACATATGCGGTTGTGGTAATTCCTAGTAGGAAGGAACAAAAGAAGCGAAGAAGTGCACTAAGAATACTGTATAATAGTTCGGTTACAAGTGATATTTTGGTTCTCATGGCGGAAGTGGTGAAGTTATTTAAGTAACGTTTGATTAGTGTGTAATATGGTCCTTTTATTGCATATTGAATTGCCATCATTGCTAGGATGATTTCTAGGGTCAAAATGAAATTAAGACCAATCATGGTGGAAAGACCTAAGATAATAAATGAGATAGTAGTGCGTGTGGCAAATATACTTAAAGTTCGATTGCCATAGTGTTTATGGAATTTATCTTGATGAGAAGAGGCAATTCCAGAAATTAGTTGAAGCCCAGCATATACTAATCCAAAGTATTGTTCTGGTAAGCTAATATCGGTTAAAATGCTACTTCTTAAAGTGGAGTACATGGCTAAAAAGGCACAGAAAAACCCGTTAAAAATAACAAGACTTCTAAGGCGTTTGGATTGTATAATGAATTTAGTAGTTTGTTTTAGGTCTAATAAGATTTGTTTTGTAGAGGTGGCATGTGTTGGTATATCAGGGGATAAACTAGTGTCGACATCTTTAAAACGAAGCGATAATAGTAGCGAAATGATACAAATGCCAAGAGATAAGAGCATTGGTAAATAGCCATTTACAACAAATAGAAATCCAGTTGAAATAGCGGAAATGGCATCAAAATAATAATAGATAGAATTGGCTCTACCATCTATTTTAGCAAATGTTTCTCCTCGTTTTTCTGTTTTTGGAATGGAATCGTAAAGTAAGTTAGATTCGGTTAATCCTTTTAGGGCATATCCAAACCCAGAAAAAAACCATGCAAGAATAATCATAGAGATATTGGTGGCAAGAATGAGAAGAAGTAAATCAGCTACAATAAATAAATTACCTAAGATAAGACTTCTTCGTTTTCCTAATTTTTGAACAATAATGTTACTTGGAATTTCAAGGATAAATTTAAAAAGAGGGTAAAAAGCATCAACAAATAACACTTGTGCTGCGGTTAATCCTTTTACACCAGTTAAAAATAAAAATTCAATGGCATAGTAAAATAAAGTATCCCAAGCAAGTGCTTTGTATAAAGGGAATATTTTCATATTATCTAACATATTCATTGTATTTTTACTAGTTTGCATCTTTTTTCTCCATTATTTTCATTTTTACTCATTATATAATAAGCCAAAATCTTTGTAAATAAGTTTGGAATATAAATTGACAAAAATCATAGATATTGATAAGATAATAATGAAATAATTGCTAGGAGATATTGTATGAGAGTGTATCCCAAAATGTATTTAAAAAAAGTACAAGAGATTACCTATGAAATGTTACAAGAAAATAATATTTCTGGAATGATTTTAGATGTAGATAATACGTTAATTGATTATGATCGAAATATGCCAGAAGGTGTAGACAACTGGTGTAAAAGTCTAAAGCAAAAGGGAATTCAGTTTTGCATTGCTTCTAATAGTAATCAAAAACAAAAGGTAGAAATGGTGGCAAAACGTTTGGAAATTCCATATATCTATTTTGCAAAAAAACCATTAAAATCAGGTTTAAAAAGGGCAGCAAAAGTAATGGAATTAAAACCAACGCAGATAGCCCTAGTGGGTGACCAAATTTTTACCGATGTATTAGGAGCAAACCGAATGGGGATGTTTTCCATTTTAGTAGACCCAATCGAAGAAAAGGATATTTGGATGACAAGAGTAAAAAGACCAATTGAAGAATATCTAAAAAAGAAATATCAAAAAAGAAACATGTGAAAGGGGAAGAACAAAAGATGTATATAAAAGATGTACATATTTTATACTATGTAGGAGCCGCGATTTTGGCAAGTATCATGGGGTGGCTAGTAAATGTAGCCAATGACCGCTTACCAGAAGAAAAAACGGTATTTTCAAGAGAAATACTAAAAAAGAAAAATAGAGGAAAACAAAATGGATGGGTCATTTTAGCGATGATTTTATCCTATGTTATGTTGGTATATTTTTATGGAGTTCACAAAAGTTTTTATGCCAATTTACCACTTATTAAATTTGGATTGTTAGTTCCTATGTTACTTTCCGCTTTTGTAATTGATTATCGACTTCAAATTATACCAAACCGATTGAATTTAACCATGTTTGAAATTGGACTATTGATTACCTTTATTTATGGAATTAGTAATATTAATATTGCAACCGATATGTTACTTGGAATGGTAACAGGAGCGGGAATTTTTCTATTCATTACATTTGTTGGTGGATTAATTGCAGGAAAAGAAGCCATGGGTTTTGGAGATGTAAAGCTAATGGGAGCATTAGGGCTATATTTTGGCTTTGGAGGAATTATTGTCATTTCGTTAATTGCGTTTTTACTAGGAGCAATTATCAGTATAGGTTTAATCGTAAGTAAAAAGAAAAAAACAGATGAGTATATTCCATTTGGACCATTTATTGTATTAGCCGCTATGATTACAACTTTTGTTCCATTTGGTGTATTAGTAGAAATATTAATGCAAATATTCACGTTAGGAATGTATGGAAGAGTGTAGAGTAAGACTCTCTTGGCTTAAATCAAAACAAAGAATAAGGAGGTATCCTATGAATGCACGAATTAAATGGTTACGAGATAAAATTAGCCGAATGAATATGGATGGAATGATTGTTTCAAATCCAGTGAATATCCGCTATTTAATGCGGAGTTAATGCAGAAGGGTTATTATTATTAACAAGAAAAGAAACCATCTATATTACAGATGCAAGATATCTTGAATTAGTGAATCAAACCTTAACCATTGATGATGAAATTATTGTAACCAATGTAACCGATATTGCAAAAGAAGATTATGAGAATTTCTTTTTATTTTGTGAAAATGTTGGTTTTGAAGAAAACCATGTAACTTATGCAAAATATCAAGAATACATGCGAAAATACAAAATTAACAATTTTGTAGAAACAGAAAACATGATTGAAAAGCAAAGAATGTTAAAAGAAGATGATGAAATTGAGAATATTAAAATGGCATGTAGCATAACCGATGATTGCTTTACCCATTTACAAACTTTTATCAAAAAAGGGATGACAGAAAAAGAAATTGCGTGGGAAATTGAACGATATTTCTTATCTCATGGAGCAGAAGGGACAAGTTTTGAAACCATTGTTGCTTCACGGTCCAAACTCTTCTATTCCACATGCTGTTCCTACCAATCGAAAAATTGAATCTGGTGATATTGTTACCATAGATTTTGGATGTAAATATAACGGGTATTGTTCAGATATGACAAGAACCATTTTTATTGATTTTGTACAAGACTATATCAAACCAGTTTATGATTTGGTATTGAAAAATCAGGAACTTACCCTAAACCAACTATATGATGGAGCAAATGTTAAAATGGTAGCAAAAATGGTAGCAAATGATTTTGAATTTAATCATTTTGATTTTGTTCACGCACTAGGTCATGGTGTAGGATTAGATATTCACGAAGGACCAGTACTAAGTACAAAGGCCAGTGATGTCATCCTAAGAGAAAATATGGTCATTACCGATGAGCCAGGTATTTATCTTCCACGGTAAATTTGGTGTTCGAATTGAAGATACGGTACTAATTACCAAAAAAGGAGCAAAAGCATTAACAAATTCGCCAAAAGGATATGTTGTGATTAAAGAGGAAAAAGGATAAAATCCTAAAAAAATATTGATTTTATCTTAAAATTGGTATAAAATAGAAACAATAATGAAATAATAAGGAGGAAACGAAATGGCAGAAGTATATATGGCAGGAGATTTTAGAAATGGAACTACATTTGAAATGGAAGGAAATGTATATAAGGTTGTTGAATTTCAACACGTAAAACCAGGAAAGGGAGCAGCTTTTGTTAGAACAAAATTAAAAAATGTAATTTCAGGAGCAGTATTAGAAAAAACATTTAACCCATCAGAAAAATATCCAGGAGCAGAAATTGAAAAAAGAGAAATGCAATACTTATATAGTGATGGTGACTTATATTATTTTATGGATAACGAATCTTATGAGCAAATTCCATTAAATAAAGAACAACTAGGAGATAGTTTAAAATTCATAAAAGAAAATATGAGTGTTAAAATCCTATCGTTTAAAGGAAACGTATTTGCAGTAGAACCACCAATGTTTGTAGAATTAGAAGTAACTTATACAGAACCAGGATTTAGTGGCAATACAACAACAACATCTGGAAAACCAGCAACTTTAGAAAATGGATATGAAATTAGTGTACCATTATTCATCAATATTGGTGATGTTATTAAAATCGATACCAGAACTGGTGAATACATGGAAAGAGTTTAATTTAGGAAGGAAGATTGAAAATCATGTCAAAACTACAAGATGATTTTAATGCAATTATTGCAAAAATAGAAGAAAGAATTACCGATGAGGAGTTACTTAATTTTCTAAAACAACAAATTGCAGATATTTCGATGTTATATATTAATGAATTAAACAAAGTAATGGATCTTAGTGAAAGAAGAGTAAATCAAGTAGTAGAAAACCAACGAGTGCTAGAGAAAAAACAACAAGAATTAGAAATGGCACTAAACAATATGGAGAAAGAATTATTTGTAAATGAAGAAGAATATGATTTTGAAATTGTATGCCCATATTGTAACCACGAATTTGTATCCGACATTGGCAGTGATGTAAAAGAAGTAGAATGCCCAGAATGTCATAATGCAATTGAACTTGATTGGAACCAAGAAGAAGAATGTGGTGGCCATTGTGGAAGTTGTGGTGGTTGTGGACATGAGGAAGAAGTAGAAGAAATTGAAGTAGTAACGGATGAGATAGAAGAAGAAAATCAAGACGATGATGATCTATAAAAAGAGAGTATAAAAATGAAAAAATAGCGCACCTTATAAATGAAAAAAATTTATGAGGTGTGTTTTTATGAATGAAAAATTAGAAAAGAAAATAACAAGCGAAGAAAAAAAGAAAAAGAATTTAGAAAAAGCAAGAGAGGAGTTTGGTATAGAAGTAGGGGAAGATAATACAAAATATGGAGAATTTGTGTCTTCTTATTTTGCATGGATTCCACTACCAGAACAAAAACAAAAGGCAGAGGAAATGCAAAACATGACGAAAAAAGATGAGGAGTAATGGTGTTTATTTTGAAAAAAATTTATGAATAAGGACGAAATAGATAGAAAAAGAGAGATAGGAGAAAATAGTTTATAATAATAGGAATAAATGGAGTAAAATACGAATATATTATAATAGGGTTTATTTGAAAATTAGAATAAATCTTATTATAATATATTCGTAAGTCAAAGAAAGTCAAAGTCAAAAAGTTATTAGTAAAATATGAGAGTAAAAGCATAATTAGATTGACGAAAAAAGAGCAAAAATTAATAAAGAAAGGAGGAATGCAAGATGAGAATGTCGGATGTGATTGAAGAATTTATTAAAGAACTACTAAAAGAGGAAGATGAATATATAGAAATACAACGAAATGAACTTGCAGAAAAGTTTAATTGTGTTCCTTCACAAATTAATTATGTGATACAAACTAGATTTAAGCCATCACAAGGCTATTATGTAGAAAGCAGACGTGGAGGCCGGAGGGCATATTCGAATTAGAAAAGTAAATATTACGAAAAGCAACTATTTAATGCATATTATCGCAAATTTAGAAGATAAAATTACAGCAGGAGAAGTAGATATCTATTTAAGTAATTTTTTATCTTATGAAATTATTACTGAGAAAGAGGCAAAATTATTAAAAGTAGCAACAAGTGATAATGTACTTAGCGTTTCACAGGAAATACGAGATAGTTTACGAGCCAATATCTTTAAAAATATGTTATTAAATTTAGTAGAAGATTAAAAAAGGAGGGATTTTCATGTTATGTGAAAACTGTGGAGACAATGAGGCAAATGTACGATACACGCAAATTGTAAATGGAGTCAAAAAGGAAATGGTACTTTGTGAGGATTGTGCAAAAAAGTTAGGAATTGGAGATGTGGACTTTAATATGCCAATTAATTTATCTAGTTTTTTTAGTGAATTTTTTGAAGATACCAATGATAATTTCTTACCCGAATTTACAAAAACAGAAGAATTACCATGCAAGGAATGTGGTATGACATATGATGAATTTATGAAAGAAGGAAAATTTGGTTGTGCAAATTGTTATGATACGTTTTTAAATAAGATTGATCCAATCTTAAAAAATCTACATGCCTCAAATCAGCATGTAGGAAGAAAAGGAAAAATAACAAAACCCGAATTGAATAAGGAAAAAATGCAAAAGGAAGAAACGAAAAATACAAATTCAAAAACGGATGAATTAAAAGAACAATTAAAACAAGCAATCAAAGAAGAACGTTACGAAGACGCGGCAAAAATCCGCGACGAAATCAAAAAAATAGACCTGTAGGGGTCGGCCCCATGTGACCAAGGAAACGAGAAACGAACGCATGTAGGGGTCGATGCCCACATCGATCCGTAAAATAACAAACACACGTAGAGCACAACATTGACCAAGAAAAAAGGAGGAATACATATGTTAAATTGGTATTTACAAAATGGAAAAGAATCGGATGTTGTTGTTAGTTCAAGAATTCGATTAGCGAGGAACTTAGCAAATTTTCCATTTATCACAAAAGCCAATCATGCCACAAAACAAAAAATAGAAGAAACCATTAAGGAAATAACTCCTAGTTTAGGGTATGGGCTTCAATTTGTAAAATTAAAAGATATGGACGATATTACCAAAATGGTATTAGTAGAAAAACATTTAATCAGCCCCAATTTTGCTTTAGACAAACAAGAAACAGGAGCTATGTTAATTAATGAAGAAGAAAATATATCGATTATGATTAATGAAGAAGATCACCTACGAATTCAGGTAATGAATGCAGGGTTCGACTTAGAAAATTTAATGAATTTAGCTACCGAGTTTGATGAAACACTAGGAAAAGCCTTACCATATGCCTACCATGAGAAATACGGATTTTTAACAGCATGTCCAACCAATGTAGGAACTGCCCTTCGAGTATCGGTTATGGTACATTTACCTCGGACTTCAGGGAACTGGAAATATTGGAAAAATTTTAGAAGTTATTCATAATTTTGGAATGAATATTCGAGGGATTTATGGAGAAGGTTCTAAGCAAGGTGGAGATATGTACCAAATTTCCAATAAACAAACACTTGGTATATCCGAAACAGAAATTGTAAAAAACTTAAAATTAATTACCGAGAAAATCATTGAACAAGAGCGTTTAGCAAGAAAAATTTTAGCAAAAGATCAAATTGAATTAGAAGACAAAGTATATCGTGCTTTTGGAACCTTAACCAATGCCAAAAAAATATCCTCTAGTGAAGCAAGAGATTTACTTTCCGAAGTAAAATTAGGAACCGATTTAGGCTTAATAAAAGAACTGACGGATTTAAAAGTAAAAAAACTAGAATTGTACACCAAACCAGCAAACCTACAACAATACCTAGGAAGACAAATTGAGTCTTACGAAAGAGACATACGAAGAGCAGAGGTCATTAAGCAGATTATAGAGGAAAAATAAGGAGGTAATCATATGACATATAAATTTACAAGTAGTGCCCAAAGGGCAATCGAGATTGCAAATGATGTGGCAATTGAGATGGGGCATAATTATATTGGAACCGAACATATTTTGTATGGTTTGGTAAAAGAAGAAACTGGGGTGGCAAGTAAAGTTTTGCAAAACCAGAAAATAGAAGCAGAATCGGTTTTACAGGAAATTGAAGAATTAATTGGAAAAGAGGAACAAGCCAAGGTAGAGGTGGCTGGGTTTACACCTCGAACCAAGCGTGTCATTGAAAATGCATTTCGTGAAGCTAGAAAATTGGGTTCAGATTACATTGGAACGGAACATATTTTAATTGGGATTATGAGAGAAGGCGATAGTGTTGCGGTTCGTATTATGCTAAATTTAGGAGCAAATCCAAGTAAACTATATAATGAAATTATAAAAGTCATTAATGAAGATGAAACTTTACAAGGACAAGTCGAAAACAAGACCGTAAAAAATAAGCAAGGAAGTTATAACCAAACACAAACTCTAAACCAATTTGGAACCGATTTAACCAAACAAGCAGAGGAAGGAAAATTAGACCCAATTGTAGGAAGAAAAGAAGAAATTGAACGTGTGATTCAAATTCTTTCCAGAAGAACGAAAAATAATCCTTGTTTAATTGGTGAACCGGGAGTTGGAAAAACAGCGGTTGTCGAAGGACTTGCCGAAAAAATCATACAAGAAGATGTACCAGAAATGCTAAAAAATAAACGAGTGGTTACCATTGACCTTTCTAGCATGGTGGCAGGAGCTAAATACAGAGGAGATTTTGAGGAACGAATTAAAAAGTGCTTAAATGAAGTAAAAAAAGCAGGAGATGTCATTTTATTTATTGATGAAATTCACACCATTGTAGGAGCTGGTTCAGCAGAAGGGGCAATTGATGCAGCTAATATTTTAAAGCCATTATTAGCAAGAGGAGAAATTCAGTTAATTGGTGCAACAACACTAAACGAATACCGTAAATACATTGAAAAAGATGCAGCATTAGAAAGAAGATTTAGCCCAGTTACGGTAAATGAGCCAAATGTAGAAGATACCATTCAAATTCTAAAAGGAATTCGAGATAAATACGAAGCACATCACAATGTAAAAATTACTGATGAAGCAATTAGAGCAAGTGTCAATTTATCGGTACGATATATTACCGACCGTTTCCTACCAGACAAAGCCATCGACTTAATTGATGAGGCAGCCTCAAAGGTAAGAATGAGAACCTACACACAACCAGATAGCCTAAAAGAATTAGAACAAACCATAGAAGAAACAAAACAAGAAAAAGAAGAGGCAATTCGTACACAAGATTTTGAAAAAGCAGCAGACTTACGAGATAAAGAACGTACTTTGAAAGAAAAGTTAGAAAAAGAACAAGGAAAATGGCAAGATAAAAATACCAAAAAAATAACGGAAATTACAGAAGAGGAAATAGCAGAAGTCATTGCAAATTGGACAAAAATTCCAGTCAAAAAATTGACACAAAATGAAAATGAAAAATTGAAAAATTTAGAGCAAACTTTGCATAAAAGAGTGATAGGGCAAGAAGAGGCAATTAGTGCTGTTTCAAAAGCGATTAGACGTGGTAGAGTAGGACTAAAAGACCCAAAACGTCCAATTGGTTCCTTCCTATTCTTAGGACCAACTGGAGTAGGAAAGACAGAACTTTCCAAAGCATTAGCAGAGGCACTTTTTGGAGATGAAAATGCCATGGTTCGAATTGACATGTCCGAATACATGGAACCACATTCTATCTCAAAACTAATTGGTTCCCCTCCAGGATATGTAGGGTTTGATGATGGCGGTCAATTAACCGAAAAAGTAAGAAGAAAACCATATTGTGTCATTTTATTTGATGAGGTAGAAAAAGCACATCCAGATGTCATGAACATGTTACTTCAAATTTTAGAAGATGGGCGTTTAACCGATAGCCAAGGAAGGACGGTAAACTTTAAAAATGCCGTTATTATTATGACATCCAATATAGGAGCAAGACTGATAACAGACAATAAAAAGCTAGGGTTTGCCGGAATATCAAGTGATGAGGAAAAGGAAGAACAAAAGAAATACGAAGAAACCAAAAAAGAAGTATTAGCCGAATTAAAAAAGCAGTTCCGACCAGAATTTATTAACCGTATTGATGAAATTATTGTATTCCATAAATTAACCGATACAGAAATAACTAACATTATTGAAATAATGTTAAAAGAAGTACAAACAAGATTACAAGAAAACAGCATGGAAATTAGAATGGATAAATCCATAAAAGAATTAATTGCAAAAGAGGGAATGGATAAAGCCTATGGAGCACGCCCATTAAGAAGAACCATTCAAAACTTAGTAGAAGATAAGATAGCAGAGGCAATTTTGGATGGAAAAATAAAAACAGGAGATAAGGTAAAGGTAGTAGCAAAAGAAGGAAAGGTAGAAATTAAACCGATGAAATAAAACTGTAGGGGCAGGCCTTGTGTCTGTCCAATTAGATTAAAATATAAATAATGAAATAAAGGTGGGCACAAGCCTACCTTTATAGCTTATATTGGATTTACATGAATAATGGTTTTATAAACCTTATCTAAATTCGTAATATCCTGTTCTAACGAATCTGCCAAGGAATGACTATCAAAAGTCGTCATATTACCATCTACATAGATAGTTAATACAATAATATATTGGTACCCAACAGGAGCAGAAGAAATATCATCTAATTTTTTAATTTCTTTATAACTATGAGCCAAATCCAAAATCATTTTTTCAGTAGTAGCATCTACTGAAATATCCATTAATACATTATAACTTTCTACAAAAATTTTGACACCTGTATAACAAATCCAAATCGAAATACCAATGCCAACAATACCATCAAACCAATAAATATGAAGTAAGCTAAGTAAAATCGAAATAAGAGTAAAAGTGGTTACAATACAGTCATTTCGATGGTCTTTCATATTGGCTTCTAATAAAATGTTATTGTATTTTTTCGATAAACGATAGGTATATAGAAACAAGAATAATTTTACCAAAATGGTTGCTATACAAACCGCAACTAAAAACCATGAAAAAGTAAATGTATCTCGATAAATTAAGGAAATCGTAGAATCGTATAATAACTTAGCTGAAACAAAAATCATCGAAATACTAATAAACAAAGAAAAAATGTATTCTGCTTTTCCATGTCCGAAATTATGAGATTTATCGCCAGGTTCACTCGCAATACGATTACCAACAAAAGTCATTAAAGAGGCAAAAATATCCCCAGCACTATTAGCAGCATCAGCAATCATAGCTTGGCTATGACTAGCAAATCCAACAATCCCCTTAATAATGAGTAAAAAGATATTTCCGAACATTCCGAAAATACCAGCCATTTTTGTACTATTGTATCGATCCATCATATCACGCTCCATTTAAAGTATAGAGATAATTATACCATAAAAGAACAAAAATAGGTAGAAAAATTACAATTCTTATGCAATTTTTAATGTCCCCAATGGATAAAATAATAGCATTTTCTGAAGATATATTACGTATTTATTACAATCACATGACAAAAACTTGCAATTTTTGTCATATTATGTTATAATACAAATGTGAGAGGCAAAAGATAAAGTAACAAAAGTTTCAAAAGAAGGTGATTGTAATGGTAGAGACAGTATTATATATTTTAATTTTTATAATTGTTTCTTTAATTGCATTTTCAGTAATGCAGATAAAAATGGCAGGAATTCAAGTAAAAGATTTCTGGTCCTTTATTAAAGCAAATGAGTTATTAGATGAATTATATATTTTTGCTAAAAAAGGGGGAAACTTAACCTCACAAGAGCAAGTCATTTTCTTAATGGAAGCAGAAAAAGTATTTGAAGCGTTCGATAAAATTCCAAGTATGTTGTGGGAGGAAGAATACCAAAAATATAGAGAGGTCCTAAACAAATACAAAGATATTAAAGTAGTAAGATGGGCTTCTAATTAAAAAGTTTAACATAAAAAATTCTATAAATAAAAATAGAGGTAAATTAAATAAAATATACCTCTATTTTACTTTTAAGAATCATCAATGAATTTACAAAAAGGTCTTTAATTTTTCTACATTATTTTCTTGCATTTTTACAAACGTATTTAATACTTGACGAACTTCCTCATCAATATTGGGATTTTGATTTAATAGTTTTCGACCTTCAATAATTCCCATCGTAGTTCCTTGAATTAGCATATTAGCAATATGAGAATTACTTTTATTTGTTAAGGTATTCATTTGAATACCAGTCCAAGACATAACCTCATTCATAGGATTATTATCTTTTGGAATATCACCATATTTCTTATAAATTTCATTAACACTATCTAAAATATCGCCATACTGAGTATATTGAAAACTTAAGTTGTCCTTAAGATTTGGCTCCGATACTTTTTCAGAAATAGTCGAAATCGAATCCATTCCCATTTTTGCACCTTTGTGCACTTCATTTAACACATACAAATTTGTATTTTTTTCCATAATAAACCCTCCATTTTTCATTTATTAATTTAGTATTAACCAAAAAAAGAAATAAATACATGGCAAATTATAAAGTTTATATTATAAAAAGTCGAAAAATGAAAAAAAGTTAAACGACAAGGATGCGTTAAAATATTGTAAAATTAAGAAAAATATTGTAGAATAAACAGGAAAGAAAAACATATGGAAGAGGGATATATCGAAATAGGACAAGAAAGTGAGAAAAAATATGAGTGAAGTAAAATGGACGAAGGAGCAATTACAGGCGATTTCAGAAAAAGATACCAATATATTAGTAGCTGCTGCTGCACGGTAGTGGAAAAACAGCAGTTTTAGTAGAACGTATGATAAAAAAAATTTTAGAGCAAAACATTAATATTGATGAATTACTAGTGGTGACTTTTACGAATGTGGCAGCAAGTGAAATGAGACAAAGAATGTTAGATGCTATTTATGCGTATTTAGAAGAACATCCAGAAGATACGAAAATGCAAGAACAAATTGTAAAAATGGGAAAAGCCAATATTTGTACCATTCATTCATTTTGTTTAGAAGTAATTCGTAACCATTTTTATGAAATTGGAGTTTCACCTAATATTCGTATAGGAAAACCAAATGAGATGGAATTATTAAAAAGACAGGTGTTAGAAGACTTATTTGAGGAGAAATATGAAAAAGAAGATAAGGATTTTTTATTATTAATTGATACGTATACTACTTACCAAAGAGATGACGAACTAAAAGAATTGGTATTAAGTATTTTTAATACCATTCAGGCAAATCCTTTTCCAGAAGAATGGTTAAAAGAAGCAGTAGAAGAGTTTCATATTGATGAAGGGGAAGATTTTGCCAATACAAAATGGGGTAGTATACTCTTAGAAGAAGTAAAAGAAGAAATCGAAACTTGTGTGTTAGATCTTAAGGGAATAAGGAAAGAATTAATAACATATCAAGAACTAGGCAAATTTACAAATACCATAGAGCAAGATATTAAAAATTTAGAAACCATTCTTGAAAGCATAAAAGCCAACACGAACGAAGAGGAAGGATCTTGTCCAAATTTGATTTCTTGGGATTGTGTATTAGATAAAGTCATTAATACCAAATGGGATACTTGGCCAAGAGAAAAAATAGAAAGTATACAAAAAGAACAAGCCAAAGAAAAACGAGACCAAGTAAAAAAGAAATACAATAAGATAAAAGATAAATTTTTTATTTCGAATTCCGAACAAATTAGGCAAGATATGACGGAAATGTACGAAAAATTAATATGTCTTCGTAATTTGATTTTTGAATTTGAAACTGCTTTTGCCAAAGAAAAACGAGAAAAAAACGTAATGGATTTTCACGATATTGAACATTTTGCTTTAAAAATTTTAGTAAAAACCGATGAAAAGGGAGAAAAAAGGCCAACACCAATTGCAGTTACTTACAAAGAAAAATTTAAAGAAATTGCTATTGATGAGTATCAAGATAGCAACCTAATTCAAGAATACATATTAAATATGATTTCTAATGGAAACAATTTATTTATGGTAGGAGATGTCAAACAAAGTATTTATAAATTCCGACAAGCAAGACCAGAATTGTTTTTAGAAAAGTATGAAACCTATCAAAGAAAAGAAACAAAACAAGAGGAAGATAATCTAAAAATTCAGTTATTTAAAAACTTCCGAAGTAGGGAAAATGTATTAGAAGTAACAAACCATGTATTTGAAAATATTATGAGTAAAACATTAGGAGAAATTACTTACAATAAAGAAGAATATCTAAATTTGGGTGCCAATTTTCCCAAAATAGAAAATCAATATAAAACAAGTCTTCATATTCTTAATTTAAAACAGCCAGAAGAAAAGGAAGAAGAACTTGAACAAGTAGAAAATGCAGTATTTGAAGCGAGGTTTGTAGCAAATCAAATTCAAAGTTTAGTAAAAAACAAATTTCAAGTGTATGACAAAAAAACGGGGTATCGTGATATTTGTTATAAAGATATGGTTATTTTACTAAGAAGTACAGCTACAGTTGCACCAATTTTTGAAAAAGAACTAAATAACTGTCATATTCCTGTATTTAGTGATACAGGAAATGGGTATTTTGATTCCATCGAAATTCAAACCATATTGTCTTTGTTAAAAATAATCGATAACCCAAAACAAGACATTCCCTTTGTTAGTGTACTACGTTCCCCAATTGGAAAATTTGATGATAATGAATTAATTCGTATCAAATTAAATGGAGAACAAGGGAAAAAGGAGGATTTTTATACTGTTTTTAAACAAGCATTGAAACATGAGCACACAAGCCTAGAATTAAAAGAAAAAATGAAAGAATTTTTAATTAAGCTAGAAGAATACACAAAGAAAAATGAATACATGCCACTTGACGAATTCATTTGGTATATCTATATGGAAACAGGCTATTATCAGTATGTAGGGCTTATGCCAAATGGTCATGTAAAACAAGCCAATTTGAAAATACTATTTGAAAGAGCAAAAGAATATGAAAAGGCAAGTTTCAAGGGATTGTTCTATTTTATTGCTTATATCAATCAATTAAGAAGAGCAAATAGTGATATGGATTCAGCAAAAGTCATTAGCGAAAATGAAGATGTTGTACGTATTATGAGTATTCACAAAAGTAAGGGACTTGAATTTCCAGTTGTTATTTTAAGTGCAACAGCCAAAAAGTTTAACTTAATGGATTTAAATGCTCCTATTTTATTGCATCAAGATTTAGGAATGGGACCCAAATACATAAATGAGGAAAGAAAAATTGAATATCCAACCCTTCAAAAGCTTGCCATTAGTGCAAAAGTAACCAAGGAAACCTTATCAGAAGAAATGAGAATATTGTATGTAGCACTAACCAGAGCAAAGGAAAAGTTAATCATAACAGGAGTTTGCAAAGATTTTGAAAAAGAAATGACAAAGAAAAAAGAAAGACTAGTACTTCGGAGAAACAAAAGAAATAGCACCAAATCTAGTAAAACAATATAAATCGTATTTAGATTGGTTGGAGTTAGTCTATTTGAAAAATGAAGAAAAAGCCAAAACCATGATAGAACTAGAAGTACATGAAAGACAAGAATTACAAAAAAGTATGGAAAATAGTACACCTCCCAAAAGAGAAGTTCATTTTATAGAAGAAAGTAAGAAATACGAAAAGAAGGAAGAACTACAAAAACAATTAGAATGGAAATATCCATATGAAAGTTCTTGTAACATTCCGACCATGACCTCTGTTAGTAAGATAAAAGAAATAGAAACCAAGCGAAATTTACCAGATTTAATAAGTATGATAGAACCAAATAGAATAGAGTTCAAAAAAGAAAAAAAGGTACCAGAGTTTTTAAAAGAAGAAGTACAAATCAGTTCAGCAAGAAAGGGGAGTCTAATCCATTTGTGTTTACAACACATAAATGAAAAAGAAGAATATACGTTAGCCAAAATAGAAACACTCATAAAAACATTCGAACAAAAGCAAATCATTACCAAAAAAGAAGCAGAAGTAATTCCAACAAAAGACCTGTTAGACTATACAAAATCGGATTTATTTCACAAACTAAAACAAGCAAAAGAAATTCATAAAGAAACACCATTTTATTTTGACATGTCAGCAAGTGAGATTGTAGGAAAAGAAGTAAAAGAACCAATTTTGGTACAAGGAATTATTGATTTATACTATATCGACAAAGAAAATCATATGATATTAGTAGACTACAAAACCGATTTTGTAAAAAAGGAAGAAGACCTAATTAACAAATACCAAAAACAACTAGAAATCTACAAACGAGCTTTAGAAGCAGCAACCAAAACGACAGTAGAAGAGGTATATATTTATTCCGTCTATTTGCAAAAGGAAATTCCAGTAAAGGTCAATTCTCACATCGAACCATAGTGTGGCATAGACAAAACTGCTAAATTCGTGTTTACAAATTATGTAGAGTATGATATAATAGGTCTATCTTAAATAGGAAATGGAGTAATTTATATGTGGAAGATTAATATAAGTGGAAAAGGAGCAGAGGGAAACCGAATTCGTACATTTGGAATTTATGCGTTGTGTGTAATTTTGTTTTTTATTTTTTCCAATATTATGATCGAAATTGCATTAAAAGCAACGTATGACCCAATTGATACATATATAACAGAGCCTACAGGGATGAAAATTGAGATAAATGAGTCAAAAGCAACCTATGTAAATGGGTATGTAGGGGGAAGTATTACACATACCAATGATGTCATGTCTACTGCCTATGTAAAAATTGATTTATATAGTAAAAGAGATGTATGTATGGGAACAAAGTATGTGGAGTTAAATCATTTAATTCCTTATAAATCACGTGAATTTCGTATGGGATTTCAATATACCGATGTCGCATATGCAAGAATTACGTTAGTAGAAGAAATACCAGAAAATACACCTGAGGAAGCATTTGAAAGTGAGAATTTAGCAGGACCAATGCTAATTGCTGCTGTTATTTTCCTATGTTTCTTTGGATAAAGAAAAGAGAAAATCATGACCATAGAAGAAAATTTAAAAATAGGATTAGAGAAATTGAAGAAAAAAAAGATAGAAGAACCTAGAAAAATTGCTAGGCTTCTTCTTTGCTTTGTTTTAAAAATGCGAAAAGAAGAGATTGTGGTATATGGAACAAAAGAACTAACGAAAAAAGAGGAAGAAGAATATCAAAACAGTATACAAAAACTAGAAGAAGGATATCCACTTCAATATATTACTCATCATCAAGAATTTATGAAACTAGATTTTTATGTAGATGAAAAGGTATTAATTCCGAGAGCAGATACAGAAATTACAGTAGAAGAAGTTATTTGGTATTCTAAAAATAAACCAAAAAATCTTCGCATATTAGATTTATGCACAGGAAGTGGTGCGATTGCGATTTCACTTGGAAAATATCTTCCCAATTGTGAAATTGTAGCAGTGGATATTAGTAAGGAAGCATTAAAAATAGCAAAAAAAAATGCGAAACAAAATGAAGTAAATAACATTACTTTTGTACAATCCAATTTATTTGAAAAGGTAAGAGGAACATTTGACATTATTGTATCAAATCCACCATATATTAAAACCGGAGTGATTGAAACATTAGAGCCACAAGTACAAAAAGAACCAATCCTTGCTTTAGATGGTGGAGGAGATGGGTTAATGTTTTACAGAAAAATATTAACCAAGGCAGGAACCTATCTAAAACAAGACGGAGCGATATTTTTAGAAATAGGCTATGACCAAAAAGAAGAAGTAGTAAATATCATACAAGAAACGAAAGAATACGAAGAGATACAAACCAAAAAAGATTTATCCGGAAACAACAGAATGGTTATGGCAAAAAAAAGGTCACTTTAGTTTAAGTGGGCTATCGCCAATAGGAGATTAGAGGTTTTTAAGAGCCAATCATACATAAGAAGGTGAAAAAATAGATGTCTTTTTCAAAAGAAATAAAAGAAGAGTTAAGCAAACTAAATACATTAGCAAACAAAGAATGTGTAAAATGGGAATTGATTCGGCTATTTGCTTAGTAACAATACGAATATAGTAAGAGGAAAACTAAAATATACAACCCAGAACGAATATAACATTAATCGATTTGGTAAATTAGTAAGTAATTTGGGAATGGATTATCAAATTGAATTACAAGGAAAGGTATATAAGATTACTTGTAAGAAAATAGAAACCAAAGAAGTAACCTATGATAATCATACCATTCGCTTGAGTATGAAGGAAAACCAAATTGATATAAAAAGAAGTGAAGCAATCTTAAAAGCATTTGTAAGAGGATGTTTTTTAGGTGGGGGATCGTGCAATAACCCACATCATCAATATCATTTTGAAATACGTGTTAATGAAGAGGAAAATGCTAATTTCTTGCTTATGGTACTACAAGCCTTTGGAATTCATGCTAAAATATTAATAAAAAAAGCAGGAATTTCTATTTATATGAAAGAAGCAGAAGAAATTTCAAAAACTTTAGCCCTTATGGGAGCGGGTAAAGCTGTGATGAATTTTGAAGAAATTCGTGTGGTACGTGATACGAGAAATAATGTAAACCGTTTGGTAAATTGTGAAACAGCAAATTTAAACAAAACCATTAATGCATCGGTAGAACAAATAAAACAAATTGAATATTTAAAGAAAAAAGGAAAATTTGAACAGCTTCCAGAAACCTTAAAAGAAATTGCAAACTTAAGACAAGCACATCCAGAAGCAAGCCTAGTAGAATTAGGAGGCATGCTAAAAACCCCAATTGGAAAATCTGGGGTAAATCACAGGTTAAACAAAATTTGTGAAATGGCAAAGGGAATGTAGGAAGAAAAGAACCCCCAGTCAGCTTTGCTGACAGCCCCTTTAAGTAAAGGGGCCTTTGTATGGGAAAGGCTAGAGGGAGATGAAATATTGTGAAAGAAGAATTGGGAATATATGTGCATAATCCTTTTTGCAAGCAAAAATGCTATTATTGTGATTTTGTATCGTTTGCAAAAAGTGAAATGTGGGAAGAAGAGTATATAGAGGCACTAAAAAAAGAAATACAACAAAACAAAGAAAAGGCAAAAGGATTTATGGTAAGCACAATTTATATTGGTGGTGGAACTCCTTCGTATATTGATAGTAAAGCGATTGTTAGTGTGCTAGATACAATAAAAGAAAATTATGAAATTCAAGAAGAGGCAGAAATAACCATAGAAGTAAACCCAGGAACAGTTACAAAAGAAAAACTAGAAGATTACAAAAAAGTAGGGATTAACCGCCTAAGCATTGGTTTGCAGTCGACAGATAATGCGATTTTAAAACAAATTGGAAGAATTCATACCTATGAAGAATTTTTAGAAACTTATAAGTTAGCAAGAAAAATAGGCTTTACCAATATCAATATAGACTTAATGCTTGCACTACCAAATCAAACCGAAGAAATTTTAGGAGATAGTCTACAAAAAGTAATAAGCTTAGATCCAGAACACATTTCCTTATACTCATTAATCTTAGAAGAAGGAACGCCGATGACATCTTTTGTAGAAGAGGGAAAGATAACTTTACCAACCGAAGAAATGGAAAGAAACATGTACTGGAACACGAAAAGAATGTTAGAACAAAACGGTTATATTCACTACGAAATTTCTAATTTCGCAAAACCAACCAAACAATCCAAACACAACCAAAACTGTTGGAACCAAAAACAATACCTAGGTTTTGGTCTTGCTTCTCATTCCTACTACCACAAAACCAGATATTCCAATATCACAAACTTAAAAGATTACATTCAATCTATAGGGAACGGTCCTGTGTCTGCCAATAAAACACAAAATATTCACGAAATCCAAACTCCAGAGGACGAACAAAAAGAATACATGTTGCTAGGATTAAGAAAAATACAAGGAATAGCAATATCCGAATTCAAAAACAAATTTATCCAAAATCCAATCTATGTTTTTAGAAAAGAGTTAGACAAATTAGTAAAAGAGGAGTTAATTGAGGTAGACATTGACAATATAAAATTAACCGATAAAGGCTTAGATTTTGCTAATATGGTTTGGAAAGAATTTGTATAAAGAAAAGGAGGTTTTTGTTTTAACCTCCTTTAAAGATATATTCGATAATCAATCTCAGGAAAAATGGGGTCTTTTTTGGTAATGTCTTTTAGAAATGCCTCATCAATAGAATCAGATTTAATTTGTTCATATAATTTAGTAAATCTTCCAATATGGTCTTTAATTCGTTTTTTAGCATAATCGACCATGGTTCCATTGGTAATAATAAATAGCCAATCACTACTTTGGGCAAGTAGTAATTCTCTTGCACATTGGTTAAGTGCTTGTTTTTTTTGTTTATTTGTTTCATTTGGATACAAATGAGCAAGTTCTACCATACGGTCTCCTGCAACATGCAAATGTTTATGCACATAGTCATTTGTTGGGTTTAACCATACACCACTATAACCATTAGCCCCCCAGCTAGAACGGCATGGAGTAGATACTTGAATATTGGGATAATGGTCAATATATTCACTAGGTGTAATTAGCTTAAAATCACATGTATCATAATATATTTTTTTAAATAACATATATAACCAATCTGGACCTTCATACCACCAATGCCCATAAAGCTCTGCATCATAAGGACATAAAATGATTGGAGGAGTATCCATGTGATTTGCCAAATTTGTAATTTGAGCTTGTCTACAATCAAAGAAATGCCCTGCTTGTTTTTCGACACTATCCATAGCCCAACGAGGATGATAATAGTCTTTTTCGCCAGTATCCCCTGTAATACGATAATATTTAATTCCAGTAGGAACACGAACACCATCATAGGTAAGATATGGTTTAATATAATCATAATCCACATCATAACCAATATCACGGTAAAATTCACGGTAATTATAATCGCCAGGATAACCATTAATGGAACTCCATACTTGACGAGAAGATTCGATATCACGTCCAAAAGCAACAATACCAGTAGGAGAAACAATAGGAGCATAAGTACCATATACAGGAGTAGGATTTGCATATAAAATACCATGAGATTCAGTAATGATATATTCAATACCAAATTCTTTTAAATATTTATCTGCTTCTGGCACATAACCACATTCTGGAAGCCAAATACCACGTGGTTTTCTTCCAAAATATTTTTCATAGGTTTGTACACCTACTGCAATTTGTGCTTTTACCGTATTTTCATTAATATATAAAATAGGAAAATAACCATGGGTTGCACCACAGGTAATAATTTCTAGTACTCCAACATCTTGTAGATGTTTAAAACCTTCAATAATATTGCAATTGTATATATCTTGGAAGATATGTAAGTCATGGGAGTAACGGTTGAAATAATAATGAGATAGTTCATTCAAACGTGCATCATAAGAAGTACGTTTGATTTCTTTTTTAGAAAGTTCAATATGGTTTTTTAGATATTTTACATAGCGTTTTTGTAATAATTTATTATCTAACATATTAAGCAAAGGGGGAGTCATTGACATCGTAATACGAAAATCAACTCCTTCTTCTACTAATTTGTTAAAATTAGTCAGCAAAGGAAGATAGGTTTCTGAAATAGCTTCAAAAAGCCATTCTTCTTCTAAATAATGTTCACTTTCTGGATGATGCACAAAAGGTAGATGTGCATGTAAGACAAAACTAACATAGCCTTTTTCTTGTTTATTCATAGATTTCTCCTTCGTAAAATTGGTAGGGGGCAGATTTTTGATATCTGCCCACATCATTATTTATTTGAAACTAGAAGATGAAAGGGAAGAAGGATTGATTAAATTACCATCGACAATTTCATCAAATAATTCATTTTTATAAATTTGCTTATATAAATCATAAATACCATAAATTTCTTGCATGTTTTTAAAATCAGCTAAATGTGAAAAGTCCTTCATTATTATTTGCCCTGTTTTTACATTACGATATGCAACATGAGGTTGGAAATGTTCAAACAAAATATGGTCATTTGGTGCTTCCATTTCATTAGAAGAAGCAACATAGATGTAGGGGTCTTTTACCGTATCTTGGTATAAATTAGGACGTCTACCAAGTTCAATAACATATTCACAATTCGCATCATTTATATGCAAATACCAGCTGTTAGCAAAATCATTAATTTCAATTTCAAAAGTATAATTCATGGTGGTATTATGAACTAATAAAACAGGTCTTGTTTTAGAAAAAAAGTCTTCACCATATTTTGTAGTATATGCAAGACGATCCTCATCTGAAATATCCCAGTATACAAAGAGCATTTCTGGTGTTTGTGCAAGTACTTTTACAGTAGTTTGGTTATAACGATAAGGCAAATCATAATATTCCAAAATTTCAATTTTTTTCTTAGTAGAAGTTGATTTCTTGGAAGAAGTAGTAGATACCTTTTTCTTAGTAGCGGTTGATTTCGTAGAAGAAGAGGTAGCAGATACCCTTGCCTTAGTAGTAGTTGATTTCTTAGAAGAAGAGGTACTAGATGTTTTTGCTTTGGTAGTTGCCGTTTTTTTGGTAATAGTAGGTTCCTTTTTGGCAGTAACCTTTTTCGATTTTGTAGATGCTGTATCATCTATTTTTTTTGTAGATTTTTTTGTAACCTTTTTTACTTCAGCAACTTCATTTTCTTTTTTTGCTACTGACTTAGCTACATCTTTTGTAGTTCTTGGCATCAAAAAATTCCTCCTTAGTACAAATTAAGATTTCTTCTATTATACTATACTAAAAGCAAAATAAATTCAAGTAAATTGTCGAAAAAATATGAAATTTCAATTTACAAGATAAAAATGGTAAAGGTTATAAATGGTAAAGGTAAACAAAAGACTTGACATTATATATAGATAAAGATAAAATAAAGACATAAAAATATAAATATTATATATTTGTATGACGAATTTTGTTCTTTGGAAAGCAGAACAATAAGCAAATGTAGGAAGATATTAAAACATAGGGGGAAAAATGAGAGATATAAGAGGAATTACATTGGTTGCTTTGGTAATAACAATAATTGTATTGTTGATACTAGCAGGAATTACGATTAGTTTAACAATAGGAAATAGGGGAATTTTAAAAAGGGCGAGGGAAGTATCACAAGACAGTAGAAAAGCAGAAACACAAGAAACAATACAACTGGCAATTATGGATATTGAATCAGAAATTGTTTCTAACCAAACAGGTGAAAGTTTAAATGGAGATGTTCTTGTGGAAAAGTTACCAGAAAAATTACAAGGAATAACAATTTTAAAAGACTTGACAGGGGAATATCAAGAGTATGAATATTACATTGATGAAAATTATAATGTACACATTGTGGGGAAAAGTAATAATCCAATAACTGTAGAGCATACCGTTAGTTATGTTGGAACCAGTAAATGTACGGTAAAAGTAACAGCAAATTCATCACAAGGAAATATCATAAAATATCAATATTTGCTAAATGATGAGTTAAAAGGTGAATTAGAAGAAAGTGAATATACAATAGAGAATTTAGATCCAACAACAGATTATCGAATATCGGTTATCGCAATCGATGAAAAAAATAATAGCAAAATATCCATATCAAGTAAAATAACAACCAAACCTAGAGCGTATTTAATAAAAGATGGAGTACCACTTGTAGAGGGGGAAACAGTAAATGCAAAAATAGAGCCAAGAGAAGGATATTTGGAAGTCGCAATCAACTCGACCAAAAATCGAGGAGGGTATTATATGGCATATGATATTACTGATTATAATGAAATAAAGGTAGATGCAGAGCTTATTTATAAAGGACAAACGTGTCATACTTCTATAAACTTATATCAGTCAAATCCAGTGCATGGAAACCATGTTGATGGATTTTGGGGAACAACAAGTGGAACAAGTGCAGAACGTTCCAAGGCTTATTGTAATATAAAAGAATATGAAGGCAACTATTTTGTAACTTTTTTAAAGAATGCGACGACATCGGCAACAAGTGCAACAATGTATGTGTATGACCTATGGTTAGAACAATAAAAACTTAAGGGGATTTAGAAATATTTAGAAAAGTACTTGCAACAAAATGGATTTTATGCTAATATAATATTTATAAATCACGTAGGGGTATAGTGTCAATGGTTAGCACGATGGTCTCCAAAACCACAAGTCTGAGTTCGAGTCTTAGTACCCCTGCCAAAAGTATATTAAAAGGGAGTAGCCAATGGATTGCTAATCAACAGACGCGATAGAAATATCTGGTTAGCAAGCTTATAAAGATAAGTAGGCGAGACTTTTAGATAAGTTTTTTGTTTAAAAAATTTATTTAAAAGTCCCGTCATTTTTGTATAATTTAGCGGGAGTAAGTAAAAATAAGAAAAAGGAGAGATGAGATTTGGAGAAAAATTGGTTTTCAAAAACAGTAGAAGAAACGAAGGCAGAACTACAAACAAATTTAGAACAAGGACTAACAAACGAACAAGTAAAACAAAAACAGGAGAAATATGGGTTAAATGAATTAAAAGCCAAAAAGAAGAAGTCTTTATTTCAAAAGTTTTTAGAGCAATTTAAGGATTTTACGATTTTAGTGTTAATTGTAGCAGCAATTGTATCAGGTGTTGTTGGAGTGTCAGAAGGAGAAGGAATTACCGATACAATTATTATTTTAATTGTGGTCATTTTGAATGCGATTATTGGGGTAGCACAAGAATCGAAAGCAGAAAAATCGTTAGAAGCTTTGCAAAAATTAAGTGACCATGCATCTAAAGTAATCCGAAATGGAAAAATGGAGGTAATTGCTTCTAAATTATTAGTACCAGGAGATATTGTGGTACTAGAAACCGGTGACTTTATTCCAGCAGATTTAAGAATTATAGAGGCAGTCAATTTAAAATCGCAAGAATCGGCCTTAACAGGAGAATCGGTTCCTGTTGAAAAACAAACAAATGAAATAAAAGATGAAAAAGTAGGAATTGGAGATAGAACCAATATGCTATTTTCTTCTAGTTTAATTACTTATGGAAGAGGAAAAGGAATTGTTGTAGAAACTGGAATGAATACCGAAGTGGGAAAAATCGCAGGTATGTTAGATAGTGCCAAAGAAACAACCACTCCATTACAAGAAAAACTAAATCGTTTAGGAAAAACATTAGGAATTACGGCATTAGCCATTTGTGCTGTTATTTTTGGAATTGGACTATTATATGGAAAAGAACCAATTCATATGTTTATGACAGCTGTTAGTTTAGCAGTAGCAGCCATTCCAGAAGGACTAGTGGCAGTATCTACCATTGTTCTTGCAATAGGAGTACAAAGGATGGTAAAAAAGAATGCGATTGTCAAAAAATTACCAGCAGTAGAAACCTTGGGTAGTGCAACCGTAATTTGTTCAGATAAAACAGGAACGTTAACACAAAATAAAATGACAGTAAAAAAAGTATATGTTAATAATACCATATCAAACTTAGAGGATATTGGTCAGGTCAATGACGAAGCAAAAACATTAGTGCTAGCGAGTATGCTTTGTAATGATACAAAAGTAGGTAAAGATTTAAGTTTAAAAGGAGACCCAACCGAAACGGCTTTAGTGGATATGGCATTTAAACTACAATTTGAACCAAGTATATTTGAACAAATGCCACGTGTAGAAGAAATTCCTTTTGATTCAGACCGAAAGTTAATGACTACAGTGCATAAAGTAGGTGAAAAATATATTGTATACACCAAAGGTGGAGTAGATGAATTATTAGCATGTTCAAGCCAATATCAAATAAACAAAGAAATAAAAGATGACTTAGACAATTTCAAACCACAAATTTTAACATACAATCAAGAAATGGCAAAAGAGGCCCTAAGAGTATTAGCTATTGGTTATAAAGAACTAGACCATATGCCACAAAAAGAAGAAATGCAACATATGGAACAAGGGTTAATTTTTGTGGGAATGGTAGGAATGATTGACCCACCAAGGGAAGAAGCTAAAATTGCGGTAGAAAAATGTAAAACAGCAGGAATAAAAACTGTTATGATAACAGGAGATCATAAGATTACTGCCATTGCCATCGCAAAAGCCTTAGGAATATTAGAAAAAGAAGAAGAGGCATTAACAGGAGCCGAATTAGAAGAAATGACAGACGAAGAATTAACCAAAAACATTCGACAATATGCAGTATATGCTAGAGTATCACCAGAACATAAAGTACGTATTGTAAAGGCGTGGAAGGCAAGAGGTGAAATTGTTGCCATGACAGGAGATGGGGTAAACGATGCCCCAGCATTAAAAACAGCCGATATTGGTTGTGCGATGGGAATGGTTGGAACCGATGTTGCAAAAGAAGCAGCAGATGTTATTTTAACCGATGACAATTTCGCAACAGTGGTATCAGCAGTAGAAGAAGGAAGACGTATTTATGATAATATTTTAAAAGCAATCCAATATTTATTATCAAGCAATGTAGGAGAAATTATTGTACTATTTGTAGCGATTTTATTAACACCACTTCTAGCAAAATGGTTTGGTATTACCAATATAAGTGCTTTAGAACCACTATTACCAATTCACATCTTATGGATTAACCTAGTAACCGATGCACTTCCAGCATTAGCATTAGCCTTTGACCCAGCAAATGGAGACATAATGAAACGTAAACCAAAAGATACGAAAAAAGGTATTTTTACCAAAGGTATGGTATGGAGAGTTATTTACCAAGGAATTATGATAGGAACTTTAACCTTAATTGCATTTTGTATTGGTCTTGCAACACCTAATATACAAGGAACGCCAGAATATGTAGAACATGTCAAAATAGAAATTGGTCAAACAATGGCATTTTCTGTATTGGCTTTATCCCAACTAGTTCATGTGTTTAATATAAGAGACAACAAACATTCGATTTTGAAAACAAAACCATTTAATAATAGAAAACTAATTCTAGCAATTTTGGTATCTGCAATGCTTATGATAACAATTTTACTAATACCAGCATTAAGGAATATCTTTAGCATTTGGGCACTACCTGTAGAAAACATAATAGAAGTAATATGCCTAGTATTTGCACCAATTGTAATTGTAGAAATATTAAAACGATTAAAGATTAATACAACAAAAGAAGAATAAAAAAGAGAGGCGGACATTTTAAGTCTTGCCTCTTTTTTATTCGTAAATTCCAATTCCTCTCATATAATTAATATAAGCATGATCAATATTCGTCCATGTTTTAATCTGGTGGTCTAACACAGGAGTATCTAGGGGTGCTTGACAGAAATTCTCATAATTTTGAATCATTTCATGTTTAAAATTTTCTGGATAGGATCTACTCAAAATACGAGCAATATCATCATATTTATTCCCAAACCCAGCAAATCCGAAATCAATAATCCCAGACACATGATTGTTTTCATCTAACAAAATATTGCTAGAATTAAAATCTCCATGTACTAAGCAATTTTTTTCTTTTTTATTCAAATCTTCAGAATGCCAAAATACCTTATCCTTTGGGTCTACATGCACTTCTAATAATTCATCTAAGAAATTGACTAAGTTTAGCCCAATATCTTCTGTTTCAAAAATAGTATTCTTATCAAAAGGCAAGTGGTGTAATTGAAACAAAAACTTAGCAATATCATTAGAAACCACATGAAGTTCCTCAGGAGTTAAGTCATTTATTTTATCGGCTAAAACCGTTCCTTCAATTTTTCGATGCATACTAAAAGGGCGACCATGATCATATAATAAAGTAAGCTTTACCGTATTAAAATCCGTTTTCCCGTAAATAAACTTAGCAAATTCACAATCTTTTACAATGGTTCTTGCCCAAAAATCATCTCTAGGGAATCGGAAAAAGAAATCCCCGTTAATGGTATTTACTTCGTACACAATATTGGTCCAACCTGTTGTAACACAGTTCATTCTATCAATGGTAGTGTCTGGCATAGCAGTTTGTATAATTGTTTTAAAATCTTCTTCAAGAGTAAAATAATTCTTCATATCTTAATACCTCTAAATATCCTTTTCTTCTATTAATTTACGAACGAGAGTTAAAAATGCTTCCTCTGAAGTTTGGTCATAATCATTATATAAAAAATAATCAAACTGATTTCGTAAATGTTCATCTGTTGTAATCCTCTTATAATGCTCATCAATTTCCAAAAGTCTATCTTGTTCTACCAAAGGAGCTAAGTGCCTTTGCCTAGTTTTATCTTTTGCAAGCTCAATATCCTTAGGGAAAAGGTAAATAACACATAAATGAGGGCATACTTTTTTAAAATCAAAAATAGTATCATAATGAAGCTCAAATACCGTGTTTTTATCGGAATGCAAATCCTCATATGTATATGCGTAAGTGTTTCCAAGTAAGTCAAATTCAAAAGCAATTTTACCAGTATCTCTTAAATCCTGTAACTCCCTAGGCGAAACAAAAATCTTATCTTCATTATTTTTTTCTCCTTCACGAGGTGCACGAGTTGTAATAATCTTTACCTTCTCAAAACCCAATTTTTCAACTAATTGATCTTTATAATAAGACTTTCCAACACCAGTTACTCCAGCAAGTGCAAGTAACATATAAATTCCTCCTGTCAAAATTGTTTTCCTTATTATAACGTTAATAGACAAAAAAAGCAACTCTTTTATAGGAATGGAGGAAAAAAAGTAACATGGTATAGTATCATAAAAAAGATAAAGTCATAATCCTATAAACATATGCATACAAATAAAGTAGCCTATGTTAGGAGGATTATTTTTATGTTTTTGGTATTTAACAAACAAAAAATCATATCATATCTCATTGCCTTTAGTACAGTAGCCATTCTATTTGCGGGAGCAAGCTTTTTTATGCCAAGTAGAGAAGAAACCCTACAAACATCGGTAGGGGCAGGAAAACTTCTACCAATTTACAGTGTGGAAACAAATGAAAAAAAGGTTTCCCTAACAATGAACTGTGCTTGGAATGCAGATGATATTGAAAAAATATTAGATACTCTTAGTAAGTATAAAGTACACATTACCTTTTTTATGGTAG
This sequence comes from Clostridia bacterium, assembly GCA_022796855.1. Classification (GTDB taxonomy): domain Bacteria; phylum Bacillota; class Clostridia; order TANB77; family CAG-508; genus RGIG8482. The sequence continues at coordinate 2,766 of JAAWJM010000006.1, read as the reverse complement.
GAGATTGGGTAGATAAATATCCAGAAGCCGTAAAGAAAATTGCAGAGTCTGGGCATGAAATCGGAAACCACTCGAACACACATCCCCATGTAAATAACCTATCCCTAGAAAAAAACGAATCACAAATAAAAGAATGTGCAGATAAGATAGAAAAGCTTACGGGAAAAAGAAGTTTGCTATACCGAGGTCCTTACGGAGAATACAATGATGTGGTATTAAAGGCAGCTAAAAACCAACAACATGAAACCATACAATGGTCATTAGATACGTTAGATTATAAAGGCCTTACGGAAAGTGAAATGTGGGCGAGATTAGAAAATAAATTAAAAAATGGGGACATTATTTTAATGCATAATGGAACAAAACATACGGCAGAGGCACTAGATAGAATTATTTATAACATTCAAGAAAAGGGATATGACATAGTACCAGTTTCTGACTTAATTTATAAAGAAAATGCTAATATTGATGTAAATGGAAGACAAAGGCAAACAAATTAGAAAAAGTTAGTAAAAAGTAGAATAACAAACCAAATAAAGGATATACTTAAAAACAAGAGCAAAATAAGAGGGAGAAGAAAAATGTCTTTTGTAGGAATTCTGTGTACACCAAAACAAGAAACGTATATCAAACAAATATTACAACAATATGTGCCTTTGGGAAATCTTATCATATTAAAAGAAGAAAATATGGAAAATTTCAAAAATATTACATTTGAAACAGTTGCTATTTTTTCAAACCAAGGAAGTCTCTTTCATAAGGTAGAAATTCTTGAGAAAATAATGGAAAAAGCAAAATACGTGATTATGAATGCAGATGAACCAATTGTGTTAAAACCCCATACAAATGTCAACGGAAATGTCATTACTTATGGTTTTAATACGAAAAGTACCATTACGGCTTCAAGCGTAAAGGAAGATCACATTTTGCTTTGCATTCAAAGGGGATTTCAAAATCGATATGCTAAAATGCTAGAGCCACAAGAGATTTTAGTACCATTACAAGGGCATAAAATGAACACAAGTGTGCTAATGGGGCTTGAAACCATTCATTTAATTTATGAAAAGAGGAAAGAAAATTAAAAAAAATGGATAAATTTAACTTTTTATGTAGACAAAACCAAAAAAAGGTAGTATAATAGACCTGTACGATAAAAAATATTCTAAAATTTGTACTTTATGAATAAGATACAATAGACAAATTTAAAATAAAGTAGGGAGGAAAAAACGCGATGAATATAAACTATGCGGATAATAACCATTTAACACTAATGGGAAAGGTAACAAGTGAAAAAAGATTTAGTCACGAAATCTATGGAGAATGTTTCTACATATTTGATATGGAGATTCCTCGTTTAAGTGATATATCGGATATCATACCAGTAACGATATCAGAACGATTAATCTTAGACGACAAATTAACCATAGGAGCAAACATTTTAATTAGAGGACAATTTAGGTCCTACAATAGTTATGAAAACGAAAAAAACAAATTAATCTTAACCGTATTTGCAAAAGATATTTTCTATGAAGAAGAAATCGAAGAGCAATTGCAAGGAGAAGATAGCAAAGAACCAGTATCCAATGAAGTTGTATTAACTGGGTACATTTGTAAAAAACCAATTTATCGTCAAACACCATTTGGAAGGGAAATTTCTGATTTACTATTAGCTGTTAACCGTGCTTACAATAAATCAGACTATATTCCAGCCATTGCATGGGGAAGAACAGCAAGGTTTTGCCAAAACCTTGAAGTAGGAACCGAGGTAAGAGTAATTGGACGTGTTCAATCAAGAACCTATGAAAAGAAATTTGAAGACGGAACTGCCATTACCAAAGTAGCCTATGAAGTATCAATTGGTAGTTTAGAAATTATAGAAGAAAAAGAAAAAGCTTCTGAAGAAAATGAAGAAGAAGCAATGTAAAAAAAGATAATAAAATAGAGTAGAGAAATCTACTCTATTTTTGTGTTTGAATGAATGATAAAATAGGCAAGAGAACAGGCTAAGAAAATATCATCAATTCAACTTAATGTCTTGTTTTGTAATAAAATGAGTTACATAAAATTGAAACAAAGTTGACTTTTTTTGGATAATATTGTATAATAATAAATAGATACGGCACTGACCGCAAAAATAATATACCGAAATTGCTTACAAAATGACTTGAATTTTTATTGTAAGCAGTGCTAAAGGTATTTAATCGTATAGAAACTATAAAAAAATAATTTATTTATGGAGGAAAAAAAGATGAAGGCAATAAGAATTTTGGCAACAATGATGGCACTGGCACTGGCACTGGTCCCTGTGAAGGCAAAGGCAGCGGAAGAAATGCAGTTTGTAGAACTGCAGGCAGAATGCTGCTACAAACAGGTCGACTATGGTCTGTTTGAGCGGTACGATACTGCTGGTAACCTAATATCTTCTACTTACGTAGAAGACTCCCTGTTTAAAGTGAACTCTACCCTGACAGAGGGGTGGGGGCAGTACAAACAGGAGGGCAAGGTAGTAGAAGGTACTTTCAAGGAAGCTAATTTGGATACCAAAGGATACTTACGTTGCCAGTTCACCGTGGGGAGCACGGTGTACGATGCTTGTGTAAAAGTCAAATTGCTTGACTGGGCAAGTGCCCAGAAGAAAGCAACGGTTAAAAGCACTGGTAACGGCGGTAGCACTGGCGGTAACGGCGATAGCACTGGCGGTAACGGCGATAGCACTGGCGGTAACGGCGATAGCACTGGCGGTAACGGCGATAGCACTGGCGGTAA
>JAAWJM010000033.1 GCA_022796855.1 Clostridia bacterium | reverse complement strand
TTTCACTATTTATAGAAAAAATCGTGAACTAGAAAAATATTTTCCAATTCACGATTTTTGAGAGCTAATTTGAAACTACTTTTTCAGCAGCCTCCATTAAATTTACTTCTTCTTTTTCTTTTTTAAAAATATTTTCAAATATTGTTTCCATTTACTCTCCTATTTAACGGTTTCTAAGGTGATTCTTCCCATTTTTCCTGTTCGAAAATCATCTATGATGATTCCTGCTACTCTTTCTTCATCAATGTAGCCTCCAGAAAGAATTGCCCCTCTTTTTTTCGCAATTCGATTTATTATTTCTATTACTTGTTCATTTGGATTTTCTATTGTTTTGGTCATTTCTTTTAATTCTTCTTTACTCATTTTATATCTTTCTAATAATCTTTCTTCTTCGTTTTCTATTAACCATTTTACCAAATAAAATGCCATTTCTGTTTTTTCTAATATTTCATCTTTAATTGTACCTGTCACTGATAAATGTAATCCTACTTTTTTAGATTCAAATTTTGGCCATAAAATACCCGGTGTATCTAATAATTCAATCTCATCTGATACACGAATCCACTGTTTTTGTTTGGTAAAACCTGGTTTATTTCCAACACCAGCTGATGTCTTTTTTGCCATTCGATTAATTAAAGAAGACTTTCCTACATTGGGAATTCCTAAAATCATAATACGAACCGATTTGCCTACTCTTCCTTTTTTTGCCATTTGGCTTATCTCTTCTTTTGCCATTTCTTTTACAGCACGAATTAATTCTTTGACTCCTTCTCCTGAATTGGAATCTGTCAAAACTGCCTTTATTCCTTTATTTTCAAAATCTCTTACCCATTTTTGGTTTTCTTTTTCCTGTGCCAAATCACATTTATTAAGTACCACAATTTTATTTTTGTTCCCTACAATTTCCTTAATGTCTGGATTTTGACTAGAAATAGGAATACGAGCATCTACTAACTCTAGTACAATATCAATTAATTTCAAATCTTCTAAAATCTGTCTTTTCGTTTTTACCATATGCCCAGGATACCAGTTAATATTCATTTTGGTCAAATCTTCATTATTCATATTTGTATCCTTCCTTTCGTTTTCATACTTTTCTACTACCATGAGCCCTATATTATCATTTCCTCGTGTTTTTAAGTATTTCTAATAATTACGGTATTCGTTTTGGTCTGCTCTTTCGTCTAGTTTACGGTCGTATTCTTCGTTTTTATAAAACCAATCTGTTTTCTTGTCTACTGGATGATTGGTTCTGTTTTTGTCCATTAGCATATTAAAAAATACAACAATTGGTAGCACTACTCCAATAAAGGATGCAAATGCGTTTGAATAGTTTGTTAAAGTAGTAGAACCTGCCATAATTCCTGTTATGATTTGGTATAAATCCACTCCAAAATAGCAACCATAAGCAATTAAATAAATAACAGTTCCAAATAGATTTCTTTTGGCTACAAATGCAATCGCAAGTAGAGTAACAAATAATATGATAATTTCCATATTCATGTTCATTGGGGTAAAACCAATTTCAACTCCTATACTTGTTGTAAATGCTACTACTAATCGAAATAGCCAAAACATTACCATAAAGCTTAATAATAAATAACTTGTCATACTTCTCATCTTCCGTATCCTCCTCATTTTAATTTTTTAAGTTTACCTTTCATGTTTTTTTCTTTTCATTTTTCCTTTAAAAGCATGTTTATTTTACCATATTATCTTTCTTTTAGCAAATACTAATTTTTTATTTCTTATTCTTTTGATTTTTATAAATATTTTTTGTTTTTTATGAAAAAATATAACATAAGAATTTTAATTTGGGGAGGAAAAACTATTGAATCAAATTTTATCTTCAAATGAAAACGAAAATCGACCTTCTCCACTGTCAAAACATAAAAACCACTCTCGATTTTTCAAATTCCAATTTGTTTTTTGCTTGGTTGGTGCGATACTTTGTTATGGTTATTATGCTTATCTACAATACGATAAAAATAAAAATGAAGCACTTTCTCATGAAATACTTCATCGCACCAATATCACCAGTTTATATGAAAATGTAGATACAAACTATTCTAGTACACGTGTTGTAAATGATCATATTTATGAAACAGATGGAACTGGTTTCTCCATTGTTGGTATTATTGAAATTAAAATCATTGGTGTTCATTATCCCATTATTAACGAATTTCGTTATGATTTATTAAAAATTGCTCCTTGCAAATTTTTTGGCCCTAATCCTAATGAAGTGCGGTAATTTTTGTATTGCTGGTCATAATTATAATAATTACCAATTTTTTAGTCGTCTTAAAAAATTAAATATTGGTGATGTCATTGATATTTATGATGTAAAGGGTAGAAAAATCTCTTATGAAGTGTATGATAGCTTTGAAACCGATTATGATGATTTATCTTGTATTAGTCAAAATACGGAGGGAAAACGAGAAATTACGCTCGTTACTTGTAATAATATTAAAAACCGAAGAAGAGTGATAAAAGCAAAAGAAATGCCTTTATCCTAACTCCTTCTTGAACGTTATTTTCCAATACATGTCAAAAAGGATAAGCTTTCGCTTATCCCTTCCTATTTCTTATTTACTTTCATTAAATGTTTTTGTAATCACTAATTTTTTTGTAAGCATATACAGCTGAGATAGCAAGTACTGCAATTACAGCAATTACTGCATAATCGTCTGCACCTGTTTGTGGTAAATTAGTTGTATTGTTATATGTGCTTGCTGTATTGGTTTGAATTTGTTGTGGAGCATTAATCATTGTATCATTACCTAATGTATTATTGGTATCAATTTCATTTCCTCCAACGGTTGTAGTATTATTTGTAATTGTAATTGTGTCTCCTGTTGCAAATACAACAGTCGCTCCTAATAAGATTACTACTAACATTACTAAACATACTCTTTTTAAATTTGTCATATGAATTCCCTCACTTCTAAATATTTTAATATTATTATTCTTAATCTATTAATATTTATACTACATATTTTTTCTAATTGCAAGTGTTTTTTTTATTTTTTGTAAAATGTATTTAATTTGTAATATTTCCGTAGTATAATAGTAATATTCTTACAAGAAAGGATTTTTTATCATGAATTTGAAATATATTGAAAAATTGGAATATTCTACTATTTTGGACAAACTCTCCGAATTTTGTACCACTGATTATGGAAAAGAGTTGTGTAGGTCTTTACTACCAAGTTCAAATAAGCAAGAAGTTTCAAACTTATTAGAAGAAACCTCAGAAGCCATACGTTTACTATCTGAGAAAGAGCTTTCTTTTGGAAATATTAAACCAATTGATTATTGTTTAAAAATATTAAATAGTAATGGTGTTTTAAACCTAGAAATGATTTTACAATTAACACAAGTTTTAAAAACAAGTGCTTTTTTGAAAGATTCCTTTTATACGGATCACGATACTTCTAATTTCCCAATCTGCGAAACCTATTTCTCAAAATTATACTACAATCCTTCTATGATAAAAGCAGTAGAAAATGCAATTGTAGACGAAAATACTATTTCTGATACGGCTTCTTCAAAGCTTTCTTCTCTTCGTAAGGAAATGAAAAAATTAGAAGATGAAATTCGAGAAAAATTAAATCATTTTTTACATTCTCCTCATTCTTCAAAATATATACAAGAAAGCATCATTACCATGCGAAATAATCGCTATGTTATTCCCATTAAAGAAGAATATCGAGGTATGGTAAAAGGATTTCTTCATGACATTTCAACAAGTGGTTCTACGGTATTTATTGAGCCTATGTCCGTTTTTGAATTGAACAACCAACTACATGTTTTACAATTAGAAGAAGTGATAGAAATTGAGCATATTTTGCAAGAATTGTCTTTACTATTTTCTCCTTATATTGCACAATTAGAAGAAGACTATATTACCATTGGAACCATTGATTTTGTCTTTGCCAAGGCAAAATATGCTCTTTTCTTAAATGCAATTAAACCTCGTATTAATGATGAAAAATATATTTCTTTGGTTGGTGCACGCCATCCACTTATCGAAAAAGATAGTATGGTTCCTCTTACCATTGAAATTGGAAAAAGCTTTTGCTCTCTTATTATTACAGGACCTAATACTGGTGGAAAAACCGTTAGTCTAAAAACAACTGGCTTACTTTGTTTAATGGCTTGTAGCGGTCTTCTTATTCCTGCTAAAGAAGAAAGTAGTATCTATGTATTTGACCAATACTTTGCTGATATTGGAGATGAACAAAGTATTGCTGAATCCTTAAGTACATTTTCTTCTCATATGAGCCATATTATTCATATTTTAGAAGAATCTACTTCGGAAAGTTTTGTATTATTAGATGAACTTGGCTCTGGAACTGACCCCATTGAAGGAAGTAGTTTAGCCATTAGTATTTTAGAAACACTTTATCATCGTAATACTCTTTGTATTTCTACTTCTCATTATGTAGAACTAAAGCATTATGCTCTTGTAACCGATGGATTTGAAAATGCTAGTGTACGGGTTTGATTTAGAGAACTTAAGGCCAACCTATCAATTACTAATTGGCATTCCTGGTAGAAGTAATGCTTTTGCAATTAGTAAAAAGTTAGGCTTATCTTCTTCTATTATTAAAAGAGCGGAAAGTCTTTTACAAGATGACCAAGTTCATGTAGAAGAGTTGCTAAAAAATATTTATGATGATAAATTATGGATTGAAAACGAAAAACAAGAAATTGAAAAAAACTCCAATCAAATTACTTTGCTTCGTAAATCTTTAGAAGAAAAGCAAAGAAGTTTTGATGAAAAGCGGTTCTTATATCTTAGAAAAGGCAAAACAAGAAGCAAGAAACATTTTGCTTGATGCCAAAGAAGAAGCCAGTTTTTGCATTTCTCAAATAAATGAGCTTTCCAAACATACAAATATGAATTCTGTAAAAGAATTGAACCATATTCGAAATCAATTAAATGAGTCCTTAAAAGAAACTTCTTCTATTATGGAAGAGGAAACCGAATCGGTTGGTGTATTAGAAACCGATTTAAAAATTGGTAATAAGGTTTATATTTCACATTTAGGACAAGAAGGTATTGTTATTAGTTTACCCAATAAATCTCATCAAGTACAGGTTCAAATTGGTAGTATGAAAATGAATATACCTGTTTGCCGTATTTCTAAAATACTGGCGACTAGTGATATTTCCTCGAATGGTGCTACAAATTATAAAACCAATAAATCCAAAACAGCTACTACTGAAATTAATGTCATTGGGTACCATGTTGATGAAGCTATTTTTGTGATTGATAAATATTTAGATGATTGTGCTCTTGCGAAATTAAATCAGGTTCGTATTGTACATGGCAAAGGAACGGGATCTTTAAGGAAGGGAATTCATGATTTTTTAAAAACAAATTCTCATGTGAAAAGTTTTCGCCTTGGTACTTTTGGTGAAGGCGAAATGGGGGTTACGGTTGTGGAATTGAAATAGGATGTTAAAAATTGGGCAGACACAAGGTCTGCCCTTTTATTTTGATTTATTTTAGAAATGCTTTCCTCTTTTTCTTGGTTGTTTTGATATGTTTTCGATATTATTATTCATATTATTGGTTCCAAAGATATTATCTAAATTTGGCATTTCATCCTTTTGGTTTGAATTGTCTATTTTTTCTACTTTTTTATCATCTATGATACTGTTTATGGTTTCTTCTTTTGGCGCTGCCATTTTCTCAAAAAAGTTTTCTGCTTCCGCTTCTTCTTCTAATTTCTGTTGCTTTTTGGATTTCTTTTTCTTTTTTTCGGTATCATCATCTTTTTCAAAATCCAATCCTGAATATGGAATTTGGCTTCCTTCATTATCTTTTCCATTTCTTTTTGAATAACGATATTCTACAATGGCATAAATAATTCCCATTAATGCTACCACACTTGTAAATACTACAATAATCATTTGTTGCGTTTCGTTCCAAATTGGTTTTATTTCTTCTTGTGGTTCTTCTTCTACTGGTGCCGAAATCGGCATAACTTCTGCTTCTTTTGTGACCATTACCTTATATGTTACTACCTTTTCCCCATCAGCCGATTTTACCGTAATCGTAATTACGTTCTCACCATCTTCTAATTCTTCATGTCCTGTTATTTCTACCACAAAATCTTCTTGTAAACCAACTGCCTCTACCTCTAGTTTGGTATAATCTTCAAAGAAATTACTATCTAATAACATTTGGTATTCATACACATCACTAGAAAATTCTGGTGTAAATGGAAGATTTACTTCGGTATCTTCTATGGTGACACCTTTTATTACCAAACTTTGTAATCCAACTACTACCTCTTGTGTTTCATCTGGTTGCTCTGGTTCTGATTGTGAAGGTTCTTCAATGTTTGGTTTTGTATCTTCTTGTATTTTACTATAAACTTTTCTAGTAGCCTTTGCACCACTATCTAATGTAATTGTTAATGTATTGGTTCCTTCCATAATTTGTACATCAATTGCTTTCCCACTTTTGGCAGAATACGATTTTTTGGTTTTATTATTATAAATCGTTAATCCTTCACCAGTAGAAGTTACAACCTTTACTGAAACACTATTTTTATTCGTAACATTCCTAGATTCCTTTACCTTAATTCCATCAATCTCACAAGAAGTAACCGTTCCTTTCTTAGGTTCTGAAGGTGCACTTCCGCCTCCATTATTGGTATTTGATTTTTCATTAATTGTTACTTTTACAGAAGTATTTATTTTAGTCGTTTGACCTGTTGTTCCATCTGATACAGTACCTGTTAGCTTAATTTCTTTTGTTCCTGGTGTTGATGTATCTAATTTTATTGTTTTCGTTGTTGTTGCATTTTCAGCATCATCTGTAACATCAACATACTTCATTGTTGTTATTCCTGTTCCACTTGCTGTTAATTCCCAAGAGGCAGCAGTATATTTCACAATAATATTTACATTATCTCCAACAGTCGCTGTACTTGATGACGCACTAATTGTAGCCGTAGCAGCTTCTACTTTTGTTGTTATTAATAACATTGCCAGCACAAATAGTACTATATATAGAATTTTATTTGTTTTTTTCATATTTCTTTTCCTCCATTATAGTGAAATTTCGGATGTACCTAATAAAAATTTCTTTAGTAGTAATAAATCTCCTGAATTCACTTCATTATCTTTATTTATATCCATTGCTGTTTTTTGAACTCCTGTAACCGTACTCGTACCTAATAAATGCTTCTTAGTAAATAATAAATCTCCTGAATTTATTTCTGCATCTCCATTCACATCGCCCATCACGACTAAGGTATATTCCTTATTATTGTTCTTGTCTTTTAACTTATACCCTGTTCCAACCTTATCTCCTTCTGCTTTTTTATTTCCATCAGCACTTACTACTTCATAAGAAGTAATACCTAACTCACTTACCACTGATTTAACCGTTGCATTTGGTATGGCTTTTACGTTATTTCCTTCTATTTGTGCAACTTTGGTATCTTCACATGGTGCTAAATACTTACTTGCCATATACCCTACTATACCAGAAGATATTTTTACTTTATCCCAATCATATCCATTCGCATTAGCACATTTTCTTTCAATAACTGCTACAACTTCATCTAATGTATTCATCGTAGCAAGTACTGTTCCTGAGGTGGTTGGGGCACTTCTTACCTTTACTGCTGTTCCTGTCATATAATATAGTTTTCCATCATTGGAAGTCAAATTGGTTGGAAATTTATTTGCCTTTGGCATATTATTATATACTGGAATCACAAAGTTTAGTTTTTCATCTATAATATTAGCATCTGTATAAGTAGCATATAATTTACTTGATTGACTTGCAGGGTCTTGTATATTTGTCATATATTGGTGTCTAAAGCATTTTGACGAACTAATCGTTTGAGTTTGTCCTGCCTTTAAAATTGAGGTTCCTACTACATCCCATTTATAAAAATATGCTGTATTTTGTCCTGCATTTGTGTAGGAATTAGCAAGTAATTTTGCTCCTCCTACAATTGCCCTATATTGGTTATTCCATGGTAGTAATAATCGTGCCCTATCTTCCCCTGTCATACCATCTTTTCCATTTTTAGCATACTCTAATCCTTTTGCAATAGGACTTCCACCATCACTTGCAGCATAATTATAAAAGTTATAATATCCTTCATATCCTGGGTAAGTTCCTGTAACGGAGTCACTTCCTTTTGAACCAACTTCTTGAATAATTTTAGTTGCAATACTATATGGGCTCATCTTGCTTTGTTTTGCTGCTTCTAGAATAATTTCCTCATAGGACATTTCTCTTCCTTGTTCATTTACCCATACTTTTTTATTTTCCATAAAAGTACCTCTAATAACACTAGAAATACCTTGTGTGGTATGTATTTTTTCATTATATGAAATCTCTAAAAATTGAAATACCTTTACATCATTTCCAAGAAAGTTTCGTGGGTCTAAATAGTATTTTGTAATGTCAGCAGAAGCACATGCATAACCTGTTGCCACATTTCCACAACTACATTTCCATAGGGCATTAGAACTATTGTGTACTCGGTTATGCCCATGGTCTGTTTCATTTGCTACTAATTCATTCCAGTCAATTCCTGTATAATAAGCATCAAATGTCCAATTAGGATGATCTTGTTGTATTTCTCTTAAATATACTTGATAATCCTCTGGAAATGCACTAATTCCACTTTTTACGGTTTGCGTATATTCAGAAGCTGCTTGAACCTCTCCCAATAATCCTAGTATAAAATATCCCACTATCACAAGAAGCATTGCACATGCCATACTCTTTTTACTTATCTCGAAAAATACACGATTTTTCAACGTTTTCACCCTCCAATTTCATTTGTAACTTTGTCTATTTTTATCATAATAAGTATATCATTGTTGCAAAATAGAAGTCAATGAATTTAGAGTAAGTATTTAAAAAAATATAATCTCATTTGTAATGTCGTTTTACAAATGAGATTTTTTCTCTTAATTTTCTTTTCGATATTTTCGAATTAGCATATAACTTGCACCTAGGGTACTGCCTGTTATGATAACACAAAACATAATTTGTCCTACGGATATATTATTTTCTTGTGTTTCTTCTACTACTTCTTCTCCTCGTGGCATAATCTCTTTGTTTTCTTCTTCCTTCGTGGTTTTGTATAGCATAATGGTGTATTCTTTACTTGTTACTCCATCTTTTGCAATTACTTTTACAACAATATTGTTTTCGCCAAATTGCAAATTGTCTGCTCCTGTTACTTGCACAGTTGCTCCTTCAATTTGAGGAACTGCTAATAGATGAATTGTTTCAACATCACTATTAATAATGGCACTATAGGATAATACGTCTTGGCTAAATTCTGGCTCTAAGGTGACATTTTCAATGGCTAGATTTTCTAAGTTTGCATTTGCTAAATCTGGATTTTCTGTTTTGGTTACTTCAATCTTATAGTTTTTAACCGTCTTTCCATCTGGGGCGGTAACCGATATTTGAATTTCGTTTACTCCTATTTGTAAATTGGTATTTCCTGTTACACTTACTTTCGCATTCCCATCTTCTGGAATGGCATTAACCGATATTGCATTTACCTCTTGGCCAACAATTAAGTTGTATCTTGTTATTGTCTTTTGAAAAGCAGGGCTTAGTCCTTCTACACTTAAGTGTAATTCTTTTAAATTCGCATTATTACTTGCGGTATCTGTATTGTTGTTATTAGTGGTACCTCCACTTGGTTTTGTTGTACTCCCCCCTGTATTTCCACCACTTGGTTTATTGGTGGTACTTCCACCTGTAGAGCCTCCTGTACTTGGCGGAGTTGGCGTTGGCGTAGGTGTAGGTGTGGGAGTTGGTTCTGGCGTGGCTGGTGGGGGTGTTTCTTTTTCCTTTATGGTAACACTAGTTCCCGAAAAACTTGGTTTTACTGGGTTTTCATCTGGATCGTAAAAATCTCCACTCACACTAAAACTTGCTGTTCCTGCCATTTTTGCTCTTACTTTGAAAGTAGCAATCGTACCATCTGTTTTCGGATTTGCTCCTCCTGTTGGATCTGTCCAAGTATAGATAATTCTGCCATTTGAAAAATTAGTATTTGCTGGTCCTGATACATACTCTACTTTGCTTGTATCAATTGTAACTCGGCTAGTTAGTGTTGCAACAGAGGCACCTGATAGGTTTACACTAATATTAAATTCTTCTCCTACTGTCACATTTGATTTACTTGAACTTAAACGAATGCTTCCTGCTGCCTGCGAGCTTACTGTAAATAAGCCTAGTAATAAGAATATAAATGAAATTGTGTATATTATTTTCTTTTTCATATTTGTTCTCCTTTATCATTGTTTTTTTGTTTACGGGTCGATAAAGGGCATCGACCCCTACAATCATTATTCATGATTTATTTATTGTTCAATGAATTTCATTTCTAAGATGTGTTTTTGTATTTTTAATACATCTAACGATGATGGTAGGTTTCCATTTTTAGAAGTATTTGCACTTTTTAAGAAAATTCCTGTGATTGCTTTTGTTTCTAAAATGTGTTTTTGTATAATGAGAACATCTAGGGAATTAATTTCTCCATCACCATTCACATCTCCATATATAATAAATGTATATTCATATACGATTTCATCTAGCTCATTTTTTAAAATTAATTTTGAGCCTGTTCCTATTTTGTCTTCTTCCCCTAATGGTTCATTTTGTACACTGTGAAATTCCATTGCTAGATTTGTCTTTATCAAATCTTTCACTTCTTTTACGGTTGATTTGCCGATATCTAATTTACTTATTTCATCTGCTTCTACTCGTAAAGAAGAATCAAACTCTAATTCTACATCTTCACTAAATTGTTTTACTGTTACACGACAACTTGCTTTTACTTCTTCATTTTTTACTTTGGCTGTAATGGTTGTGGTTCCTTCCCCATTTGCGGTAATTACTCCATTTTGAACACTCGCAATACTGTCATCTTTACTACTCCATACAATTTCTTGGTTTGTGGCATCTTCTGGCAAAACATTCGCAGAAATTTTTACCTTATCGCCTTTTCGTAAAGTAACATTTTCCTTATCTAGTAAAACATTCATTACTTTAGCATATACCGTAATTTCAATGGTACTGCTAACTCTTCCATCATGTGTTTTTGCTGTAATGGTTGCTGTTCCTGAGGCAAGACCGATAATGGTACCCTTATCAACTCCTACAATGTTTGCATCACTGGTTTCCCATATAATTTCTTCTGTTGCATCTTGTGGAGTAATGGCAATTTGAATGACATTACTGCTTCCTTTTTGAATGGTCGTATTGTCTATACTTAACTTAATGTCCGTAATGGTTGGTGGTGGTACTTCTTTTAAATAGCTTTGGAACACATATCCTATCATTCCATTTGGTAATTCAATCTTATCCCATCTCTCTCCATTTTGTACACCTTTTTTTATTCTTGTTAATTTTACATTACGGTCAATTCCTGTAATCACTTCATATGAAGTAGATGGTCCTGTTCGGACATTTAAACTTCCTGTTACATCTGCATACATTTTGGTATTATCTGCCACAAAATCCGAATCCGCAATATTCGGGCTATCAGTCATATATTTAGGCATGTTTTCGTAAACTGGGATAATAAATCGTATGGAGGAATTTAACATTCCATTGGACTGGTAGGCTTTATGAATTCCACTTGATTCACTATATGGTGCTAAGCAGTTTGTCATGTATTGGTGCCAAAATAGATCAGGTCCTCTATCATCATTTACATCAAACTTTTGTAGATATAATGTATTTTGTCCTACTGCAATATAGCTACTTCCAATAAAAACCGCTCCTCCTTTTATGGCTTTTTGTGGATTATCCCATGGAATTAGCAGATTTGCTTTTATTTCCTCTGAAGCTCCTTTTCCATCTTTGGCAAATTGTAAACCATTTTTAATGGCTCCTAAGGGTTCTGTTGAACTAGTTGCTCCAATATTATAGAAATTGTAATAGCCTTCAAACCCTGCTACTGTTCCACTAATGGAGTTATGGGTAATAAATGGTCCTACTTCTTGTTTCATTCTTGAGGCTAGATGATAAGGACTTACACCAGAGTATACCGCTGATTCCCATATTAAGTCTGAATATTTTTCTTGCATATTAACAACTTGACCACTATGTGTTCGGTAACTAACGGCTCGGTTATAAAATTCGGTACCATATAATATTTTCTCTACTCCTTCTTTGGAATTGACATTCGGGTCATAAGATAATTTTTCAAACTGAAAAATTCGTACTTCATTTAAGAAATTTCTTGGATCCATTGTATATTCTACTGCTCTTTTTGAGGCATTTACCCAACCTTTATCAATTTCCACATTATAAATTCCGAGGATCGGTACATTTCCATGCATCACTATACGATAATGGTACTAAATTTTTATCGTTTCGATATTCTTGTGATATTGCATAATTCCAATCAATTCCTGTATATAATGCTGTAAATTCCCAATAAGGATGTTTTTTCTTTAATTCTTGTAAATAAGGCTGATAGGAAGTCGGAAAATTTTCAATTCCATCCTTTTTTACCGATGCTTCTGAAGTGGTACAAAAAATTCCAAAAAGACATAGAATGAATACTATATTTATTACAAACGCTTTTTTTCTCATAATTTTCTCCTTTGCATACAGTATTTCCCAATTTTGCTTTTTGTATACATTTGTGATATAATTTATATTACTTTCATATAAAAGGAGGACATCTCATGAGTAGTACAATCTTTAATGATCGGTTACAGGCTTTAATCGAGACTAATAAGTATCCCAAATTCGCATTGGAGCAATTAGAAAAGGTCGCTTTTCTAAATGGCGGGAAACTTCCAAAAAACTTCTTTATGGAGAACGTTGGAAGAGCTACTTTGGCTAATATTTTTCGCGATTTGCAGTTACCTATTTCTAAAATCGAAGCTCCAAATGGTTCTCATTCTTCTCGGCGTGAAATTTTTTTATGTTAAAGTCTATACCTTTGGCTAACGGCTCTCCCGTTAGCCTCTTTCTATACTTTTTAAATTTTCATCTTTTTCTTCTTGTTTTTGATATCGTTTCTTCTTTTTAAGATTTTTTAGTAATAATTTGTCCGAATTTTTTTATATTCATAATTTCTTAATTTGACATAGCCAAAAACAAGATTTATAATAACGTTATCATTTAGGAGGTTTTGGTTTTGGAAGAAAACATTGATATTTTTAATAAACAAGTTAATAAATCGAAAGATAAAAAATTTACCTTTTTTAATATCGCCCTTATTGTTGCTATTTTCATCGGTCTTTTTATTTATATGATTATGGTTGATGGTATCAATAATATTTTATTGGTATTACAGTCTGTAGATTATGCTTGGGTACTAGCTGGTATTGCCTGTATGCTACTTTCATGGCTTAGTGAAGCGGTCTGTCTTCATGTTCCTATTAAAAAACTATATCCTCAACAAACCTTTCGCCAGTCATTACGTATTATGATGATTGGGCAATTATTTAATAATATTACTCCGTTTTGTTCTGGTGGGCAACCTATGCAAGCTTATTATATGCAAAAAGATGGCAGAAGAGTAAGTGATGCTTTTTCCATTTTTTCTGTAAAATTCGTTATTTCTCAAACTGCTCTTGTTATTTTTACTTTTATTGTTACTCTATTTCAATGGAATTACTTTCAATCTTTAATGAGTAACTTCTTTTTGCTTGCCATTGTTGGGTTTTGTGTAAATATATTTGCAATTGTTTTTATTTTCATAATTGGTGTTAATCAAACATTAGCACTTGCTATGGTAAAACCTATTATTCGTTTACTTGGGAAACTTCATATTTTGAAACATGTAGAAGAAAAAATCAAAAACCTATCTGGCAGTTTTGCCAATTTTAATGAACAATTTAATGAAATGAGAAAACAAAAAAAAGTGATTTTCCAAATGTTTATATCTGCTAGTATTCAATCTCTTTTTTACTATGCTATCACCTACATGGTATATCGTGCTTTTGGAAATAGCGGTGTTAGCCTATTTACCATTATCCCTGCTCAAGCCTTTTTATTAATGCTTATGACTTTCATCCCTACCCCTGGCTCTGGCGGAGGTGCGGAAGGTGGATTTTTATTGATCTTTAACTCCATTTTCCGAGAAGGCACCATTAACATCTCCATTCTATTTTGGAGAATGTACACCTTCTACTTACCAATCATCATTGGCACATTATTCTTAATTCCATTTAAGAAAAAAAAGAAGTAAGTTTTAATTCTTACTTCTTTTTGGTTGGGCTGGCTAGATTCGAACTAGCGCATGCCAGAGTCAAAGTCTGGTGCCTTACCGCTTGGCTACAGCCCAATATATGGGGTGGAAGATGGGACTCGAACCCACGATCTCCAGTGCCACAAACTGGCGCGTTAACCAACTACGCCACATCCACCATAGACTTGCACTGTTACGCTTTGTAACAGTGCAATTACTATTTTACCGAAATATGGTGTGTTTGTCAATATTTTTTCACTGGAAATTTGAAAATTTTTATTTTTAAGATTCTCTTGCCCAAATAATTAATCTTCCTTTACTATCATCTGTACAAGTTGTTAATGAAATTTCACGTTTTCCTGCGGTGTCTCTTGTTAAATATTCGCCATCATTTGGTGTTGTTGTGTATGTATTGTAAATGGTATATTTTACTTTTTTTCCAGAATTATCTGTAATATAAATAATATCTCCATTTACTAATTTTTTATTCTTTCCAAAAAATGCTCCACTACGATAATTATGTCCTGCTATTGTTGTGTTTCCTACTTCATTTAAACCTGGTCCATAATAATAACATACTGCTGTTTCCAACGCTTTTGGTGTATAACTGTTTAGTACTGGATATTTTACGTTTGATTTTGGAATTTCGATGGTTCCAAGTACTGTAAATCCTTTATAAGTGTATTGGCTTGCTGGTTTGTTACTACTGGGTGCACCAATTGAATTTAAGGTATCATTTCCTGGGTCAATAAAGGTATTGGTCACCTCTGTTGGCTTTTCTTCTACTGTGGTATTTCGGATTTGTTCTTCATATCGCTCCATAAAATCGTTTGCATCTTTATCAATATAAAACTTTCGATAAATATCATATCCTAAAAATCCAATTAACCCTACAATGGCAATAATAACAACTACTAATAAAACGGTTAATAAATTACTATATTTACTATTAAACATACTCTTACCTCCATTTTTTCGTTTGTTTTCTACTCTCTTCTACTATTATATCACATTTCATACCAATTTGTATAGTTTTATACAATTTTTTCACCAAGTTTTCTACCTGCTAATAAATGGAAATGTAAATGCCCTACTTCTTGTCCTCCATCTTTTCCACAATTAACAATAACTCGATAACCTTTTTCAAGTATTCCTTGTTCTTTTGCAATATGGTTAATCACACCGTAAATCTTTCCAACTATTGTTTCATCTTCTTTTGTTAACTCTACTAAAGATGGAATGTGCTTTTTAGGTATGACTAAAATATGAATGGGAGCTGCTGGTTGTATGTCTTTAAACGCAATAATGTCATTGTCTTCATAAACAATTTCAGATGGAATTTCTCTTCTAATAATCTTGCAAAATATACAATCTTCCATGTTTCTTCTCTCCTTTTTTCTTTTCCTACTTAACAGACTTTGAACCTGTCTATACTATTACCTTTCAGGTCAATGTAGGCATCGGGTTCCTACTTTTCTAAAATGGCTTTAATACGTCTTACTCCTGCAGAACTTGCTTCTTCTTTTTTTATTTTGAAAGTACCTAATTCGGATGTGTTTTTTACGTGTGGTCCTCCACATAATTCTTTTGATACATCACCAATGGAATATACGGTAACAATATCTGGATATTTTTCAATAAACATACATTCTGCACCAGATTTGATTGCTTCTTCTTTTTTCATTTCTTCTATGGTTACTGGTAAATTTTGTTTAATCCATTTATTTACTAAGTTTTCTACTTGTTCCTTTTCTTCCTCTGTTAATTTATGGTCACAAGAAAAGTCAAAGCGCATTCTTTCCGCTGTAATGTTAGAACCTTTTTGGTGAACATCTTTGCCAACAACAGCTTTTAGTGCTGCATTTAAAAGATGAGTGGCTGTATGGTAGCATATGGTTTCTGGACTTTGATCGGCAAGACCACCTTTAAATTTTTGCTCTGACCCCATTCTGGATTTTTCTTGATGTTCTTTATATAATTTTTGGAAGGTTTCCATATCGATATGTAAGCCTTGTTCTTTTGCTAAATCCATGGTTACTTCTGGTGGGAAACCATAAGTATCATATAGTTTGAAAACAGTTTGTCCATCAATTGTGCTTTTTTGCTCACTCTTAATTTTTGCAATTGCCTTTTCAAATTCTTTTTCGCCATGTGCTAATGTTTTCATAAATTTGTCTTTTTCTTCGATTAATACTTGCTTTATCATATCTTTGTTCTTTTCTAAATCGGGATACATTTCTTTTAAGGTTTCAATATTTAAATCGATTAGACCTGCTAATTCAGTTAAATCGATTCCTAATTTATTTAGATGTCTTGTCATTCTACGAATTAATCTTCTTAGTACATATCCTCTATCTACATTACTTGGTCTTCCACCATCGGAAATAATCATCATACTAGAACGTAAATGTTCTGCTACAATTCTTCTACTTGCTATTTCATCGTAGTTTGCAAGTTTTTCTAATTTTTCCATAATTGGTAAAAAGATTTCTGTATCATATGGAGTTTCTTTTCCTTGTAATAACATATTCATTCTTTCAAGCCCTAGACCTGTATCCACATTTCTTTGCTTTAATTTAGAATACACACCATCTTTTGATTTATAGTATTCCATAAATACATTATTCCATACTTCTACATATTTACCACATCCGCAAGATGGGTTACATTCTTTGCTACATGGCTCTTTTCCTGTATCATAAAACATTTCAGTATCTGGACCACAAGGTCCTTCTTCTCCTGCAATCCACCAGTTATCTTCTTTTCCGAAATAATAAATATGAGCTTCTGGCATTCCCACTTCTTTCCAAATTCTAGCAGATTCTTCATCACGAGGAGCGTCGTTATCTCCTGCAAATACGGTAACCGATAGTTTTTCTACTGGAATTTCTAATTCTTTGGTTAAAAAATCGAAACTCATTTTAATGGATTCTTCTTTGAAATAATCACCTAATGACCAATTTCCTAGCATTTCAAAATATGTTAAATGACGGTTATCTCCTACTTCATCAATATCAACAGTTCTTACACATTTTTGAAAATCGGTTAGTCTTGTTCCTTCTGGATGGTTCTCGCCAAGTAAATATGGTACAAGTGGTTGCATTCCTGCTGTTGTAAATAAGACAGATGGGTCATTTTCTGGAATAAGTGGTGCACTTGGAATAATTTTATGCCCATGTTTTTCGAAAAATGTTAAATATTTATTACGAATATCAATTGCTCTCATGTCATCGCTCTCCTTATTTTCATTATGACCAAAATTATATTACAAGATACAAAAAAAAGCAAGTACTGGCTTGCTTTTTTGCTATTTTCATGATTGAAATTTTTCTATACTTTCTTTTTTATCTCCTCAATTTCTTTTTTATTCAATTTTGTGATTTCACTAATAATTGAAACTTCAAACCCTTTTTTTAACATTTCTTTGGCTATCTCTGCATTTCTCTTACTTTCCCCTTGCTTAAGTCCATCTTTTAACCCTTGCTTCATTCCTTCTTCTAGTCCTTGCTTAAGTCCATCTTCTAACCCTTGCTTCATTCCTTCTTCTAGTCCTTGCTTAAGTCCATCTTCTAACCCTTGCTTCATTCCTTCTGTTAATCCTTCTTTTTTTCCATTTATCCTTGCATCAATATAGTCTCTTTCCCACTTTTCTCTTAGTTCTGCTAGTCTTCTTACTTCT
>JAAWJM010000032.1 GCA_022796855.1 Clostridia bacterium | reverse complement strand
TTTCTTGCTTTTTAGTTTGTTCTATCATTTCAATTTGATAATTTAAGCATATTTCTGTAAGTATTCCTTTTAATTTTATTCTTTGGTTATTGTCTAAAAAATCTTCTGTTGTATCAATTACTTTTTCTACAAATAATTCTCTCATGACAATTACCTCCTTACATTTTTTATTTAATAGTTTGCAATATATAGAACTCTATCTATATTATACAATATTTAATTGACATAATGAAAGATGAGCATATTTTATAGCCCACCTCAAAGTTTATATTTTTTGTTCAAATTTCCAAATTCAACCTTAGCGACAACTTACTATTTATCGAGATGATTATAACATTAAAATCCTATACTTTTCAACTTACTTATACTCATTTTTATTCATTGCTTGATACTTCCCCATACATTTTAGCTTTGGTGTCTTGTTGTAATTCATACCCATATTCAAATATATATGAAGTTCCAAATAAGAATAATATTTGTACGATATCAAATAATTCAAAATCTACTCCTAAATGGGTTACTAATATTTTTTCAAATGTTATTCCTCCTGCATTTGGTAAAATAAGTGCAATAATCATTAATTTTGCCATTTCTTTAATATATTTAACATTCTCTAATGTAAAAGGTGTATCTCCTTCGTTTTTATATCTTCATCTAATGAATCGATATCTACCACATTTTCGTGTACCAAATCGTTTATTTTGCAATGAAAAATGCAACTGAAACTTTACATTTTGCAAAAAATCCTTTTTTCTAAAATATGAATCATGAATTTACTATTGTTTAATTCATCCATATGACTATTCTTATATCCTTCTTTTCTTTTAATTCTTTACTTTTGTTAATAATCTCTGTCCCCAAATTTTCTATTGTATCATCGATATAAATTTCTTTTTGGGAAAGTGTTTCTATTATTTTGGTAAGTCTATCCCATTCTTCACTATTTATTTGTCCACTTTCTATTTTGCTATCATCAATATTGGAATTATCCGATAAAATTTTATTTATTATTTCTTTTTTCTTTACCTTTGAACTGAAAATTGCAATTGGTTTGTTTGTTTTTTGTAATACATTGGAAATGACATCGAAAGCTACTTCTTTTGTATCATTCTTTAAATTTATTATAAGCAATTCTTCTTTATCTGACTTTTTGGTACTATTCTCCATATTTGATATTTCCGTTAACATTTTGCTTACATCACTAATTTCTTTTATTTTCATTATCATTTCTCTCCTTCTTTATATTACTTATCCTATTTTATTTTCTCTAATTTCTAATATCTCATTATCACTAAAACCACATAATTTTAATCCTTCATCCGTAAACCAATAAAAGGAACTATGATATTCTTGTATTATTTTCTCGTAAGCACTTATAAATAATGTAATATCGATTTCGTTTTTTAATAAACTGCTCACTGATTTTAATAATCGATTGATACCTTTTAAATTCCCCTCAAAATATTCCCAACTATCATAATCAAAAACATTGTCACAAAAAAGTTCGTTATTTTCACTTATTATATAACCTGGACCTTGCATATCTGAACAATCAAAATTTCCTTCTTTTAATCTTTTTTCAAAATTCTTATTCCAAGTTATCAAATGGTCTAATACAAATGGAAACTTTTGATAGTTTAAGACAAATCCCCCTGCAAAAGGGGTTAGCGATGTAGCAATTAATAAATCTCCTCTTTTAAATGGTGTTGGTATGTTTAAACAAATACCATGAATATCTAACCATTCATTATTAAAATCATATATATTTACCATTTCTAACTTTCTATCTTTATTAAGTTTATATTCTGCCACAATATTATATTTACTATTTTTTGAAAATTCCCTTTTTCTAATTAAAAAACTAATAATTTCTTGTTCCTCATCTTCTTTTAATTCATTATCTATCTCTTTTTTTACTTCCTTAAATGTTTTATAAATATCTCTATATTCGTCTTTGCCAGTTGTAATAATATGATGATCTACACAATTACACCAATAGTTATAGGTATAAATTACATCTGGTTCTTCTTTTTCTAGTTTTTCTTTTAATTGTTTCATTCTTTTTATTTCTTCTTTTATCATTACTTTTACACTATCATAATGTTTACAATTTATTCTTTCCATTACTTCCATATCTGGATAATCTTTTATTAATTCTTCATAGGCACTTATCTTTTGGTCTATATTCATTTTTTTATTTCTATAAATTAGAACTGCTAATTCTTCTGTATTGAATTTATGTTCTATTTTTCGACAATATTCACGAATTGCTCTCGAATTTATTAATTCATATACATCTATCATTATTTTTGCACTCCTACTTTTTACTTGTTTCTATTTTAATAACTTCCCATTTTCTATTAAATGTCACTTTACAAGAAGCATATTCATCTGAAAAATAATGTTTTTCTATTATAATTTGTATCTCTTCATATTGACTTGGATATTGGATTGGTGCTTCTTTTTTTAATACTTCTATTGTTTCTTCCATTGTCATATAACCATTTCTTCCTAAAAGATTTAACTCATCTTGTAAAAAACATATTCTATAAAAATAGACGCAAATAGGAGCATGCTCAAAATCAACCATGTCATTATTATTTTTCATAAATTCTTCTACTGCTTTCTTTTCTTTCGTGAAATCCACTTTATTTAATTGTTCTTTTTCTCTTTTTGAAAGATATTGGTTAGAAGCAAGTTCAAATTCCGAATCTATCATTGCTATTTCAAAAGCCATATCCATCCTTAGATAAATCGTATCCTCTGTTATTTTTTTACGAATATACATATCTACATTTGGTGTACCGATGTCTGTATATTTGTAAAAAACA
The DNA here is from genome assembly GCA_022796855.1 of Clostridia bacterium. Lineage (GTDB taxonomy): Bacteria > Bacillota > Clostridia > TANB77 > CAG-508 > RGIG8482. The sequence continues at coordinate 15,364 of JAAWJM010000032.1, read as the reverse complement.
TGATATTTATCATATTGCTCTAATTCTTTGTCTAGTAAATATAGGTCTTCAATGGATATCTGTTTTTGATTGTTTATTAACTCTGTAATTGTTTCTCTTTCTTCTAGGGGTATTCGGTCTTGTGGATCATAATCATATTCTAATAATTTATTATCACAATATGGTTTATCCAATTCTAATCGAAATTTCAATACACTCTTTTTATCAAAACGACCACCTGTCAAAATAGTATCTATTTCAAATTTCTTGATTGCTTTTCTTTCTATGATTGCGGTATCTAAGTTTGAAAACCATAAACCTAAATGTTCAAACTTTTTACTTTTTAATATATCTTGACTTACTTTTTCCATTACATAACTCATTTTCTATACTCCAAATCCTATTCTTCTTTTATTTTCTACTGTTTTTATTTTATCTACCACATTTTTTATATCTTGTGGTGTTATTGTATATAAATCCTCACTATCTTTTTCTTTTATTCGCATAGCTTGTTCAAATTTTATCTTTTCTACTAAATTTCGCACGAAACGTCCATTTCCAAAATTTTCGTTTTTTAAGGTTACTTCGTTTTCAAAATACTTCATTACAATTTCTTTACAACCTTTTTCTAATTTTAGAAAATCTTCTTCTAGTTGTTTTAAAAATATTTCATATAATTCTTCTATCTTATAATCTGGAAAATTGATAAAAAATTGTATTCGGCTTTTGAATCCTGAATTTGCGTTTAACAGTCTTTCCATTTCTGCTGGATAACCTGCTAATATGACACATAAATCTTCTCTATGATTTTCCATTTCTTTCATTAATGTTGCGATACATTCGTAGCCATAATCATTTCTTCGTCCATTTGAGCCTTGTATTAGTGAATATGCTTCATCGATAAACAATACACCACCAATTGCTTTCTCGATAACCTTTTTTGTTTTTACTGCTGTGTGTCCTATATATTCACCAATTAAATCTTCCCTGCCAACTTCTACAAAAACTTTTTTCGTGCTTAATATTTCATTTTCTGTAAAGATATCACCAATTATTCTTGCTACTGTTGATTTTCCTGTCCCTGGATTTCCACACATACACATGTGTAGCATCGTTTTTCCTTGTCCACCTCGTTTTGTATCTACTTCAACGTAGCTTAGTATTTTCTTTATTTGCTCTTTTACTTCATGTAATCCAATTAAGGAATTTAACCTATGGAGCCCATATTCGGATTTTTTATCTGTTTCAGGATTATCCCATTGAAACAAAATATCGTTTACATCAAAACAATCTGTATTGATTTCTTTTAATTCTTGTTTATTGGCTTTAATACAAGCTCTAATAAGTGTTTTATCTAGTTCTATCATTGAATTTTCTGCAATCGATTTTATCATCCATTCTTCTAAATTTACTTTTAAGCCGTTTTGTTTTGCCACATTCTTTATATATTGTATCTTTTCTTCGTGTGTAGGCTCTATTATATTTAGTTCCCAATAAAAGTTTCTTTGTAACATTTCTAGTGTGCTATCTTTATCTCTTTTTGACATTAATTTTGAATCTTTTATGATAACAACAAATATACAAGCTGGGTTGTTCTTAATGATTGGTTCTAGTTTTCTATCAAGATTCTTTTCATCATCGATAATATAAAGTTTATTTTTCTCAAGTTCCGTATTTTTTAACATATATAGATCCGTAATCATTGTTATACTATCATCTTCTATTATGTTTTCTTTTGTCAATATTTTTCCAATTATCTCTACTTCTTTTTCATAATCTTTAGAATTGTTATCACAGAGTAGTATTATATTATTATTTCCTATATTTATCTTGTTTTCTTTTTTTAGTCTAATATATTCTACATATTCTTTTAGTTTATTTCTAAAAAAGGTTACACCATAGCAGTTATCTAAACCTTTTAGAATATCTTCTGTCGTTTCTTCTTTTATTACGATGTTTTGTTTTTCTAAATTTTCCATTTTCATTCCAATTCCTTTCACAACTTTAAAAAAATGCTATCTACATTATAGTATATAGAATTTTTAATTCCTTGTAAAACGCATTGGTCATATTATGTATTCAACTCTATTTAATACTTTTTTAATATTTCTTTTAAATTATTTTTTAATTCTTCTCGAACTGATAATGGTTCTAAGATTTCCACATAATTCAAATATTGCATAATCCACATTTTTAGTCCTTTTAGACAAACATGTAATGTCACTTTAAAATGATGTTCATCCATTTTTTGGATTTCTATATTGGTTCCAAATTTTTCGATTACGGCATCTAATATTAACATATCGCATTTTAATTCTATTTTTTGTCTTTCTCCACCAAACATATATACAGAGCTTTGTACAAAATCTTTTATGGATTGATTTGTTTTAACATTTGGGATTTTAGTTGATTTGATATGTTTTATTCTATCTAATCTAAAATAGGATAGTTCTCTATATTTTTCGTTATAGGCGATTAAGTAATAAAATTCATTTTCGCAAAGAATCGCATATGGGCTTACTCTTTTGTCTTGTTCTCGTTTTAACTTTTTACTAATATCATATTTATAATATTCAAATTCAACTTTTGTTCTGGATTTTATACTATTGGATAATACTTCTATATTATTTAATACCTCTTTGTTTATTGTCTTTATGTTTTTACTATAGACTTCTATTTTTTCTGTTTCGTTAATTGTTTCTTGTTCATAGATACTTAATAGACCTTTTAATTTTTCTACTATTTCGGCTGAAAATGCTTCTTCCATAAATTTTGAATAATGTAGGAAATCGATCATCATTTTTATTTCACTAAACTCAAAATCTTTTGTTCTTAAATAGTAACCTTGTCTATTTTCTTGAAAGGTTTCAATATCGATGTCTAATTTTTCTATTAGCACTCTTATATTTCTTCTTACCGTTCTATCTTCTATTTCTTCATCAAATTCTTCTTTTACATATTTCATAATATCTTTTACGCTTAATATATGCTCCACATCGGAATACTTTTTTAGAACCTCATAAATATAGATTATATTTCCTAAATTGGTATGTAGTTTATCTTTCATTTACTTTTTTACACTTTCTATTCGTTTATTTTTACATTATACTTTGTATTTCTATTATTCTTTTATGATGTAATATTGGTGCAATTCGTTGTAAAATTCTCCTTCGTCATGAAAATCTTTCTTTAGTACATCAAATAATTCTTTTTTTTCTATCAAAATGATATTTTTAATGTCTTCTTTAACTTGTCCTATATATCCCTTTCCTGAGAAAAGATAGATTTTCTCAAAATTATTAGCTAGATTACTGTATACATTACAATCGATATCTTCATTATTTTTTACTTGACAGGTAATTATTTTGTTTTTATTTAAAAACTTAAATTCGAAAGTTTGTTCATTGCTTTTGCAAGATGAAGGTATCAGCATATACCCTGAGTTATTTTCTATTATATATTTCGCTACCAAATCTTCTAGATCTAATGCATCTAGAGCTCTGTAAAAATCTCCACTCGTAATTTCTATCTTTTCTTGCGAGTCTCCAAATAATGCTTTTATCAATTTCTTTTGCACGAAATGTTTAATATCATCTAATTTTTTAATTGTATTCATTCTAGATTGCATTACTCCTCTTAAGGCACTTGGAATACTAATAAATGGGCCTATATTTTTCCATTCAACATCTACAATCCAAGAATAATTCGTTCCATAGCGAATATTGCTTAATTTATTTTCACTATGATATGCTTTACTTTTTACTTTTCCTATATAACATAAGCTAGTATTATATAATCTAGTTAAAATATAATCTCCCTCTTCTATTTCATTATATCTATTTAGAGCTTCCGTTAACATTTTACTTGCTTCATGATATTTTTTATAACTTGTTTTATAATTTTTTACTCCTATTTCTTGTAGTTGGATTTCTTGGTTTTTTTGAAAAAATTCCGCAAATCCCCATCCCATCCCACATATTTTTTCGTTAATACTGTCTTCTTGTAAAGCGACAACGTTTTCATTATTACGCTTATCTGGTCCAAATGGTTTTAATTGCACTAAAAATACATTATAATTTTCTTTTACATTCTCTTTCATTTTTTATCATTCCTTCTTTCACTTCTTTTATTTTATCAAACATTATCTATTTCGTCCATAATTTTGGTCATAAAATGTATCTATTCTTTTAACATAACATTTATTTTCTTATAAACTTTTTAGTGTTTTATCCTATATTGTACAATTGCATATTTTTATTCATTCCCTATGATATCTCTTATATAGTACTGATTTCCGTCTTTGTCTACATATCGTAAATTCGGAAAAGTTTTTACCATAATCTTATCAGAAAATAGCGTTTCTTCTATTTTCGTTTTTACTTTTTGCCATACTGTTTGATTGGCGGTTTCTTGGTTTTGTTCTAGTTTGGTTCCTATTCGTTTTTGATATGAGGTAATTGCCCATATTGTTGCTAGTCCATCTAGGACGAATAGTACAATAATCGTAATGTATAATTTCTTTTGGTTTGGTATTTTTTTTATCAATTTGTCTACTTTGGGTTTGATATATCTTATCAGAATTACAGATAGAACGCCCCAATATATGGAATATAACAAGCAAACTCGTCCATTGATATCGAAGCCATAATAGGAATAATCCCAAAATCGAGTTCCATAATAGGCTTCTAGCAAATAACTCATTCCATATTCAATCACATTTCCTAAAATACATCCAATCAGGAATAATGTCATTGGTTTTTCTTGGTAGGTGTGTAGACTTACTATTAATATCGTAGCTCCAACTCCATAAACTGGGCAAAATGGTCCCCATATTAGCCCTTTTCGACTTTCGATTACACCTGTTGTAAGATAGCAAAATATGGTTTCTATGATTAATCCAATAACAGAAAAGATAATAAAATAGCATAATATTTGCTGATAAGTGATATGATTTGTTGATTTTAATTGCTTGTTATCCACATTTTTCTCCTTTTTACGAATATGTTATTCTTATTTTACACCATTTTGTGAATAATTACTATCTATTTTTTTATACTATATGTAAAAGGAGAATTTTTATGTTTGTTCCAAATGCAATTTATTATGAAAAAAATATTACGGATTACCCGCTTGGTAGAACCTTACTAGACCAGTATGCATCTATCCCTAAGATAATCATTGATAGTCACAATAACATTCCCGAAATGCGTAAAAATCAAAATTCGGAGTTTCCAAAAATGAAACGAAATTTAATTATTGGCGTTCGTAAAACACATCAATTTGTTCCTAACCATAAAGTATCCGATTTTCTTGTTCCTTATACCTCTTCTGGTTGCACAGCTATGTGTTTATATTGTTATTTAGTATGCAATTATAATAAATGCTCCTATCTACGTTTGTTTGTTAACCGTGAACAAATGCTAAATAAGATTATAAAAACTGCAAATGATAGTGAAAAAGAATTGACTTTTGAAATTGGAAGTAATAGTGATTTAATTTTAGAAAATTCGATTACCCATAATTTAGAATGGACAATAAAACACTTTTCTGATGCCAAAAAGGGATTTTTAACTTTCCCAACAAAATTTGATATGGTTGACCCTATTTTAAATGTGCCCGGAAAAGAACGTATCATTGTACGAATGAGTATGAACCCAAATGACATTATTCAAAAAGTAGAATTCGGTACTTCTCCCTTACAGGCTCGTATTACTGCCCTTAACAAACTAAAATCCGCCGGTTTTCCTGTTGGTATCTTAATTGCTCCTATTATTCTAGTCGATAACTGGAAGGAATTATACGAAAATTTTTTGATAGAACTTTCTTGTAAGTTGTCTGAAGAAGTAAAAAAAGAAGTCTTTTTTGAACTTATTTTTATGACTTATAGCTATGTTCATACGAAAATTAATGAAGAAGCATTTCCCAATGCTCTTTCTCTTTATGAAAAAGACCTAATGACAGGAACAGGACGAGGAAAATATCACTATCGCCCCAATATAAAAGACGAAGCCTCTTCTTACCTTCTATCCCTAATGAAAAAGTATTTTCCAAATAATCATATTTTATATATTGTATAAGATTTTCCATTTTTTCGAGCTAAACTGTTGACACCACTATGCTTTTATGCTATTATAATGAGTGCGTTATATCATATGGGTCAGTAGCTCAGTTGGATAGAGCACAGGCCTTCTAAGCCTGGGGTCGGGGGTTCGAATCCCTCCTGGCTCACCAAGATAAAAACCGTCATTTTAGTAGATTTGACGGTTTTTTGTTGTCTAATTTTTGATTGAATAACTTTAATATTTTTAACATTTTAGTTATTTTAGTGTGTCAAAAGGTGTGTCAGATTTAAGCATAAAATTCTTTGATTTTGTCTAGTTTTGCATTGTTATCTTCACAAATTTTAATAAGTAATTTTATATAAGCCTCCTTTCCTTTTTCTAAATTGCACTCTTTCATAATCTCTTTCAAAATTTTTTCTTCCATTTACGGTTCCTCCTTATTATATTTTCGAAGGAACGTAGTACAATATCTATGTTAGTGTGGATATCATACTACATTTGAGAGATAAGATAATGTTTGATGACAGTCTTGTCTCTCTTTTTATCCTTCACTATATAAGAGTCATTTTTTACCCATTTCGTTACAAAAAAATGCAAACTTTTTTAATTTTTTATTTTCATGTCGTTTTTTATGCTATTCTGTAAGGATTGGAGGTTTAAAAAATTTAAAATATTCTTGGGATTGTTTTCCGCTTCGTTCCATTTCTGTCTTTTTATTATGTTTTGAGGACAAAAAAAGAATGGTATTCTCACCATTCAATATCGTTTCCGCTTTATTCCACTCTTGTCGTTTTTTCGCTATTTTTGCCGTTTTATTTAGCATTTTTATTGTAAAAGCCTGTAATATGTGCTATTATATTATTCGAAATGAGGTGAATATATGGAAGAAACTATTGCAACACAAGAATTTACTTCTAATGAAGAAAAAAGTAAGGCAATAACTCATAAAGACTCTGCTTTAAAAAGATTAGATATTTCCTTTAATAAACATATTGAAGCATCTGAATATAAACAAAGTAATTTACTTTCATACTGGATTAAGGATTTCGCTAATTATCATGATAACGAAAAAACTTTTTCTCCCAACTCTTTAAAAAATTTTAAACGTGGTGATATCGTTAAGGTTAACCTTGGATTTAATATAGGGAATGAATTGGGTGGACTTCATTACTGTGTAGTAATTAATAAAAACGATAACATTTATTCAAACACTATAAATATTATACCTTTATCTTCTGCTAAGGAAGATAAAATATATAATCCAACTACTTGTATAAATTTAGGAGATGAATTATATAATTCCTTATGTGAAAAATTTGAAAAAGAAATGTCCGAAGTTTCATCAAAACTGCTTACCATAGATGCAGAAAATCTAAAAAGTTTCGAAATTGAAAAAATCTCTAAAAAACTTGAATTTTTAAAAAAATTGGAAGCTGAGATTGATAAAATGAAACATGGTAGTATTGCTTTTGTTCATCAAATTACAACAATAAGTAAGCAAAGAATATTTAAAACTCCTATCCTCTCAGGCATAAAATTATCTAATGAAGGCTTAGATTTAATTGATGAAAAAATAAGCAATCTATTTATGAAATAAAATTTTTTTATTTTTTAAGTATATTTTATTTGACAAGATACATATTATATTGTATAATCTAATTAAGATTTTACCTTGTGTTATGTAAATAACTCAACGGTCATAAGAAGATTTTGGTGGTCTTTACGACCACCTATTTTTATTTTCTACATGCTAAGCCAACTTTAGTAGCTTCTTCCACGTCCTATTTCTTGCTGTAATCTCCCCGTCACAAACACATGAGTTTGCCCTTTGATAGCTTTTTACTGCATTATCGAACAATTTACCTGCTATTCCATCAACTGCTCCACAATCAAATCCTAGTGCGTTTAGGTAACGTTGTAATGGTTTGAAAATTGCAATATTAATTGCACGTTTTTTTATTAAAAATTTAAAAATCTTTAAACGTTAGTTTTTATGCTACTTTTTCTTCTTCATAATATTCCTTGGATGTCTTAAATTTCAATATCTTTCGTGGATAATTATTTATCCATTTTTCTATTCTTTTTACTTCTAATATTTCTTTATCTATATAGTTATATATCGTCTTAAAACACAATGTCGTTTTTAATTTTGATTGCTTTATTTTATATTCTACTACTTCTGGCGAACTTTTTTCTTCTTTTATTTCTTTCTCAATAAAATTGGCTAGCTTCATATCATTTCCTATTTTTAAATTTGTTCCTTTTGCTGTTTCATTTTCTTCATTCCTTCTTTGTGCTACTTCTGCACAATACTTCCATACTGCTAGATATGATGTTTCTAGTTCTACTAATCCTAATTTTATATCCCTACTTATTGTTGTTCTATGTTTTCCTAATATATTTCCAATTTCTGTATAGTTTAAATGTTGATCTTTATACAATATTCATTTTCATTTCTCTATATACATCGCTCGGCTTTGCTTTTTCATATGTTAATAGGTAATAACCGATTATCATTGCTAAAACTTCACAAAGAATTTTAGTCATTACTTGTGTTATGGTTTTACGTATTTTTTCTTTCTTGATTCGTTTTTTTATACATTCTATGATTCCTAATATTAATGTTATCATTATGATAAGTGGCATAAACCATGTTCCCAAAACTAGTATGGCAAAAAATAAAAGTTGCATCCTTTTCTCCCTTGTTTGTTTTTATCATTTATTATATAGAACCATCCTAAAGCCAATTTTCTCTAATGGTGTCACTCCTATCAGTCTTAAGATGTATGGCTCATATTGTCCTATAACGTCATAATATCCTCCTGCACTATAATATCCCCTGTCTTCTACCCAACCATCTGTGTACTCCATAACATTTCCTGCTAAATCGTAAATATTATTTGCCTTATTTCTATCTGTTGCTCCTGTAGATAAAATCATATTATATTGGGCTTTTAATTTGTTTTCTCCATATTGATATTTTTTTCCATAATCAATTGAATACCATCCAGTAAATTTAAAATTTACGTTTAAAAAATTGCCCCATTCTTTTGAATCTTCAATATTATATCCGCTATTGTATAACCATTGCATTGTATTTTCCCATTGGATAGGCGTTATTAAATCGCTTTCTACAAATTCATTGTTATACATACTTTGTGCATTTTTTTTGGCATTTTTTAAGCTAATATAGTTCCATACCAATTGCCCTTTCTTGCTAGTAGGAATTCCTGTTATATCATTGGTTCCGTGAAGATATATTCGTAGTATTTTTTTTCATTTCGTCTGATACTCCTGCTTCATATCTTGATATATAAAATCCCCCATATTTTTCTATTTGTTCATTATATTTTTTTAATTGTTCTTCCAGTTGATTTTTATTTTGCTCTTGTTTACTATATTGGTAGTTTTTTATTATGTTCTCATTCGTTAGCGCAACCTTTGGTACCCATACGAATTGATTTCCTATTTCATCCTCTATTACAAGTCCATTGTTCCATCCTTTTGGAATTCCGTTTTCTATTTCCCAACTTGCAGATTGTGTTTCTACTTTTTTAAATCCTTCTGGGACAATTGGGTTATTGTATGTACTTTTTACTTCTATCTCCTTTTCCTCTATCTTAACTTCTTTATGTAAGATAATATACATGCTTGCACACAATATAAATATAAAAAATACTACCCCAATTATTATCCAAGTTAAAGTGCTTTTCTTCATACTTACCTCTTTATAAAATTTAATTTTTTTACAATAGCCATTTATCTTTTTTAATTATATGGTAGTTATGTCGTAAAGTCAATCCATTACATAAAGTTTTATTATTTCGTAAAAAGTCTTTGCCTTTTATTTATAGAAAAAGACATCTTTTAAACACTAGATTTTGGTTTAAGGGATGTCTTCAATTTGAATATTAAAAATTTCTTTGAATCAATTTTTATTTATTGATGGTATTGTAGGGGATATTTAAAGGGTTAAAATCTTTCCGTATATGTGGGAGTCTGAAAACATTTTAGGAACCTTCGTTATTTAAATGGAATGTTTTGAGCTATAATAGAATTTGAGAGTTTTTGAATACAAATAATAAAGGACATCCCCTACAAGATTAATAACTTAAATGGTAAATTGTTTTTTTCTTCTTTTGTAGTTTGATTCAATTGTTTTTGCTTTTTGGAATCTTTTAAGATTTCTTAATTTTTTCTGATAGAAAAATTTTTATGAACGTTGAAATGATAAATTAAATTAAATCAAATGAATTATTGTGTTTCTTAACACATTTACTATATTACCACTTTTTTCCACAAATGTCAACAAAAACTTTACGACAAAAATCGACAAATGGCTACAGAAATCAACATTCCAGCAAGATCTGCCATGAGTGCTGCGATTAATACAAAGCGTATCTTTTTGATTCCTACTGCACTTGTGTATAGTGCAATGGTATAAAATGTCGTTTCTGTTGACCCCATGATGGTAGAACAAATTAGTCCGAATGATGCTATCTACTCCATGTTTTGAGATAATGTCAGTAGCAACTGCCATTGAGGCACTTCCCGATATTGGTCTTAATAGGGCAAGTGGCATAATTTCTGCTGGTAAATGGATTAGATTAATAATAGGAGTTATCAACCTAATAATGGCATCAATTAATCCTGAACTTCTTAGGGCTCCTACGGCTAAGAAGATTCCTACTAGGGTCGGAAAAATGTTTACTACAACTTGCATTCCTTCTTTTGCTCCCTCAACAAAGGTATCATATACTTTGTTTTTTTCTATCATACCATATAGAACAATTAATAAAATCACGCTTGGTACGGCAATGGTGGATATATAGTTAATGATTGTCATATTTTTCTCCCTTCTATTTTTTTCTAGTATCGTTTCATTAGAATTTTGGCAGTTATGACTCCTACTACGGCTGCCCCTATGGTAGCAATCCATACAGGTAAAATAATAGCTGTTGGATTACTGGAACCAAGTGAGGTTCGTATTGCAATTACTGTAGTAGGAATTATTTGAATTGAGGCTGTGTTTATTATAATAAACATTGCCATAGAATTACTTAAGGTGTCCTTTTTGAGGTTCTTTTTTTGCATTGTTTTCATTGCTTTTAGCCCTAATGGCGTTGCTGCATTCCCTAAACCTAATATATTTGCTACCATGTTCATTGATATTTCTCCATAGGCTTCCTCTTCTTTTTTGATGTCTGGAAATAATATTTTCATAATCGGTCCTAATCCATTTGCTAATTTTGTAATAAGTGTGGTTTTTTTTGCTATGTTCATCACTCCAGTCCATAAACACATGGTTCCTAAAAACGTAATGCTTAAATCAACAGCACTTTTACAGGATTCAAAAATGGAATTATTAAGGTTTGATATATTTCCTACACAAATAGCGTACACATAGGAAATAATAATAAATATAGGCCATATAATATTTAACATTGGTTTTCTCCTTTTTTATTCTGGTTCTATTGTATTCTCTTTTTTGTAAAAAAGAACTTCTTGTCTGCTAGTATGAAGCTTAACAGGTATCCTTTTTCAAAGTTTTCCATTTTTCCTAATTTTTTCCTATTTTTCTTATCTTTTTTGTTGACATTTTTATTATTTTTTGGTATGATAATGAAGGAGTAAGTGTCGAACTTTGTAATTACAGTCCAATTCGATAAGGGAGGAATTGTTATGAAATCAACAGGAATTATTAGAAAAGTCGATGAATTAGGAAGGGTTGTTATTCCAATTGAACTTAGAAATAAGTTTGGAATTTTTGAAAAAGACCCAATTGAAATTTTTGTCGATGGTTCTTCAATTGTATTAAAAAAATATGAACCAAATTGCATTTTCTGTGGAAATACTAAAAAATTAGTTTCTTATAATGATAAATTAATTTGTACAAAATGTGCTGCCAAAATTAATAAATTATCAGAAAATGTATAATGTATTTTAAACTCCGTGTAATTATCTAATTACACGGAGTTTTTGATGGGTTATGATATTTTGTTTTTTTCCTTTTGTCCTATGGACGTTTCGTTTTTTATTTCTCTAAAAATTTTTGGTAGATTTCATTTTTACTTACTTTCCTATCTTTGGCAATCTGTTTTAAAATTTCTTTTTTATTGAATCCTTGTTCTTCATAATACTGATAATGTTCTTCTAGTGTTAGATGATTTCTTTGGTCTTGTTGTCGAGTGGCTTCTGTTATTTCATTTTTTTGGATGACAATAACATATTCTCCTTTTGGTGTCTGTATTTTGTTTTTTACCTCTTCTACTGTTCCTGTTATATATTCTTCATGTATTTTGGTAAGTTCTCTTGCTAATACGATTTTTCGATTTTCTAATATGGTTTCTAATTCGTTTAGTGTTTGTATTAATTTATGTGGTGCCTCATACAAAATCGTCGTATACTCTTGTTTTTTGATTTGTTCTAATTTTTCTTTTCGATTCTTTTTATTTAATGGTAAAAATCCCAAAAAAGTAAATTCTTTTGCTTCCATTCCAGAGGCAACGAGTGCTGTCACAAAAGCACATGCTCCCGGTATGGGAATAACGGTAATTCCTACTTCTAATGCTTTTTTTACCACTTCTTCTCCAGGGTCTGATATGACTGGAGTCCCTGCATCCGAAACTAATGCAATGTTTTTTCCTTCCAATAATTTATCGATTAATTCTTCGGTTTTTACTTCTTCATTATGCCTGTGATAGCTAATCATTGGTTTTGTGATTTCTAAATGATTTAATAATTTTAAGGTATGTCTGGTATCTTCTGCCGCAATAATATCTACTTGTTTTAGAATTCGAATCGCTCTTAAGGTAATGTCTTCTAAGTTTCCAATTGGGGTTGCTACAACATATAATTTTCCGTATCATTTTTGTTTTTCCATGATATCAAAATATCATGTCTCCTTTCTTTCTTTTTCATTGATACTACTTTTTGATGCTTATATTTTTTCATATATTTGTAAAATGTCCTTTGTGTATTTTCCATTTTCTTCGTATACATATAATGGTTTTTCGATTTTTAAAAATGGGTTTGCATATTTGGTGGCTTTTATTAATACTAGATTTGGCTCTTTTCCATATTTAGGATGTACAAATTGTATTTTCTTTGGCTCTAATCTATATTTTCGTAAAAGTTCTAGTATATCTACTAATCGGTCTGGTCTATGTACCATGTATAAATCTTTTTTCTCTTTTAGAAGTTTTGACGAAACTTCGAGAAAATCCTCTAGGGAAGCACTTATTTCATGTCTTGCCATTCGTTTGCTTGGATTTTCATTTTGTATTCCTGTGTCATTTTTTTTATATGGAGGATTGGTCACAATGGCATCAAAACTTCCCGCTTCTACTTTTCCTTCTAGTTCTTTAATGTTTGCATGAATTAAAGTAAATCTCTCATCTAAATGATTTAGATGAATACTTCTTTTTGCCATATCATATACTTCTTCTTGAATTTCGACTCCTACCATTTGTAAATTCGCAATTTTAGCACATAACAAAAGTCCAATAATGCCTGTCCCTGTTCCTAAATCAATTCCCTTACTGCCTTGTTTTATTTCGCTTGCAAAATGGGCAAGAAGAACACTATCCATTCCAAAACAAAAACCATCTTCGTTTTGAATGATTTTTAATCCCTTATATTCTAAATCATCAATTCTCTCTTTTGGTTTTAATTCTTCCATAATACCTCACTTTTTTTGTTTCTTGTCATATTATATACTAAATACTCTTTTTATGCAAAGGTGGAATTTATATGAATGGTTATTATCCAAACCGTAGACCTTGTAACAAAGCTTGCCCTAAACAAAATTTTAATTTTGCACAAAAAAAAGAGAACGCTCTTTGTTCTCTTTATCAAGTCGAAAATTTCCTATGTCAATTTTCGAAGGCTTTAAAATGTTTTAACTTATATCACTTTTTTAAATAGCCTCTTCTTTTGGGACAAAAATATCCTTTAAGGAAAGGGCATTATCTGAAAATGCACAATCCTCTTTACCATCAACTACAATTTTAACGGAAGATACTTCGTTTAGTTGTGTCATGGTATTTACAATAGAATACACCGTATGTGATTCTGCCTCTGCCCCATTTTTGTGGTTATCAATAAATTCTTTTGAAAAATCAATCCATAACACGTTTCCCTTTCGTTCAATCTTATTAACTTTCGTCCCCTCTGGTATCGTTTTCTCTAATTTTTCCCCTTTCGGTCCTTCCATTAGCAAATTGATTAGGGTTTGATATGGCTCTTTTGTTAGTTCTTTTACGTCAATATTTCGTGCCTCTGGTACAAGAGTGCCTGTATCTTTGTTTTTAAAATACAATGCAATCATCGTTTGTCTCATCTGCTCTCCCGTAATTTCTGCTTGTGGTGTATATTCCGTAAGCTCTACATCTGTTTTTGATATCTCTACTTGGCTATAAATGAAATACCCGAATTCCTGCAAGCAGTACCACAATACACCCTAATATCGCAATTCTTTTTTTGTTCTTCATAGCTCATCCCTCCTATATGTTTCATTCATATGTAAGACAAGTTATTTTTAGAACTTATTTTTTATATCCTGTACAATCTATTTTTCTATTTTCATTGGATTTTCTACTATATTTTATTTTTCTTTATCGTTCGGTAATTTGCATATCTTCCATTCTTTTTTCTTCCTAAAAAAATAAAATTCTCTTTATTTGAAAACAATCTCGTTTTTCGATTTAATTGTAATTTCTCTTTTTCTAAAAACAATCGTATTTTATTCAAGCACTCTTTTAAGTATTCTTTTGACGGATGATACAATAAAAAATCGTCTTGATATCTTACATAATACTTTATTTTCAATCCTTTTTTCAATTTATAGTTAACTTATCTTTATAAAATAACAAAAAAATGCTATAAGCGTTTTGCTCTATAGCATTTTCTTACTGTAAAAAGATATTTGTTCTTTTTTTATCTCTTATCTTCTTTTCTACTCACTTATAATCCATGCTCCACTCGCATCTTTCTCACTTGTCTGGATATTCGAGTTTAGATATACTATCGGACGCACAGAGATGGCAAATCTATCATTCCCGCTATAGTCGTCTAATGTAACCGTAATCCCTCCAAATAATAGTCCACCATACACACCGCCATCAACCACGACGAACACATCAAAGTACACACTATCTAAAAGCGAAGTGCCACCACGGGATGCTATCCAGTACATTGAGTCATTGTTGTTTCCAAATAACATTTTGTACATCGCACTTTCTGTATCTGTTATATACCCTGAACCTTTGTAGCCATATGAAGTAAATTTGTCTGTTCTCTCTGTTGCACTGGTTGATGCTCCA
>JAAWJM010000005.1 GCA_022796855.1 Clostridia bacterium | reverse complement strand
GGCGTATTCTACTGTTAAGTCTTGGTTATCGAAAATTACCTCTGTTTGTAAATCGAGTAATGCTAATTCTACATTTTCTCTTACTTCAGATTCCTTATAGTTTTTACCTGCTTCCTGTGCACGGTTTAGAATTCCATTTTGTCCTACTGTTAAATGAATCGTAATTCCTGCTAGGATGAGTAATACGATGATGGTTATTACGAGTGCTATCAATGTTATTCCTCTACCGAGCAGACACAAGGCCTGCCCCTACATTTCTTTTTCTTCCTTTCATTAATTCCTTCTCTTTTTTCATTTTTTCTTTTGCCTCCGTTTCTTTCCATAAACTATGGTTAATTCTAATTTCTCTATATACAACATTATGAAGCAATTTTATTCTTTTTATTCCTAATATTGCATTTCTTCTTTTACCTTATGGTTTCATCTTATACCAACCTATCTTTTCTGTCAAGGTCTTTTGTATGACATTTGTGTATCAATTTTTTTGAAATGTTGTACTTTAAAATAAATCTACTTTTGTAAAACAATAGGAGAGGAAAACTTTCAAAGTTTTCTCTCTCCTATCGTATCATGTTTGTATCTCTTTATTCTACTTTCTTATTGTTTTGTAACTGTCTGTGTTCCACAACCAAGAAACATATTATATGTACTAGCACCTGATGAAATAATCCAAGTTGAAGTATTAACAAAAATTTGAGTTAATTTACTACAATCCCCAAACATAACGCTAAAATCTATTACTTTGCTTGTATCAAAACTCGTTAAATCTAAACTTGTTAAATTCGTACAGTGTCGAAACATACTGTTCATATCAGTTGCATTATTGGTTTTAAATTTAGAAGAAAATTTAATATTGGTCAAACTATTGCAATACCAAAACATTTGTGAAAAAGTCGTCACCTTTTCTGTATTAAAACTAGATAAATCTACCTCAACCAAATTGTTGCAATCGCAAAACATTAATTGCATGGTTGTCACATTACTTGTATCAAAACTTGTTACATTTACCGTTTTTAAGTTTGTACAATTTCTGAACATTTGGAACATCCTTATAACCTTTGATGTATTAAAATTCGATAAATCTATATTTTCCAAACCTATACAATAATAGAACATACTATCCATACTTGTTACTTTGCTTGTATTAAAACTAGATAAATTTAAATTTGTTAATTTGTGACAATCTCCAAACATCAATTCCATGGTTGTTACATTACTTGTATCAAAGCTTGATAAGTCTAAATTTTGTATCGTATTACATCCATTAAATGTAGCGTACATACTATTTACTTTTCTCGTGTTAAAATTTTCCAAATTGATCGTGGTTAATTTTTGGCACCCTTCAAACATAGCAGTCATATCCTCTAAATTACTCGAATTAAAATTGGTTAAATTTATATTGGTTAAATTGGTACAATCTTTAAACATATATACCATACTAGTTAGATTTTTTGCTTCTTTATTTGACAAATCCAATGTTGTTAGAGCCTTACAATTCCTAAACATCATTGACATATCTTTCACTTTTCCAATATCAAAATTGGTTAAATCAATTTCTTGCAAATTCTTACAACCATAGAACACGCCTACCATACTTGTTACATCATTTGTTTTTAGATTGTTTAGATTATCTATTTTCGTTAATCCGCTTAAGTTAAAAAAATAGTAATCCATATTAATTGGCTTTATTTCTTGGGCTATATTCACTGTCGTGATAGAATTTCTATCTTCAAACCATGGTATATTTGGAATTCCTGCTTCATTACATGTATAAATTTTCTCTATTTTACCATAACTCTTTCCTTCTTCTTCTACATAATGTTTCATTTCGCTTTCATTATTAAAAAAGCTTAATGTATCTCCTTTTAATGCTACATATACTTCTGGAAATTTGATACCCATATCTTTAATGATATCATCTACCTCATTTAAAAGATTGTCTAATTCACTTTTTTCCTTATTGGCTGATTCTTGATAGTTCTTTCCAGCCTCTTGTGCTCGTCTTAAAATTCCTTGTTGTCCTACTGTTAAATTAATGGTTATCCCTGCTAATATAAGTAGTATAATAATCGTAATGACTAAAGCTACTAATGTAATTCCTGAATTTGGATTTGATTTTTTCATATTTTTCTCTCCTCTCTGTTTTTCTTTTCGTATGCTCTTATTTCTTTTGTTTATGATTTCATTTTATATGAACCTATATATATTTGTCAAGTCATTTTTATATTATTACTACTTTTGTAATATTCCTACTTTTTACATGAAATTTTTTCTTTCTTCCCCCTCCTTATAAATTTCCCTATAAAAACAGTTGTAAATCCTTTTTGTTTATGGTATTATTTTAAAAGTTAATATAAGAGATACATATTGGAGGAATGGCTTTGGAAAAGTTAGTAATTACTGGTGGTACTCCTTTAAAGGGAGAAGTTACAATAAATGGTGCCAAAAATGCGGCAGTTGCAATTTTACCTGCAGCACTATTGATTAATGGAGTCACTACAATTGAAAATTTACCTCATATTAGTGATGTAAAATTGCTATGTGAAATTATAGAAGAACTTGGTGCTAAGATTACTTGGACTGGGAAAAACACGATTACAATTGATGCTAGGAACATTTCTTGTACTCGTGCTCCTATTGAACTTACTCGCAAGTTTCGTGCTTCTTATTATTTAATTGGGGCTCTTCTTCGGACGCTGTGGAGATGTGCAAGTCGGAATGCCTGGCGGTTGTAAACTTGGTGCAAGACCAATTGATCAGCATATTAAAGGTTTTGAAGCCCTTGGTGCTAAGGTAGAAGTTGGACAAGGAAATATTACCGCTACTTGTGATGAATTGATTGGAACCAATATTTATATGGATATTGTGTCGGTGGGTGCTACTATTAATGTTATGCTTTCCGCTGTACTTGCTCATGGTACTACGATTATTGATAACCCTGCAAAAGAACCTCATATTGTTGATGTTGCAAACTTTCTAAATGCAATGGGGGCAGATGTTCGTGGTGCTGGAACTGATGTGATTAAAATTAATGGTGTGGAAAAATTAGAGGGAAATATTACTTATTCCGTTGTACCAGATCAAATTGAGGCAGGTACCTTTATGTTAGCAGCAGTAGCGTCTCGTGGCGATTTGGTCATTCGAAATTGTACGACAAAGCATTTAGAATGTATTAGTGCCAAACTAATTGAAATTGGTGCACATGTAGAAGAAATTGATGGAGACACTCTTCATGTATGGTGTAACCAAAGACCAAGTAAAGCCAATATCAAAACATTACCATATCCTGGTTTTCCAACCGATTTGCAACCTCAAATGGGTGTCGTGCTTGCTACTGCTTTACGGAAATAGTATTATTAATGAAAGCATTTGGGAATCTCGTTTCCAATATACAGACGAATTAAATAAAATGGGAGCCAAAATTACTGCACAAGGAAAAACTGCCATTTTTGAAGGGGTAGATTCTTTATATGGTGCTCCTGTTTATTCAACCGATTTACGTGCTGGTGCAGCTCTTATTATTGCCGGTATTTGTGCAAATGGTGTAACAGAAGTGTATAATTTAGAACACATTGACCGTGGTTATGAGAATATTGAGGAAAAATTCCGAAGCATTGGTGCAAAAATTGAACGTATAGAAGAATAGAACCTCCTGTCGTCTTCGAACGATAGACACCTTAAGGAAAGGGGCCTTTTCTTCGGTATGTCTTTGGAGAAAAATAAATGAAGCAAAGGATAAGAAATAAAATGTTAAAATTTTCGAGTTTATATAGTGGTAGTACAGGAAATAGTTTACTTGTTCAAAGTAAACATCATAATGTTTTAATTGATAGTGGTGTAAGTGCCAAAAAAATTGTAGAAGGGTTAGACCAACTTGGTGTTTGTGCTAGCGATATTGATGCTATTTTAGTGACTCATGAGCATTCTGACCATGTACAAAGTTTAGCAACCATTTCCAAAAAGTTTGATATTCCTGTGTATGCAAACCAAAATACCTGGGAAGCTATGCCAGATAAAAAAGATAAAATTGAAGAAAAAAACCAAAGATGTTTTGTTACTTCAGACCATTTTGAGATTGGTGATTTACTGGTAAAACCTTTTGCCATTCCTCATGATGCAGCCGAACCTTGTGGTTTTACTTTTTCTTGTAAGGATGAGAAAATTGGTATTGCTACTGACATTGGACATATGACAAAGGAAATTATGAATTGTTTAGAAGGAAGCCAATTTTTGTTGTTAGAATCCAATTATGAACCTGAGGTACTAAAATGTTCTAGGTACCCTTATTTATTAAAAACTCGAATTGCTGGACCAAATGGTCATTTATCCAATCAATTAGCAGGAAAAACCATTGCCAAATTAGTTGGTTCTGGCCTACAAGAAGTTATGCTTGGACATTTGAGTAAAGAAAATAATTTCCCAGAATTGGCTTTAAAATCGGTATGGGAAGAATTGCATTTTGTAGGAATTGATGATACCTCTCTTCCTATTCATGTTGCTAGTAGAACTTCTCCAACAACTATGGCAAAAGTATTTTCTTCCTTTGATATGGCTCATTAAGAAAATGATGAAAAGGAGTTATTATGCTTTCAATTAATGTTGTTTGTATTGGAAAATTAAAAGAACCTTATTTAAAAGAAGCTGTATATGAATATCAGAAACGTTTATCCAAATACTGCCATATTCAAATAATCGAATTAGCAGATGAAAAATTGCCTGTTAAATTGAATACTTCTCTTATCGCGGAAATTAAGCAAAAAGAAGCCTCTCGTATGTTAGAACATATGAAAAAAGATTCTTATATAATTTGTTTGGATTTAAAACGGAAAAGAATATTCCAGTGAGGATTTTTCGAAAAAAATAGACGATGTTGCTTTACGTGAAAATAGCTCGATTACCTTTGTGATTGGTGGTACTTTGGGGTTACATGATAACATTTTAGCTAAGGCAAATGAAAAAATTTGCTTTTCCAAAATGACCTTTCCTCATCAATTAATTCGTGTATTTTTATTAGAACAATTATTTCGTGCCTTTAAAATTGCAAAAGGCGAAACCTATCATTGGTAATCTGTATTTAAAATTTGAGTTAAACACAATTTCTTCCTCTATATAGAAATTTTAAATTGTATAAACCTTCTTTTATTTGGTAATACTAATAAAAAGGAGGTTTTTTGTATGAGAAATTCGTATTGGTTGGATTCAGTTTGTTTGCCTAAGTTTCCAAATTTAGAAAAAAATTTGAAGGTAGATATTTGTATTATTGGTGGTGGAATAACTGGTCTTTCTACTGCTTACTATTTAACAAAGAATGGTTATGAGGTTTGTGTATTGGAAAAGGATAGACTTTGTCATCACACGACTCGGAAATACAACTGCGAAAATCACATCACAACATGACTTGTTTTATGATTATTTAATTCATACTTTTGGTATAGAATTTGCTAAGAATTATTTAGAAGCAAATGAAAAGGCGATCCATAATATATATGATATTATTCAAAAAGAACATATTTCTTGTGATTTTGAATGGCAAGATAATTTTGTTTATACGGATTCGGAAGAAGAAGTGATTAAAATTAAAAATGAGCTAAGAAGTGTTCAGTCGCTTGGATTTCCTGCGGAATTTATACAAAACGCTTCTCTTCCTTTTCCTATTTTAGCAGGAATTAAATTTCCAAACCAAGCACAATTTCATCCTTTAAAATATGTACAAGGTTTAATAAACTCCATTACAAATAATAAGGGACAAATTTATGAGAATACCAAGGTTTATGATGTTCATAAAAAGGACAATGGTTATGAAATAGAAACTGCTCATCATCATGTTAAAGCAAAATATGTGGTACTTGCTTGCCATTATCCAATTATCAATGCACCTGGGTTTTACTTTTTAAAAATGTACCAAGAAACTTCGTATGTCATTGGTTTTACAACTAATTCTGACCTTTTTTCTGGCATGTATATTAATACAAAATCTCCTATTTGTTCTTTGCGAACCGTTCCTTATCAGGATACTAGACTCGTATTAATGGGTGGCTCTTCTCATAAGACGGGAAGTAAAGAGGATTTATCGAATTGTTATCGTGATTTAGAAAATCGAGCAAAAGAGTTATATCCAGATGCCAATATTCTTTACCATTGGAACACCGAAGATTGTATTCCTCTTGATAAAATTCCTTATATTGGTGAATTTTCTAACTTAATGCCACATATGTATGTTGCCACTGGTTTTAAAAAATGGGGTATGACGACTTCTAATGTAGCTGCTAATATTATTTGTGATATGATTATGGAAAAAGAAAATCCTTATGCTACCACTTTTGAATCCACAAGATTTCATCCTCTTCAAAATGGAACCGAATTTGTAAATATGTTAAAACAAACAACCAATTCTCTTGTTTTAGATAAATTTAAAATTCCAGAAGAAACCTTAGCTTCCATTGCGAAAGACGAGGGAAAAATTGTTGAATTTGAAGATACCAAACTTGGTATTTACCGTGATAAGGAAGGAAAATATTTTGCCTTACGTCCTATTTGTAGCCATTTAGGTTGTGAGCTTTCTTGGAATAATTTAGATAAAACTTGGGATTGCCCTTGCCATGGTTCTCGTTTTAGTTATATGGGAAAATCCCTTTACGACCCAAGCATTAAAGACCTTGAACTAATTTCATTGTAAGAACTAAATCCTAATCGATATAACCATAAGGGCGTCTAGTAGACGCCCGCTCTTCAAAGGTTTCACCCTATAAATGATATTGGAGCAATTCTTTGGAGTCGGGCGACTGCTAGTTTCCCCTACAATTTGAATTTTTATGTTTTGCCTTATATTTTACATTCGTTTTAGTCGTAGTGCGTTTAGAATTACGGTAATACTGCTTAATACCATGGCAAGACTTGCAAGCATTGGGTTTATAGAAATTCCAATTGGTTTTAGTAACCCCATGGCAATGGGTATCATGATACAATTATAGAAAAATGCCCAAAATAGATTTTGTTTGATGTTTTTTAGTGTTTTTTTACTAATATCCATTAATTGGGTTATGCTCTTTAAATCGTTTTTTGTTAAAATCACATTGGAAGAATCCATGGCAATATCGGTTCCACTATTTACACTAACACCAATATCTGCACTTGCTAGGGCTGGGCTATCGTTTATTCCATCTCCACACATCATCACAAATTTTCCTTGGCTTTTTAATTCGTAAATGGTATTGGTCTTTTCGGTAGGCAATACATTGGAAATTACTTTATGAATTCCAATTTCTTTTGCTATGGTTTCGGCCGTTTCTTTGTGGTCTCCTGTTAGCATAATGGTTTCAATGTTTCGATTGTTTAATTCGTTTACGACTTCCTTTGCTTCACTTCTTACTTGGTCTCTTACCCCAATCATAGCAAGAATTTCATTGTTACTAGCTACATATACAATACTGTTTCCTTCTTTTGCAAGCTGTTTTTCCTCTTCCGAATGTGAATTTAAGATATCATATTTTTCTAATATTTTGGCATTTCCTAATATCCATTTTTCTTGTTCGACTTCTCCCGTCATTCCAAGTCCTGCTATATTTTCCACATTTTCTACTGTTTTTTGTGGTATTTTCTTTTCTTCTAAATAATCGGTAAATGCTTTTCCAATGGGATGAGTGGATTTCCCTTCGATACTTCCTACTATTTGTAATAGTTCCTCTTCCTTTTTTGAGGTATAATTTAATACTGTTGCTATTTTTAAAGTTCCATAAGTTAACGTTCCTGTTTTGTCAAATACCACTGTATTTACCTTTTTTGCATTTTCTAGTATCTCACTTTTCTTAATTAACATGCCGTTTTTCAATACATCGACCTTCACTAATGACAATAGCCAGTGGGGTAGCAAGCCCTAAACTACAAGGGCATGCTACAACTAGTACTGTAACAAATGCCAAAATAGCATTTTCAAACCCTTGCCCTATGATAAGATAGGTAACTAGTGTAAGAATCGCAAGTACAATGACAATTGGCACAAAATAGCCAGATACCGTATCTGCTACTTTTGCAATTGGTGCTTTTTGGTTACTTGCTTCTAAGACCAATCTTACAATTTCCGATATGGTAGATTCTTTTCCAATTCTTTCAGCTTTGTATTCGATATACCCATCATAATTCATACTTCCGGCTATTACTTTATTTCCTACCTCTTTGGTAACTGGCTTACTTTCTCCTGTTATAAAGGCTTCATCGAAGTGAGCTTTTCCCATAACAATTTCGCCATCTACTGCAATTTTTTCACCCGGTTTGGAAACCACAATATCCCCTTTTCCGATTTCATCTAAGGTAACTTGTAATTCTTCCCCATTTCTTTTAAGAACTGCCGTATTGGGTGTCATTTTTACTAGCTTTTGTATGGATTCTTTAGTTTTGTCTTTACTAATTCCATCCATGTAACGCCCAAGTTTGATAAAATAAATGACAATACTTGCAGATTCAAAATACAAATTCATCACTTCATGATGATTTCCTTGTAGCACCAAATACATATTGTATAAACTATACCCTATGCTAGTAAGAACGCCAATTGCTACTAATGTATCCATATTCGGTGTAAAATGAATTAGATTTTTATATCCATTTTTCAAAATATCCCATCCATAAATACAAAAAGCAATGGTAATGAGCAATAAACTCACCATATAATTTACTGGATTTATGTGTGGATCTAAAAACGAAATGGTCGGCAAATTTACCATGTGTCCCATTGCAATATACATAAGTACGATTGCTAATATGGTAAAAACAATAAATAATATTTTTTCTCTTTTTGTTTTTTGTTCCATTTTGATTTCTTTAAATTCGCCTAAACTTTTAAAACCAGCTTGTTTTACAAATTGCTCTAGTTTTTCTTGTTGCAATATTTTCTCATCATATTCAATCGTCGCATTTGCCATAACAAGATTAACAGATGCTAGGTATATCCCATTTTGTTTGTTTAAATATTTTTCAAGCCCATTAGAACACGCACTACAAGTCATTCCTTCAATCGATAAAATGATTCTTTTCATATTTAATTTCATTCCTTCTTTATTTTGTTAATATGATACATAAAAAAAGCCAAACTGTCTTTTACTCTATTTTTCTTCTACTTCAAACCCAAGGTCTTCTATTTTTTCTTTTACCATATCTTTATCTATTTCTTGGTCCGCCTTAACCAAAACGGTTCCATTGGTATGGTCTGCCATTACTTCTTTTACTCCATCAATCGTGCTTAGAGCATTAACTACTCTTTTTTCACAACCTCCACAAACCATTCCACTAACGTTTAGTTTCATTTCTTCCATCAATTCTCTTCCTTTCTTTTTCATAATCTTTTTTCTATTCTATTTTTTAAAAACTTCCTCTTTACCTTTTGTCTTTATTCAATTTTTACTTATGTCTTGTTGTAATAATTCCTCAAATTTATCACTAAATTCCTTACGGTACTTTTTTAAATTAACTGGTTTCAAATCTGAATTTGTAAAACAATGCTTTGTTTCCCCTGTTAATACTATCTTTTGCGTCTTTTTGTCCATTACCTCATAACCAATTGTCATTCTTACTCCTGTATATTCTTTCGCATATGGTTTTATGATAATTGTATCTCCAAATGTAACATGATGCTTATAGGTACAATTTACCCCTAATACTGGTATTGTAACCCCATTTGCTTCTAATAAATCAAATGGCATATCAATATGTTCTAGCCAATCACACCTTGCCTCTTCTAAAAATCGAATATAATTAGAATGATGTACCACACCCATTCGGTCTGTTTCATAATAATTAATTTTTCTTTCAAAACAATACTCCATAGCTCCTCCTCTTAAAGTAACTTAATAAAAAATGAAAAGCTAATAGTGAATAGTAAAAATGTGCTTGTTACATCTTCTAATAAACTATTCATTATTAACTTTTCACCATTCATGATTCATTGACGACTTGTTAATGTCGCACATTTGGTGTGCCCGGAGGGATTCGAACCCCCGATCTCGAAGTTCGTAGCCTCGCATTCTATCCAGCTAAACTACGGGCACATCTTTTTATAACAGTACTATTATACTTTCTTTTTTATAGAATTTCAAGTAATTTAAAGAAAATTTATAAAATATCTTGCAAACCTTCCATTTTTGTGCTATATTATATAAGCATAATGATTTCGAGGTGTAGCGCAGTTGGTAGCGCGCGTGGTTTGGGACCATGAGGTCGCAGGTTCGATCCCTGTCACCTCGACCAGAAAAAGGAGCTTTAGATAAGCTCCTCAAATTGTTTTTAGGCTATTTTAAGAAATATCATCTGTGATTATAGAAAGGATACCATTTATGACTATTTTAGAATTTATTTTAAGTCATCAAGAATATTTAGAAGATTTAATTACAAGAAGTACCTACCATTCAAATGCCATTGAAGGCAATACACTTACCTATGCTGAAACTTACGCTATTCTTTACAACGACAATAGCTTTAAAATCGAGGGAAAAGAGCCAAGGGAAATATATGAGGCTATCAATCATAAAAAAGCCTTAGAATTAGTTTTTAAGAATTTACAAAATAACGATGAACTAGATGAGAGATTTATAAAGAAATTAAATGAAACTATAAATAGAGATATTAAAGATACTGAAGGCTATAGAGCTGTACAAGTATTTATTCAAGGTAGTGAACATATTCCTCCTGAACCTGAAAAAGTGCCAAACTTAATGATGTATTACATATATAACTATAATCATGATGAACAAGATATATTTGAAAAAATTGCAAGGTATCATATTGAATTTGAAAAAATACATCCTTTTGAAGATGGAAATGGAAGAACATGTAGATTACTTTTAAATTACGAACTATTAAAAAATAACTTGCCACCTGTTGTTATAGCAAAAGAAGATAGGGTAAAATATTTTGAATTCCTAAGAAATAATGATATAACTGGTCTAGCCGAATGGTTAAAAGATTTATCTACTAAAGAAAAAGAAAGAATAGAAAAATTTGGGTATAAGGAATAATAATTTAAATAAGATTTTAGATACGATAGGAGGTATTATATGGGATCCTATATTGAAATGAATGATACTTTGCAAATAACAAAAGAACAGGGTTTTCCAAAAGAATTAACTTTAGAACAACATTTAAAAGTTCCATTTAAAGCTGAACAATTTAAAAATACCGTTTTTGAATTTAAGAATAAGCCTAATATAAGAAATTATCATATGCCACCGGTGAGGAATTTTTAGTAGAAAATATTAATGGAAAATGGATATATTGGGGACAAATACATATGTTAGAAGTACATCATGATTATATAAATAAAACAACATCTGGAAAATTTAAAATTATTTATATTAATAAGCCAGAAGAAATGAATATGGCTCATAATTTAATAGATAGAAACGAAGATACTTTTATTGATATAAACAACCAGTAGTAAAAAAATTTACTACTGGTCTATTTTTTACAAAGTATTTTGTCCAATATCTGCTTTTGTCTCACAATCCTACTTGTTGCATAGTTTATTGCAGTTTATATTAATACTCGTCCTATTCCTTTACTTCTATACTTTTCATTTATAATTAAATCATCAATAAAAAGTATGTTCCTTTTCTTCCCCTTTAAGCTATATCTATAACTTTTTTCTTATATTCTGTAAAATATATTATATTTTTAAAAATATTCTTAAAGAATCTTGACATTTTTTAGTAAAAGATGTATTATGAATAAAAATAAAATCGAAAGGATTGTTAAAATGGGGAAAAGATTAGAATTCGCACTTGAGTCATATGCACTTATGACCTTAATTAGTAATATTAGAATAATAGAATTTGGAGGATTAGATTTAAGACCAAAGTATCAAAGAAATTATATTTGGAAAAATGATTTTAAAGATAAATTAATCTATAGTATTATAAAAAGTTATCCAATAGGAAGTATTATTATTAGGCAATTAAAAGAGCCTAATGAAAAAGGTGCAAAATCTGAAATTGTAGATGGTCAACAAAGATTAACAACTATTTATGATTTTATAGAAGGCAAATATGAAATACATAGTGAATTTTCCAGAAAAATTATAGAAGAAATACAAGAAATTTATGGAGAAAGGACAGATATCGAATTTGAAAAGCTAAAAAAGAAAATGAATAATAAAGGAAAAATCAGATTAAAATATTCAGATTTTCCGGCTGTTATTAGAGGTAAATTTGAAGCATTTAACATTTCTGTTACTAAGATATTAGAAGCAAATAATACTGATATTACAGAATATTTTAGATTTTTACAAAATCAAGAACGATTACGTGCAGGAGAAATTTTAAATTCACTATCTGATTCAAAAATGGAAAAGTATTTACTACAAATACAAAAACTAGAAAAATTTTGTAATATTGTTGGATTTGATAATGAAAGAAAAGAATTTGATAAAATATTTTATAATGTAGTTGGATTGATAGATAATAAACTTTCATTAGGAGTACCAGATAGTACCATAAAAAAATATGTGACAACTGAAGATACCATTGAAAATGGAATCAATGAATTTTCAAATTTAATTGAACAAATAAATACAATTACAAACCAATTGGATGATAACAGAATATTAGTCAATACAAAGAAACGATATATTAAATTTATGTTGTTGCTTATGGGATTTGACCTAATTGATTTTACTGTAGATACTGAACAAAAATTGAAATCTTTAGAAATAATAGATAATAAATTATCTGTATTTTTCTCTTCAAAACCAGATGTAGTACAAAATGAATTTAAGGGATATTCAACCGACATAATAGAAGAACTCCGATCAGTTGCCCTTATTAGTAAAGGAGCTCAAATTATAGAAAGAGTAAAAAACAGAATGCAAATTTTAGCATATTATGTTGAAAATATACAAGAAAGAGAAAAAACTTCAAACATAACAATTATTTAAAGGAGGAATCATGTACATTGTTTTTATTGATGAATCTGGACAACCAGGTGGATGGGATAATGAAAAGAAATGTTTAACAAATAATAGTAGCAAATTCTTTACATTAGGTGGATTTATGATTAATTCTGATAAGATATTAGAATTAGAATCCAGATTTAAAGATATTAAAATAAAATATGGACTAAAAGAATCTTGTGAAATAAAATGGAGCTGTTCTTATTCAAAATTAGGTCTAACCTTTGAACAATATAAAAATATGAAACAAGATATTATTAAAATGATATCAGAATATAAAAATTCTGTTATTTCAATCATCATGGACAAGGAAAATTGTTATCGAAACAGAACAGATATTAAAAATCATAATGACTTATATGCTTTTGCTTTAAACCTTCTAATGGAGAGAGTTTGTATGGAAATTTCTGATAGAGATGGGAGAAATGCAATGACACCAGCTTTAATGTTCACAGATAGTAGGAAAAATGACAATAATAATAAACTTGATAAAGAATTGCAAATAGCCTATTTAAGGGCAAAAAGTTTAGGTACTTATTATATAAAATTTTCAAATTTTTGTGAAAGTCTAGTTTTTATTGATTCTAATTATTCTTGTGGGATACAATGTGCAGACTTTTGTGCTGGTGCAATTCATAAAAAATTTGAATTACAAGATGAGGAATTCTTTAATTTATTAATACCAGCAATAAGAAAAAATAAATTCGAAAATATGTATGGTTATGGAATTAAAGTATATAAATAAAAAAAGTGGCTGATGAGATTAGTTGTCTAACCTAACACACCTGTTGTTGGTGCTACATCAGCCTACTTTGTTCTGTTATAAAAATTATATAATTTTTTATAAAAAATGTCAAGTATATTGGACATTTTCTATATTATATGCAATATCAAAAAATATATTTACTTAACTTTAATTGAAGTTTATAGTATAATATTCTTAGCCGAATCGTAATGATTTTAAACTGCTCTAGTAGCAGTCGTTCAAATAGTATTTAAAGGAAAATACCAAAATGGAAACAAAAATTGTAAACGATATAGCAATTGTAAAAAGTAATGAAATTATCATAAAAGATGTTTCATCTGCAATCGATTTTATTATGAGCATACAATATGAAACAAACTGCAATAAAATAGCATTAAATAAAGAGGCTGTATCAGAAGATTTCTTCATACTAAGCACGGGATTAGCAGGAGAAATTTTACAAAAATTTATAAACTATCAAACTAAATTTGCCATATATGGAGATTATTCAAAATATACAAGTAAGCCATTAAAAGATTTCATATATGAGAGCAATAAGGGGAAAGATATATTTTTTATCGGAAATATAGAAGATGCCATAAAGATGCTAAGTAAATAATTTATTAGGATAGAGCCTATAAGGTTCTATCCTATTTTTAATATCTCTTAAATACTAATTCTTCACTACCAAAAATTTGATAATTCGTCGTTCCCTCTTTTGTTAGGTTCCCTTTTGGCATTTCTAAGATTACGTTTGCTTTATACTTTTTTTCTGATTTCAATTCAATGGATAAGTCAAAACTAATTGAAAAGGAAACTTCTTCATCTGTCATTCCTATTTTTTCAAGTAATGTTCCATCATGTCTTATTTCTTCTGTTTCATTTACAGAATAATTGCCTAAATTTTCATTTACAATTCTTAAAAAGATTAGTCCTCCTTGGTTTGAAATTTGCAAATTTTTAATATCAGACTTTTCTTCATTTCCACTATATTCTAACTTTTCTGTTATTTTATATTCTTCTTTATTATCATAAACACCATTTTCTAAACTTTGTGGATGATATTTAACAATTTCCCCTTTCTTAGGAGCTCTTTCTAGGTGAAAATCACTTAATATAATTTTATGAATGATTTCCTGTGTTTCACTATTTTTGTTTTTGATAATATCGATATAAATATCATTATTTTGAATCACATCTAAATTCCAATTAGTCTCCTGCTTCTCTTTTTGTACCCCATAAGCATTGCTAATTACCATAATCTTAGATACTTGAAATGGAGGATTTTCTTCTCCTTCCACATGGTATTTTAGAATGATACTAACAACCATAATAGCAATGATGGCAATAAGTAAAATGATGATATTTTTCTTAAAAACCTTTAATTGTTTCATCTATTTCTCCTTTGTATGTTTCTATCGTTTGGTAGGAAAGACTAAGCACATGCCTAGTCTTCCTTTGTTTTGTGGCGGAGAGGGTGGGATTTGAACCCACGGTAGGGTATCACCCTACATATGTTTTCGAGACATACACCTTAAACCACTCAGACACCTCTCCATATTTTTATTTTTTCTTGCTCTTTCGTAGTTCTCGAAAGAAATTTTTAAGCATACTTTCACAATCTTCTTGTAAGATTCCTGTTTCTATTTCTACTGTATGATTAAACGTATAGTCTTTTAGTAAGTTAAAAACCGAACCACACGCTCCTGTTTTTTCGTCCATTGTACCAATATATACTTTTTTGATTCTTGCATTGATTAATGCCCCTGCACACATCGAGCATGGTTCTAATGTTACATACATCTCACAATCCATTAATCGCCAACTTTCTAGCTTTTTACTAGCTTTACTAATTGCTATTATTTCTGCATGTTTGGTTGTATCTTTCTTTTTTTCTTTTACATTATGTGCTCTTGCAATTACTTTGCCATCTTTTACAATAACGGCTCCTACTGGTACTTCCAATTTGTCGTATGCCTTTTTTGCTTCTTTTAGTGCTTCTTTCATGAAGATTTCTTGTGCTTTATTTTGCTCCATATCCCCTAACTCCTACTAAAACACAAGCCTTGTTACAAGTTTTATATGGTGTGCCTAGACGGACTCGAACCGCCATCGGTTGCTTAGGAGGCAACTGCTCTATCCTGCTAAGCTATAGGCACGTTTTCCACCTGTGTTCTTTTTTGTATTAACACTAACTATTTTATAATATTTATACATATTAATCAATACTTCTTAACAATATTTCTCTTTTCATACCTCAAATTCCATTTTCTTCCTTTCTTACAATTTCCGACACTTTTTATGGCATCATATGATACTTGTAAGGACTTACAAAAAACATAAGACAAAGGGGGGTGTGTTTTTATGCCTATTAAAGGTAAAATTATCGGAGGTATTCATATAAAGGTATGCAAAACTTCAGAAGGTTCTACTTTCTTTTATCTTCAAGCAGATAATAAAAAAGTAGTCCCTGTTCTCGATTTTATTGAAGATCGTTTAAATATTTTCAAAGATTAAATAATAATTAGAATGTTAATAGCAATCAATGCTAATATATGGGCAAGCTCATTTCTTTTTGAACGTTATGGGCTTGCTTTTTTCTTATCTTTATTATATGATTATCAAAAATGAAAGAGGGATTTTATGCGAGAACCTAAAGTATATGAAAATAATCTTTATCATTGTGATGTTCGATGTGCGAACAATTTAGACCAAATTTATAGTGCTAGGCGTGATTGGGTAAATGGCATTTATCACTATGATAAAGTTTTAAATAAAAGTGAAATTTCGGAATTATTAAATGATAATCTTATAGCTGTTGAAGGGCTTGATGAGATTAATGAAGAAGATTTAAATATGTTAAAAGCAGATTGATTTTGTTGGTATCATGGTTTTATTTAGTAAGGAGAGTGAACATGCAAAAAATATTAAGTTATTTGCGAAAAGCAATTGAAGATTTTCATATGATTGAAGAAGGAGATAAAATTGCAGTTGGATTGTCTGGCGGAAAAGATTCCATTACTTTGCTTTCTTCGCTAAAGGCATTACAACGTTTTTATCCTAAAAATTTTGATTTAATTGCCATTAGTGTAAATCCTGGTTTTGAGTTTTTTGACTCTTCTATTTTAGAAAAAATTTGTGCGAACCTAGATGTTCCTCTTTTTATCGAAGAAAGCCACATTAAAGAAATTGTTTTTGATATACGAAAAGAAAAAAATCCTTGTTCCTTATGTGCTAACCTTCGTCGCGGTATTTTAAACACAACCGCCCTTCGTGAAGGTTGTAACAAAATTGCTCTTGGACATAATGAAGATGATGTTTTAGAAACCTTTTTACTAAATTTATTTTACACAGGAAGTATTTCTACGTTTGCTCCGATTAGCTATATGGACCGCTCTAAAATGACTCTTATTCGTCCTCTTATTTATACACCCGAAAAGGAAATTCGAAGATTTATTAAAAAGCAAGCCATTGCTATCATGCCTAAAAACTGTCCAATGGATGGGGTTTCTAAAAGAGAAGATATGAAACAAATGATAAAAGACTTACAAGTAGATATTCCCCATGTTCGTGCTAATTTATATGGTGCTATTATGAGAAGTCATATAAAGGGATGGGAAATTAATGGATAAGTTTAAAATAGATTGGTAAAGCTCTAATATAGAAAATGTCAGTTGTAATAATGAAATTATGCCGTTTGTACTTGAAAATAGCGTAAAATTCATGTATAATAGAATTACTTTTTTTGCATTAGTAATATACTTAAAGGAGGAAATGTATATCATGAAAAAGTTGTTACATTCTATTGAAGGCATCTGCCAAGTCGTAATCATTAAAATATGCATTTGCAAAAAGAAAATATTACATACCATTGAGCGGATATGTCGGATGGTAAAAAGTGAAAAATGGTCTGTTATCTTCATGATGCTTTTTTCATTTTTAGGTTTCTCTTGTTTTTTACCAAAATTTCAAAATTGGGAAACCACCATAAGTCTTTTGGTAGTAGCAGGAATTTTACTCATCTCTTATGGCTTTTCCGTAGTAGTTTGGCTTGGTTTAAAAGTTTTGGGAGCCTATTTAGAAAAGTATTAAAGAGGGTTAGAAAACCGCCGTTATTCGTAATGGCGGTTTTCTTATTTTCTTATTTCTTATTTACTACTTCTAATACAGCTTGTTTTAATTCTTCTAACTGATGATTGGCTTGTTCCATGGAGTCCTCTTTTATTCCCATATAGAATTTGATTTTTGGCTCGGTTCCAGATGGTCTTGCACAACACCAACTATTGTTTTCAAGTTTATAATATAATACATTCGAAGTTGGTAGCGTTATTTCAGAGATTTCACCAGTTTGTACATTTTTTGCCTTTCTTAATTGATAATCTCTTATTTCTAATACACGATAATTTCCAAAAGCTTGTGGTGGGTTTTGTCTTAAATGCTCCATCATTTCTTGTATTTGAGTAGCTCCTTTTGCCCCTTCCATGGTAATGGTACTAATTCCTTCTTTGTAATATCCATATTTTTCATATAGGCGAATCATTTGATCCCATAGAGTTAAGCCTTGCTTTTTATAAAAGGCAGTGGCTTCACAAAGTACCATCACAGCAGCAATTCCATCTTTATCTCTTGCATGAGTTCCTACTAGACAACCATAGCTTTCTTCAAAACCAAATTGATAGGTGTATTCTTTTGTTTTCTCAAATTCTCTTATTTTTTCTCCAATAAATTTAAAACCGGTTAGTACTTCCATTAATTTCATGTCATATTCTTTGGCGATAGCGTCTGCCATATTAGTAGATACAATTGTCTTAATAAATGCCCCATTTTGAGGAAGAATTCCTCTTTCTTTTCTTCCACTTAATAGATATTCAGCAATTAACATGCCAGACATATTTCCAGTAAATGGCATATATTCTCCCGTGTTAGAATCTTTGGCATATACCCCAAGCCTGTCCGCATCTGGATCGGTAGCTAATACTACATCGGCATCTACTTTTTTTGCTAAAGCTAACGCTAAGGTAAAGGCTTTTGCATCTTCTGGGTTCGGATAATCTACAGTTGGAAAGTTTCCATCTGGCTTTTCTTGTTCTGGCACTACATACACATTGGTAAATCCTAATTCTTTTAATATTCTAGTAACAGGGATATTTCCAGTTCCATGTAATGGGGTGTAAACAATCTTAATGTCTTTTTCCACTTCTTTAATGATATCTGGATATAAGCATTGCTTTTTTAATTCTTCCATATAAGCGTCATCGATTTCTTTTCCCATTTCATGATATAACCCTTGTTTTACTGCCTCTTCCATTTTCATGGATTTTACCATTCCAAAATCCGTAATTTTGTTTACTTTTCCAATGATTTCTTTATCTACTGGGGCTACTATTTGTGCACCATCATCCCAATATACTTTATAACCATTGTATTTTGGTGGATTGTGGCTTGCTGTAATCATAATTCCTGCTGTACATCCTAATTTGCGAACCGCAAATGATAATTCTGGTACTGGTCTTAAGCTCTCAAATACATATGTTTTAATTCCATTTGCATTTAGGGTTAGTGCTGTTTTCTCACTAAATTCTTTAGACATGTTTCTAGAATCGTAACTAATGGCAACTCCCTTTTGCTGTTTTCCTTGTTCAATAATGTAATTAGCAAGTCCTTGTGTTGCCTTGCTTACAGTATATTGGTTCATACGGTTTGTTCCATTCCCAATAACACCACGTAATCCTCCTGTTCCAAATTCTAAATTTTTGTAAAAACGGTCTTTAATTTCTTCTTCGTTATCTTTGATACTTGCTAATTCCCTCTTGGTTTCTTCATCAAATAATGGGTTATGACACCAATCTTCGTAAATTTGCTTGTAATCCATGTTTTATACCTCCTTTATTTTCTAAAAAACACAAAACGGGTCGATGTGGGCATCGACCCCTACGTTTATTTATGATGTTTCATAAAATCCATATATAATTTCGATGCCGTTTCTGGGCTGTCTACTCCTTCGGCATTTTTTACTGGTGCAAATTCCTCTTCTCTTTTTACTCTCATAATCGCCATATTATCTAGCTTTTCAAATGCATCAAAAAGGAAAGATTCAAATTTATAGGCATTTGGTACTTCTGGTACCACAATTACACCATTTTTATCAATATATTTTGCTTTTTTGAAGGCACTATGATATGGTAATTTATTTTTCGCAATTTCATGAATTGCTTTTATATGGAATAAATTGCATAAAATATGTGATTCACCATATAACAATTCTCCCGCTTCATCGGTCGCTTCTGCCATCTCATCGGTTATTTCTGTATATTCAATAACACTTGGTCTGTTATCTTTTTTACAAAATACACCAACACGTTCTTTTGGGTTGTTTTTCACAACGGATTTTCCAGCTGCGAAACATTTATTTTTAATTGCCATTCCTGTTAAAACTGGGTCTACCATTTTTGCAAGCACATTATCAACACCTGCAATAAATACCCATTCAATTCCTCTTCTTTTCATGTCAGCTATCACACCATCATTTCGCATAGCTTCAAAAATTCCACCATGCCCATCAGCTGCCAATTTTACAAGTCCTTTTTCATCTACTAGAATTTTTCCTTTTACATCCACCATTGGTAATTCGTTTTGTATAAAAAAGGTTACATTTTCTTGTCCCATGCCAAAATAGTTATGTCTTTCGAAAAAATTCGTAGTTTTATAGTTGTTTTCTTTACTGGTCATAATATACCATGGAATAACTGCATTGTATTTTTTTCTTGCTTTTAAAATGGTTTGTGCCAAAATAGTAAATAGCGGAATGGGTGCCTTCTCTCCTACTTCTAGTTCAAAGGTTCCTTTTGGTCCATTATGTCCTAGTCTTGTTCCTTGTCCTCCTGCCATTGTTACAACTGCATATTTTCCTTCTTTGATAACTCGAATCCCGTCTTCTTCATAGGCAGTTCTTTCTTCTTTGGATAATTTTTCTTTATCCATATAAGATATTGGTTCAATGGCAGAATCTTTAAAATCTTGTTTACGCTTCGTCTGTTTATACAACTCTTCTATTTGTTCAAAATCAATTTTTAAAATTTGATTTAATAGCTCTTCTCTTTTTTGTTCGATTAGTTTATCATACCAAATTAGTAAGTGTTCTTGCTTATACTGTTTCAATTTTTCTTTTGCTTTTTCGTATTTTTTATCCATATCGACTTACTTCCTTTTTATATATTATTCAATTGTCTTTATCTTATACCATATTATAGGTTTCGTCAAGACATATATAAAGGATTTTTAAGTCGTGTAATAACAATTTAAAAGGCAGATTTTTAAGAACCCCCAGTCACGCTCTTTCGTGCCCCCCTTGTTAAAGGGGCTTTCTTGTAGGCGCTTCGTACGGTTAAGTAAATTTGAGTTAAAAGTTTTTTACGCCTCTTTTTTCTGTTTTGTTTCTTTTTCAATTTTTTGCATTCCTGCGGTGTTCATTACGTATTCGTGTTGTTTGGTAATTTGATTTATTTCATTGTTTTGGGAAAGGTCGTAAAAATTGATAATAGTTATTTGGATTCTTTCTCCTAATTCTTTCATTGCTGTTTCTATTTTTTCATTTATTGTTTCTATAAATTCATTATCTCCTTTTACTAGTATATCCGCCATTTGTCTGTTTTCTTTTATTTCTTCTTTTAATCTATTTGTCATGTTCATATTTTCTTTTCCTGTTTCACTATCTTCATTTTCTACTATATTAATCATTTGCATATTTTCTTTTTCTAACTTTAATGTTTGTTCGATTTCTTCTTGTTTTATTTGTTTCCAATTAATTTCTAAAATCTTTTTTTCAAAGGTTTTGTTTAAATTCATTTTCGATAAAATTTCTTCTACTTTTGCTTTCATACTCTCTTGGAAAAAAGTAATTACTTTTTTATTTCCTTCGATTTCTTTTCTGACATATGGTAGTATCATTGTGGTAAAATGCCAATCATTCACATAGAATCCACATACTTTTTGAATTTCAATTTCCTTGTCTTTCATTTGTTTTCCCTACCTTTTCTCTATTTTTGCTTACTGGTAAATTTTACCATTATTACAAAAATATGTCAATTATATTTCATAATAAATACAAAAAAATTTCTTCCATTTTCCGACATTGCATTTAACCTTTTTTTCATGTTTATGTATATTTTTTTCATTTTGGTTAATACTTTTTTTAAAGAGAATTTTTTACAAATTACGTTATGTTTGTATAAAGGAGGACATATGATGAAATGGATGAAAAAAATGGAGATATCTCCAAAAATCAAATCGACAATTTTATTATTGTTTTTACTATTTTTATATATTGTCGTAAATGCTTTTTCCTATGTAAATGCAGTATCAAAAGATATTTCGGAAAGTGTTTTACGTTTGCATGTGATTGCCAATAGTGATGAAAAAGAAGATCAAGATTTAAAATTAAAAGTTCGTGATAAAGTGCTTATGTATATGAATGAAGTTGGTGCTAATGCGAAAAATAAAGATGAAGCCATACAAATTGCCACTTCCCATTTAGACGATTTTAAACAGATTGCAAGAACTGCTATTTTGGAAAATGGATATGATTATCCAGTAGACGTGCAAATTGGAAATTTTTCATTCCCAACCAAAACTTATGGAGATATTTCCCTACCTAGTGGCTACTATGATGCTCTTCGCATTAAAATTGGTAAGTCTGAAGGACAAAATTGGTGGTGTGTGATGTTTCCTCCCCTATGCTTTGTTGATGTAAGTTCTGGAATTGTTCCAGAAGAATCTAAAGAAAGTATGAAACAAGATTTGTCACAAGAAGAATTTGCTATTATTTCAAATCACGAAGATTCTGGGATTCATTTTAAATTTAAACTAATTGAATGGTTGCAAAATGTAAAAATTACAACCGCAAAGAAATAAAAAAAGCAGAAATCTGCTTTTTTTATTTCTTATGCTACACCATAGTAGCAAAAATTCCTAATATAAAACCACATATGTTACCAATACTATTCATTCTTCCTGTATACAATTTACTAGATTCTGGAATCAATTCTCCAGATACAATATACAACATAGCACCTGCTGCAAAGGATAAGCAAATCGCAATTACTTGTTCTGAAATCGTTCCAATCAGTGCTCCAAAAAAAGCTCCAATTCCTGTAGTAATTCCAGATAGTACAACATAAAAAATGACCTTTGAAATTTTCATTCCTCCGTTTTTCATTGGAACTGCCATAGAAACGCCTTCTGGTATATCATGTAGCAAAATAGCAAGTGCTAAAGAATAACCAAGTTGAATCGAGGCTCCAAAACCAGAACCAATTGCTAGCCCTTCTGGAAAATTATGTAGTGCTAAACCAATACTAACAATAATTCCTGTTTTTAATAAACTGTTTTGACTTTTTGCTTGTTTTACATTAGTGTTAAAATTTTTTTGAACGAACATATCACAAGCAATCATACTTGCAACACCAAATAAAATGCCTAAAATAATAAGAGGAATTCCCGATATTTCTAATGCTTCTGGCACTAAATCAAAACATACAATCGAAATCATAAGACCAGATGCTAATGATAAAATGAAACTTAAAAATTTATTTGATGTGTTTTTAAAGGCTACTCCAATTAGTCCTCCTATGGTAGTTCCAAACGTGCCAAAAAATAACCCAATTAGTGTTGTTTTTAGTAAATATGGCATACCATCCTCCTATTTAATAAGGGTTACACAATGTGTAACCTCTACAATTTTATTATTTGTTCTGTGTATGGGTCAATGCCCACATCGACCCAAATTTATTTTCATGTTTTAGAACGGGTCAATGTGGACATCGCCCCCTAGATTAATATATGCATATTTCTTTTTTTTATTCTTCACCTTTTAGACGTTCTGCTCGGTCTGCTGCAATTAACGAATCAATCATTTCATCTAAATTACCATTTAAAAAGTCTTCCATTTGATAGATACTTAAACCAATTCGATGGTCGGTAATACGACCTTGTGGATAGTTGTAAGTTCTAATTTTTTCAGAACGGTCTCCACTTCCTACTTGACTTTTTCTTTCATTGGCTAGTTCAGAATCTCGTTTTTGTTTTTCAATTTCATATAACCTAGAGCGTAGTAGTCTCATGGCATATTCACGGTTTTGTAATTGGGAACGTTCGGTTTGACATTCTGCTACAATTCCTGTTGGAATATGGGTTAAACGAACCGCAGATGAGGTTTTGTTGACATGTTGCCCTCCAGCTCCTGATGCACGGTATACATCCATTTTAATATCACTTGGATTAATTTCAATTTCAACATCCTCTACTACAGGAAGTACTGCAACCGTTGAAGTAGAAGTATGAATTCTTCCACTAGATTCTGTATCTGGTACTCTTTGTACACGGTGAACACCACTTTCAAATTTTAATCGACTATAAACACCTTTTCCCGTTACCATAAAAGATATTTCTTTATATCCTCCCAGTCCTGTTTCATTTTCGTTTAAAATTTCTAGTTTCCAATGTTTACTTTCTGCATACATGGTATACATACGAAATAGCGTTCCTGCAAATAAAGCTGCTTCTTCTCCCCCAGCTCCTCCACGAATTTCACAAATAACGTTTTTGTCATCATCTGGGTCTTTTGGAATTAACAAAAATTTCAATTCTTCTTCTAATATTGGCAATTTTTCTTTTGCTTCTAACATTTCCATTTCTGCTAAATCCTTCATTTCTTTCTCTGTTTCGGTCTCCATTATTTCTAATGCTTCTTTATAATTTGTTTGTGTTTTTTTGTATTCTCTATATTTTTCTACAATTGGGGTCATATCAGAATGTTCTTTCATTAATTTTTGCCATTCACTCGTTCTAGCAATTACTTCTGGATCACTAATTTGTGCCGTTAGTTCATCATAACGCTTTTCCACATCATCTAATTTTTGAAACATGATTTCTCGTCTCCTTCTTTTTTATTCTTATGTATTATACACAATTTTTCGCAATATCGCAACTGTTTGTTAGATTAATTCTTGTCAACATTTACATAATATGTTATAATAGGGTTATAAGAACTTTTGAGGAGGTCTAATATGAGAGTAGAAAAAAGAACATGCAACATAGGAGAATATTTACCTTTGAAACGGAGTTTAGAGAAAAGCGGTTATACCGTAGGAATCGGTCGGATCCATTTAGAATTCGTCTCTAAACACGCTACAAGGTACAAGGCTGGAAAATTCGGCATGAAAAAATGCTTTCAGCCTTATCGGCTTCATTTCTACATTCGGTTTGAGGCAATTTACAAACCGAGTTTGGCAGGTAACGGGGTTGCTACCCCACCTGCTTTTTTTATGTGTAAAACCTCTTAAGAAATCTTCTTTCACCTCCCCTTTCGTACAATACTCCCTTAAGGAGTTGCAAATAAGGAGATGTAAGGGCGATGGAAATCGCCCCTTCTTGCTATCTTTCTATTTCTATTGTATGGTATGGTATATTTTTCTTTTCACATATTTCTTTTTCTCGGTTGGTGCAAGTAAAAATGATAATTTGCCTATTTTTGTATTCTGTATGTAGAAAATTTAGTATATTTTCTAGTCTTTCGTCATCATAGTAGGCAAAGGTTTCGTCTAACATGATTGGTAATTCTTCTTTGGTTATTTGGTTTTCTGCTCCTAGTCTTAAGGATAAATATAGTTGGTCTATGGTTCCTATGCTTAAGTAATCTACTGGTATGTAGTTTCCATTTTTGGTTTCTACAATAATTCCATCTTTTTCATCTAATTGAATGTTGGTATAGGTTCCATTTGATATGTTTTCCATGATACTAGATAAATGTTGTGTAAAATTTGGGGTTACTTGTTTCTTCATTTCTCTATATGCATTTTCTATTTCTTGTTTGGCAAGTTGGGTGGCTTCGTTTTGTAATAAAAGTGCTTGGTATTGTTCTTCTAAACTTACATATTCTTCTTCTAAGTTTGCTAAATTTTCTAATTTTGGTAAAATGTTGTTTTGGTCTAATGCAATGCTTTGGATTTTTAGCCTATCTCTAGCTATTTTGTTTTCTAGTACCTCGATGTTCTCATTCATTTGTGGAGTTGTTAAAAGATTGTGTATCTCGGTTAATGGTAGTTTTCCCATAAATTCGTTTTTGATGCTTTCTAAGCTATTGTCATAGTCTCGTTTCGCACTTATTTTCAAGGTTTCTTGCTCTTTTTGTAGGTTTTCTAGGGTTTCTTTTAGTAAATTTATTTGTGTATTTACCTTTTCGTTATCCACATTTTCCTCGAAGTTGGTGGTATGATTTCCTGTTTTTTTTCGATATTGTTGATAACTTAACAGTATGAGACTAAAAAAAGTAAATATTACTCCCATTACTGTTAAGATACTATTTTTTTTACTAATGCCAAAAACCGTTAAGATTACAAATAATATGCCTGTAATTATTGGTATGATTCCTATTTTCTTATTTGATTCTTCTTTCATTCTCCTTGGTGTATTCCCATTTCTTGTATCGGTTTCTACCTTTTTTGTGTTTTCCTTTCTGTTTACAGTTTTTTCTCGTATTGGCTCTATTGGGAATTGATTGTCTTGATCTATGTTTTTTAATTTCTCTATCTTGCTTTGATACTCTTTTATTGTGTTTTCACCAATTTTCATCTTTTCTTGTTGTAAGTAATAACTTTCTTCTATATTCTTTCGTTTTTTTAGTATGTCTAGTTTGCCTTGTTCTTGTTTTATTTCTTCTTCTAAAATTTTTTTGTTTTCTTCAAAATCATACTTTTTTTCTACAAACCTACTTAAGTTTTCTTTTTCAGTTTCGATTTGTGTTAGCCTTTTGGAAATGATGTTGATTGGTCTGTCTTGGCTTCTAGCTGTTCCAATTTCTTCTAATTGCCTTTTGTTTAGTTTTGCTATAATTTTTTGATACGATAAAGTGTCTTCTCCTGTGCTAACTAGATTGGATAGGTTTTGTACGAGACTGGTTTGTTCTTTTTCCTCAAGCCTTGTTTCGTTTTGCATAGATACAATGGTTTTACAAAATAATTCTTCTTCTACTCCTGTTTGTTCTGTAAAAAAACGGTTTCCTGTATTTTTATCTATTCTATAATGTTTAGAAACTTCTTCAAATTGCTCATTATAAATTTGTGGAGATTTTTTTCGAAATTCTCGAAATACTTCATATTCTTGTCCATTGGCTAGTGTATATTTGATTTTTCCAGAAAAATCGGTTTCTTGCCATGGGGTGTATTTTTCAAAATCGGTGTAGGTT
The DNA here is from genome assembly GCA_022796855.1 of Clostridia bacterium. Lineage (GTDB taxonomy): Bacteria > Bacillota > Clostridia > TANB77 > CAG-508 > RGIG8482. Next base: position 46,391 of record JAAWJM010000005.1, on the reverse strand, counting down.
TTACCGTTTTTGTTTTTGGATAAACCATAGAACATACTTAAAATGAATTTTAAAAGGGTCGATTTTCCACTTTCGTTTTTTCCTATAATTAGGTTTATATGGTTATCTAATTCTATTTCTTTGTTTTGTAATTTTCCGAATTGGTTAATTTTTAAGGTTTGTATTTTCATCTATTTCTCCTTTTCTTGGTTTGAAATTTTAAGTTATCCTAAGTTTTAAGAACCCCCAGTCACGCTCCCGCGTGCCAGCCCCCTTGTTAAAGGGGCTGTCTTGCAACGCTTCGTAAGTCCTAGGTGAATTCAAATTATTTGTAAAACATTATTTTTACTAATATTTACTTATTGCATAAAAACTCCGAAGACTTCACAGGAAAGCCCCTTTAACAAGGGGGCTGTCGCGGAGCGACTGGGGGTTCTTAAAATGTTTTATTTTCACATTGCTTCTAGTCCGATTTCGATTGCTTTTTGGATTTTTTCTTTGTTTTCTTCAGTTTGTTTGGCAAGTAGATTTTTTACGAAAATTCCTCTTAAGCTGTTTTCGTTTACTAATTTTTCTAGGTCTTGTTTTAGTGTTGTATTATCTTTTATTTTAATAATATTTTGTTGGGTTATGTATTTGATGATTTGTAGTGGCTCGATTTCAAAGTTTCGTTTTCCTGTTAAGATAATTTTGTAATAATAATTTTCGTTCCAGTCTTTTTGGTGAATGGTTTCAATAAGTTCTTCTTTGGATAAAATGTCATCTACTACGATTTCCTCTTCTTTAAATTCCTTTGGATCCATTGGTATAAAAGTAAGTTCTAGTTTTTTCGTATCGTCTATGTTTCCTACTAACATACCATGACTTCCTAATTCGTCAAAACCTAATGAAATAGTGGAACCCGGGTATGCTATTGGGGGTTGATGATATGGTTTATGAATGTGTCCTAGAGCTATATAGTCAAAGCCCAATCCGTCTTAATTCGTGTTCTTTCATTGGATTATATTCTCTTAATTCATCATTTCCGCCATCGATGGAACCATGGGTTAATAATAGATTGATTTTATTTGGATTTTCTATTTGAAATTGTTCTATTTTTGGATTTTTCATGTAAAAATTATCAAAACCATAGCCATAAATATCGACCTTTGGTTCTGAAATTTTTTGAATTTCGGAACCAAATACAAATACATTTTGATTCCATTGATGTTTTTCATAATACGAATTTTTTATCCTAGGATCATGATTACCTGGTACCATATATATTTTTGTATTTGGTATTTGTTGAAATTGATGGTTTATATATTCAATGGTACTTTGTTTAACATATTCATGCTCATACAAATCTCCACAAATAAAAAAATATTCGATGTCGTTTTGTTTAATATATTCAATAATTTTTCGAAAGGCTTCTCGTTGTTCTAATCGTCTGGTATTTCCTAAGTTATTTTGATTTAGTACTGTAAATGGTGCATCAAAGTGCATATCGGCAATATGGACAAATTTCATGGTTCTTTCTCCTATTTTCTAATCTTTTTGTTATTATATATAACTTACTAAAAAAAGTCAATTCATTTTAAAACATTTGTTTTAATTTTTGATTACAAAAAATCGCTCTATAAAAGGGCGATTTTTTTGTTTTTAATTATCATCTAATGGACCAAATAGTTCATCAAATTTAGCTTCTAGTTCTTTTTGTAGGTCAGCATCTAATTCGTCTTCCTCTGCTTCTTGTGGAAGGATTGGTGCTTCTTTTGGTGGCTCTTGTTCTAGTTTTACTTCTGTAAATTCGGTTTGTTTTGGTTCTTTTTTTGGTGTTTCTTCTTGGTCTTTCGGTAGGTCGTCGAATAGGTCGTCTAGGGATTCTACTTTTAGGTTTTCTACTTTCTTTTCTTTGTCGTCTTCTACGTATGGATTGTATGGGTTATATTTTCTCCATACTCCTCTATCTAACTCTGGTATGTCATTATGTGAAATTTGATGCATGGCTAGTTTTTTGGCCATAGAGGTTTGGAAGTAGTAGAATTTTTTGGCTTGAATTGGTTTTACTCCTTTTTCAAAGATGATACAAAGGTCATTGTCCATTCTTCTTAATTCGTCTGGGGTCATAAGGGCTCTTGCCATAACTTGGTCGGATACACTTTGTCCTTGTCTCCAGTTGTGTTTATCTTTGTTTACGGATATGCTTTCTCTTTCAATGGTTTTTTCTCCTAGTGCTTTTGAGAAGTATTCTACGGTCTTTTGTGAGTTACTTCCTAAGAATACGTGGGTGTCACAGTTACCAATGATGGTTTCATAGGATTTCTCATAAACGGCTTCTAATTGGTCTAGGTTTTGTAAAATAACACTAAAGGATATTTTTCTACTTCTACTTGTTGATATTTTTTTATCAAAGTCTGGTATTTTTCCGATGTTTGCAAACTCGTCTAGGATGAAGAAGGTTGGTACTGGTAAGGCTCCTCCACTTTTGTCTGCAAAGTCGTAAAGTTGTTGTATCATTTGTGAGAAGAAAATGGTTAATAAGAAGTCATAGGCAGTATGGGTATCGGATGAAATAACATATACTGCGGTTTTCTTTTTTGCAATTTCTTCAAAATCGATGGTATCGGTTGAGGTTAGTTCTGCAATTTCCTTGGAGTCGAATTTACCTAGCTTGGATTGTAATGATGATAGGATGGAACCATAGGTTTTTTCTGGTGCAATTTCAATGGATTTGTAGTTGGTTCTTGCTGGGTGATCGTATGGAAGTTGGTTCATAAGTTCGGTAAGTAAGTTGCTTCCTCCATTCGCATTGGCTGCTCTTACTAGTTCTGCACAGCTAGCTAGGTTTTGTTCAGCTTCTGGTCTTGTCGCAATTAGGTAATAGATAAGTGCTTTTAATAACATTTCTGCCATGTCATCCCAGTATGGTTCAGAGCCTGCTCCACCTTCTGATTTTTGTCCTTTTACAATGGTATTGGCAATAACGTCAACATCTAGTTCGCTTGATATGTGCATAAGTGGATTATATCCGTCACTTAAGCTTGGTCGTACTAAGTTTAAGACTTTTATTTCATATCCTTGTTTTTTTAGGTATCCTGCGGTTTTATCATATAGTTCTCCTTTTGGGTCGGTAAATATGTAGGAACCTAGTGTTTGGTAAGCGTTTGGAATGGAGTAGGAAGCACTCTTACCAGAACCTGATCCGTCCTACTACTAGTACGTTTACGTTTCCACGCTTATCGGTTGGTAGGTAGTTGTTTTGTGCTAATATAATTCCTTTTCTATCGCTTAATACTCGGTATTGTTCTCCATTTTTTGACCAATCACTAGAACCATGTTCAATATCGGCAAATTCATGCTTTGGTGCTGTTTTGATTAATCCTACTAAAACAAAGATGGCATATAAAATGCTAAATTTGAATAGGGTAGAAAAATAGGTGCCAAGATGTCCTTCGGTAAAGGTTTTTCCTATGGTATTTCCTAAATTGGTAAAGGAATCGGCAATTCCACCAAAAAACTTGTCCATCATAAATTGTCCATTTACAGTTGCTTTGGCAATCGTATAACTAATGGGCATAACAAATACTATGGCTAAAATAATCCATAGTATTATAAATATAATAAAATTCTTTTTATTTCTTCGCAATGCACCTTCTACTTTATAGTTCATAAGGTTTCACCTCTTCTTTGGTTTTGGAAACTATATTTCCATTCCGCTTGCCATTTTTTCTCTTTGTCTTCTTGCTTCTCTTCTCTTTTCGAAGTCTTTATTAGAAATTAGTTTTCCAGATCTTTTGGCTTGTGCTTCTGTAAAGCTAATGATATTGTTGTCATCAATTTCAAATGTTGCATCTCCTACATTAATCACCATTTCTTCTTCTTTTTTTGCTTTCATTTCTTTTATATAAGCTTTCGCTTGTGGTGGTACTACTGCACCTTCTCTAATTTTTTCTTTTAATGCAAAAGGTATTGCTGTAACCTTTTTGATTTTTGGACTTTTGTTTAAACCTTCCATTTTCTCCTCCTCATTATTCTCCTCTTACTTCAAATGCGAAGTATGATTTATATGGTTTTAGTTTGCATTTTCCTTTTATTTCATTTGTTTTTTCATCCAAATATACAATTGGTTTTACTTCTTCTGTTGTTTCTGGGTCTATAATCGAAATTGGTCTCTTCAAGTTTGGTGTATAATCAAATTCTTTATACACACTTTCTTTTTCAGAATATATTGTGTCAAATTTTACTGGCATAGGTTTTTTTGATATTGTTAATTTGTTTTCTGCCATAATTCCAGTATTTACTACCACTTTATCTTTTCCAAATGATAAAATGACTAGTTCTTCTCCTCTTGGTGATGGGTCGTCTACGAAAAAAGTCTTTTTCTTTAATTCTCCCGTTAATTCCTCCATATACGCAAGTCTTTCTATTGTGTATTTAGGAGAATCCTTTAGGTATTCTTTTTCAGTTTGGTTAATACGATAGATGACTGTGTTTACACCTTTTGGATCGGTTATACTGAAATGCTTTCCTTGGAAAGTTTCCATATACTACACCCCTCTTTTTTATTTTATCCTATGTATAGTAGTCCGTTTTTTACCACTAAACATAATTATACCTCGTTTTTCGCATGTTGTCAACCATTTTTCACTATTTAATTTATGTTTACTATGTAAATCTTTTATTTTTCATTTTCCTGGGTCGGTACAAGACCGACCTATACCATTTACTTATTATTTTTCTTTTCTCTTTTCTTGGCTCTTGGTTTGAATTTTGATACTTCTTTTAACCCTTCAAATAATTCTCTTTCTTTTTTGGTTAATTTTTTTGGTACCATAATTTGAATGGTAGCAGTTAAATCTCCTCTTCCACCTTTTCCGTCTTTATAACCTTTCCCCGGAATACGTAATTTTTCACCACTTTCGATGCCTGCTGGTATGTATACCGAAATGGTATCATCAATTCCTTCTAAATTCACTTTTGTGCCTAGTGCTGCTTCCCATGGAGTTAAAGCAAGTGAGGTGTATAGGTCATATCCGTTTAACTCAAATTTACTATCTGGTTCAATTTGGATTTTAATGAATAAGTCTCCATTCTTTCCGCCAAATTGACCGCTTTTTCCTTGTCCGATTAGACGAATTTTTTCATTGTTTCGAATTCCTGCTGGTACTTTAATGTCAAAGGTTTTCATGTTTCCGTCTACTGTACGTAAAGATATTTTTTTGTTTAACCCATAAAATGCCTCTTCTACCGAAATCGAAATCGCAGTTTCCACATTTTCTCCTTTTACTGGAGGATTTTTTCTACTCTTTTTGGTAGTTTCTTTTCTTTCTTCCTCACTACCAAAAAACATATGAAAAAAGTCGCTAAATACATCGTTTTTCTCACGTTTACTTTCTTCATATGCTTGTTTTTTTCTTTTGTTTCCAATACGGCTTGTCCACATACGGTCATATTTCCTTCTTGAGGTATGATTCGATAATACACGATAAGCTTCGTTAATATCTTTAAATCTCTCTTCTGAAATACGGTCTCCTACATTGACATCTGGATGATATTTTTTAGCCTGTTCACGATAGGCCTGCTTAATTTCATCCACATTTACCTTATTATTTTCTATTCCTAATATCTTATAATAATCTTTAAAAATCATTTCAACATCCTCCCACGCAAATGGTAGGTTTATTATATCAGTATTGTAGTAATATTTCAATAGGATTTGACTAAAAAAATCGCACTTGTTATTTTACGTAAATCATGCTATAATTATGTTATGTAACCAATAAAGGCAGACATTTTACAAAGGAGGGTCACTATGCTTAATGACCAATGGTTATTCCAATTAGAAGAACGGATTCTTGCCACCACAAAAGAACTATGTGATACAAAACATGTTGTCGAAATTGCTCCTTATATAAATGAAATAAAAGAAGAAAAAGAGGAGGACAACCATGATTTTTATCGCCCCTTCGACACGAAAGGCATTGAAGACGTACATTTGTACTTTATGATTGAAGCAGTTCTTGCTACATTGTAAAGCACAAAAGAGCAGAGATTGAAAATCCATCAATCCCTGCTTTTTCTATTTTCCAATTACATATGGGTTACTCAATGTCCCATCTCCTTCTACTATTTTTATATCATAAGACTTTAACGAAATACAAGGTCGAAGCCCTCTAGTATATGTCGAAATACCAATTGCTGCCACTGAACCCACTCGACACATCAGATTGTTCGATAAACTAGATCCCATAAAACGAACACAGAAATTCATTCCTGTTTTATCATGTACCATAACACGAGAGGCTAACCAATAATTCATACTAATATTAGACATGCTTGTTCCTAAAGCATCCAAATCTTGTACATAATTTTCATCTGAATCATAACATCCTGTATCACGTGTTCCTCCAAAACTACTTGGTATTGGCCATGAATCTAGTATAAAGACAGTATTTGGAGTATTTCCCTCACTATCCTTAAATTTATCTTTATCTACAAACATTCCATTCTTTACTGTTGGTATACTCCCAACACATCTTCCATCATAAGCATAATCTGGATTTACATATTTTTTTGTTGCTTCATTTAGTTGCTCAATTGCTCCATTATAACTTTCTTTTCCCTCTTTCCAGCTTTTTCCACCGAAAGTTACATTCTCTACACATTTATCTGATATAATCTGTAATCCGTATTCCGAACTTACTGGATAAAGTACTCTACAAATTATATTTCCTACTTCCTCTATTCCAGTATCATATTGCACATATTGTCCTACTTGTAAAGCTTTTACTTCTTCTGATATTTGTGGTACCTTCGGAGTTAAAGAATCTATAATATTATTTACTTCTTCTGAAATATCTGACAATTTCTCATGTTCATAATTAGTAGCATTCGTATAGTTCTTACCCGCCTCTTGTGCTTTTTGCAAAATCCCTTTTTGTCCTATTGTCATACTAATCGTTATACCTGCTAAAATTAACAAAACTATGATGGTAATCACTAAAGCAACTAATGTTATACCTTTATTCTCGTTATTCATTTCTTTTGTTCTCCTTTCTCTTTTTTCTTAGTGTTTACTCTTTTGTTCTATTTATGACATCAGTTTATATAAATAAATATAATATGTCAAGTATTTTTACCATTTTTATGGAATAATTTGCTATTGTAATCAATACACACAAAAAATAAGACTAGCTTTTATTTGAAGTTAGTCTTATCTAATATTTATTTCAATTTGGTTTTGGTATGGTTTTTGGTTTTCTAATTCAATTTGATAATCGAGTAATATTCTTTTTACTTGGTGGTCACACTTTTCTATTTCCATAAGGTTCGTTGTAATTTTCATATTGATACTTCCATAGGGAGTTTGTAGAGTAGAATTTGTTGTTTTTTCTTTTTCAAATATGATGGTTTGGTTTGGTTTCTTTAATATGATTTTGTTTTCTAAGATAGTCATTTGATAATTTTCTTTTTCATTTCCAAACTCTAAAATACTACCTTTAGGGGCATTTTTCAAATGCCCCTGATATGTCTGTTTTTGCTTCTCATTATGCTTCTCATAGATTTGTTTTGTACAAAGTTCTATTTGCATTTTGCACCTTTACTTCCCTTAAACTTGCCATTTGAAACAAGAGCTAATATATTTTGGTCATACGAATACACTCTTTTTTCTCTTTGTCTTTGTCTCTTATAGGCAAGTTCTACTAGTTCATCAATTTCTTTGCTAAATGGTTTATTGGTTGCTTCCCATAGGTAATAGGATAATGCTCCTGGTATTGTATTAATTTCATTAATGTAAATCTCATTGGTATCTTCATCTAAAAGAAAATCTACTCTTGCAACTCCACTACACCCTAATGTTTTGAAAGTTTCTACCGCTAATGTTCTTATTTGTTGTCTTGTATCACTTGGAATATCTGCTGGTAATTTTTTATCTGATGCTGCCATCCCTTCTGTTTTAGAACCTCCTAGATACTTATCGGTATAGCTTAATATTTCATCACTTGAAATTGGTTCTTCACATTCTGAGCTTTCAGCATCTGTCATGTCTCCTATTACAGAGCAATTGATTTCTTTTAGATTAACAATTGCATTTTCTACCATAATTCGATCAGAAAATTGCATTGCAAATTCAATTGCTTCGGTAATTTCTTCTTTTGTATTTGCTTTTTTAATTCCTACACTAGAACCAAGATTTCCTGCTTTTACAATCACTGGATATGTTAAATTTTCATTAATTTGTTGAAGATATTTTTCTTCATTTCGAATATAGTCCATGCTATAAAAAGCTACATAATCTAAACATGGTAAGTTCGATTCTTTTAATACTTTTCTCATCATAATTTTATCCATTCCAATACTCGCTGATAAAATGTCACAACCAATGTATGGAACATTCAATAATTCTAAATATCCAGCAATTGTTCCGTCTTCTCCATTTGTTCCATGCATAACAGGAAATGCTACATCAATTTGGTTTATGATATTATCTCCAAATTTTTTGGCAGGATAACGAATTATATTAACTTTTGCACCATCATTAATTAAGTTAATTTGTACTACTTTTTTCATTAATTCATCCATATTTTTATATGCTTCTAAATCAAACAATACTTCTCCTGTATACATTAAACCTTGCTTACTAATATAGATTGGAATCAGCTCATATTTTTCTTTATCCATATGGCTAATCGTTTCAATAGCAGTAATGATTGACACCTCATGCTCTACACTTCTTCCTCCAAAGATAAGTCCTAATTTTGTTTTCATATTTTCACCCTTTCTATAAATAATTATCTGGTAAATCATTTTCTAATAAAACAACGGTATCTTTCGTAATTTCTTGGTTCATCTTTTGAATTGCTTCTTCTAAATTTTTTGCAATATAAATTTTCTCTTCTGGATATTTTTTTGCTTTTAGCCCATCATAGATCGGTTTTGCTTGCTTTTCTCCTACTAGAATACTATAATCTGCACACTCGGCTATTTGTTCTCCAAATTGCTTGTTATATTCATATTGTTTTTCTCCTAATTCTACCATTCCTGGGGTAACTATTATTTTCTTATGGTTATTAAAACTTGCTAATACTTCTAAGGCCGATTTTGACCCTTTTATATTAGAATTAAAAGCATCATCAATCATAATCAGTCCATTTGCTCCACGAATTAATTCTAATCGATGTGGAATTGGTTTTAATAGGCGTACACCTTGCTTAATTTCTTCATCTGTTAAGCCCATTTCCTTTGCTACACAAATTGCTCCTACAATATTAAGAAGATTATTACTACCTAATAGTTTCGTTTTTACAAAAATAGTATGTTCATCTTTGGTGTGAACATCAAATGTACATCCATTTTCGGTAATTTCAATGTTATTCGCATAATAATCACATGTAGATTTGTTTAGTCCATATTTTATATGCTTGTTACTTATTGTTATGGTTTGAATGTTTTCGTCTTCTTCATTGATAAAGGCAATCCCTTGCTCTGGAAGTGAATTGATTAATTCCATTTTTGTTCTTTTTACATTTTCAATGGTTTGAAACGTATCTAAGTGTTGTGGTCCTATCGAGGTTAGTATTCCGTATTGTGGTTTTACTAAGTCACATATCTGTTGAATATCTCCAATGTTTCTTGCCCCCATTTCACAAACAAAAATCTGGTGTTCTATTTTTAATTTTTCGTTAATTGTTCTTACTACTCCCATAGTAGTATTATAGCTTTCTGGTGTCATAAGTACATTATATTTTTGTTCTAATATTGTCGATACAATATATTTCGTACTTGTTTTTCCATAACTTCCTGTTATTCCAATTACTTTTAAATTGCTTTGGTTTTGCAATTTCTTTTTGGCTTGTTTATAGAATTTTGTTTGTATTGCTTTTTCAATTGGCTGATTTACTATGTTTAGTAAAACTACTACATAATAACTCACTAGTATATAACTAATATAAACTAAATTAGTAATTTGTACTACTAATTGGTTTTTTAGTAATATATTTACGATAGACCATGTTATTGCTATAAAAATAGTATTTGTTATATACATTCTTTTAATACGATTTGTTACTACAAAAGGCTTTTTTTCTTTTTCTGTTTTGTATAAAACATTGAGTAAGATAAAGAAAATAATTTCTATTATGATTCCCAATTCAAAATAGAAACACGTAATTAAAATTGGTAAGATTACTAGTAATTCTTTTGGATTCCATACTTTCTTTAAATGCTCTTTTCTCCATTGTCGATAGGGTTTTGTTTTGTAATGTTCTAATTGTAAAATGTGAAATCCATTTCTTAATTTTCTACTTAAGTAAATACCTGCTGTTATCCATAATATATTTATGATAGCATATTGTAACATATTTCCCCCTAACTTAATAATCATTTTTAAAAAATTCATCTAACACTCTTAAGAAATTTGGTAATCTGTCTAAATAGGAAAAGTGTCCTGCTCCTTGGTATGTTACTAACCCTGCATTTGGAATTAGTTTTTCCATTATTTTTGCATCACCAATTGGTGTAGCGGTATCCTCTGTTCCCCAAATAAGCAATGTTGGCGCTTGAATATGAGGCAAAATATCTTTCACATCTTCATTTACAATATTAGTCATTGTCTTTCGTAGAATTTCTGGAGAATTTTTATAATCTGTTGAACCAAATTTTCCTAATACTTTTTCTCGCAACTTTTGTGTCTTTTTTGTATTTGGTAATAGTTTTTTCAACATTTTAAACATATATACCTTTATATAATAGCTTAGTTTTCTTTTAGGTTTTATTCCTGCAGCATCAATTAATACAATTTTATGAATGTTGCCCAATTGTCGTCCAGCAAAATTAATGATAGCTCTTCCGCCATTAGAATGTCCTATTAATATCGGTTTTTCTATCTCTAGGGCACTTAAAAAATCGTGTAAAAAATCTCCAAAGTCGTTTGTATATAGTGGTTGTTTTGGCATATCACTCTTTCCAAAACCAATTACATCAACATTATAAACTTTAAAATGCTTTTTTAAATGATTCGCAATTGGTTTCATCGTTTCTAAATTAGCAAGCCAACCATGTAAAATAACTACATTTTTACCTTGCCCTTCTACCTCATAATTGATTTTATATCCTTTTATTTCTATTTGCAATACCATCACCCTATTTGCTTGTTTTTTAGTATTTTATATCAATCTTTTAAAAAAATCAAGAAATTATCTTGACTCTTTCTTTTTAATATATTGTTTTTATTGTTTTTTATTCTTTTTTTCTTTGATTAATTCATTGATTAATTCGATGGTGTGTGGATGAATGAGACTATCTTTTTGTAGACTATAATTTGTCATGTATTTTGCTATATATAATACTCCTTCTTCTAAGTCGTGGTTACTAATTTTTACTACTTCTTCTAGGTTTATTTTGGTTCTTGTTTCGTCTGATTTATCGGCTACATAAATAATTTTATCCATGGTGTTCATATGAATACTACCAGTAGTATGATAGATGATTGCTTCTGCCATGTCTTTTGTGAAACTGAATTTCTTAACTGCTATATCGGCTCCTAGTTTTGAATGCCATAAACTTGGTTCTTCTTTTTCGATTTCATCAAACAAAATATGATTTTCTTTTGCATAAGCAAGTGCCTCTTCTTTTGACATTTCTTTTGCAATATCATGGGCAATACCTATTTTTCTTGCTTTTTCTTCGTCTTCTCCATAGATACAAGCAAGTTGGGCTGCTCTTTTGGCTACTCCTACACTATGTAAGTAACGTTTTGGGGATAATGTGTTTTTTACAATTTGTTCAATTTCTTCGTATTTCATTTTTTACATACCTCTTTATTTTTTATCTGTATGATAGGTTAACAAGTATTTTGTTTTTTTTATAGTATATACTTATTTTTGTTATTCGTAAAGAAAAAGGAGTAAAAATTTAATTTTTACCCCTTTTTTATTAACTTTCCTATTTTTGTACGCTTCTGTTTGCGATTTCAATTGCTTTTGATACGATGTTTCCGCAGTCTTTTGCTGAAACATTTCCCCAGCTTCCACCGTCTTTTTTAACAGTATCATATACACCTAACTCTTTGGCAATTTCTTCACGTAATTCATTTGAAATTAATTTAGAATTTTTAGACATAATGCATACCTCCTATTTATGAAATATACTTTGAAATGCTTTTTTGTTATGAAATAAACTCATCAATTTTTCATTTCTTGTATTTTCATACACTTAGTATGCTCTATTTTTGTATCTTTATTGCAAGTAGTTTTTTGCAATATTGTCATTTTTTACATCGTTAAGGTTCCGTTTGGGGTGTCTTGGATAACTAGGATGTCTTCTTCTCTTCCATTGTCTGCATTGATGTAGACTAAAAATTCTGTGTCTTCTACTTTTCCTTTAAATTCCCAACATAGGATTTCGGTTTGGTATTCGGTTGGAATGACGGCCAATCCTTCGCTTTCGATTTGTAGATTTTTGTTTAAAGTGGTTTTTGCTTGTTCTTTGGAAATTTTTACTTTTGGTAGGTTTCTTTCTTCATGTGAGTTTAAATATCCTGTTGTTTCGATTCCTAAAATTTCTCCATTGTCTAACGCCAGTTTTAGTTTAATTAAGTCTGGATACATGGTTACTTCATTTTGATGGTAGGCATAGTTTATGGTGATGGTTCCTTCTTGTTTTAAATAATAGGTTTCTTTCATATTTGGAAATCCTTTACTAGCTAAGAAATTTTTTCCCATTTCATTGACTTGTTCAAAACTTAGCGTTTCGGCTTCTACGTTTCGGTTAAAGTTGGAAAATACAATGTGTCCTCCTTTTTTGGAGATGGAGATATTGGCATTGTTGTTTTTGTCCATATCTTTTAATTTTACGAAAAAATCATAAGAAGGAATGTTTCCGTTTTCGGAAAATCCATTTAAGGTAATTTCAGAAATTCTATCTTCTCCAAAAAAGTCTTTTGCAATTTGCATGGCTTGGTTTTCTTCAATATCATTTCCTGTTAATCCTTTTCGTTCTGGATTGGTCATGTGTTCGGAAAAGGCTCCATCATAAATTAATCCTGCATATTCATGGAAATTTTCTTCAATTCCAGAAAAACTGTCTTTTGAAATATTGCTTACTTGTTGAGCAAATGCGATGCTTCCTTTTTTGGTAAGTTCTCCCCAACTAATTCGTCCTTCATTCATATCAGCTGATAGTTGAACTAAGGTATTATTTAGTTCTACACTATAATCATGCAAACTTTTTAGATTGTCTAAATCGCTTTGGGTTAATGGTTCATGATAGATATTTTTTCTGGACAACGAATAACTATAATCACTTACTTGGTTTAAAAATCTTGACGTATTTTCTAATTCCTGTGAGGAAATGGGTAGCTGCGCTAAATAGCTTTGGGCTAGATTGGATTCTCTCCATAAATTGGTTAGTGTTTCTGCTCCATGTTCTGGTGTCGTTGAAATAAGGGATTTTGCAAGATAGGTTTCTACATTTTGTACATAATCTAACAATTCAAAAAATGCCATATTATAAGAGTTTTCAGAGGCTTGTCTAAAATCTCTTTCACGTTTATAAGTAAATAACCCTATTCCTATGATTATAGCTCCTAATACAACAATAACACTTAGCATGTGACGATCTTGTAGCCTGTTTTTCCAATCCATCACTTTTTCTTTTACATTCATACTCTTCTTTCCTTTCTTTGTGAAAGAGGTTATTATCATTAAAATAATGATTACCTCTTGTCATTATTTACAGAATCTATGTTTTCCGATTGTCTTAACCAATGGTCTTGACCAAATCCATTTATTCGTAGCGGTGTTTGGGTTAAAGTAATAAATACATCCACCCGTTGGGTCCCAGCCATTCATGGCATCCCTTGCGGCTTTTAATACCGTAGAACCTTCTTTTATGGGTACATTAATTTGTCCATCTGATACTGCGGTAAATGCTCCTTTTTCATAAATAACACCTGCTATGGTATTGGGAAACTTAGAGCTTTTGACTCGGTTTAAAATAACGGCTCCGAACGGCTACTTGCCCTTCATATGGTTCTCCTCTTGCTTCTCCATTGATGGCTCTTGCCATTAATTGTAAATCGGACTGGCTTCCGCTTGCTGCATATACTTGGTTGTTACTTGGTTCAAAATAAATGGCAAACAGAAAACTAATCGCACTTAACATTAGTAAAATAATTAATAAAATTGATTTTGCTTTTGGCTTCATGTTACCTCCTTCAAATTCGTTTTGTTTTTATTTTGCTATTTTTTTCAAATTTTATTCTTAAATTTTTTAAATTTCTTTTCCTTTTGCTTGTTTTTGTGTTAGAATACAAATTGACAGATGTGTGTATCGATATGGAATTGACCTCTATATTGTTAAATTGTACAAGGAGATGGCTTATGAAAAAAGTTTTAATTTTTTATGCTACCTATGGTGGTGGCCATTTATCGGCTGCTCGTTCGGTGAAAGAATATCTTGAAAATCATTATCCAGATGTAGAAATTCGATTAGTGGATTGTGTGAAATATGTCAATAAAACTCTTGATAAGGTAACAACAACTGCCTACAATGAAATGGCAAAAAAAGTTCCTTGGGCATGGGGAAAGATTTATTCAAATTCGCAAAAAGGAATTTTTGCAAAGGTAAGTAATGATTCGAATAAGCTTATGTCCATTAAATTAAATAAATTGTTACAGGAATTTTCTCCTGACCTTGTGATTTCAACTCATCCTTTTGGCTCTCAGATGTGTACCATTTTAAAGAAAAAAGAAAAAATTCATGCTAAAATTGCTACCATTATGACCGATTATGCTCCTCATGACCAATGGCTGGTAAATTCGGATTTAATCGATTATTTCTTTGTGGCCCATGAAGGAATGAAACAAAGTTTAATGGAAAAAGGAATTGAGGAAAAAAAGATATTTGCCACTGGAATTCCCTTATCGAATCGATTTTTACAACATTATAATAAAACAGAAATTTTAGAAGAATTTGGGTTAGTAGAGAATAAGAAAACGGTTTTGTTTTTTGCAGGTGGAGAATTTGGGCTTGGTAAATCGCGAACATATGATATGTTACGCACTTTTGCACAAAGTTTTCATAATATTCAAGTGGTGGCGATTTCTGGTAGAAACCCAAAAATGAAACGTAGTTTTGAATATTTAGTAGAACAAGAACACAAACAAGATTGCATTAAAGTACTCGATTATACCACAAAAGTTCCAGAACTGATGAGTATTTCAGATTTAGTCGTAACCAAACCAGGAGGACTTACTACTTCCGAAAGCTTAGCTTCACGGTCTTCCGATTATTGTAATAAACCCTATTCCTGGTCAAGAAGAAGAAAACGCTACTTTTTTAGAACATAAGGGAGTTGCTATTTGGATAAAAAAACACGATGATGCAAAACAGGTTTTGGAGGAGCTATTTTCTTCCCCAGAAAGAATGCAAAAAATGAAAGTAAATGCAAGACTTCTTGCAAAAAAGAATTCTTGTAAGGATATTTGTGAAATTTTATTAAAAGAGTAAAAGAAAACGGGAATGCCCTTAAGCATTCCCGTTTTCTTTAAATCACTTAGAAACGCGAACTAATACCGCCTCTTTTTTGGAATTTTCCTGAACTTGGTAATGTGAACAACCACCCTTTAGATTATCGCTTTTGTCTGCTTCATGGAAATCAAAAGTGATTGAGTAAATACCCTCTAATCTTTCTTCTAATTTCCAAAAATCAATTACATTACGCTCTAAGACAATTCTTTGCCCCATGCCAATTAGCGTTTTTTCTAATGGCGTTTTCCGCTTTGTCCTATTTCGTCTATCTAAAGCTTCCTCCTTATAAACGATGTCGGATAATTTTGGTTCTACCATGTTTTCTATTCCTCCTTATGATTTTGATAGTATTATTATATATAATATTTACATAAAAGTCAAGAAACGCCTTACGGCGTCTCCTGACTTTCATCTGTGGAAATCCGAATTAATCCCGGACTTCCCTGGGCTTGTTCTTCTACTCGGTATGTTGCTGTTTTAGAGCGTTTCAACTGTCCTTTTCCCATTTTATGATAGTAAAACTTCAGTATATAACATCCCTTTTCAGCATTCCTTTCAAAGTGTGTTTCATGAATTGCATTTTCTTCTAACGTGAAAACATCACCTATTTTCACCTTCAATGTTCTTGTTCCTACTTCTTTGTACTTTCCTCGAACTTTTCGGTAATTGTTTAGGTGTCTTTTCTTATACCGTTTCGTTTCTTTCTCCATGTTGCCAAGGCCCTCCTTGATTGATTTCATTATTTTAATTATACATAATATCTTCTCTATAATCAAGAGTTTTTTGCTTTTTGGTAATTTCTTTTAACTGGACGTGCAATGCATCCCCTTATTGTTTCATATGATATTGCATATGGGGTGAGATTTTTGCATGATTTATTTAATAACCTTTCAAGTTGTGAATGGATTGCTCTTGCGAGCTCTCTTTCCGTTATATTGAGCCAAGGTCTAACTTCTGATGAAGTCTCTACCTTGGCTAACTTTTTCTCTGCTCTTTGCGATAATTTAGGCATTATCGCAAATGGAAACGATAATTCTAACAATCCTTGCTAAAATTACTTATAGTTCTCTTCTTCCTTCTAGTGCCTTGGTTAGAGTGATTTCGTCTGTGTATTCTAGGTCTCCTCCTACTGGAATTCCGTGTGCAATTCTCGTTACTGTAATTCCTAATGGTTTTACAAGTTTTGAGATATACATAGCGGTGGCTTCTCCTTCTACTCTTGGGTTGGTTGCTAAAATAATTTCTTTTACTGTTTCTGGGTTTAGTCTTGCTAGTAATTCTTTTAGTTTGATGTCGTCTGGACCTACTCCATTCATTGGCGATATGGAACCATGTAGGACATGATATATGCCTTTAAATTCATGTGTTTTTTCCATGGCAATGATATCTTTTACATCTTCTACAACACAAATAATGCTTTCATCTCTTTTTTGGTTAGCACAAATCGGACATGGGTCTGTATCGGATATATTATAGCATTTTGAGCAATATTTTAGATTTTGCTTTGCGGTTGTAATGGAATGAATGAATTCTTGTACTTCGGCTTCGGTTAAGTCTAGCATATGAAAGGCTAGTCTTACTGCTGTTTTGTGTCCAATGCTTGGTAATTTTTCAAAACTTTCTACTAGTTTTTCAATGGATGGTGAATAAATTGACATGGTTTTCTCCTTTTTTAATGTGGTTCAGTATTTTGGGCAGACACAAGACCTGCCCCTACGGTTACATTAATCCCGGAATGTTGTATTTTCCCATAGAGGCTGCTTGGGCAGCATCTACTTTTCTTAATGCTTCGTTCACACAAGTTAGGATTAGGTCTTGTAACATTTCTACATCATCTGGGTCAACTACATCTTTTTGAATGTTAATTTCTTTTAGTTGTTTGTCTCCACTTACTTTTACTTGAATTGCTCCTCCACCTGCTGTTGCCTCAAATTCTTTTGCACTTAGTTCTTCTTGTGATTTTTCTAAATCTGCTTGCATTTTTTTGGCTTCTTTCATAAGGTTGTTTAGATTCATTCCTCCGAATCCGCCTCCCATTCCTGGGAATCCTCCTCTTTTTGACATATTATTTTCCTCCTTTTAATGGTTATATTCGTTAGCAATGTGATTAAAAACCCCCAGTCGCCTATCGACGACAGCCCCCTTAAGTAAAGGGGCCTTTTTACGTTTTTTTCTGTATGGAATAGAGTTAAATTTTCTTATTCCTCAATGATGTTGACAGGGATGTCTAGGGATTTTATTTTTTCTTCTAGGCTGTCTTCTTTTTTGGGTACATATTCGTTTCCCTCAATATATTTTATTCGCATTTCTTTTCCACATTCCATGGAAACAAGTCTTACGATTTCTTGCATGTTTTCTGGTCTTTGTAGTAGGTCCTTTCCAAATTTGGTGATTCCATTTGGAAAAATAACCTCTAGAGTTAAGTCGTCTTTTTGTTTTGCTTTGGTGTTTATCATGTTTGAGTATAGTACCATTTTTCCAGTCTGTTTTAATTGTTCGATTACTTTTGGCCAGTATTGCTCTGAGGTTAGGTTTTCTATATTGGCCTTTGGAACTGTTTTTTGTGCTGAAACCTTGGCTTGTGTTTCTTGTTTTGGGGTTTGGTTTAGCTGGGTTGAGTTTACTACTATATTTCCACTTTTTATTGTGTTTTCTAATTCTTGTACTTTCTTTTTTAGTTCATCCATTCCATCATAATTCACATTTGTGGATAATTTGATAAGTCCTGTTTGTAACATGATTTCTTTTTGTGTAGACCATTTCATGTTATTTTCAATTTCCGATAATCCATAAATCCATTCTATTAACTTTTCTTTGGAAATACTTTTTGAAATTTCGGCAATTTCTTTTAACTCTTCTTTATTATAGATTTTTAGAGTTTGTGTGGTTTTGTATACTAATAGGTCTTTTACATATTTTATCATTTCCCATAATAAATTGGTTAAATCTTTTCCGTCTAAAAGAACTTCTTCTAAGGTTATTAGTGCTTGTTCTGGATTTTGTTGTATCATTTCTTTTATGATTGTTGAAACAACTTTTACTCCCGGAATTCCAACTAAATTTTTTACTTGTGTAACATCAATCGTTCCTTCCTTTTCTTGGCTACATCTTTCTAAAATACTTAAGGCATCTCTTGCTGCCCCTTCTGCTAATACAGCAATTACCTGTAAAGCTTCTTCGGTAATATCAATTTGACTTTGCTTAC
Organism: Clostridia bacterium; assembly: GCA_022796855.1. Lineage (GTDB taxonomy): Bacteria > Bacillota > Clostridia > TANB77 > CAG-508 > RGIG8482. The sequence goes on along the minus strand of JAAWJM010000005.1, from coordinate 27,694 downwards.
AAACGATTTGTAGCCTTTTTACAATATCCTCTTCTAAAAGGCGTTTAAAATCGAAGCGTTGGCACCTAGAAAGAATGGTGGCTGGTAATTTTTGTGGTTCTGTAGTTGCCAAAATAAATTTTACATGGGCTGGTGGTTCTTCTAGTGTTTTTAATAAGGCATTAAAAGCTCCTGTGGATAGCATGTGAACCTCATCAATAATATAAACACGGTTTTTAGCAAGGGTTGGCAAGAAATTTACTTCATCACGGATGGCACGAATGTCTTCTACACTATTATTCGAAGCAGCATCCATTTCCACAACATCGGTTAAACTTCCTTCTAACATCGCTTTACAAATTTCACATTCATTACAAGGCTCTCCATCTTTTGGGTTTAAACAGTTAATGGCTCTTGCTAGTATTTTTGCAGCTGATGTTTTTCCGGTTCCCCTTCCTCCATTAAATAAATAAGCATGACCAATTCGACCTGATATGACTTGGTTTTTTAGGGTTTTGGTAATGTGGTCTTGTCCTACCATTTCAGAAAAAGTGGTGGGTCTATATTTTCGGTATAATGACGTATATTCCATTTTGTTTCACCTCTTTTAAAAAATTCTTATACCTCTATGGAAAACAACTTCCACATAATCCACTACTGATTGCTGCTTCGTTTCCGACCTGACAAGGTTCATAGCTTTTTATCAGAGTTGTTCTCCATACAAGTATAAGAGCTTCGTACTTTTGCTATTATATAATGAAACTTTCATTTTCGCAATAGGATTTTGCGATTTTTTTGCCCTCTTTCTTTTTTAATCGTAAAGAACAGGGATTGTTTAAAATAGAATTAAAAAAACTGTCTTAAAAGGGACAGTTTTCTTACTATTCTTTACTGTTTCTATCGATACACTTTTTAATCATTTCTTCTATTAATGACATAACTGCTTCCTACTGTAATTTTGGCTAAATGTTTTACTTGTGCTCCCACTTCTCCAATTTCTAGTGTATTATGGAATCGGTTTTCCTCCACTTCAACAACGCCAATCGAAATAGAGGTTAATGGGAATTGTTCAATAATTCCTCTTCGGTTTGCTACTTCTACATATCCTCTTTGGGCATCTTCTTTTGAAAAATAGGTTAGTACATTTTCATCAAATTCATGGATGATGTTTTTACAAATTTTTTCATAATCGGTATTGGAAACAAGGGCAATAAAGTCATCTCCACCAATGTGTCCGACAAAACTATTTTCACAGTCGCTATTGTGAATGTTTCTACTAATGGTTCTTGCTGTAAATTTGATGATTTCGTCTCCTTTGCTAAAACCATATAAATCGTTATACGATTTAAAATTGTCTAAATCTACATAGATGACTGCAAATTTTTCTTTTTTTAACAAACGTTTTTTTATTTCTGTTTGTATTTGTACATTTCCCGGAAGTCCTGTTAAAGGGCTTACTCGTCTATTCATATACATTAATCTTACTAGATTTTTAATGGTGTAGTATATATAATCTTGATCAATTGGTTTTACGATATAATAGGCTACATTTAATTTTAAAATCGAAATACGATGTTCTTTTTCCCACGTATTTCCTAATACAATAATGGGGGTAATGCTGTTGTCTTCATCTTCTCTAATTTGAGTACATAATTCAAAGATATCTTTCTTAATTCCTTCTTCATGAATCATAATAAGAGAAGGGATACTTTTAAGAGCAATATCAATATCTTGTGTTTTTACATTTTTAAATTTATATTCTTTTTCTTTTTCAAAGATTTGTTTCATGTTTTTGGTTAATTCTTCATTATCATCAATAATATAAATTTCTTGTACCATAAGTTTCTCCTTTAATCTTTTCCTTTTCTAATACTTTCTTTTTTCTCTTTTAAAAATTCGTTTATCTTTTCAATGGCCTCGGATTTCATTGTTGGAAATGCTTTTTTTAAATGATTGGTTTGACGTATTAGTTTTCGTTTTAATATGGTTTGTTTGTATTTTAATTCTTCAATTACTGCTTGTAGACTTTCTTTATTGACTTGTTTCTTTTCTAGTTCTTCGAGTTTTTCTTTTATGGTTTCGGTAAGTTCTTTTAATTTTTCTAGTCTGCCTTTGATATTGCTTACTTTAACGACACTAACAATGGTATCTATCAAAATAGCAAGGCTCACCATGATAACATTAAACATTAAAATATGGCTCGGAATTCGGTCAATTTGACTTGCTAGAAATGGATGAAGGTAACAAATAAAGATCACTCCTAGAAATCCCCAAAACAAAGAATTTAGTAAGCAAACTCTTCCTTTTATATTAAATTTGTTCTCCGTATAATCCCAGTATTTTGTGTGAAATATTTTTTCTAGTAGCCAACCTACTATATACTCCCATAAAGACATGGTAAAAAATGCAATAATAAATAATAAGATGGGATTTCTTCTATAGCCTTGTAAAAATAATAGCATAAAAGTAGCTCCAAATCCGTAGATTGGGCAAAAGGGTCCATATAAAAACCCGCTATTGACTGGCTTTTTTTGTAAGTATGTTTTTAATACAGATTCCATTACCCATCCAAAGAACGAATAGATGATGAAATAGGCAATCATTTTTATAATTAGGATATTGTCCATATTGTTTCATTCCTTTTTTAAAGCATAATAGAGAAGGCTTTTGTGATTACCTTCTCTTTTTTGGTTTTATTCTTCTACAATGCATTTACCGTTTACTTCTGTAATGCCACCTTCTATATTCTCTGCAACTAGTTCTATTCTGTTTTCTCCTGGAATTAGATCGATTGTATGGTTAATTACTTTTACTTCGCCCATATTCATTTGGTATTTTTGACCGTTTAATACGAAGTTTACTACTTTTATTTGTTGGTGATCTTCTACATGGATGATTAATTTTTTTCCATCTTGTCTTAGTGAAACGGTTGGTCTTCTTACTCCTTTTACTTCAAGTTCCTTTGTGGTAATCATGTTATCAATATTAACAGCTTCTACTCGTAAGGTATTTTGTCCTAATGGAATTTCTGCTAGTTCATCAATTAGTTTTAAGTCTTCTATATTAGCTTCTATTGTTACATAATTTCCACTGTTCCATGTATAACGAATATATTTAAGTCCTTTTGCATCTTGTGCTTTAATTCGTATTTTGTTTTCCTTGGTTAATAATAATTCAATTACTGGTCTACCATTTCCATCAGAAACATATTCTTTTTCATAAGTGGTCTCTTTTCCTTCTTGGTCGGTAACCGCTATATATAGTTTGTTATTACCAAATGGCATACTAATAATATCTGAGACAGTTAAACTATTATGGGTTTCGATTGTTTGCTCTGCTTCTTCATTCCAATGATAGGTAACACTAGTAATTGGTTTTGTATGGTTTATTTTAATGGCAAGATTTTCTTGTTCTTTTGTTATGGTTACATCTGGAACAGATGCTTGTTCTCCTTGTTTGGTTTCTTCTTTTGCTCCGGTAAACATAGCATATGAACCTCCTACAATTAGTATGGCTCCAAATAAAATCATAACAACAGCAAAAAATCGCACGATTTTCTTTATCTCAATTGGACCTTTTGGCTTATTTTCTGTTTGCAATATTTGATTCATATGTACACCTCTTCTTTCAAAAAAGATTATACCATAAGCTTTTTTGCTTGTAAACATTTTGTGAAATGATTTTGTCTTTTCTTTTCTTGACGTTAAAAATAATCTATGTTACAGTAGGTGTCGAAAAAGATTTTTGAAAACTGGGAGGTAATTTATGGAAAAGCTTACGAAATTGGTTTGGTATGTTTGCTTGTTTGTAGTTGGTGTGATGATTAGTATTGCCACGTTAGAAAATGGATTGTTACTGTCTGTTTTGTCTTTTTTGTTAGTATTTTTGTTTACAAAGAAAGTACCTATTAAAAATTTTCCTCTTTTCTTGTTTTTGTTTTCATTCATCACTCGAATCGTTGCTATTTTATTGGTAGAAATTCCAATTCAATCGGATTATTATATCATGTATGATGCTGCGATTAGTGTTATTCATGGGGATTTTTCGTTTGGAAAATCGTTTTATTTTTCAAACTGGGGATACCAATTAGGTCATGTGTTTTACCAAGCTCTTATGCTAAGAATTTGGAATGATGTGCTGTTTTTAAAGATTTTAAATTGTGTATATTCTTCTGTGATTGTGCTTTTTGTGTATTTGTTATTAAAAAAGGTGGTAAGCGAAAATTCTTCTCGTATGATGAGTTTGATTTATAGTATTTCACTGTATCCGATTTATTTAAATATGACACTTAGTAACCAACCATTATCGTTAATGCTTACTTTAATGGGAATATATTTCTTGTTTCATAAGAAATATAACTGGATCCATTTATTGATTGCTGGGATTTTGATTGGTCTTGGAAATATTGAACGTCCTGAAGGAATTGTGTATTTGCTTACCATTTTTCTTTATTATGTGTTTACCTTAAAAGATGTTAAACTGATTTTTAAAAATACTGCTATTGTTGTAGTTTCTGCACTGCTAATTACTAATCTAGCTTCTTTTGCATTCATAAAATCAGGAGTTAGTGAGATTGGATTGAAGAATACCAATTCGTACTGGAAGTTTTTGCTTGGCTTTAATTACGAGTATAATGGAAAAAATAATCCAGCAGATGATCAATATGGAGATTCGCTCGAAAAGGAAAAAGAGGTTTTGTTTGAAAGGATTACGGATGTTAAACGAATTCCTGGACTATTCTATCATAAACTTCAAATTCAATGGTTATATAGTGATTTGGAATTTAATTTTAATGAAAGTCATACCTCTAAGATTTCCAATAACATGATGGGAATTGTTATGAATTACATGAAAGTGATTAATCTATTGGTAATTTGTTTAGCATTTATTGGTATTCTAGTACAAATAAGACGAAAAAATGTAGAAAAATCACAGTTTACCAATCCTCTATATCCTCATATTGATTTGTTTTTTATGATTAATTTGCTCGTTTATTTTGGGGTATATTTGTTAATTGAAGTAAATGCAAGATATTATTATAACCCACAAATTGCTGTTATTTTGGTAGGCGGTATTGGATTAGAATATGTTACAAATTGGTATGAGGAACGTCGTAGGGGCGACTACTAGTCGCTCCTGCAACGTGAAATAGAGAATAGCGTTTGCTATTCTCTATTTATTTTTATAGTACAAATTTCTTAATTAAGATAATTCCTCCAGCTAATGTTACTAAAATAATTCCTGCTAAGGTAAAGTAAATTCTTAACTCTCCTGTTTTGATGGCTAGTATGACTGGTGCTTGGTCGATGTCGTCTTCGCCTGGCTTTTTGTTGTTTGGTGTTGAGTCAATATCTGGGGTATCTTCGTATTCATTGTAGTCTTTGCTAATTTCTGCCCAGTTTACTTTTAACCCTAAGTTGTCTCCACTATTTTCCCATGTTAGGACGATTTCCACTGTGGTACTTTCTCCTGGTTTTAATAATAAGTCTTTACATTGGTCAGTTACCACTTCTTTTTCGCTAAGCTGTGTCCATTTTGGGTTGTCTGCTTGGTTAAATCTTAGTCCATCTGGAATGTAGTCTTTAATTTCTTTTACATATCCTTCAATTTCCCCTTCGTTGGTTACTTTTATTTTGTAACGGAATTTGACGGTTACTTTGTTTATGTCTTTTGCTTTTAGATCTACTTTTACTACTGGTTCTGGGTTTTCATCTCCAGTGTGTCCAGTTTCAGTAATTACTTCATCTTTTCCTTGTTCTTTTACAATGGCTTGGCTTACCCATTTTTTAAGGGCTAAGTCGAAGTATTTTACTCTTACTTTTTCAATATCGATGTCGTCTTCGTCTGGGTCTTCGTTTCCTGGGGTTGAGTCTACATCATCGACTGGATCTCCTTCTTCGTCGGTGTCTTCTGAGATTTCAGCTGTGTTTATTAGAATTCGGTCGGATGTGTTTGGCTCAGTTACTTTGAAGGCGATTTTGACATCTCTATGGTCTGGATTGGTGTCACTAAGTCCAGCTTTTTTGTTAAATCCTTTTAGTAAGTTTGCTCCTTCTTCTTTTTCTTGGTCTTTGGATAGATAATCGGTGGTAATTTTTTTAGCTTCTTCTACTTTGTCAGTTTCGTTTCCATCTTCATCTATCATTTTCCAACGGTATTCTTTATTGGTTTCGTTTTCTGGTAAGAATACTAATCCTTCTGGTAAGTCATCGGTTACTTCACTTGCGTATCCTGCCATGGTTCCTTCGTTGTAGATTCTTATGGTATAGGTGACAATGTTTCCATTTGCTACTAGTACTGGTTCTTTGGTGTGGTCGTATTTGATGTTTCCGTCTTCTCCCATACTTAAACTTGGGTAACGGTTGTTATAGTCTAGTGTGTTTACTTTGGTGATGAATTTTCTTAGTGCTAAATCGAAGTATTCAATAACAACACTATCGAAATCGTCATCATCTTCCTGTCCTGGGATGTATTTGTCTCCTCTGTCGATTTCATCTTGTTTGTAGTTTGGTAGTTTGTCGTCTTCTGGTAGTTTTACATTGTCTTCGCTTGAATCTACGTCTTTTACTTCGTGTCCGTCTTTATCGGTAAATTTGGTGATTTCTGCAATGTTGACAATTCGGTCACTGTATTTTGGGTCGCTAGTTACGACTTTACAATTTACACTAATTTCTTTATACGATAAGGTATTTCCGTCAAAAGCTTTTATTAGGTTCTTTTCACTTTTTTCTTTGGATAGGTAATCGGTTTTGATGGTTCTATGGGTTTTATCGGTTTCGTCATATACCCATCCTTTTTGTTTGTTTTCTTCGTCCTCTGGTAAGAATTCTAAATGTGCTGGTAAGTGGTCTGTAATTTCGGATGCATATCCATCTTTTGGTCCTTCGTTATATACTCTTATGGTATAGGTAACAATATCTCCTACTCTTACGGTAAGTGGTGCTTTTGGATGATTGTAGGTAGCTGTGGTTGTAGTTTTGTTTTGTAATCCAGTAATGTCTACTACTGGCTCTCTACTTACATCTGGCACTTTTCCATTCACTGCTGTGATGAATTTTCTTAAACTTAGGTCAAAGTAGATAATTCTTACACTATCAAAGTCATCATCATCTTGCTGTCCTGGAATATATTTATCCCCTCTGTTAATTTCATCTAGTTTGTAGTTTGGTAAGTTTTCATCTGGTGGTAATTGCACATTTGCTCCCCCAGAGTCACGGTCGGTGACTGGGTTTCCATATTTATCACTAAATTTGGTAATATCGGCAATGTTAACAATTCGTTTTTCAAAGGTTGGTGGTGCAATTACCTTACATTTTACTTTTACTTCTTTGTAATCTAAGTTGTTTCCATTAAATGCTTTTATTAGGTTATCACTATCTACCTCTTTTGATAAATGTGCTGTTTTGATGGTTCTTAAAGTAGTATCGTTTTCATCATAATACCAACCATTAGCAATGTTTTCTTCATCTTCTGGTAAAAATTCTAATTGTGCTGGTAGGTGGTCTGTAATTTCATTTACATATCCATCCTTTTGTCCTTCATTGTATACTCGTATGGTGTAGGTAACAATGTCTCCAATTTCTACCGATAGTGGTGCTTTTGGATGGTTATAAATAGCGGTTGTTGAGGTTCCAGCTTTTAATCCTGTTATATCTACTATTGGTTCACGGCTTGTTTTTGGTGCTTCTCCATTGATGCTACTTATAAATTTTCTTAATGATAAGTCAAATGGTTTTACTTTAATGTAGACACTATCGAAGTCGTCATCGTCTTGTTGCCCCGGAATATATGGGTCTTTACGGTTGATTTCGGTTTGTTTATATCCTGGTAATGAATTATCGTTTGGTAGGTTTACATTTTTTGCTTGTGAGTCACGGTCGGTTATTGTATTTCCGTCTTTATCCGTAAATGCGGTAATATCGGCAATATTGACAATTCGTTTTCCTTCCTGGGAAGTTACTTTTAATTTACATCTTACTTTTAACTCTTTATATTGTAGGGTATCTCCTCCATCATAAGCAGTAATTAGATTCTTTTCTCCATTTGCCTTCGATAGGTAACTCGTTTTTATGGTTCGATTCGTTTTATCACTTGGGTCGTAACTCCAACCATAGGATTTATTAACACTATCGTTTGGTAAGAATTCTAGTTCTGGTGGTAAATGGTCGGTAATTTCTGTTGCATATCCGTCCTTTTTTCCTTCATTATATACTCGTATGGTGTAGGTAATAATAGAACCTTCATTTACTTCTAATGGTGCTTTTGTGTGGTTGTAGGTTGCTGTCGTTTTTCTTCCTGCTTTTAGGTCGGTTACTACAACTTCTGGTTCACGACTTATGGTTGGTACTTTTCCATCTACTTCACTAATAAATTTTCTTAAACTTAAGTCAAATGGTAACGGTGTTGGTATTTTGATGCTATCTGAAGCCGTATAGGTTTGTGGTCCTTTTTCTACTAATACAACTGGTTGGTCATCGGTATGTAATGTATTTGGGGTACCTTTGGTGTAATAATATGCTGATGTTCTTTGGTAGCTTATATTCATATCAAATCGAAGTGTTTTTCCTGCTTCGCTTTCTGGTACTCTTACATAAAAATCTTGGTTTAACGAAATTTGATTATTGGCTACTGGATTTTTGTTTGCATCTAATAAGGTATAACTTGCACCAGAAAATCCTAATGTAGTTGTTGTATAGGCAAGATCTGAATTTCGATTAATTCGGTAAGGTCCTACAATATAATTTCCATTGTTATCTGGTGTCGTTTGTACTCTTGCTTTATCAAAGGTTAATGGTGTTACCGCATCTTTTGATACATAGTTTCCTTGTTTTTTTGCTTCTGTTAGGAAGTAACGATATAATAATTCACATTCTTCTTGGCGAAATCTTCCAGACTCTCTATCCTCTGTATCATATAAATCTGAGAAGGTATTATATCCACTATCATTATTGGTCCAATTGTTAAATAATAATTCTGGTAAGGTTTCTGCATTGTAGTTACTGTTATTATTGTTTGTAAAATACCAAATTACCATTTGTTGAATTACTTCAATATCATCATCGGTAATGCTTGCATATTGTAACTCATTTGCATTGTCTATAATATCTGCATTGATAAATAATGCTATTTTGTCAGCTTGTGTGCTTTTCTTTGGCAAATACATGTTATCTAATAGCCACATTACTTTATTATAGGCTGACGGGTCAGTCTTGAATACATCGATTGCTTGTAAGCGTGCTAATACCGTATCTTTTTGCGATTTCATATCATATTTTAAATTATATGTTTTTTGCACTCTCGTTACATCTGCATTATCTGCTTGTAGCATGAAACCATATTCTGCTTTTAAACAGTAAAATGCATTTGCATAGGAAATGGTGTAATTTCCTTCACTTGGATAAGATACAATTTTCCATATTTTTTTTGTTGGCATTCCGTTTGATTTTAATCCTCCAAAACCATATGCTGCTCCACCTTTTCCATTTTGTGGCTCTCTTACATTGGTTAAGCCTAATACATAGCTATCAGCTGCTGCATATGTGTTATTCACATTGATGGTTAAGGTTGCCATTACAATAAATGTCACTACCATAAATAGTCCAATTAATTTTTTAAGTTTCATAATCCTTACCTTCCTTTAAACATAATTACTCTATAATATATTTTACTTTGCTATTTTTCTTTCGTCAATAGTAGGTTTTTCCAATTTTTCTCGACTTTCCTTTCACATAAAAAAATCGCTTTACGGAAGCTACTTTTTTCAAAATTCGCTTTAAAACCTAAATAAGTGTTACAATTATATAACATTTTTGTAATATTTGCAACGAATTATGTAGAATTTATTAAATTTTCTTGCTTGCGTAAGATTTTAACATTTTTGTCATACTTTTTTCTCTACTTGCATATTATTTAATACATGAATTTTTTTACGAGACCTTGACTTATGAATGAATTTTTGCTATGATAGTAATTAGTTTCTACATAGGAAATCATATAAGCAATAAAACATCGCTTGAACAAGGCGAAGTTCATAAGTTTATTCTTTCCTTTTATGCAGGTATAGTTTAGTGGTAAAACGAGACCTTGCCAAGGTTTAGTCACGAGTCCGATTCTCGTTACCTGCTCCAAAAAATTTTATATGGCGAGTTAGCCAAGCGGTAAGGCACGAGTCTGCAAAACTCTGATGGTGGGTCCGACTCCCACACTCGCCTCCACAAAGAAACGGGAAAAACATTGACATATCAATGTTTTTCCCGTTTCTTTGTGTTTTTACATTCATCTATAAATTTTATTTTTTATCCTTTTGCAATTCAGCAAAACGTTTTATTTTCATGGTAGTTGTTTTTTCAAATTCGTCTTTTTTGATTTCTAAATTCTTAATTGCTTTGTAGGAAGTTAATTTTTTGTTTACTTTTTTGATTTCCTCCCAAATGATTTTGTGAATTTCTTCTTCCCTTAAATTTTTTCCATGTTTTTCTTCTATTTTCTCATGGTCTGGTATGACCTTTACGGAAAGTAATAACTCTTTAGAACCTTCTTCTTCCTTTCCATATACCATACATTCTTTAATTTCTTCTATTTTACCTAATAATAACTCTATTTCTTCTGGGTAAATGTTTTTACCATTTTGGGTGACAATGACATTTTTACTTCTTCCTGTAATAAATAAGTAACCATCTTCATCTAAATACCCAACATCTCCGGAGTTAAACCATCTTTCCCCATCGATTTCGTGAACGACTTCCTTGGTTGCTTGTTCGTCTTCATAATAGCCAAGCATTAAAGTATCACTTTTAATGAATACTTCCCCTTCTCCAGCTTCATTTGGATGATTGATTTTTAACTTTGCACATGTTACGGCTTTTCCGGCAGAACCTACTCTTGGGTCAAATTCCGGCGTTAAGGCTGCAATTGGTGCAGTCTCCGTTAATCCATATCCCTGTAAGAAGGTAATTCCAATATCTTGTACCCATTTCCCTACTTTTGGATCAATCGGAGCAGCAGCAGATACAATAATTCGGATATTTCCTCCTAAGTTCTCATAGATTTCTTTAAATACTTTTCGCTTAACATCAATATTCACACCTTTTAAGGCATTGGTTAGATGTATCATGGATTTTACTAATTTGTCTTTTTTGCTTTTCACAATATTGGCATTTATTTTCTTATATAGGTTTTCCACCAATAGTGGAACTGTTAGCATAATACTTGGTTTGGTTTCTTGTAAGTTTGGTACAATGTATTTTAGTCCTTCACAAATGGCAATCGAAGCTCCTTTTGCCATTGGTAATAAAAACCCTATACTTGATTCGTAGGTATGGTGTAATGGTAGTACAGAAAAAAAGCGGTCTTGTTCATCTATATACACATAAGCTCCTACTACATTTACATTTTGGCTTAAGTTTTTGTTATTAATCATAACTCCTTTTGCTTTTGAGGTTGTCCCCGAGGTAAAAATTAGTACTTTAAATTCGTCTTCATCAATTTCGATCTTCATAAGAGTATCATCACCAGATTCGACAATTCGATTTCCTTGTTCAATTATGTAATTGGCTCCTACCTCTCTTCCTTGAATGTCACTATCTTCATTCATTTCGATAAAATATTCTACTTCTGGTAAATTGTCTTTTATCTTTTTTATGACTTCTTTTTTCTTGGTAGAATAAATAATTGCACTTGCTTTAGCACGTTTTACCACATTTTCAATTTCATTGGCTGGTAATTCTTTATCCACTGGAACGGCAATTCCTACACCACATAACATAGCAATGTATGATACATACCAATGATAGGTATTTTCTCCAATAATGACTATTCGTTTATCTTTTAAATTTAAAAGTTTCATAAGACCTGTTCCTAGTCCAATGACATCTTTTCGGAATTGTCCATAAGAAATTTCGGTAAATGGTTCTTTATGGTCAAATTTTTCTAAAATGAAAGGTCGATCTTTAAATTTGATGGTTACTTTATCAAAAACTTCTTTAATGGTTTTGTAGTTTCCGGTTTCGTATTTTATCTTTTTCTTTGTGACTGGCTGTTCTACGGTTTCTTCATCAATTTCCGATATTCCCTCCATTTTTAATTTTGGAAATTTAAAATTGGGTACTTTGAAATCTTTTAATATTCTCAAATTTTATCACTCCCCCTAAAATCTATGCTCTTATTATGGCACATTATTTGGATTTTGTAAATGTTTCAATTTATACTTTCACTTCCACTTTAAGCCCCTTGGTTATGTGTTCATATTTCGCAAGGACTGGGTCTACTTGGTTTTTAATAAAATCTTCTACTTGTTTTGGGGCTCTTCCACATAGGTTATCTGGGTTTAGAATATGTAGGATTTCTTCTTTGGTTAATCCAAAGGTAGCATCATTTGCAATTCGGTCAACTAAGTCGTTTGGTCTTCCATATTCTTTTACTTCTTTTCCTGCCTCCATGGAGTATACTCTTATTTTCTCGTGTAGTTCTTGGCGGTCTCCTCCTTTTAATACAGCATTCATTAAGATTTCTTCGGTTCCCATGAAAGGTAATTCTTGCATCATGTTAGTTTTGATGACATTTTGGTACACAACAATATTGGCTGAAATATTGGCATATAGAATTAGAATGGCATCGACTGCTAAAAAGCTTTCTGGCACACAGATTCGTTTGTTTGCCGAATCATCTAAAGTTCTTTCTAGCCACTGGGTAGCAGCAGTAAAGCTAGGATCGCTAGCAAGCACTAATACGTGTCTTGCAAGAGAATTCATTCTTTCGCTTCTCATTGGGTTTCTTTTATATGCCATAGCAGAAGAACCAATTTGGCTTTTTTCGAAGGGTTCTTCTAGTTCTTTTTCATGTTGTAGTAGTCTCATATCGTTTGCAAATTTAGAAGCACTCGTAGCAATACTGGAAAGAACATTTAATACTCTTGCATCTAGTTTTCTTGTATAGGTTTGTCCGTGATACGGCATATACTTTGTCAAATCCCATTTTTTCTGCGATTTTACCATCAATTTTATTTACTTTTTCTTCGTCTTTGAATAGTTTCATAAAACTTTCCTGAGTTCCTGTTGTTCCTTTACAGCCAAGTAGTTTCATATGAGTTTGAACGAATTCTAATTCTTCTAAGTCTTCTAGTAAGTCTTGTAACCATAGGGTGGCTCTTTTTCCTACAGTAGTTAGTTGAGCTGGTTGAAAATGGGTATACCCAAGGCAGGTTATGTTTCGGTTTTGGAAAGCGAAATCTCTTAGGTTTTTGATAACTAGGATTAGTTTTTGTTTGATTAGTTCTAATGCTTCACTCATTAAAATAACATCGGTATTATCGGTTACATAGCAAGAGGTTGCTCCTAGGTGTATAATTGGTTTTGCATTTGGGCATTTGGTACCGAATTCATACACATGTGCCATAACATCATGGCGACACTCTGCTTCACGTTTGGCTACTACATCATAATCAATGTTTTGGATATTTTCTTCCATTTCTTTAATTTGTTCATCAGTTATATCAATTCCTAATTCTTGCTCGGTTTTGGCAAGTGCCACCCATAGTTTTCTCCACGTAGAGTATTTTTTATTGCTTGACCAAATGTAATTCATCTCACTGCTTGCGTATCTTCCTGATAACGGGGTTTTATAAATATTATTTTCCATACATTTTCTCCTTCTCTTTTTTCTTCACAAAATTTTAATTCACCTTTCAAATGTTTATGTGTTTCAACGGGTCGATGTGGGCATCGACCCCTACACGTTTTGTATTGTCTATGTATAATACTCTACACCTGATTCGAATAGTTTTTGGTTTTTGTTTCCTGGTATATTGGTTAAAATATCGCTTCTGTAACTTCTTTCGGAGTGTCCCATTTTTCCTAAAATTCTTCCGTCTGGGCTGGTAATTCCTTCTACTGCATAGGTAGAACCATTTGGGTTGTATTGTATGTCATAAGTTGGGTTTCCTTCTAAATCCACGTATTGGGTTGCAATTTGCCCGTTTTCGATTAGTTTGCTCATTACTTCTTCAGTGGCTACGAATTTTCCTTCTCCATGGGATATTGGAATGATAAATTCATCTCCCATATTGACTTTGCTAAACCATGGTGATAATTTGGATACGATTTTTGTATTTACCATTTTGGATTGATGTCTTGCAATATCGTTAAAAGTTAGGGTTGGCATGGTGTCATCCATGTCGATGATTTTTCCATATGGTAGTAGTCCTAGTTTGATAAGTGCTTGGAAACCGTTACATATTCCTAGCATTAAACCGTCTTGTTCGTTTAGATGTCTATGAATTGCGTCGGTTAGTTTTGGGTTTCTTAAGACTGCTGCAATGAATTTTCCAGAACCGTCTGGTTCATCTCCTGCACTAAACCCTCCTGGTAACATGATGATTTGTGCATTTTTGATTTCTTTTTCGAATACATCGATGGATTCTAACAATGTTTCTGGTTTTAGGTTACGGAATACTGCTGTATTTACAATGGCTCCTGCATCTTCGAAAGCTTTGGTTAGGTCGTATTCGCAGTTGGTGCCTGGGAAAATTGGGATGAATACACGTGGTTTTGTTAGTTTGGTGGTTGCCTTTGTTAATACGGTTTTTGTTGGTTGTGTTAGGGTTAAATCCTGTGTGCGAGCAGACACAAGACCTGCCCCTACAGTTTTTGTAGGGAATATTTTTTCTAGGGGTTGTTCCCATAATTGTATTAATTCTTCTAAGTCTAGGGTTTCGTTTTGTGTGATTTTGATGATTGGTTCTTCTGTGGTATGTCCTAGTTTTTCTAGTTTTGGTTCGTTTATTTCTTCTTTTATTTCTATAATGAAACTTCCATACATTGGTGTAAATAGTGCTTCTTCTTTTTCGAAGGTAAAGCCTATTTTGTTTCCAATTGCGCATTTGGTGATAGTGTCTGCAATTCCTCCATGACGAATGGTACTACAAGATAATATTTTTCCTTGTTTTGCTAAGTTATGGATGATTTCGTAGTTTTGTTTTAAGTCGTCAAAGTCTGGTAGTGAGTTTTCATCTATTTTTGTTTTTAATAGCATGGCTTTGGAATGTGGTGTTTTAAATTCATTGGATATAACGCCATCTACTTTGATGGTTCCTACACAAAACGAGGTTAGGGTTGGTGGAACGTCTAGTTCGTTATAAGAACCAGACATAGAGTCTTTTCCTCCAATTGCTGCAATTCCTAGTTTTTCTTGTACCAAATAAGCTCCTAAAAGAGCGGATAATGGTTTTCCCCATCTGGATGGTTCATTTTTTAATTTTTCAAAGTATTCTTGGAAGGTTAGCCATGCTTTTTTGTAATCTCCTCCCATCGCTACATATTTGGTAACCGATTCGATTACTGCATAGACTGCTCCATGAAATGGACTCCAACTGGTAAGGTATGGATTATATCCATAAGTCATAATGGTTCCTGTATCACTATATCCTTCTAAGGTTGGAATTCTTGCTGCCATTCCTTCGGCTGGTGTTAATTGATATTTTCCTCCAAAAGGCATGGTAATGGTTCCTGCTCCAATGGTAGAGTCGAAACGTTCTACTAGTCCTTTTTGTGAACAACAATTTAACGAGGATATGGTTTTCTTCCATTCTTCTACTTGGTTGGTAACTTCTTTTTTGGTAAAGTAGTTATCTTGGCTGTTTGGTGCTTGAATGGTTACATTTGCTTTTTTTACATCTCCATTGGTATCTAAGAATTCACGACTAATATTGGCAATGCATTTTCCTCTCCAATACATTTTAACTCTTGGTTCTTCTTTCACTTCAGCAACTATACTGGTTTCGATGTTTTCTAAAGAGGCTAATGTTTCAAATTGGGCTACATCGTTTGCACGTACTACGACTGCCATTCTTTCTTGTGATTCAGAAATGGCAAGTTCGGTTCCATCAAGCCCTTCATATTTTTTTGGCACTGCATCTAGGTTAATTTCTAGTCCATCTGCTAATTCTCCTACGGCAACCGATACACCTCCTGCTCCAAAGTCGTTACAACGTTTGATTAATTTGGTGGCTTCTGGGTTACGGAATAGTCTTTGGATTTTTCTTTCTTCTGGTGCATTTCCTTTTTGTACTTCTGCTCCACAGGTTGTTAGTGATGCACTTGTATGTGCTTTAGAAGAACCTGTTGCTCCTCCACATCCGTCTCGTCCAGTTCTTCCTCCAAGTAGAATGACTTTATCTCCTGGTTCTGGACGTAGGCGTATGACATTTTTAGCTGGTGCCGCTCCTACCAATGCTCCAATTTCCAAACGTTTTGCGACATATCCTGGATGGTAAATTTCGGCTACTTGTCCTGTTGCAAGCCCGATTTGGTTTCCATAGGAGCTATACCCTCTTGCTGCTTCGTTGGTTAGTTTTCGTTGTGGTAGTTTATTTGGTAAGGTTTCTTCGATACTTGCTCTTGGGTCTCCACAACCGGTTACACGCATTGCTTGGTATACATAGACACGTCCAGATAATGGGTCACGGATGGCTCCTCCAAGACAGGTAGCTGCTCCTCCAAATGGTTCGATTTCGGTTGGGTGGTTATGGGTTTCATTTTTGAACATGATTAGGTACTCTTCTGGTTTTCCATCTACTTCGATGGTGGCTTTAATGCTACATGCATTAATTTCTTCGGACTCATCTAAATCTTTTAAAAGACCTTTTTTCTTTAATTCTTTCGCGGCAATGGTGGCAACATCCATTAGACAAATGTCTTTTTTACGGTCTTCATAAACATATTTTCTTGAGGCAATATAGTCATTATAGATGTTTTGTAATAAATCCCATTTGATATCTATGGTTTCTAGTTTGGTAAGAAAGGTTGTATGGCGACAGTGGTCTGACCAATAGGTATCAATCATTTTCATTTCCGTCATGGTAGGGTCTCTTTTTTCGACATCTTTAAAATAGTTTTGGCAAAATGTTAAATCTGCTAAATCCATGGCAAAACCATATTGAGGTAGAATTTCTTTTAAATTTTCTTCGGTCATTTGAATAAAACCTTCCATAACCTCAACATCTTTTGGTTCTTGCATGTTATCTTCTAAAGAGGTTTGTTTTTCAAGGCTGGCTTCTCTGGAATCTACGCTATTAATTAAATAGGTTTTGATTTTTTGTAACTCATCGTTTGAAATGGTTCCTTTTAGAATATACACTCTTGCCGATTTTGCAATTGGCCTTTGCTCTCCTCGAATAATTTGTAAACATTCTTCTAGGGAATTCGCTCTTTGGTCAAATTGCCCCGGTAAAAATTCCACTGCAAACACTTTATCTTGTTCCATAAATGGATACTCTTCATCAAAACAAACATCTACTTGTGGTTCCGAAAACACTGTTTTCTTTGCCTTTTCATAAGTCTCCTCATCAATACCAGATACATCGTAACGATTAACAAGAATAACCTCTTCTAATCCACGTATTTGCAAATTCTTTTGTAAATCTTGCAAAATGTTTTTTGCCTCAACATTAAAGCCCTCTTTCTTTTGTACATAAATTCTTCTAACCATCTCCCAAAACCTCCTACATTTTTTATTTTTTGCTATTGCTATTATATTATAAACCGACAACTTTATCAATATTTTTCTTACGGAAACGCAAAATAAGCAGATAAATGTATTGTATAAGGGACTGCATGATATGCAGTCCCTTATAGTTTTTATAGATTAATATTGATTTCCTTGTTACCTTTGGTAACTTCTCCTATTACATATGCTGTCTCCCCTGCTTCTTTTAATATTTGTAGTGCTTTTTCTTGTTCTTCTTTTGGAACGATGATTGCCATTCCAATTCCCATGTTAAAGGTGTTGTACATGTCTCTTAGTGGGATGTTTCCTTCTTTTTGGATTAGTTTGAAGATGGCTGGTACTTCGTAGGCGTCTTTGTTTATGGATAGAGCTACTTTTTCGTTTAACATTCTTGGCATGTTTTCGAAGAAGCCTCCTCCTGTGATATGGGAAATTCCTTTTACTTTTACTTGTTCTAGTAGAGATAACACTGGTTTTACATAGATTTTGGTTGGGGTTAGGAGTGCTTCTCCTAGTGTGGTTCCTAGTTCTTCTTTGTATTCTTTTAGGTTTTGCTCGTTTACATTAAATACTTTTCTTACCAGTGAGAAACCATTAGAGTGAACTCCTGAGGAGGCAAGTCCTATTACCACATCTCCTACTTCAATATTTTCTGGGTTTATCATTTTCTTTTTATCAACGATTCCTACACTAAAACCTGCTAAATCGTATTCATTTTCAGAATATAATCCCGGCATTTCTGCAGTTTCTCCTCCTACTAGGGCACATCCTGCCATTTTACAACCATTTGCTACTCCACTTACAATGGTGGCTACCATTTCAGGTATGTTTTTCCATAAGGACATATAGTCTAGGAAAAACAATGGCTTTGCTCCACAACATACAATGTCATTAACACACATGGCAACACAGTCTTGCCCTATGGTATCGTGCTTGTTCATTAAAAAAGCTAATTTTAATTTGGTGCCTACTCCATCGGTACCAGATACCAAAATAGGCTCTTCCATTTGTTTTACATCAATAGAAAACAATCCTCCAAAACCTCCTAGGTCGGAAATAACACCTTTTGTATAGGTTTCTCTAACGGATTTTTTCATTAATTCTACAGACTTGTAACCTGCTGTTACATCAACTCCTGCTTGTTTATAACTTTCACTAAAACTTTTTTCCATACTTAATATTCTTCCCCTTTCTTTCTCTAACATTTTGTCTTTTGAAGACCTAGCTAGTTAAATCTTTTCTTATTTGTCTTTCCTTTGAAATCCAATTTTTTCTATTTTACAATCGTCTTACTTTCATCTGCTCCAATTCCGATGTATTTTACTTTTACTTTGGTATAGTCTTCTATAAATTCAATATATTTTCTTGCTTGTTTAGGTAAGTCTTCGTAGGTTTTGGTTCCTTCTTCGATTTTCCATCCTTCAAATTCCTGATAAATTGGTTTGCAGTTTTCTCTATCAATTGGAATGTAGTCTATGGTTTGACCTTTGTATTCATATGCTGTGCATATTTTGATGTTTTTTAGTTTTCCGATGGTATCCATGTGATTGACACATAAACTAGTTAAACCGCAAATAAAGCATGCATTTTTTATCATGACTAAATCTAGCCATCCACACCTTCTTGGTCTTCCTGTGGTGGTTCCAAATTCGTGTCCTAAGTTTCTTATGGTATCTCCAATTTCATTGTTTTGTTCTGTGGTGAAGGGTCCTTCTCCTACTCTGGAACAATAGGCTTTCATGACGCCAATGACTTCATCTATTTTGGTTGGTCCAATTCCTGCTCCTGAGGCTGTTCCTGAGGCATTGGAGTTTGAAGAGGTTACATATGGGTAATCCCCATGGTCTAAGTCTAAGTAGAGTGCTTGTGCGCCTTCTACAATAATGTTTTCCCCGTTTTCGCTTGCTTTCATTAAAATAGAACCTGTATCGCAGATATATGGTGCTAAGTGTTTTGCACAGTCAATGCATAGGTTGTATTCTTCTTCGATATCAATTTCTTCATAACCGAAGGCTTTTAATTGTGCATTCGCGGATTTTAAAGATTCTGTGATTTTCTTTTTTAAATTTTTGGTATCCGTTAGGTCGAACATACGTAGATTACTTCTATTACATTTTTCTGCATAACATGGCCCAATTCCTCGTTTTGTGGTACCTACTTTGTTATCTTTTAATTCTTCATATAAATGGTCTAATTGTTTGTGATGTGGTAAGATTAGGTGTGCTCTTTCGCTAATTTTTAATCTTTCTTTGGTAATGGATATTCCAGCTTTTTGCATTTCCTCTATTTCAGAAATTAAAACACTTGGGTCGATAACTACTCCTGGTGCAATGATACAAATAACGCCTTCTCGAATAATAGCAGATGGCAATAAGTGCATGGCATATTTTTTGCCATTTGCAACTACTGTATGTCCTGCATTATTTCCTCCTGTAGAACGTACTACCATTCCGTGCTGTTTTGGATTCAAAATGAGAGGCTCTTCCTTTTCCTTCGTCTCCCCATTGGGTTCCAACAATTAGTTTAATCATATCTTTTTCCCTTTCTTTGGCAAATTTGATTTACCGTATTTCGACATTATCGTATCATAATATACCCTATAATTCAATTGTTTTTTTATGTTTTTATCAATATCTTTTATCCCTTCTTGTCGAATTTTAGCGAAATGTTTTTGTTGACAACGGTTTATTGTTTGTGTTTTAATATGGTTATGCACGTTTTTAAGTGTGTATGGATTTGTTTCATTTTATTTTTATTAATTTCATTCAAGAAATTAGTTCTTGCTATTTTCCAAAATAAAACGAAATTATGGATGTATTGTTGTTTTTGGTATGATTTTTACACTACCTTTAAATTCGTGTAAATTTTTGTTCAAGTTTTGCTATTCTGCAAAATTTAGAAAGGATTTTATATGTCAAATGATTTACAAGAAGAGACATCACTTCTTTGCCCTAAATTAGATGTCGTTTTTCAAGCTTTGTTTGGCGAAGTGGGAAGTGAAGCAATTACCACGAAATTTTTAGAAGCTATTTTAGAACAAAAGATTGATTGTATTGATTTAAGTAATAACATTGTCTTACGAAGAGATTATCCGGAAGATAAGCTAGGAGTATTGGATATTATTGCTAAAATTAATCATTGTGAATACTGCAATATTGAAATGCAAGTTGCTAAGCAAGAGGAAATTAAAGAAAGAATTTTGTATTACTGGGGACGAATATATACAAAACAGATTAAATCTGGACAATCTTATGATCGTCTTCAAAAAACAATTGTTATTTTGATTACCGATTTTTGTGTCCAGGGACTAGAAAGTTTGGACTATCATACTTCTTGGAAAGTAATTGAAGAAAAATATCGCAAAATCATATTGACAAAAAAGTTAGAATTTCATATAATAGAATTACCAAAAATAGTTGGGATTTCTAATGATAATGATGCCTTATTGGATTGGTTATCTTTCTTAAATAATCCCAAATCGGAAAGGGTGATGAAAAAAATGGAAGAAAACAAAGAATTGAAAAAGGCAAATGAAAAATTGCAGACCTTAAGTGAAGATGAAAAATTGCAAAGGCTTGCCGAATGGCGTGAAAAGGCTATTTACGAGTATAATACCGCAACCAATACGGGGTTTCGAAATGGTATGAGGCGAGGATTAGAAGAAGGTCGAGAATTAGGAATCGAGCAAGGGATTGAAGAAGGGATGAAGCAGGGAATTGAGCAAGGAATTGAGCAAGGGATTGAACAAGGGATTGAACAAGGGATTGAACAAGGCATCGAACAAGGCATCGAACAAGGCATCGAACAAGGCATCGAACAAGGGATTTTGAAAGATAAACGAGAAATTGCTATTGAGTTACTAAAAAATGACTTCGATACCAATTTTATTCATAAGATTACTAAATTACCAATCGAAGAAATTGAAACATTAAAGCTAGATTTAGAACATAATTGATTAAAGCTCGTGTGAAACATTATTTTCACACGAGTCTTTTTTAATTCATTTGAACAGTTCCCACTATTTCGTTTATGTCTTTAATATGATACTGTTTCATATAGTCTTCTATTCCATCTACTACTTTAATTGCCGTATCTGGTGCAATAAAGTTTCCCGTTCCTATGGAAATAGCACTTGCTCCTGCTAACATGTATTCGATGGCATCACTTGCTGTTACAATTCCTCCTAGTCCTAGAATTGGTATATTAACTGCTTTTGATACTTGATATACCATTCGGACTCCTACTGGTTTCACACATGGTCCAGATAGACCTCCTGTGTTGTTGGCTAGATGTGGACGTCTTGTATGAATATCGATACTCATTCCAAGTAAGGTATTAATTAAAGATATACCATCAGCTCCTGCGTCCTTAGCTCCTTTTGCTGGCATGGTAATATCGGTTACGTTTGGTGTTAGTTTTATAATTAATGGCTTGTCTAATACTTTTCTTACTTGTGAAGTAACTTCTTTTACTCCTTCATATGTGGTTCCAAATGCTAAACATCCTGCTTTTACATTTGGGCAAGATAAATTTAGTTCAACTCCATCAATATCTAATGTGTTTAATACTTTGGCAAGTTCTACGTAATCTTCTATGGTACTTCCACAGGCATTCACAATTATGGCAGTATCAAATTTTTTAAGATATGGTAAGTCATTTTCCATAAAATAGGTAACTCCCGGATTTTGAAGCCCAATGGCATTTAACATGCCAGCTGGTGTTTCATAAACACGTGGTGGTTTGTTTCCCGCTCTTGGTTTTAATGAGGTTCCTTTGGTACAAATTCCTCCGAAGTTTGTTTAAGTCAATAAATTCTTCAAATTCTCTTCCATAGCCAAATGTTCCGTGATGCAACAGTTACTGGATTTTTCATCTTAATTCCCGCTAAATTAACACTTGTATTCATAATTGCTTTCTCCTTTTTCTATTATTATTTATTTATACATCGACCTGTTTTTTATGTCTTGTTCTCATCTACGGGTCGATGAAGGCATCGACCCCTACACGGTTTGTATCTAAATTTCTACATCTGTGGCATTGAATACTGGGCCTGCTTTACATACGTGCCAATATTCTGGTGCATCGTTTGGGCTTTTGGCTGTTTTTACGGCACATCCTAAACATGCACCAAGCCCACATGCCATTTTTTGTTCTAATGATATTTCACATGGGATATTGTGTTCCTTAGCAAAGGCTTGCACTGCTTTTAGCATTGGTAATGGTCCACAGGCAAATATTTTGTCTGGTGTTTCTTGTTGGCAGTCTTTTTTTAGTTCATTTATAGCAAATCCGGAAATTCCATAGCTTCCATCGTCTGTCGTAATAATAAGTTCGTCCGATACTTCTTTAAACTCTTTTTCTAGTGTTATTAGGTCTTTATTTCGAAATCCCAAATATACTTGTACATTGGTTGTAGTTTGTTGTTTTAGTTCTTTTGCTAATTCATATAATGGGAAGATTCCAATTCCTCCTCCAATAATGGATACCTTTTTATAATCTTTTACTTTAAAGGTTCCATACCCAAGTGGTCCAAGAATGTCTAATTTTTCTCCTACCTTACGATTAGCAAGAAGACTAGTTCCTTTTCCTTTTACTTGAAAAATAAATTCTAATATTCCTTTTTCTTTTTCTAAATTGTAGATACTAATTGGTCTTCTTAATAATGGCTCAATGTCATCTACTACTCGAATTTCAATAAAATGTCCGAGGTTTCGCTTGTTTTACCATTTCGTCTGCTTTTACACTAAATTTATAAATATCTTCTTTTAACTGTTCAATTTTTACAATTTCAGCTTTGCAATTTACTTTCATCTTTTTCTCCTTTTTTATTTTTTATATTTTTTGTAACATTCTAATGCGTTTTTTGTAGTAATGGTTAAATTTGGTGGCAATTGTTCTAATGAAAACCATTTCATATCTGTATGTTTTTTTGGTTCCATGATGGTAGGTTCTCCTTTTGTAATCTTACATAAATATGCTGGTGATACCCAATGTACCTTTTCATTTGGTACAATATGGTCGCAAATGCCAAGGAGTTCTATTACCTCTATATCAACACCAGTTTCTTCTTTTACTTCTCTTTTGACTGCTTGATCGAATGTTTCAAACATTTCTACTTTTCCACCTGGTATTGACCAATATTCCTTTTCTGGTGATTTATTTCTTTGTTGTAATAATAATTCGTTTTGGTCATTTATAATAAATGCACCACAACCTACTCCAATATAATCTTTTCCAATTTGCATTTCTGTTTTCTCCTTTTTCTTTATGTAAAAACAGTGCTAAAAGTCCCCTTTTCTTAAGGGGGCTGTCGCAATTTAGCGACTGGGGGGGCTTACACACATTATTTATGTTTGATTGCTTCGTTTAATTCGTCTCTCATTTTTATGGCTTCCGCTCTTGTGGCTTTTGCAAACTCTTCTTCGGAGAATTGTTCTTTCCATTCTTCTTTTTTGTATGCACACATTAAGCTTCTTGAGGCATTGACAATGCCTCCTATTCCATTTTGGTCAAACCCTAGTGCAATGTCTTTTGCTTTTCCTCCGCTGTGCTCCATAGCCTGGAATTAAGAAGAAGGTATGTGGTGCTAGTTTTCTTAGGGTTTGTAGCTGTTCTGGATACGTTGCTCCTACAACAGAGGATATACTACTATAACCGTACTCTCCTCTTAGGTCTTCTCCCCATTTTTCAATTAATAGGGCTACTTGCTCATAGATGGTATTTCCATTTTCTAGTTTTAGGTCTTGTAGTTCTCCTGAGGATGGGTTTGAGGTTTTGTCGATGATGAAAATACCTTTTCCATATTGTTTGCAATCTTCGATGAATGGTTTAATCCCGTCGATTCCTAAGTATGGGTTGATGGTGGCAAAGTCGACATTGAAGATAGGTTCTTCTTTTTCTAATAATGGGGTTTTTCCAAGGTAGGCATTGGAGTATCCACTTGCGGTAGAGCCTATGTCTCCTCTTTTGATATCGGCAATGACAATCATACCTTTTTTTCTTGCATAATCACAGGTTTGTTTGAATACGTTTATTCCATCTGTGCCAAACATTTCGTAAAAAGCAATTTGTGGTTTTATGGCTGGAATGATGTCATATGTAGCATCGATTAGTGCTTGGTTGAATTCTAGGATTGCTTCACATGCTCCTTTGATCGTGTTTTCATATTTTTTCGTAATACAAGTTGGCAACATGTCGTATCTTGGGTCTAGTCCCATTACGGTTGGATTGTCCATTTGTTTTATTTTATCAATTAATTGATCCATTGCATTTTTCATGGTTTCTCTCCTTTTGGATTATTTTTTTATTTTCGGTTCGATGTGGGCATCGACCCCTACGGTGTTATTTCTCGTATACAATTCTTCCACCTACGATGGTGTACATGACTTTTCCTTTTAATTTTTTACCGATGAATGGTGTGTTTTTGGATTTTGATACAATACTTTCTTTTTCATATACATATTCTAGGTTTGGGTCAAATATGGTAATATCAGCATCATATCCTTCTTTTAGTTGTCCTTTGGTTTCTAGTTTTAGTAGTTTTGCAGGTACGTATGAGGTTAGACGAACTAGGTCTAAATAGCTTAGGTGTTTTGGTTCGATTAAGTTTGTAATGCTTGCGGATAGTGCTGTTTCAAATCCTATAATTCCATTTGGTGCTTGGCTTAGTGGTTTTTGTTTTTCTTCTTCACTGTGTGGTGCATGGTCCGTAATGATGGCATCAATGGTACCATCTTGTAACCCTTTGATAATGGCTTTTCTATCTTCTTCTTCTCTTAGTGGTGGGTTCATTTTTGCATTGGTTCCCGATTCTAATACTTCTTTTACGGTAAAACTATAATAGTGTGGGCATGTTTCGCAAGTAATTGGCACTCCTCTTTTTTTGGCATCTCGTATCATAGCGACTGAGGTTTTGGTACTAATGTGGCAAATATGTCCTCTTACTTTATTGGTTTCGGATATAACGATTTCACGTGCTGCCATAATTTCTTCGGCTTCTGGTAATACGCCTTCTACTTCTAATTTTTTAGCAACTTCTCCTTCATTGATGGCACCGCTTGCGACGGATTTTTCTTCACAATGGGAGGCAACAAATGTCCCTTCTTTATCTGCCTTTATCATGGCTTCTCTCATCATTTTTGCATTTACCACTGGCATTCCATCATCGGAAAAGGCAATGGCTCCTGCTTCTCTCATTTCTTCAAAATTAACTAATTCTTCTCCCTTTTCTCCTTTGGAAACACTGGAATATGGAAGAACATTACATAGGTTTACTCGTTTTGCTTCTTCGATAATTTCTTTCAAAATAATAGCGCTATCTGGGGTTGGTTTGGTATTGGGCATAGGACAAATTGTTGTAAAACCACCCTTAACAGCACTTTTCGATCCAGTTTCAATTGTTTCTTTATACTCAAATCCTGGTTGTCTTAGATGACAATGCATGTCAATCATTCCAGGCATTACCATAAGACCAGTACAGTCAATGGTATTGTCCGCTACTTCATTAATTTGATTGGCAATTTTTGCGATTTTTCTGTCTTTTACTAAAATATCCATTTTTTGGTTACATCTTGACGCATAATCAATTACAGTTCCGTTTTTTAATAAGATTGTCATATCCTCACTCCTTTATTTATTTCTTGTCCCATTCTATCATGTTCCGTAGGCTTTTGCAATATTTTTTAGAAATTTCTTTCTGGCTTTCTCTTGCTTTTTGTTTCATTTTGTATTATATTGTAGTTATTGTTTCTAAATAATTTATTTCTAAATTATTTTTTCCCAAAAAAGCAATATTATTTGACACGTGTTATTGTACGTGCTATAATTTAATAGGTAAGGAGAATGCTGTTTGAAAAGTTATTCATCAAAAGAGATTATAAAACTTCTTATTGCGGATGGTTGGTACGAATATCAATCTGCTACTGGTAGTCATCATTCTTTTAAGCATCCAGTAAAAAAGGGTAGAGTTGTTGTTCCTCATCCTAGAAAAGATTTCCCAATTGGAACTTTAAAAAGCATTGAAAAACAATCTGGTATTCGATTGGGTTAAAGGAGTGTTTTATGAAAAAAGATTATTATATGTATCCCGCTATTTTTTGTTATGATAAGGATGGGATTTCAATTTCGTTTCCAGATTTATCTGGTTGTATTTCTTGTGCCTCAACAGATGAAGAAGCCTTATATATGGCAAAGGATTCTTTAGGTCTTTATCTTGTTTGTGCAGAAGAAGATGGCGACATTTTGCCTACTCCTAGTAAGCTAAATGAAATTGTATTAAAACCAAATGAAAGGGCTGTTTTGGTAGAAGTGAATATGCCTTTGTTTCGATTAACAGTCGAAAATAGTGCTGTAAAAAAAACACTAACCATTCCGAAATGGCTTAATGATTTTGCTGAGAAGAATAAAGTTAACTTTTCTCAAGTGCTACAACATGCCTTAAAAGAATATTTGCAATTAAATAAGTAATCTTACTTCTATTTTTCCTCCCTATCGCATATGGTTTAATAATCTTTTTTATGGAGGTTTTAGGATGTATGTAAATAAAATTACTAGCAAGGTTATGGTGTTTGTGCTAATTTTCAGTTTGTTGTTTCCCGTTGTTTCTTTTGGGGCTTCGGGGGAGTTTGTCTGGTCTTCGGATGAGGTTACTTCTTCGGTTAATGCAAATGCTTCTTCGGATGGTTCGCCTTTACTGAATTTAGAGTGTGGTGGGGCTGTTTTGATAGAGCAGAATTCTGGTAAAGTGCTTTATGACCATCATATGCATGAAAAGTTAAAACCGGCTAGTGTGACAAAGGTTATGACGATTTTGCTGATTATGGAGGCTTTGGATAGTGGCAAAATTACGTTGGATACTCAAATTCCTTGTAGTGAAAACGCTCGTAGTATGGGTGGGTCTCAAATTTGGTTAGATACTCGTGAAAGTTTGACGGTAAATGAGATGTTAAAGGCAATTTGTGTGGTTTCTGCTAATGATTGTACCGTTGCTATGGCAGAATATTTGGCAGGTTCTGAGGAAGGATTTGTGCTTCAAATGAACCAAAAAGCACAGGCTCTTGGTATGAAGGATACTACTTTTAAAAATTGCCATGGGATTGATGAAGATGGGCATGAGACTTCGGCTTATGATATTTCGCTTATGTCTCGTGAATTGCTTATGAATCATCCTAGTATTACGAATTATACCACCATTTGGATGGACTCCGTGCGGGACGGC
>JAAWJM010000031.1 GCA_022796855.1 Clostridia bacterium | reverse complement strand
AGTACCGAAGGTACAGATGTAAATGATGAAAGTACTGAAGGTACAGATGCAAATGGTGAAAGTACCGAAGGTACAGATGCAAATGATGAAAGTACCGAAGATGGGGATGCTGAGAGTGAAAAGATTGAAGAAGAAGCATTTTATGATGAGACTATCAAAGAGGAACAAGAAGATAGTGAAATTAAAGCAGATGAAGAACAAACTTAAAGTATCCAGAACCTAACAAGTAATATTGAAATTCACTCCAAATAAGAGAAGGAAATATTCTCGTTTTTATAATCATTTTTCTATGAAGGAATATGTATATTTCTTAAAGCTACTAAGTAAAGAAAAACTTTATTTAGTAGCTTTTTATATCTAATATTTTTTTGGCTCTTATTATATCGTCATCCGTAGCAGGGGGAATATTGTCTAATTCATAAGATACACCAAGTTTTTCCCATTTAAATTTTCCCATATCATGATATTTTAAAAGTTCTACTTTTTCCACTGTTTGTAAAGAAGAAAGAAAATCTTTTAATAATTTCAAATCTTCCTCATCATCAGTAATACCAGGAATGATGACTTGTCGAATCCACATTGGTTTTTCTAGTTTACTTAATGTTTTGGCAAATGCTAATTCTTTTTCATTGGAAAAGCCAACTAAATTTTTGCACTTTTCGGGATGAATGTGTTTAATGTCTAGTAAAAAAAGGTCAGCTAGGTGGATAATTTCTTGTGTTTTTTCGGTAATAGGAACCATACCGAGAAGTGTCAATTGCCACATGAATGTGGTATTTTTTTAATTCTTTTAATAAAGAAAGCACAAAATCTGGTTGCAATAAGGGTTCTCCACCAGAAAGGGTAACACCACCACCAGAAGCACGAAAGTAGGTTTGATAATGCTTTATTTTTTCCACTAAATTATCTAAAGTAATAATTTCACCGTAAGTTACAATCCCAAGTATCGCGATTATGGCAATATTGGCAACGAAGATGACAACCTTGGAAAAACACAACAAAACGAAGCCCGGGACCATCCACTGTTCCCATGGTTTCAATCGAATGAATTCGTGCCATATTAGTTTTATCAAAAGAAATCATACTATCAATCTCCTTTTCTATGTGAAGCTACGAAAGCTATTCCCCATAAAAAGGCCCCTTTATCCAAGGGGGCTGTCAGCGAAGCTGACTGGGGGTTCTTTAAATTCTTTCATGAATGGTTCTATGAATAACATCTAATTGTTGTTCACGTGTTAATTTGGTAAAATGCACGGCATAACCAGAAACACGAATGGTAAGTTGTGGGTATTTTTCAGGGTGTTCCATAGCATCTTCTAATAAAGCTTTATCAAATACATTTACATTAATATGATGTCCTTCCCTCATAAAGTATCCATCTAACATGGAAACCAAATTATGAACTCTTGCAGTTTCGTCTTTTCCAAGAGTGGCTGGAGTAATTGAGAAGGTATAAGAAATACCATCTTGGGCATATTCGTAAGGAAGTTTACTAACAGAATTCATAACAGCCAAAGCACCATTTACATCTCTTCCATGAAGTGGGTTCGCACCAGGTCCAAAAGGTTCTCCAGCTCTTCTTCCATCTGGTGTGTTTCCTGTTGCTTTTCCATAAACAACATTAGAAGTAATGGTTAAAATAGACAAGGTAGTTTTGCTATTTCGGTAAGTTTGATATTTTTTTAGTTTCTTTAAGAAGGTTTTGGTAAGCATAACGGCAATTTCATCGGCACGGTCGTCATCGTTTCCGTATTTTGGAAAATCGCCTTCAACTTGATAATCGGTAGCAAGACCAGTTTCATCACGAATTACTTTTACTTTTGCATATTTAATTGCAGATAAGGAATCCGCTACAACCGAAAGTCCAGCAATTCCACATGCCATGGTTCTTAAAATTTCGTGGTCATGAAGAGCCATTTCGATGGCTTCGTACGAGTATTTATCATGCATAAAGTGAATGGCATTTAAGGCTTTTATATAAATTTTTGAAACATAATCCATCATTGTATCAAATTTTGCCATAACTTCATTATAGTCTAAATATTCTGAAGTAATCGGTTCAAATTTTGGGGTAATTTGTTTGCCAGACAATTCATCTCTACCACCATTAATAGCATAAAGTAAGGTTTTAGCAAGGTTGCATCTTGCACCAAAGAATTGCATTTGTTTTCCGATTCGCATAGCAGAAACACAACAAGCAATTCCATAATCATCGCCCCAATATTTTCTCATTAAATCGTCATTTTCATATTGAATAGAGGAGGTTTTAATGGATAAATCAGCACAAAAATCCTTAAATCCTTGAGGTAATCTAGTTGACCATAGAACTGTCATATTTGGTTCTGGTGCAGGTCCTAAATTAACTAAGGTATATAGCATACGATAAGAGTTTTTGGTTACTAAAGTTCTTCCATCTATTCCCATACCACCAATGGATTCAGTTACCCAAACAGGGTCTCCACTAAATAGTTCGTTATATTCTGGTGTTCGTAAGAAACGAATTAAACGTAATTTCATCACAAAATGATCCATTAGTTCTTGTGCTTGTTCTTCGGTTAAAGTGCCATTTTGTAAATCTCGCTCAATATAAATATCTAAGAAAGTAGTAACACGACCTAAACTCATAGCAGCACCATTTTGGTCTTTTACTGCACCAAGGTAAGCAAAATAAGTCCATTGGATGGCCTCTTTTGCATTGTTTGCTGGTTTTGCAATATCAAAACCATATTGAGAAGCCATTATTTTTAATTGTTCTAAAGCAGCAATTTGTTCTGAAATTTCTTCTCTTTCATGAATGATATTTTCGGTTAAAATATCAACATTTAAATTAGCTAATTCTTCTTTTTTTTCTTCTATTAGGGCATCTACACCATATAGAGCCACACGTCGATAATCTCCAATAATTCTTCCTCTACCATATCCATCTGGAAGTCCTGTAATTAAGTGTGAACTTCTAGCAGAACGAATGTCAGGAGTATATACACTAAATACACCATCATTGTGTGTTTTACGAATGGTATGAAAAATACGGCTTACATCTGGGTCAACTTCTTTGCCATAAGCATTACAAGATTTTTCTACAATTTTAATACCACCAAAAGGCATAATTGCTCTTTTTAAAGGTTTATCGGTTTGAAGTCCAACAATTTCTTCTAAATCTTTATCAATATAACCAGCTTCATGTGCTGAAATGGTAGAAATGGTTTTCGTATCAATATCCAAAACACCACCATTTTCTTTTTCCTTTTTATATAATTCTAATACTTCCTCCCATAGTTTTTTTGTTTTATCAGTAGGAGCACTTAAAAAATTTGAATCACCTTCATAAGGTGTGTAATTGGTTTGAATAAAACCTCGTACATCAATTTCGGATTGCCAGTCTCCATTTTGAAATCCTTCCCATTGTTTAAAATTCATGCTTATTCACATTCCTTTCCTTTAAGGGATAACATTTAAATTTTTCCCTTTGTTTTATTTTATTATAACCAATATTTATCATAACATAAGCCTAGTTGGAAAGCAATAAAATTTTTTTGTTGTAACCAAATTTCAAACAAATTCATATACTATTTTTAAGGAGGAATGTAACATGGAACAATTTGTTTTAAATACAATCCTGTGGACATTAGCACTTTATGGGTTAATTGAGATTATTAAGAATGTGATATACATATGTACCTATACAAAATTAAAATCAGATGGCATTTATATGGTCATTGCAGTAAAAAATCAGGAGCAAAAAATAGAAGGATTTATGCGTTCCATTTTGTTTCGTTTTTTATATGGGAAAGAGGAGTGCGTAAAAGATATTATTGTAGCAGATTTGGATTCCCAAGATGAAACCAAACAGATTTTAAATAGAATGCAAAAAGAATATGATATTTTAAAGGTAATTGATTGGAAAGAATGTAAGGAATTAATTGAGAATGTAAGAGAAAATTAGAGGATTCTATTAATCCTCTAATTTACACAATTTTTATGAAAAATTACAAAGTAGTTTTATCATACTTCATGATATTTTACAGTAGAATCGTTATTGTGTTCACAATAATAATGTTCAGAAGTTTTCTCATGTTCACAAGGTGTTCCTATAACAATGATTTTATCACCTTTACAAGTACCACAAGTTTGAGTTGAAGATGAACAATAGCCTTTTACAGCTCTAAAACGCGATACAATACAAGCTTCGCAAGTATTGGTTGTTATAGGAGTTCGTACATTACAAGTGCGACATTGCATATATCCTTCTGTTGCACAAAAAGCACCAGAAGATGATGGGTTTCCACAAGTACATTGCCACCCATTGCCTCCTGAAATTTGAGAATCAAAACAGAACCAAGGAGAATGATCTTTATTTACTGTTACAGTACCATTTCCGTTTACAAGTATCACAAGTTTTAATTACAGGGAAAGGACCTGTACACAGTTTTGTTGTACATGCTTTTATTAGATTACTTGTTTTAGTTTTCCCTTTTTTATAGGTAACAACGACTCGTAAATAATGAATAGTTCCTTCTTCTAAATTATGATATTCATAGTTACATAATTTTTCTGTTGAATTTATGATTTCTACAGTTTTAAAATCTTCATCAAGGTTTGTTAAACTTGTTTGAAATGTATAACTAGATATTTCAGACATGTTTTCATCAGATACAGCATTAACCTTTAAATAAGAAATTGAATTTTTATCCATTGATAATATTACCCCATTATTTGGATTTAGTATTTCATTTAATTCATCTTCTATCTCGTCTAATGCATCTTGTTCATCCTGAGCTGATTTTGTATAATTTTCTACACCAGTTATAGCCATATCAATTATATTATTTTCAAATATTGCAGTTATGGTTATCGAAGCAAGGATTAATAATATGATAATTGTAATAATCAATGCGATTAAAGTTATTCCACTGCGTTTCATCTTTAGATGACCTCCTATCAATATAATGTGAGATTTTAAAGTTAAACTTCAAAACTTTTATGTAATCATATTATAAAAATATATCATAAATTATCACAAAAAGCAATAAAAAATAGAAAAAATTATCTTAATTCAAGCAACCAGTACTCTGTCATCGAATTACAATAAAACACTAATATTTTACATAAATTTGCATTTTTATGTAAAATGTAGTAAAATAGAAGTATATGAAATATAAAGGAAGTGAGTACGTATGAAAAAAATAAAAAATATTAAAGAAAGAATTACAGATGATGATGTTCTAATTGCATATGGAAAGTATAGGAGATATTTATTAGAACTAGGCATATATGAGGAATATCATAAAGATAATAGGCTAAGTGGGCTAGATAAAATGAATATATTAAAATTGGCTAGTCTGTATAAAAAAAGTGGAATAGTAGTAAAAAGTAAAAATGAGTTAGAGACAAGATTTGGAGCATTTTGTTCTACTATGGAAACAATAAAGCAAAAAAATCCAGAGGCAAGTTTAAGAGATATTAGTACACAAGAAGGTAGAAATCTAGTAAGTGATGCTATTTATGAAACACAAAAAGATAAAAGATTTAAATCTGCCGATTTAGAGCCAGTTGCTATTATTGAGAATTTTGCTTTATATGTTGCACTAGAACAAGTAAAAGAAAATGGAAAAGATAAAAATAGTGTACTTAAGCAATATGAAATTACGGAGGAAGAATTTAAAAGAGCAGAGGAATCATATAAAAAATATGAACAAAGTGGAACGGCAAAGATATATGATGATATGTTTAGAAGAAATCAAGGCGAAACTCCAAATAAAATCGTTCATTATGCAGCAGGAGCTTTGGAAATTAGACCATCAGAGGCAAGAAGAGATTTAAGTGCAATTCAAGTGCTAAAAGGAAAAGGTACCAAAAATCGATTTAAGGAAGATTCTTGTATAGTAGTTTATAGTGTTAGTCAAATGGTAATTGATAATATTATGAGAGATCCACAGCTAACACCAGAGGAGAAAAATAAGAAAATATCGGAATTGGAATTAGCAGAATATGAAAGAGCACTAAAAAATGTAGAAGAAGCCAATCGAAAACAAAATACGAATCGTTATAGGATTGCAAGAGAAGATGGAGAAAGAGGAATTGGATAAAAAAATGGGATTGCAAGTGAAAATGCAATCCCATTTTTGCTTTATCTAACGTACAAAGCAAAGTTTTCCCCATAAAACAAGATAAGAGAAATCTTTTGGGGAGGATAAAAACTCAGAACAGGCAATTTTCCGATTTCGTATCAGTTTGTATTTGACATACTGATACGTTTCAAGCAACCTATTATCACTGTACTGATAACCTGGTTCGTTGGTCATCAGTAATACCGCGAATAAAGTTAAGAATTCTAATGTCTGTTCCGAAGTTTCGAGCTCCAAAGGCTTTTTTGTTTTGATTGCTTCCTCAAATGCTAATGCATTTGGGAGAAAACCTTTGGTGTCGGTTATTTTTTCCTGAATATCCCGACCACTCATTGCGCTACCTCCTTTACTCATATAATACTTTAATCATACCACGTTTTGCATATTATGTCAAGCAAATGCCAACGAAATGATGTTACTAGGAAAAGTAAAAGGAAAACGAAAAAAGCATTGTATAATAGAAAAAAATCTAGTATAATGGTACTAGATTTTTTAGTTGGGGGAAATATGGAGACGAAAGAAAATAAGAATACCAAAAGTAGAATTTTATATATGGCATTTGTTGTTATTTTGATATTTGTTGCGGTAAGTTTGTACCAAAGGTTTGAAGAAAAGAATTTTAATGAGTTTGTTCGAAGTGAGTATCAGTTATATACATCGGAATTTAAACGAGATAAAGAGGTTAAATATTCTAAGTATGATAGTTATCGTATCCAATCGAATGTGGAAAATGATGCGATGTTTTATAAAGAAATTACAGTAACACCAAATACACCATATAAAGTAACTTGTATGGTAAAAACAAAAGAAGTTAGAACTGGGAAGGAAGCATCCATTGGAGGAGCACATATTTGTATTGCTGATACAGTAGAAAAGTCAAAAAGCATTACAGGAACAAAAGATTGGCAAAAACTAGAATTTATTTTTAATTCTAAAAATAGAACCAGTGTAAAAGTAGGTTTTCGTTTAGGTGGATATGATGATAATTGTACAGGAACGGCATGGTTTTCCGATTTTACCATTGAGTCTGGCTATCAGCCACAAGATACGAATTGGAATTTTGCTTGTTTTGTATTTACGAATACGGATGTGGTAATCGAAAAAAATGGTACAAAAAATGAAATTAAACTTGCGATGAATAGTACCGATGTTTCGGATATGAGACAAAATATATCTCGTTTTAAAAGTTCTTGTGAAGAATTATCCAAAGGGAAAATGAAGGTAAACTATGATTTTATTACGATTTCGGAACCAATTACGACACTTTCCTATGATAACCAAAATGGCTATTTTGCAGGACCAGAAAATGTAGAAAAAATGATTGCACCATATTTGGAAGGAAAAAACTATGACCACATTTTTGTATGTTTACGTTTAGGAGATAATGAACATCAAAAAGATATTCCAGTTTATGACTGGATTGGTCTTGGAGGAATGGATTATTTAGGAATTGGATTTTCCAATATTCGTTTACCAAATGAAGAAAGAAACTATACCTATAAATACGATACCAGAGTAAACACTTTTCCAGAAGAAGTATTTATCCATGAGTTTCTACATTCTTTAGAAAGAATTGCAAAAGAGAATGGACTACAAAGACCAGAATTACACGATTACGCCCAATATGGTTACAAAGAAGAACGTTTAGAAGGACTAAAAGAATGGTACCGTGATTATATGAATAATAACATTAAAACAACATCTGGCTATACTGGACTAGATAGTAAAGTATATACCATGAAACCAAACCATGAAGAAGATTTTGACTATTCTTATAAAATAGAAGAATTCAAAGAACCAAGTAATATAATTGAAAAAATAAGACAAGTCATAAGCAAAGCTTTTCAAAACGCAAGCGTCATCATAGAGAAAAAGGAAGAAAACACAATATAAGTAATAATCATAAAAGGAAGAAAATATACTCTTCTACAAAGACATGCCAAAAGGCAGGAGAATTTCACGAAATATGACAAAAATGTAATATTTACAATACTAAAAACTAATTCTATTACAAAGGTCTCACGAAGCCTTGCAAGAAAGCCCCTTTAACAAGGGGGCTGTCACCGAAGGTGACTGGGGGTTCTTAAAAGTTTAACCAAAAAAGATTCTTAAAAATTAGAAAGGAAAATGACAAAGTGAAAGTATCGGAATTTAATTACGACTTACCAGAAGAATTAATTGCACAACACCCAAGCCAAACAAGGGATTTGTCTAGGCTTATGGTATTAAATCGTAAAACACAAACAATCGAACACAGAAGTTTTAAAGACATTGTGGATTATCTTAAACCAGGAGACTGCTTAGTTCGAAATAATACCAAAGTAATACCAGCAAGGCTATATGGCAAAAAAGAAACAGGAGCCAAGGTAGAATTTTTATTACTAAACCGTATCGAAGGCGATGTTTGGGAAAGTATTGTAAGACCAGGGAACAAACTACATACTGGTGCAAAAGTAATTTTTGGAGATGGGCTATTACAAGCTGAGATTTTAGAAACCATGGAAGGGCGGAACCAGAAAAGTACAATTTCACTATAACGGAATTTTCCAAGAAATTTTGGATAAAATAGGACTTATGCCACTTCCACCATACATTCATGAAACCCTACAAGAAAAAGAACGCTATCAAACCGTGTATGCAAAATATGAAGGTTCTGCAGCAGCTCCAACAGCGGGTTTACACTTTACCGATGAATTACTAAATAAGATAGAAAAAAAGGGAGTGCAAATTGCTAATGTTACACTACATGTAGGAATTGGAACCTTCCGTCCAGTAAAAGAAGAAACCATAGAAGAACATAAAATGCACACCGAACATTTTTATTTAACAAAAGAAGATGCCGAAAAAATAAACCAAGCAAAGAAAAACGGTGGACGTATCATTGCAGTAGGAACGACCTCTTGTAGAGTACTAGAGACTGTGGCAGATGAAAATGGGATAGTAAAAGAAACTGAAGGAGATACCAATATATTTATTTACCCGGGGTATTCGTTTAAATGCTTAGACGCACTAATTACCAATTTCCACTTACCACAATCGACTCTTCTTATGCTAGTATCCGCTTTAGCCGGAAAAGACTATATTATGAGAGCCTATGAAGAGGCAGTAAAGAAGAAGTATCGTTTCTTTAGTTTTGGAGATGCCATGTTTATTTGCTAGAAGATAGAAGTCAGATTAGAAAATAGAGGATAATAAGAAAGGAGAAAATATGAAGCCAGCAGTGACTTATGAATTAATACATACCGATAAGAATTCTGGAGCAAGAAGAGGGGTAATCCATACACCACATGGAGACATACAAACACCAATTTTTATGCCAGTAGGAACACAAGCAACGGTAAAAAGTATGACACCAGAGGAGCTAAAAGAAGAAGTAAAGGCACAAATTATTTTATCGAATACCTATCACTTATACTTAAGACCAGGAAGTAAGCTAGTAAAAGAGGCAGGTGGACTACACAAGTTTATGAATTGGGATAGACCCATTTTAACCGATAGTGGAGGGTTTCAAGTATTTAGTTTAGGTGCCTTAAGAACTATTACTGAGGAGGGAGTTACGTTTAAATCCCATTTAGATGGAAGCGAACATTTTTTATCACCAGAAAAAGTAATGGAAATTGAGAATGATTTAGGGTCTGATATTATGATGGCATTTGACGAATGTTGCCCATATCCATCTACATATGAATATACCAAAAATTCTATGGAACGAACTACAAGGTGGTTAATTCGTTGTAAAGAAGCACATAACAATACGGACAAGCAGAGTTTATTTGGGATTGTACAAGGTGGATTTTATAAAGACTTACGAAAACAAAGTGTGGAAGATTTAATAAAATTAGACCTTCCAGGGTATGCTATTGGAGGTATTAGTGTAGGAGAACCAAAAGAAGAATTTTTGGATATTTTACAATACACGACTCCATTATTACCAAGTGATAAACCAAGATATTTAATGGGAGTAGGAACTCCAGATTACTTAATAGAAGCAGCACTTGCAGGGATTGATATGTGTGATTGTGTACTACCAACAAGAATTGCAAGAAATGGAACTGCGATGACTTGGAATGGAAAAGTGGTGGTACGTAACGCGACTTATGAAAGAGATTGGGAACCACTTGATAAAGAATGTGATTGTTATACTTGTAAAAATTATACCAGAGCGTATATTAGGCATCTAGTAAAGACAAATGAGATTTTAGGAGTTCGATTATTGTCCATTCATAACCTAAGGTTCTTGACGAGTTTGATGGAAAGAGTTAGAATAGAAATAGAGAAAGACAATTTATTAAATTTCCGTGATGAATTTTATCAAAAATATGGGTATACAAAAGAATAGGAGGTATTGTATGCAAATTAGTGGAGGAAAATTTAATACCAAAAGCGAGGATGCGAGGGAAAAAAATAAAAAAATATCGAATGTGATATTAATCTGTATTGCAGTGGTAGTTATTGCTATTATTGCCATCATGTGTACAATTGTATATATACAGAAAAATACATTTCGTGTCTATATTGACGGAAAAAGCATCAATTTACCAGAAAGTACAATTGTGTTTGATGATGCAACAGGAAAGATTTATGTAGATATTATGGGGATTGCCAGCTATTTAGGGTATGATTCTCATAAAGGAGAATTTAAGTTATATACGGAAGATGATAATAAATGTTGGGTAGAATGTAAAAATGAGACAGCTTCTTTCTTCTTAAATTCCAATAAAATATCAAAAGTAGTTCCAAACCAAAAGGAAGACTATGAAGACTATATTATTTCCGATACCATTATTAGCAAGAATAACAAATTATATTGTACACCAGAAGGAATTCGCATTGGTTTTAATGTAACTTTTGATTATCATGAAGAAGGAAAAAATATTAAAATTTATACCTTACCATATCTGGTAAAAAACTATACTGCTCAATTCAAAAAGTTAGGATATAAAGAAGGAATTGATGATGAATTTAATAACCAAAAAGCAATTTTATATAATCTGTTTGTCGTAAAAAAAGATAATAATTTATATGGTGTAGTCGACAGTAATAACCAAGAAGTAATTGGATCAAGATATAGTAAGATGGTATTTAATGAAAATGCGAGAGAATTCTATGTTACGAATACCACAAACAAAAAAGGAATTGTAACTGAAAAAGGAGCCACAAAAATTAATCTATTATATGATGAGATTAATATGATTGATAAAAATAATGGGTTATATGTAGTAAGAAATAGTGGAAAATATGGGATACTTGGAAATACAGGAAATATCGTAATTCATTTGGAATATGAACAAATTGGAGTGGATGTTTCAAAATTTCCAAACAATGGGATTACAAACAAATATGTATTATTTGAAAATGCCATTCCAGTATACCAAAATAAAAAATGGGGTATGTTCGATATAAAAGGAAATCTCATTTTGCCATTAGAATATGATACCATTGGTTATTCTTCAGGAGCTACTGGTAATTTAACGGGAAAAGCAGTAAACAATTTACTAATAATTCCAAGTTATAAAGCAATTGTATTTGGAAAAGATCTTACTGTACAAGATGGAAACAATAGCAAAAAAGTAAAACGATATGGAATTTATGATAATAGAGGAAATGAATTAGTAGTAACTGCATTAGATAATGCTTATTTTGTAGTAAATGGAGGAGTCAATACCTATTACATGGAAAACAATGGAAAAACATATAATATTGAAGAATACCTAGAAAGACATCCATTACAAATTAATACTTCAACCAATGAAAATACACAAAACACGAATACAAATCAAGACAATACAACAAACAATACGACAACGGTAGTAACCAATACCACAACATCGCAAAGCAATCCAGAGACACCAACCAATCATAATAATGGAGAATCATCTCAAAATGGTATCAATATACTAAACTGAATATAGCAATGAATTAATAAAGAACTCTCTTAGATAAGGGAGTTTTTTATTAATTTTATAAAATTCTTTAGTGAGTTCTAAAATTTCTAAAAGTTACATACAAATAGAGTAACAAAAGGAGGAGAAAAGTATGAAAAATATAACGCAAACAGTAACAAGCCAAAGCAAGAATGATATTCTTTATATCGTAAAAGGAATTGTGCTTGCTTATTTTATTACATTTTTATTATTATTTGCATTTTCCATTATATTAACATACACCAGTATTAGTGAAAATACAATTGCACCTATCATTTTAATGATTACCATTATTAGTATATTGATTGGAAGTAGCCTAAGTTCAAGTAAAATAAAGAAAAATGGATTAATCAATGGAGGTATTATCGGGTTTCTTTATATTATGACTCTATACCTTATTTCAAGTTTCATTCAAACAGGATTTAACTTAAATCTATATGCCATTTTAATGATTGTATTTTCCATTCTTGCTGGTATGGTTCGGAGGAATTGTAGGAGTAAACCTAAGAAAATAAAAGGAAGAGTTGGTAATTGACAAAGTAAGTGTAAGAATGAAAAAAGGAAATACAAAAATTAGGATAAAAGAATTGACAAAGCAAGGATAACTATAATACAATAAGAAAAAACAAAAGGCACAACCAATAGACATACAAATTAATATAACAATATGTGCAAAATGGAGGGGAGAAAAAATGGAAAAAGTACGTGGATTTGAAGTAGCAAAGGGATTTGAAAATGAAGAGATTCATTTACCAGTTCGAAAAACAAAAGCATCTGCTGGATATGATATAGAAGCATTAGAAGATTGTATCATACCAAGTTTTAAAAAAGGAGATAA
Organism: Clostridia bacterium; assembly: GCA_022796855.1. Classification (GTDB taxonomy): domain Bacteria; phylum Bacillota; class Clostridia; order TANB77; family CAG-508; genus RGIG8482. The sequence continues at coordinate 5,386 of JAAWJM010000031.1, read as the reverse complement.
ACCAACTCTTGTAAAAACAGGGATTAAGGCATATATGCCAAGTGATGAAGTGCTAATTTTAGCAAACCGTAGTTCCAACCCAGGAAAAAAAGGTTTAATTTTAGCCAATAGTATCGGTGTTATTGATAGTGATTACTATGGTAATCCAGATAATGATGGTCATATTATGTTTGCATTTTATAACATCAAGGATGAAGACATTCAAATAAAAAAGGGAGATGCGATTGGGCAAGGATTGTTCCAAAAATATTTTGTAACAGATGATGATCTTGCAACAGGGGAAAGAACGGGAGGATTTGGCTCTACTAGTAGAAATTAGAAAAAGAGGAAAATACAGTTAAAAAGACAAGAAAAAATTACCAAAAATCTTTTGACTTTTGGTAATTTTTGTAGTATAATAGATATGTTAGAAGAAGAGAAAAATTTATCAAAATTCAGGAAGGAGTGGCATAAAAAGCTATGTTTAATGTAGGAGACCATATTGTTTACCCAATGCATGGGGCAGGAATAATTGATTCAATTGAAGAAAAGGATATTTTAGGTGAAAAACAAGCTTATTATATACTAAAAATGCCAGGAGAGGTAAAGGTAATGGTACCAACAAACAAAGCAGAAGAAATAGGCGTAAGGGAAATTATTGATAAACAATCCGCTGATAAAGTATTTGAAATATTAGAAGAAGATAAAACAGAAATGTCTAGCAATTGGAATAAACGATATCGTGATAATATGGACAAAATGAAAAGTGGAGATATTTATGAAATTGCTGATGTGGTTCGTAATTTATCCTTTAAACAAAAAGAAAAAGGTTTATCAACTGGAGAAAAGAAAATGTTATCCAATGCCAAACAAATTCTAGTAAGTGAATTGGTACTTGCAGAAAATTCTTCCATAGAAGAAGTAGAAGGAATGATTGATAACAAAATAAATGCTTCTTTCCAAGAATTTGAAATTGACCATATGGAACCAGTACAAAACATTGTAAATAAATTTATTCCATTTGAAGAAACAGGAAATGGAACGGAAAATGTATAAGGGTTAAAGTATCATAAAAGTAAGGTTTCATCACATTAAGACAATCTCAAAAAAGTTCGAACATTTTGTAAATAGAAAAGACTAGGAATTACATTCCTAGTCTTTTCATCTCGAAATCCCGAAGTGCTTTATAATTAAACAAAACAAGTTTTGACAAAAAGTGACAAAAAATCTTATGTGAAGTAAGAGGGAATTACGATATATTCGTCGAATAATATATAATAGAAAAGAAAGGTTAGAGGTTTAATGGCACGATATAGTGATGAATTGGTAGATGAAGTAAGAAACAGTAATGATATCGTAGACGTGATATCACAATATGTGGTGTTAAAAAGAAGTGGTAGAAATTTTTTTGGACTATGCCCATTCCATCGAGAGAAATCCCCTTCTTTTTCTGTGTCGCCAGATAAGCAAATTTTTCACTGTTTTGGCTGTGGAGTGGGTGGAGATGTGATTCACTTCGTTAGTAAAATTGAGAATTTAGATTTTAAACAAGCCATTGAAGATTTAGCACAAAAAAGTGGAATAACATTACCGACTTTAACCGATGGGCAAGATATGGAAAAAATAAAACGAAAAGAAAAAGTATATCAAATTAACAAAATAGCAGCACGGTTTTTTCCATGAGAACTTGTATAAGCCAGTAGCAAAAACAGCACAAGAATATGTCAAAAAAAGAAAGCTAGATAATCATACATTAAAAATGTTTCAAATCGGTTTTTCTTTGAATTATGATGAATTATACCAAAAATTAAAGCAAGAAGGATTTTCAGAGGAGGAAATGCTAGCTTCAAGTCTAATTGGAAAATCGGACAAAGGAAACTTTTACGACAAATTTCGAAATAGACTTATGTTTCCAATTAAAGATGTACAAGACAGAGTAATTGCTTTTGGTGGTAGAGTACTAGATGATAGTAAACCGAAATATATTAATTCACCAGAAAATATTGTGTATAGTAAGGGAAGAAACTTATTTGGACTAAACATCGCAAAAAAAAGTGGCAAAGATAAAATCATCATGGTAGAAGGATATATGGATGCCATTTCATTATATCAAAGAGGGATTACGAATGTAGTAGCATCCTTGGGAACAGCATTAACAGAAGCACAAGGGCGTTTACTTAGAAAGTATGCAAGCCAAGTAATCATTGGGTACGATTCTGATGGAGCAGGACAAGCAGCAACTATGAGAGGAATGGAAATTTTACAAAATTTGGGTTGTGATATTCGCATTTTACAATTAGATGGAGAAGCCAAAGATCCAGATGAGTATGTTATAAAATATGGTAGTGGTCGATTGGAAAAGTGTGTAGAAAATGCGATTTCACTGGTAGAATTTAAAGTAAAAAATTTAAAACAATCCATGAATATACAAACAGCAAGTGACAAAATAAAGTTTTTAAATGAAATTGTAAAAATTCTTTCCAAAGTAGATAATAGTATTGAAAGGGAAATTTATATTGACCGAATAGCAAAAGAATATGGTATATCCAAAGAGGCAATCTATGCAGAGGCAAATAAAAGGGCATATAAAGAACATCAGGGCATAAAAATGATTCAAAAATCAATTAAGCCAGTGCTAAAAGAAAAGCAAAATAAAGAACAAAAAGAAGTGATTAGCAGAAGAGAAAATGTACTCATTTTTCTATTAATGAACCAAGAGTTAGAGGCATATAAGCAGATTAAAGAAAAAGTAAAGCCAGAAGATTTCAAAATAGAAAATAATGTTCAAATCGCAAAAAGATTGTATGAACACTTTGAAAAAGGAAATAGTAATAGTAATGTATTAAATTTATTTCCAGAAGAGGAGCTAATGAGTTACATTACAAGCATTTTAGCAGAAGATTATGAAATTTCAAATACCAATAAGGCAGTAGAAGATATTTTGAATGCTTATGAGAAAGAAAAATTGATCAATCAGAGAAATGAAATTGTAAAACAATTAGAAAATCCAGATAATAGTGAACAAGAAACAAAGGAATTAGAGACGCGATTAAATAATCTTATTATAAAAATAGCCAAAATGAAATAGGAGGAAAGTAAATGGCTGGAAAAGAAAGTAAAAGTGAACAAACCAAAAAGAAAAAACTAGAAGAAGAAACCAAAAAAGCATCAAAAGTAACAAAAGTAGCAAAGGTACAAAAACAAGAAAAGAAAGTAGAAACAAGAAGTAAAAAAGAAAATGAGAAATCCAAAACAGAAAAGAACCTAAAAGAAGAAACAACAATTAAGAAAGAAAATGCAGAAGAAAAAAAAGAGAAGACAGGAAAGGTGAAAGAAGTGGCACAAAATAACGAAATGGATAAGGTTGCTAAAGAACAAGAAGAAAATGATAAGGTAGAAACCAAAAAAACGGCAAAACCAAAAAAGGTAGAAGAAAAAAAGAGAACCGATAAACAAGAAAAAATAGAAGGTAAGGAAAAAGAGAAAATCGATAGTAAAAAAACAGAGAAGAAAGACAAATTACAAGAAGACAAAATGGATGTGGAAATGAGTGAAGAACCAATAGCAGAAGGAAAAAAAGAGGAAGAAACCAAGAGCCTTGAAGATGAAAAAGTAAAAATAATTTTAGAAAAAGCAAAAAAGCAAGGAAAAATTACCTATGGTGAAATTGCCTCTGAATTAGATGACGCCAATGTAGAACAAATTGAAAAAGTATTTGATGCTTTTGAGGAACTAAATGTAGATTTAAAAGAAGACTTAGATGATGAAGAACCAGAGTTAGAAGACTTAGAAGAAGTAGAAGATATTAAAATAGAAGATATTAATACCATTACATTAGATGGAGTAAGCACAGACGACCCTGTACGAATGTATCTACGTGAAATTGGAAGAATTCCGTTACTAACCTATGAAGAGGAATTGGAGATTGCTGAAAAAGTGTTAGAAGGAGACGAAGAAGCGAAAAAACGTCTAGCAGAATCCAACCTAAGACTAGTTGTTAGTATTGCTAAAAAATATGTAGGAAGAGGAATGTTGTTCTTAGACCTAATCCAAGAAGGAAATATGGGATTAATTAAAGCAGTCGATAAATTCGACTACAAAAAAGGTTTCAAATTCAGTACGTATGCAACTTGGTGGATTCGTCAAGCGATTACAAGAGCCATTGCAGACCAAGCAAGAACCATCCGTATACCAGTACACATGGTAGAAACCATTAACAAATTAATTCGTACTTCCAGACATTTATTACAAAAATTAGGACGAGAACCAAGCCCAGAAGAAATTGCCGAAGAATTAGAAATGCCAGTGGATAAAGTAATGGAAATTCAAAAAATAGCACAAGACCCAGTATCCTTAGAAACACCAATTGGAGAAGAAGACGATAGCCACCTAGGAGATTTCATTCAAGACGATGACAGCCCAGCACCACATGATGCAGCATCTTATACCTTATTAAAAGAACAACTAGAAGAAGTAATGAATACCCTAACACCAAGAGAAGCAAAAGTATTACGTTTGCGATTTGGTTTAGAAGACGGAAAAGCAAGAACATTAGAAGAAGTAGGAAGAGAATTTGAAGTTACTCGTGAAAGAATAAGACAAATTGAAGCAAAAGCTCTAAGAAAATTAAGACACCCAAGTAGAAGCAAGAAATTAAGGGATTATATGAACTAGAAAATAGATAAAATAAAGGTGAACAAGGGGCAAGAACAAGGCTTGCCCCTATGATGGAACCTTAAATCATGTAAATAAATAATGAAGAATCTAGGAAAAAATGGAAAAAAAGCTTGATTTTTTGACTCTTTTATGTTAATATAAAAGAGTATTAATTTATAATTAATCAAGTAGGAGGAAAAAATGGCACAAGTAAGAGAAAGATTTAAAACATTTTGGTTAGAAATGTTAGGAAGTAATGATAGAAAAGACATAAATGAAGAGAATATTGAAAAACTTGTACAAGTAGTAAGAAAAGCTGAAACAAGAGACATTAAGAAAATGGAACAAGAAGTTGTAAAAGTTAATATCCCATTAGGAGAAAAAGTAACGACAAAAGTAAAAGTAGATGAAAAAAGCGCATTAGAAGAAGCTAACAAGAAAGCTCAAACAAAACAAAAAGGAGATATGCAAAGAGAAGAATAAAAGAAATATCATAAAACAAAGAAAATAATTTTGTTATTTTCTTTGTTTTATCTTGACAAAATTAGGATATACTAATATAATAATACACGTTCTAATAAATATATGGCGATGTAGCTCAGTTGGCTAGAGCATCCGGTTCATACCCGGCAGGTCGTAGGTTCAAGTCCCACCATCGCTACCAATGACGTTTCTGTTCGAACCAATAGAACAGATTGATACAAAAATCATTCAGTAAGTGAATGATTTTTTGTTTGGAAAATTTTATTGT
>JAAWJM010000030.1 GCA_022796855.1 Clostridia bacterium | reverse complement strand
TATTTAATTATTTTGTTATATGTTTTATTATTTATTCTTTTTTATATCTTTATTTTATATTTTATATTTTATTATTTTTACTCTTTTGTATTTTATTATTTTCACTTTTTTATATCTTCATTTTATATTTTATTTTTATACTTTTCTATATTTTACTATTTATATTTTTTATAATTAATTTTTTATATTAAATATTTTATTATTTATTTATTATTATTTATTATTTAAAATTATTTATCCTTAAAACCCTTGTGTACGTAGGATTTTGGGTTCCTTTATTTTTTCTGTATTTTTTAAATAATTATAAAAATAATTATTTTATTTAATATTTATTTTCTTTTTTATTTACCAAAATATTTTTTGTTCTTTGTTTGGCGAATTTTTGTTTTTCTGTGCGAAAATTATTTCGTTTTTCTTCTATTCTTTCTCTCTTTCCTGATTTTATTTTTGTTAACTTGTTTTTTTTAGAAATAATTTGCTTTTTCTTGTTTTATGTATTCTTTCCTCCCATTTTGTCGCTTTTTTCATTTTTCTTTGTTCCGCTAGGGTTTATAGTCGCTTTTTCTCTATTCTTGCTTTCTCATTTCTTTCATTTTCTCTTTTTTATACTAATTTTATTATGTTTTTATCGGTTTTGTTTTACATAATTTTCTGTTTTTTGTGTTGTTACTGTTTTAGAATGTTTGTTCTTGCTTTTACCTATACTTTTTTCTTTTTCGCTACCCTTCCTTTTCGTTAGATTCCCTAATGTTTTTCCTGTTTTTATGCATTTCAAAAAACACTTTTGTCTTCTTTATGACTTATCTCTTTTTTCCCTTTTTGATTTTTCTTGCTAAATGTGATTTTTTAAATATTATGTTTACTCTTTGTCTTTTCGGTATATTGTTTTTGTGTTTTTTCTTCTTCTCTCCTTTCTCATTTTTCTTATTCTTTTTCATTGTCTTTTTGATAAACTTTCCTTTTTATTGTTCCTTCCCTCTATTCCCAAGCTTTTTCCCGTTCGGTATTACAAAAAAAAGTAGCTCATTTCATAAAAATGAACTACTTTTTTTATCTTTGTTATGCCTTCATTGCCTTCTCAATGGCTTGTTTCTCTTCTTCTGATAATGTATAGGTTGATACTCCTTTTTCCACTGGTTTGGCATATATATTTGACATATCTCTTGAATAGATTCCATTTAGAACAACTCCTGTGTTCTCTTTATTTAACAATGCTAATGTGAAACTTAAGTCACTTCCTGTGTCTTTAAAGGCACTATAACGTATTAATCCTACCTTTTGGGTACATTCTGCAATACCATTTTCTAATTGTTTAAATCCTTTTTTTAGCTTTTCGTTTTCTTTTTTGACTTCTTCTACTTGTGCTACATATTTCTCTAATGATTCTTGTATATTTTCCCCATTTCCTATCTTATTCATAAAGGACGTGTAATTTCTTCTTATTTTGCCTAATTTTGCGATATTAATAATATATAATATAATTAATATCATAATAAAAATTATTAGCCCTAAATCGAAATATGGAGCTTCTAAAATATTTAATATGCTTTCCATTCTATTTTTTCCTCCTCTTATTTAATTAAGTCTAACAGTCTTTCTAAATCATCATTGTTGGCATACTCTATTACAATTTTTCCTTTTCTTTTTCCTGCTTCTAGTTTTACTTTTGTCCCAAAAAATCCTTGAAAACTATCTTCAATGTCACGATAAATGGCTTCATATCTTTCATCTTGCTTCTTCATTTTTTTCTTTTGTTGTACCTTTTTTTCTACTTCTCTTACACTTGCTCCCATTTCTAGTAGTCGAAGTGCCATTTGATATTGCTTTTCATGATCTTCTATTGCTAATAAGCTTCTAGCATGTCCTTCTGTTAGTTTGTTTTGTTGTACTAATTCGATTACTCTTGGGTCTAGGTTTAAAATTCTTACTGTATTTGCAATACTACTTCTACTTTTTCCTAATATTTCAGATACTTGTTGTTGTGTTAAGCCATATTCTTCCATTAATTCTTTTATTCCAACTGCTTTTTCATAAGCATTTAAGTCTTCTCTTTGCACATTTTCAATTAACGCAATTTCTTTGTTTTTTCTTTCGTCACCTTCTCTTACAATAGCTGGTATTTCTGTTAATCCTGCTTTTTTAGAAGCTCTCCATCTTCTTTCTCCAGCAACGATTTCATAATAATCTCCTTTTTTTACAACAATAATTGGCTGTATTACCCCATATCGACTAATCGACTCTGCTAATTCTTCTAATGCTTCTTCATCAAAATGTTTTCTTGGTTGATTACGATTTGGCTCTACTTGTGTTATTTTTAACTTTTCGATTACCTCATTTTCTTTTAAGGTTTCTTCTACATCTACATTGGTTGCAAATAGTGCATCTAACCCTTTTCCTAACCCTGTTTTCTTTACCATTTTTCTTCCTCCTATTTCATATGTTTTGGTTTTTTGGCAATATCGTTTCGTTTTAATAACTCGTTTACAAATTTATCATAACTCCTTGCCCCTTTTGAGTGCCCATCATATTCTGTAATTGGCATTCCATAACTTGGTGCCTCACTTAATTTTACATTTCTTGGTATCACTGTTTTATATACTTTGTCTCCAAAGTATTTTTTTACCTCATTAACTACTTGGTTTGATAGGTTTGTCCTTACATCATACATTGTAAGAAGGGCACCTTCTATTTCTAAGTTTTTATTTAAGTGCTTTTTTACAAGATTGATGGTATTCATGAGTTGTCCTAATCCCTCTAGTGCATAGTATTCACATTGAATTGGAATTAATACACTATCTGCTGCAGTAAATGCATTTAATGTGATTAATCCTAATGATGGTGGACAATCAATAATCATATAATCATATTGACTTTTTACTTCTTCTAATTTTTCTTTTAATCGTTGTTCTCTTGACATCATGGAAACAAGCTCTACCTCTGCCCCAGCTAAATTGATATTGGATGGACAAACTTTTAAATTTTTGCTGTTCGTTTGTACTAATGTTTCCTCCATTTTTATATCTTCTACTAATAATTCATATACTGACTTTTGTATTTGCCCTTGTAAGCCTACCCCACTAGTTGCATTTCCTTGAGGATCTGCATCAATTAGTATTACTTTTTTTCCTTTTTTAGCAAGTAATGCACTTAAAGTGATTGAAGTTGTAGTTTTTCCTACTCCTCCCTTTTGATTTGCTACTGCAATAATTTTTCCCAAAGTCATCCCTCCATATATAAAATTTTGACATATTAATCATATAAAAAACTATCTCATATGTCAATAAAATTTACAAATATTTTTCAATTTATTGTATTGGTTGTTTAGAAGGGGTTCCAGGCTTTCTTGGGTATTGATTTGGCGTTTTTTCAATCTTTTTTATTATAATTAAGGTTCTTTTTATATCTGATTGTGGTAATGTGAATTCTTTTATGGTTTCAATTTCTCCCCCTAATGTGCTAATTGCTTTGTCACTATTTTCAATTTCTTCCCCTTTATTTGTTTTCATACAAATACATTTTCCACCAATTTTAACAAGTGGTAATAAGTATTCCACTAAGGTAGCAAGTGGTGCAACTGCTCTTGATACAGCAATATCAAATTGTTCTCTAAACATTTTACTTTTCCCTGCTTCTTCTGCTCTTATATGATGAGTATCCATTTTAGATAATGCTAATTCTTGGATTACTTCATCTAAGAAAGAAATCCTTTTTCCTAAAGAATCGAATAAAGTAACCGATATCTCATTGTTTGCTATTTTTATTGGAATTCCAGGAAAGCCTGCCCCTGTTCCTACATCAATTACTTTTTGGTTACTTTCTAAGTATGGTAGAATGGTTAAAGAATCGATAAAATGCTTTTGTAGAATTTCATATGGTTGTGTAATGGCTGTTAAATTCATTTTCTCATTCCATTCTTTTAATAGTTCCATATAAGAATAGAATTTTTCTAGTTGTTCTTCCTTTAAAATAACATCTATCTTTCCTGCCTGCTCTTTTAAGGTTTGTTTCCATGTTTCTTTTTCCATGTTTTATCTACTCCTCTTTTTTATTTCGTTTCTGTTCTAAATAAATTAGTAATACGGATATATCTGCTGGAGAAACACCGGATATTCTTGATGCTTGCCCCACAGATATTGGCTTAAACTTATCTAGTTTTTGTCTTGCTTCTAATCGTAATCCTTTTATTTGACTATATTCAATTTCTGGTGATAATGTCTTTGTTTCTAATTTACTTGCTTTTTCAACTTGTGCTAATTGTAAGTCAATGTATCCTTCGTACTTTATTTGAATTTGTACTTCTTCTTTTTCTTGTTTGCTTAAAAGTGGTCTATCTTCATCAATACTACTTAAATCTTCATAGGTAATTTCAGTACGTTTTAATAAGTCCGCTAACTTAACCCCTGTTTCTATTTTTGATGTTCCTAACGCTTCTAATAAATCATTTACTTCTTTGGTTGGTTTTATTGTCTTTTGTTTCATTCGCTTTATTTCTGCTTCTACCTTCTCTCTTTTTTTACAAAATGCTTGGTATCGTTCTTCTTGAATTAATCCTACTTCATACCCCATCTTTGTTAATCGTAAATCCGCATTATCCTGCCTTAATAGTAAACGATATTCTGCTCTTGATGTCATCATACGATATGGTTCATTGGTACTTTTGGTCACAATATCATCAATTAAAACACCAATATATGCTTCATCTCTTCCTAGTACAATAGGTGCTTTATTGTCTAATTTTCTAACGGCATTGATTCCTGCAATAATTCCTTGTGCTGCTGCTTCTTCATAACCAGAGGTTCCATTAATCTGTCCTGCAAAAAACATACCACCTATTTTCTTACTTTCTAATGATATTTTTAGTTGAGATGGTTCGATACAGTCATATTCAATTGCATAGGCTGGTCTTGTGAATTCTGCTTTTTCTAACCCCGGTATGGTTCGATACATAGCAATTTGTACATCTTCTGGTAAGGAAGAGCTCATTCCCTGTATATACATTTCGTCTGTATCTTCCCCCATTGGTTCTACAAAAATCTGATGTCTTTCTTTGTCCGCAAACCTTACTACTTTATCTTCAATCGAAGGACAATAACGTGGACCTGTCCCTTCTATCTTCCCTGCATATAAAGGTGAACGATGTAAATTAGCACGAATAATCTTGTGTGTATCCTCATTGGTATAAGTCAAATAACAAGGTTCTTGTTGTTTCCTTGTTATTTCGTTTTCAAAAGAGAACATTTCAATTTCGTTATCCCCTTCCTGAAGTTCCATTTTTGAAAAATCAATACTGTTTTTATTAATTCTTGCTGGTGTTCCCGTTTTAAATCTTAATAGCTCAATTCCTAAGCTTTTTAAACAATCGGATAGTTGATTAGAAGGAAATACTCCGTCTGGTCCGCTTTCAAATGATACTTCTCCTATATGTATTTTCCCCTTTAAATAAGTTCCTGTTGCAATAATGATTGCTTTTACTTGATAGATTGCGCCTATATTGGTTTCAATGCTTTGTACTTGATTATCTTTTACAACGATATTGACAATTTCAGCTTGTTTTATATATAAGTTTTCTTGCTTCTCTAAGGTATGTTTCATTTCCATGTGATATTTCTTTCTATCTGCCTGTGCTCTTAAAGAATATACTGCTGGTCCTTTTGATTTGTTAAGCATTTTTATTTGTATATATGTTTTATCAATATTCTTCCCCATTTCTCCACCAAGTGCATCTATTTCTCTTACTAAATGTCCTTTTGAACTTCCTCCTATATGAGGATTACATGGCATGTTGGCAACTGCTTCTAAACTAATGGAAAATAACAGTGTTTTCTTGCCTAGCCTCGCGGAAGCAAGTGCTGCTTCGCACCCTGCATGTCCTGCTCCAATTACTGCTATATCATATTCTCCTGCTTCGTAACTCATTTCTTTCTCCTTTTCTTGTTTTTTGTGAAACAAAAACATATGTTTGTATACTCTTACTTGTAGTTATATGGATTTATGTTGTGTTTTAAATTCCATTATTATCCCTTGCAAGGGGTTCTTTTTTCTTCTAATCTTTCGTTGATTCCTTCTTGTGTGCTTTTTATTGAATCTTTATAAAAAAACTTTTCCCTCTTAAAAGAATTTGATTTTGTTTGTTTTATCTCGTTTTGCTCTATTTGGTTTCAAAATGACTTTGGATCGATTTTTAGGTGTTTGATATAGAACAATACTGTTTTATAATAAAAACGCCTTAAATCAAATTCTCGCACGCTATTTTCCTAAACAAAACTTAGCAAAAATTTCTTTTATAATTTCTTCTGATACTGTTTCTCCTGTAATCTGTCCTAATGCCTCTAAAATCGCCTTTATCGATAAACCTACCATATCAATTGGCATTCCTTCTTCATTTGCGAAAAGAGCTTTTTTCGTTTCTTCTATTGCTTGTGTAATAATTTGTTTATGACGTACATTGGTAATAACCGTATCATAATCTAACTGTATATCATTTAATCGAAAACGTTTTTCAATTTCTCGATAAATCTCTTCTATTCCCTCTTTGTTTTTGGCGGATATTTTTATAATTGTTTGATTTGGTAATCTTTTTTCTATTTCTTTTTTTACATCATTTTGATTACTGATATCCATTTTATTAATAACAAATACGCATTTCTTTTCTTTTACCATTTCCACAATTTGCTCATCTTCTTTTGAAAATGGCTTACTTCCATCAAAAATAGAAATGACAAAATCCGCTTCTTTCACACTTTTTTTCGAACGTTCAATTCCAATTTGTTCTACTTTGTTATCTGCATTTCGTATTCCTGCTGTATCGATTATATTAATTGGAATTCCTCTTACGGAAATAGACTCTTTGATAATATCTCTAGTCGTTCCTTCAATGTCTGTAACAATTGCTCTTTCTTCTTTTAAAATAGCATTTAATAAAGAGGATTTTCCAGCATTCGGCTTTCCTACTAAAGCAACTCCTATTCCTTCCTTTACAATTTTACCTGTTTCAAAACTGTCCTTTAATTTGGTTAGTTCTGCTTCTACCTGTTTTAATATGTTTTCCGCCTTTTTTTGATTTACTTCTTCTATATCATATTCTGGATAATCAATCGAAACTTCCACCTCTACCATAATTTGCATAAGCAAATCTCTTATTTTCCTTATTTCTCTTGATAATCCTCCTTCTAATTGCTGTATGGATGCTTTTGATTCCTTTTCTGTTTTAGCATTAATCACATCAATAACGGCTTCTGCTTGCGATAAATCAATTCTTCCATTCAAGAAAGCTCTTTTGGTGAATTCTCCCGGTTCCGTAAGTGTTGCTCCATTTTGCAAACACAATTCTAATATTTTTTGGACAATATACATCCCTCCATGTGATTGAATCTCACACAAATCTTCTTTGGTATAACTATTGGGTGCTTTAAAAAAAGAAACCAAAACTTCATCAATAATCTTCTCTTCTTCTACAATATACCCATATTTAATGCGATATCCTTTAATGTTTTCAAAATCCATTTCTTGTTTTGGTTTAAAAATCCTTTGCAATACTTGGTATGTCTTACTTCCGCTCATTCTTACAATTCCAATTCCACCAATTCCTGGTGCAGTCGATATTGCTACAATGGTATTCATGACATTTTACTCCTTTTTTTCGATAATAAAAAGTCAAAATACAGATAATTCATAAGATTTTTTCTTATTCTTTTGAATCCGAACTTTGACTTCCGATTTTTATTTTATTTTTTTATTATTTATTTATTATTTTTTAATTTAATGATAAAAAATAATAAAAATTCTTTTTATTTTATTCTTATTTGTTGTTGTAATTTTGTCTTACGGAAATAACCACTTTACGGTATGGTTCCTCTCCAACACTTGATGTTACTACTCGTTTGCTATTTTGTAGTTTTGTATGTATAATTTTTCTTTCATATGCTGTCATTGGTTCTAGTGTAATCGATTTTTTCGTTCTAGCTACCGTTTTTTCTAATTTATCTGCTAATTCTTCTAACGATTTTTCTCTTCTTTCTTTATATCCACAAATGTTTAAAATAACTCTTACTTTATATTCTGAATTCTTACTTGCTATGGAAGATAAAATAATTTGCAATTGATTTAATACTTCTCCCCTATGCCCAATTAAATAATTTAAGTCATCTCCATTTATATCAATTTTTAAATATCCTTCCTCTTGTTTTACTTCATAATGAATATCCTTGCTTGGAAGAGTTTTACTCCATTTTGTTAAAAATTCCTCTACTTGTTTTATTGCTTGTCCAAAATCAATATGAGCCATTTCTTCTTTGTTTCGTTTTACTTTTTCAATCTTTACTTCTTTTTTGCTAGTAATTTGTACTTTTACCACTCTAGGAGCTAAAATACTAAAGAAACTTCTTTTATCTTCATTTTCTAGTACTTTTATTTCAGCATCTTCTTTTGTTATCCCTAAGGCTTTAAGTCCTTTTTCAATTGCTTCACCGTGTTGTTTTTCCTTCAAATATCTTTGCCTCTGCCATTATTCCTCCTCCTCTTCCTCTTTCATCCATTTATTCAAAATAAATCGTTCTAATATCATTAATACATTATTCACTAACCAATATAGTGCAAGTCCTAAAGGTGCAATAATAGCAATCGATACACTCATGACTGGCATAATATAACTCATACTCTTATTAGCTTGTGCCACTGCATCTATTTCATTCGTACCTTCTTCTCCCTCTTTCTTTTTGGCTGTTTGCATATTGGTTGTCATTCTCATCGATAAAAAAGAAGTGAAAACATATAATACTGGAATAATATAAACTCGAGGGTCCGAAAAGTTTTGTGATGGTACACTACTTAAGTCTAATCCTAAAAATTCCATATTAATGTGAACTCTTTCATCTTGTTGCCCTTTGTCTCGAATAATTAAAATTTCTGGATATGGGTTATTTTTATTTTCTTCTACTTGTTTTATTTCATTGGTATATTGTTCAATCACACTTTGATCTACTTTTGTCATATAAGTTAAAGGGCTTCTTACTAAATAAAATACTGAAAATAGTAATACAATTTGCACAATTGCACTTAAACATCCACTAAAAGGACTCATTTTCTCTCTTTTATATAAATCAATCGTTTCTTGATTTAATTTTTCTGGATTATTTTTATATTTATCTTGTATTTCTCTCATTTTTGCTTGTATCTTTGCTGACTTTTTCATCGTTTTTTGTTGCTTAATTGAAATTGGTAACATGACGATTTTTAATACAATCGAAAATAAAATAATTGCTAACCCGTAGTTATGAATCAGTTGATATAAAAAATTCAACACATAACCAAATAAATTTGCAAAAAAAGATATCATATTTCTCTCCTTTTCCCTTTTACTTTAAAGGGTCATATCCACCTTTTGAAAAGGGATTACATTTAAAAATTCTTTTGATTCCTAATATTAGTCCTTTTGTTACTCCATACTTTTGAATGGCTTGTTTGGTATATTCTGAACAACTTGGATAATACTTGCAATTCACACCAAAATATTGAAGCACTTTCGAGATATATTTTTGATAAAAACGAATCCAAAAAAGAACACATCGTTTCATGATAACATTCCTATCTTTTTCAAAATATCCATCATATCTTTCTTAATATTTTGAAAAGTAGCTTGTCTAATATCTTGTTTCTTCTTCCACAAAAAAACAAGACGATACCCTGTTTCCAACTCATCTTCTAACAAACGATAATTTTCGAAAATCAATCGCTTAATACGATTTCTCTTTACGGCTTTAGCCACTTTTACCCCCACTGCAATTCCAATGCGATTAATCGGACTTTGATGTTTCGTTACAAACACATCCAAAAACCTTCCCGAATAATACTTACCCTTTGTTAATACTTTTTTGAATTCATAATTTTTCTTTAATTTCACCGTTTTTTTCATAATTATCACTCTTTACATGGAAAAAAGAGCCACACCAAATGTGGCCCAAAACTTAAGCACTTAATTTTTTTCTTCCTTTAGCACGTCTAGCCTTTAATATATTTCTTCCTGCTCTTGTTTTCATTCTTTTCATGAAACCATGTTCTTTTTGTTCTTGTCTCTTTTTGGGTTGAAATGTTCTTTTCATTTTGCACCTCCTAATTCTTTATTCCGTAAGTCATCTATAAAATTTTCTTACTTTCAAAATAAGTAGTGTTATTATATACTACCTCTCCCCCTTTTGTCAAGCAATGTTCCGTAGATTTTACGAATTTTAACAAATATGCCCTATTTTCCCAAACTTTTTTAACAATTTTTTCTTACGCATACTTGCCTTTGAGAAAAATTATCCACATTTTTTTAAAATTTTTCCACATTGCTATTGACGAATTTCTTTCTTTTTTGATATGATAGGTGGGCAATGAATAAAAGATATTATTTTTATACAAAGGAAAACTTTTATCGATTTTATTTAGAACAAATGTTATCAACATTTGTGGATAAGTATGTGGATAAGTTAGTTTTTTATTTTTTGTAACTATATAAATGAAAAGAATTATCCCTGTGGAAGGAATGAAGAAATCATGCAAAATGAATTAAGCGAATTTTTTATGCAAGCAAAAGATTTATTAAGAAAAGAAATGTCGGAAATTTCTTTTAATACTTGGTTTAAAGACTTAGAACTATTAGAAAAAAATGGTGACACTTATGTATTAGGTGTTACTTCTGAATTTCAAAAAGATGCTATTATGGGGCGTTATTTTGATTTAATTTTAAATACCTTTAAATATATTACAAATTCGGATTGTAAAATTGCCGTAAGGGAAAATGGATATCTCCAAAACCAAGCAGAACAAAAAGATGGAAATCCAGATTCAGTTAGTACAATTTCTGGATATTCTAGTTCATTTTTAAACCCAAAATATACTTTCGATACTTTTGTTGTTGGTGATAGTAACCGTTTTGCACACGCTGCGGCACTAGCAGTAGCTGAATCTCCTGCCACTTCTTATAATCCTTTGTTTTTATATGGGGGAGTAGGATTAGGAAAAACTCACTTAATGCATGCCATTGGAAATGAAATTCTAAAAAGTGACCATTCCGCAAGAGTTTTATATGTTACTTCTGAGAAATTTACCAATGAATTAATTAATGCCATAAAAGATAATACCAATGAAGCATTTCGTAATTATTACCGAAATGTGGATGTTTTATTAATTGATGATATTCAATTTATTGCTGGAAAAGAAAAAATTCAAGAAGAATTTTTCCATACTTTTAATACGTTACATGAGAGTGGAAAACAAATTATTCTTTCAAGTGACCGACCACCAAAAGAAATTAAACTACTAGAAGACCGCTTAAAATCTCGTTTTGAATGGGGACTTATTGCAGATATTTCAAATCCAGATTACGAAACACGTCTTGCTATTTTAAGAAAAAAAGCCCAATCTGACCACATTCAAATTGATGATATGATTCTTTCGAATATTGCAACAAAAATAGATACCAACATTAGAGAACTAGAAGGTGTACTAAACAAAATGATTGCCAAAGCTTCTTTAACACACAGTCCCTTAAGCTTAGAAATGGCGGAAAAAGCAATTAATGATATTGTATCTCAAAAAGAAAAAGTTGTTTCTTGTGAATCTATACAAGAAGTCGTTTCAAAATACTTTAATATCAATTCAAAAGATTTAAAAAGTTCGAAACGTTCTAATGATTTAGCTTACCCAAGGCAAATTGCAATGTATTTATGTAGAGATGTTGCTCAAATGCAACTAGCAAAAATAGGGGAGTGTTTTGGAAAAAGAGATCACACCACCGTTATGCATGCCTGTCGAAAAATTGAAGCAGAAATAAAAGAAAATGGAAACACAAAACTAATTGTGGAAAGTGTGAAAAATTTATTGTTAAATGCAAACTAGTTTATATTTCCGTAAGAAAAGTCTTTTTCAAAAAATATTGTTTGTTAAACTTTTGTTTTTATTACAATATTCAATTCCTTCTTACGGAATCGCTTGATTAGTTATTCACAAATGAGATGTTAATATCGTGTTAACAGGTTGTTAATAACCACTTATTCACAAATGAAAAAGAAAAGATGTGGAAATATCTTTTGGTTATTCACAAAATAATCCACCAAGTTTTTCTTACGGCTAACCTACATTAACTTACTTTTACACCAAATCCACATCACCTAATACTAATACTACTAAAATATTTATATTATTAAAAGGAGAGAGGAAAATGAAACTTGTATGCCAAAAGGATAAAATCCTGAAAGCCCTTAATTCCGTAATAAAAGCAGTAGCATCCAAAACAACAATGCCAATATTAGAAGGAATTTTAATTAGAACAAATGATAATGAAATAAAATTAACTACCTATGATTTAGAAATAGGTATTGAATATATTATGGAAGCTGAAGTAAAAGAACAAGGATGTACAGTCGTAAATGCCATTATGTTTAGCGAAATTATTCGTAAATTACCGGATACTGAAATTAATATTACAATCAATGAAAGTAACTTACTTGTTATTGAGTGCGAAGGTTCTTTATATAAACTAGCTACCATGAACCCAGAAGAATTTCCAGAGTTACCAAAAATAGAAGTAGAAAATGCCATTACTATAGAACAAAATACGTTAAGAAATATGATTCGAAAAACCATTTTTGCAACTAGTATAGAAGAAAACAGACCCATTTTTACAGGCTGTTTATTCCAAACAATCGATAATAAACTAAATGTAGTAGCAGTAGATGGTTTTCGTCTTGCATGGAATAGTACCATTTTAAATAATAAAACAAATACATTTAGTGCTGTTATTCCAGGAAAAACATTAAATGAAGTAAACAAAATTATCTCAGATTCTTTTGATCCCATTCAAATTGGTGTTTCAAAAAATCAAGCATTATTTGAAATGGATAACTGTAAAATTGTAACACGCTTACTAGACGGAGAATTTTTAAATTATCAAAATGTCATACCAGAAAAATGGGAAACTAGGGTAAGAGCAAATAAAAACAATTTACAAGATTGTTTTGAAAGAATTAGCTTAATATCTGCATCTTCAACAGAAAAAGAAAAGAAATATCCTGTAAAAGTAATGGTGGATATTGGAAAAGTAACCATATCTTGTACCAATCAAACAGGTGATGCAAAAGAAGAACTATATGTCTCTACGGAGGGAACGAATTTAGAAGCAGGCTTCAATCCAAAATACTTCTTAGATGCCTTAAAAGTCATAGAAGATGAAGAAATATTCGTCGATTTTGGATCCAACATATCTCCTTGTGTCATAAGACCAGTAGGAGAGGGAGATTATACTTATATGATTTTACCAATTCGTTTAAAAGAATAACATTAGGAGAAAAGAATGTACTTAAAAAGAATTAAATTAGTCAATTTTAGAAATTATCAACAACAAGAAATTGAATTAAGCCCTAACATGAATTTGTTTTTTGGAGAAAATGCACAAGGGAAAACCAATATACTAGAAGCCGTTTTTCTATGCGCTATAGGAAAATCGTTTCGAGCTAAAAAAGAAAAAGAATTAATCAATTTAGAAAAAAAGCAAGCATTTGTTGAAATAGAATATGAAAAAAGTGATAGAAGTGGCAAAATAAAAATCATATTAGATGATAAAAAAACTATATTTCTAAATGATATAAAACAAAGCAAACTGAGTGATATATTAGGAAAAATTAATATGGTAATGTTTAGTCCAGATGATATTGAAATACTAAAAAGTAGTCCAGCCAAAAGAAGGAGATTTCTAAACATTATGATTAGCCAATTACGACCACACTATGTACACTCTTTAAATATGTACCAAAAAACACTAGAACAAAGAAACAATTATTTAAGACAAATTGTAAAGGAAAACAAACCAGAAGAAATGTTAGAAATTTGGGATGAAAGTTTAGCAAACTATGCCAAAGAAATATATGAATATCGAAACGAATTTGTTGGAAAAATAAAAGAAAAAATTTCAGACATTCATAGTCAAATTACAGATAGGCAAGAAGAACTAAAAATAAAGTATATCTCGGATTGTGAAAATAAAGAAACCTATAAAGAAGAGCTAATAAAATCAAGAAAAGCAGATATAGAAAGAGGTTATACTTCAAAAGGTATTCATAGAGATGATATTTACTTTTTTATTAACAAAAAACAAGTAAACATCTACGGCTCTCAGGGACAGAATAGAACCGTTATCTTATCTTTAAAATTAGCAGAACTAGAAATTATAAAAGACGAAACAGAGGAATATCCGATTTTGCTATTAGATGATTTCATGTCAGAGTTAGATGGAAAACGTAGAGAAAATTTTTTAAAAAACATATATAATACACAAATTCTAATTACTTGTACTGAAGAATTCACAATTTGTGAAAAAATGTGCAAAAACTTTCAAGTAAAAAATGGAAATGTGGAAAACAAAAAAGAATAGGAGAGAATATGTATTTACACATTGGAAAAGATGAAATGATAAAAAAAGAACATATTTTGTGGTTATTGGATTATAAAGGATTAAAGGAAAACAAAACATTTCAAGACTTTTTTAACAGTATTCCAAAAGAAAACAAAATCGATATTAGCCAAAATCAGCCCAAAACTATTATTATCACAAAAGAAAGTAACATCATTAAAGCCTATATTTCAAACATATCTTCTAATACCTTAGCAAATCGAAAATTTTTAGAAATGAAAAAATAGACTTGCATTTTTTTAAAATAAGGTTATAATAGAAAAGCAAAACTCTTAAGGAGGAAAGAAAATGGAAAAATTTGAACACGAATATGGAGCAGAACAAATTCAAGTATTAGAAGGCCTTGAAGCCGTAAGAAAAAGACCAGGAATGTATATTGGTAGTGTATCAGTAAGAGGATTACATCATCTAGTATATGAAATCGTAGATAATGCAGTAGATGAAGCCTTAGCTGGTTATTGTAAAAATATTCATGTAACCATAGAACCGGGAAATATTATAAAAGTAGAAGACGATGGAAGAGGAATTCCAGTTGATATTCATCCGAAAACCAAGATTTCCGCAGCAGAAACCGTATATACTGTTTTACATGCAGGAGGGAAATTTGGAGGAGATAGTGGATATAAAGTATCTGGAGGACTTCACGGAGTAGGTTCCTCAGTTGTAAATGCCCTATCAAACTGGACAGAAGTAACCATTCAAAGAGATGGTGGAATTTTTCAAATGTCCTTTGAAAAAGGAAAAACAAAACAATCTTTAACAAGAGTTGGAGATTCAGATAAAACAGGGACAACCGTAAGATTTTTAGCAGATGATACCATTTTTGAAACCTTAGAATATGAATATGAAGTATTAGAAAATCGCTTACGCGAAATGGCATTTCTAACCAAAGGACTACGAATTACCATTGAAGATTTAAGAGAAGAAACACCTAAAAAAGCAGACTTTTGCTATGAAGGTGGATTAATTTCTTTTGCGGAGTTCTTAAATAAAAACAAAGAAGCCATAAACAAAACACCAATTTATATTGAAAAACAAGGAGAAGTCCCAGTAGAAATTGCCATTCAATATACAACAGCTTATTCAGAAAACATATACACATTTGTTAATAACATTAATACGGTAGAAGGAGGAACTCATTTAGAAGGGTTCAAAAGAGCGATTACCAAAGTATTCAACGATTATGCGAGAAGTCACAATCTAATAAAAGAAAAAGACTCGAACTTACAAGGAGAAGATATAAGAGAAGGAATTACAGCAGTTGTTTCAGTAAAAGTAAAAGAGCCACAATTTGAAGGGCAAACTAAGACAAAGCTAGGGAACAGTGAAGTTTCTGGTATTGTACAAAGTACAGTAAATGAAGCCTTATCTAATTTCTTAGAAGAGAATCCTTCTATTGCCAAAGCAATTTTAGAAAAATGTATTAGTGCATCAAGAGCAAGAGAAGCAGCAAGAAAAGCGAGGGAATTAGTTAGAAGAAAAACGGCATTAGAAAGTTCAACATTACCTGGAAAATTAGCCGATTGTAGTAGTAAAAATCCAGATGAATGTGAAATCTATATTGTAGAGGGAGATTCAGCAGGAGGAAGTGCAAAACAAGGAAGAGATAGGAAATTTCAAGCAATTTTACCATTATGGGGAAAAATGCTAAATGTAGAAAAAGCAAGAGCAGATAAAATTTATAACAACGACAAATTAAACCCAGTCATTGTAGCCGTAGGAGCTGGAATTGGAGCAGAGTTTGATATTAGCAAAATTCGTTATGCCAAAATAATCATTATGGCCGATGCCGACGTAGATGGAGCACATATTAGAACCCTTTTATTAACCTTCTTCTTCCGTTATATGAGACCATTAATCGAAAACGGAAACGTATATTTAGCACAACCACCACTATACAAATTGTCAAAAAGAGGAATGGAAGATATATATTGTTATACCGATGAAGAAAAAGACGAACATTTAGCTAAAATCGGAACTGAAGGAGTTAGTATCCAACGTTATAAGGGTCTAGGAGAAATGAATCCAGAGCAACTATGGGAAACAACAATGGACCCAGATAAAAGAACATTAGTAAAAGTAAAACTAGAAGATGCAATCAAAGCAGATGAGATTTTTACCATTCTTATGGGAGACGAAATTGCACCACGTAAAGAATTCATTGAACAAAATGCAAAATACGTTAAAAATTTAGATATATAAGAACCTGGCCCACCGCATAGGCAAAGCCTATGGGTGAGGTACTTAAGAAACCTGGTTGTTTACACAATAAGATGTTTATCGATAAACAAAATCGCCAATAACTACGGAAATACAAACTAAAGCGTGATTTTTTATAAAATTAATAATATGCCAATCATTATAGGAAAAAACGATAAGTGGATATATGAATGATTATTATTTACACAATAATTTAATCGCATAATACTGTATAAAAAACAGTATTATGCGATTAATCGATAAAGCTAATATTAATCTTCTGCTAAAACTCATACACATAATTACTCACCTAATGTACCTTACGATACAAATAAGCAATTTACCACATATACAAATCAGTTGCTCGACCATAAATACACTTAAGAATATCCATATTCATCCTAAGAGGACTAATAACAAACACCAAAAATATAAATATAATCTTAACTCAAAATTATTACCTATATTACAACCATAAAAAACATATTAATTTTATAAAATAAAAGAAATAAAATATAGCTTACCTACAAATAATAATTTCTTATCGCCGACCTATCATAACCCATAAGAGCTACCATACATCTTTGCTCGAATAATATAAAACCAAATAAAAAATTGACCTCATACTACTCTTCGTACAACTAATATTAACCTTATGAAATTATTATAACCGAAATCAAAAAATATATACCAAAAATAATATTGGAATATTTTGTCGAAATTTGTATTACGATTTTTGTTGACAAATGAAGAAAAACGTTTTATGATAAAAGAGTCCTTAAAAAGATTTATTCAAATCAAATTAAATTCGAAAAGTATTAATTCGAAAAAAAATCCAGAGAAAAAAGAAAATAAGTAATATGTTTATAAAAACAAACAAAAATAAAAAAAGATACTAATAATGAAAATTCATATAAGATAGGAAACTTAAGAAACTATCTTAAAAAAATATAACTACAATATAAAATAATAAAATATTTAAAGTAAAAAAGAAAGCATAAAATAAAAGCAATAATACAAATATAATGATTAATTAAAAAAATATAAGAATAAGAAAATATAATAGCTAAATTAAATAAAAAAACATATAAGAGTAATAATAAAAAGACTAAAACAAAAACACAAACATAATATTAATAAAATAACAAAATGTATTAAAGTAACAATAAAAGAAATAAAAGATAAAAAACAAAAATAATAATTAATAAAATAACAAAATGTATTAAAATAACAATAAAAGATAAAAAACAAAAATAATAATTAATAAAACAACAAAATGTATTAAAGTAATAATAAAAGAAATAAAAGATAAAAAACAAATATAATAATTAATAAAATAACAAAACATTAAAGTAATAATAAAAAAACAAAAAGATAGGAAAAGAAAAACATAAATAAAATAATTAAATAGCAAATCATATTAAAAAAATAAAAATAGTAATAAATAGGTGATAGAATTTTAAGTTGAGTAATGTAAAAAAATATATTTTAAAAACAAATAATTAAACATACAATTTAAAAATACAATTATTCAATTAAGTAATAGAAAAAATAAAAAAAGTAAAATAAATAATATATAAACAAACGCAATACAATAATTTAATTAGATAATAAAACACATAAAGTAAAAATAGAATATTTAAAATAGAATAATAAAAAAAATAAATGGTAAGTAAAAGTTTAAAATTAATAATTGATAATGTATAAATAGAATATAAATTTTAGATTTAATAGAAAAGAAGTAATTATAAAACAAAAAGAAATTTTTAATTGAGCAATAGGTATAAAAAAATAAAATTTATATTCTATTTATACATT
>JAAWJM010000056.1 GCA_022796855.1 Clostridia bacterium | reverse complement strand
AAAAGATTATGGGAAAGTCTAAGAAAAAAATTGATAAAATTATTAAAAAATTTCAAGAATTAAATATGCTAATTGTAGAAGAAGGAGCATATAAAATTAAAAATTGGAGTAAATACCAAAGTATTGAAACATCTGAAAAATATCAAGAACAAAATAGAATAAGACAACAAAGATATCGTGAAAAATTGAAAAGTGAAAAAGAAAAAAGTAGCGTTACAATAACGGAGAATAACGCACAAGAAGATAATACAGTAGAAGAAAATTTAGAAAAGAACAGAAAGGAGAATGAGAACAATAATGGATTTAGAGAATATAAAATGTGATAATTATCAAAGAAATTTCCACAGTAAATGCAAGTTTTGTGGAAAAGAGTTAAAGCCAATTGGATTAGACTATCTATATACTAATATATCTCCTGACTCTATCGAATATGAAAGATGTACTTGTGAAAAATCAAAAAATTATTGGAGTAAAATAGATTTTCAAATTTTAGAGCAAAAAAAGAAAGAACATTATAAAGAAATGATTAATCAATTTTATTCTCAAAATTATATTAGCAAAAGGCTAAAAGATTATAATTTTAAGAATTTTAAAGTAACAGACATTAATAAAAAAGAAGTAGTAATTGCAAAAGATTATGCTAATAAATGTATTAATAATGAACAAGAAAATGGACTTATTATTACCGGAGATTATGGAGTAGGAAAGACATATTTAGCAGCATCAATTTCAAATCAACTGATAGAAAAGGACAAATTGGTTTTAATAGGAAGATTAACATCATTACTGGATATGATAAAAGAAACTTTTAAAGATAATTCAAAGTCAGAAAATGAGTTAATAGAACTATTTTCTAATATAGATATGGTTGTAATAGATGATCTAGGAACAGAGAAAATTAGCAGTTGGGCATTGGACAAGTTATATACAATTATAGAAAATAGAAATGAAAATAAGTTACCAATTATTATAACAACTAAGTTTGATAAAGAAGGCTTATTACACAGATTTGAGCAAAGTAATGACAAAGAACTATCAAAAGCAATCATTCAAAAATTATATCAAATGTGTTATGGAATTGAACTAAAAAGATATGATGAAAATCAAAAAGAAAAAGTTAGCACAAGTGACCAAACTCAATGCTAACTTAATTACAAATCTAAATTTATTATAGTATATTTAAATACAAAAGTAAAGCAAAAAAGTTCAAATTTAGAGATTAGAAATTTGAACTTTTTTGAAAATATTTTGATGAAAAATTAAAAAAGTTTTATCAAAAAAAGTCCCTCGGAGAGCGAAAAGGGTATTAAATTTTGCTAAATCTTAATGCTTCGTAAACTAGCATTAAGATATTTGTACAGAAAGGAAATGATAAAAAATGAAAGTAGATTCAGAGCAATTTTTTGATAGTATTTTTTTATCATACAATAAAATTTTAGAGAGATTACATATATTGGAGATAACAACTAAAAATGGTAAAGAAATATCAGAATTAGATTTAAGAAGAGCTGTAGATATAATGATAAAAAAACATCCAACATGTAGATGGAGAAGTGAAAAAATCAAAAGTAGAAAATATTTTGTTCTAGTAGAGGGATATTACTGGCTAACTCAAGTCTATTTTCAAAAAGAAAAACCTTTAATAGATGCTGATATAGATTTTTTCAAATTAAGAATTAAACAATATGAAGAATTGCTAAAGATAGAATATAATAAAAATTGGTGGAATGAAGATATGGATATTAAACAGCTATGCGAACATTTCAATAGAAAAGATATCACTGTTAGAAAAGCTATAAAGAAAATGTGTGATAGTGAGTTAGAAGAATATAAATTTTTAGTTGATAATAAAGTTGTAATTTCTAAAGAAGGCGTGAAATGGATTTGTAAAAATGTATTTAAGCAAAAATATTTGGAAATATTGGAAAAGTATAAGATGGAGTTAACAGAGCTATATATTGAAGAGGGGTATCCTTATGATAATTTCTTTTGGAAGAATTAAAATAGAACAATAAGGATAAATATAGGTAAAGCTATTGAGAAAAATGTCATTTTATGATATAAAATATACTAGAGAAATTGTAATTAGTTGAGGTGTAAAATGAAGGAAGAAGATTTAAAAGATTTAGAAAAAAAATTATGGGAATCAGCCGATAAAATGAGAGGTGCTGTCCCAGTATCAAGTTATAAATTTATAATATTAGGATTAATATTTTTAAAATATATATCAGATTCATTTGAGGAAAAATATCAAGCTTTAATTGATGAAGGATATGGACTTGAAGAAGATAGAGATGCTTATTTAATGGATAATGTATTTTATGTACCATCAAAAGCAAGGTGGGAATATTTAAATGTTCATTCAAAAGACAGTAATATTGGACAAGTTATTGATGAAGCATTAGAAGAAATAGAAAAAGAGAATCCAAGTCTAAAAGGTGTACTAATAAAGAATTATAATAGTCCAGATTATAGAAATGTAAATTTAGGAGAATTAATAGACTTATTTACAAATATAAAAATTGGAAGCAAAGAAGCACAAGATAAAGATATATTGGGTAGAATATATGAATACTTCCTAGGACAATTTGCATCTAATGAATTACAAAAAGGTGGCGAATTCTATACCCCAGCATGTTTAGTTAGAACAATGGTTGAAATATTAGAGCCATATAAAGGTAGAATTTATGATCCTGCTTGTGGTTCTGGAGGAATGTTTGTACAAAGCGTAAAATTTATTGAAAAACATAAAGGCACAATGCAAAATGTAGCCATATTTGGTCAAGAGAAAAATCCAACCACTTGGAAATTAGCAAAAATGAATTTAGCAATTAGAGGAATTAATAATGAGGGATTAGGTAAATTTGCAGATGATACATTTCATAATGATTTACACAAAGATTTAAAAGCAGATTTTGTATTAGCAAATCCTCCATTTAATATATCAGATTGGGGACAAGAAAAATTAGT
>JAAWJM010000029.1 GCA_022796855.1 Clostridia bacterium | reverse complement strand
CATAATATATCAAAAATATACTATGGTCATCACGAACAAACTATTAGCAATATAAAAAAGATAGAAGATACACTAATCAATTAGTGCTAGAAATTACAATTTTGGGAGGTGCAATTTTATGCCTAATATAATCTTTAAAGGAATTACAAGAGCAAATGATTCTATATTTGATGAAGTGAATGAAAGACCTAAAAATGCCAAAATACTAAATATTCCAGAAAATAATATGTTGGTATCTTTAATATTTGCAATACCACTTATGATTTTTTGCTTTTGTTTGATTTTTGTAAAGAAAAATATGATGAATGACTTTCCAATGATAAGACACTATATTCCTATTGGAATAGTTTTAGGTTTTTTATGCTGTTTAATTCACGAATTATTACACGCAATTCCACAACCTAAAGGAGCAAAAGTCTATATAGGATTTATACCATCAAAATTTATATTTTATATGAAATGTAAAGAGCCATTATTAAAAGGAAAGTTCATCTTAATGTCATTATTGCCAATTTTATTGGGAATAGTGCCTTTAATAATATTTATGATTTCCAATAATCAAATTCTTAATTCGATTATGTGGGCTATGGCTATGATTGGATTAGTTTCTCCATCTCCAGATTATTTGAATGTATATTGTGTTTTAAAGCAAGTACCAAAAAAAGCATATATTCAAGATGATAAAGAAGGATTATGCTGGTTTAAGAAATAAAGAAAAAGTTTTAGAGGTGTTGAGAATGAGTAAATATGATCCATTATGGAAATATTTAAAAGAAAATAAGAAAGAAAATTATAAATTATCTTATGAAGAAATTAAAGAAATTTTAGGATTTGAAATAGACCATTCATTTTTAACTTACAAAAAAGAATCTAAAGAATTTGGATATGAAGTCGGTAAAATATCAATGAAAGAAAAGACAGTAATTTTCAGTAAGATATAACTAAAAAATAGGGGAGTAATAAAATGGCTACAACAAATGAATATATAGAATATGTATGTGAACAGATAAAAGGTGTTGGAGAAATAAGATATAAGAAAATATTTGGAGAATTTATGGTATATGTTAATGATAAGCCAGTTATTATAGTTTGTGATAATGTACCTTTTGTCAAGAAAATAGATTGTATTAAAGATATGATGCAAAATGCAGAAAGTGGC
This sequence comes from Clostridia bacterium, assembly GCA_022796855.1. Classification (GTDB taxonomy): domain Bacteria; phylum Bacillota; class Clostridia; order TANB77; family CAG-508; genus RGIG8482. The sequence continues at coordinate 20,317 of JAAWJM010000029.1, read as the reverse complement.
TTCCCATATAATGGGGCAAAAGAACATTATGTATTAGATATTGATAATAGTGAATTTTGTAAATCCGTTATTATTGAACTAGAGAAAGTAACGCCAATACCAAAATCAAAAAAGAAAAAGTAAACACAAAATTACAATTTTTTAAAATAATTACTTGACTATGCCCTTACAGGTTAGCTTACAATTATAACAGAGGTGGTTATAATGTTAATAAATGAAGTTGCAAAATTGTGTAATTTAACTAAAAAAGCAGTTGAATATTATACAGAACAAGAACTAATATGTCCTAATATCCTAGAAAATGGATATAGAGATTTTTCAAAGAAAGATATAGAAATTTTAAAGCAAATTGCTTTATATAGAAGATTAGGATTAAGTATATCTGAAATTAAAAGTATTCTTGCTAATCCAGATGAATTAAAAAGTGTTTTATATAAGAAAACTCTTGAATTAGAGCAAGAAAAAGCAAAACAGGATATTTTACAAAAGTTATGCAATGGAGAAAGTTTAGAAAAATTAGAACAAGAAATAAATAATATAAATTCTAAAACAATTATCATTAAAAAGTTGATGGATTTATTTCCTAGTTATTATGGAAAATTTATAAGTTTGAATTTTTCTAGGTATCTTACAGGAAGAATTGAAACAAAGGAACAAATGGAAGCATTTAAAGAAATTATTGATTTTTTTGATAATGTACCTAATATTAAAATACCAAAAGACTTACAAAAATATTTAGATGAGTATTTAGAAGAATATTCAAGTGAAAAAGGTCAAAAAATAATAAATACTATTATTCAAGCAAAGGATAAAAATATAAGAAATATAGATGAGTTTGTAAGAAAAAATAAGGAATCACTAGACAAATATAATGAATATAAGAAAACAGAAGAATTTAAAAATTCACCTGCTAATAGACTAATGGAACTAATGAAACAAGTTTGTGCTACAAATGGATATTATGAAAAGTTTATACCTGCAATGAGAAAGTTAAGTCCATTATATAATGAATATTATGAGGAAATGTTAAAAGCAAATGAACAATTTATTAAAAATTATCATGAATATACAGAATAATATCTATTAAACAAATTATCGAATATAAAATATAATGTAAAAAACTTTTGACAAACAAATAAAGTTAAAAAATATTAATGTAAAAGACTTTTGATAGACAAAAAAATACCTAGTATATAAAATATTATTGGAGGTACAAAATGGATGTAGGAATAAGGATAAAAAAATATAGAGAAAAACAGAATATTTCTCAAGATGAATTGGCAGAAAAAATATTTGTTTCGAGACAAACTATTTCAAATTGGGAAAATAGTAAAAGTTATCCAGATATAAAAAGCTTACTACTACTTAGTGACATCTTTAAAGTATCTTTAGATGATTTTATGAAAGGAGATATTGAGAAAATTAAAAAATTAGTTAATACTCAAAAAGTAAGAGAGTTTAACATTATTGGATACATTTATTTAGCAGAATTATTAATTTTAGCCATTACAGCTTATCCTCTTTTTAAGCTTGAAGGAAATATTGGTGTTATTGTTTGGATTTTATTTTTTTTAGTAACTTTTTTTACTGCTGGAATAGCTGAAAAAATCAAAAAAAATAATAATATTCAAACATATAAAGAAATTTTGGCTTTTATTAATAGTAAACAATTGAACTATGAAGAAAGTCAACAAGAACTAGGAAAAAGAATGTATCAGAAGATTTTATTTGCAATATTAATAGGTATGATAGCACTTATTATAAATTTAATTATAATATTTATAAAATAGGAGGAATAATATGGAATTTTGGATATGGATGATAGTATTTATATTTATTGGTGGGGGCTGTTCACTTACTGGTACTTGGTGGAGTAAAAAGAAAAAAGAAGAAAAAAAGAAAGAACAAAATTAACAAGAAGTATTTAATTATTAAAAATATTTGTATAAAGAACAGAAAATTATCTGTTCTTTTATGTTATAATAAATTTAACAAATTATATTTATAAAATCTTTTAAAATTGTATGAAAAATATAATATGTGTGTTATAATATTATATATGTTATAAAAAAGGAGAAAAATATTATGACTTATGAATTTGCAAAATATCCTGACGGTACATTAGGAGTATTTTCTAATATTGGAAAAAAAGAAAATGGTGAAGAATATATTCGTATTACTTTTGAAAGACCTATGGAATACGGTTTTGATACTTATGTAATTGAACTTCCAAGTTATGAAGTAATTTTAGAAGATGGACACTATACAGAAGAAGAAAAGAAAACTTTTATGGAAATTGCAAAAAATGGTTCTTCTTTCTTTTTCAAATATGCACGTTTAGGGGGGTTAGAAATTGCCTAGTATTTTTGAATTAAAACGGATATAAAATTTATTTTTGGACAAATGAAAATGACGAGCCTATTCACGTTCATATTTCAAAAGGAACACCAACTGCAAATTCAACAAAAGTTTGGATAACAGAAAAAGGTGGTTGTATTGTTTGTCATAATAAAAGTAAAATTCCAGAAAAAGAATTAAATATTATATGTGAAGATATTTCATTACATTATTTTCAAATCGTTGAAAAATGGAAAGCTATTCACTCAGGTAATATTAAATTTTACTGCTAAAATAGTAAAATTATTATATAACAATATTTAAAATTATTTATTAGTACATTTTTTGCACACAATATGCACACAGCTTTTATAGAAAATGCTTTCAAATAGCATATTACATAGAATTGAACTTGCACATCTGCACCAACGACGTATCTGTTCGAACTAAATTGAACAGAATTGATACAAAAATCAATCAGAAAATAAAATCTGGTTGATTTTTTTGTTGCCTAAAAACAATATGAAAATCATCCAAAAGGAAAGGATGGTGTTTGATATGCAGATAATTAAGCAAGAACTAGAATTTGAAGAATGTCTAAAACAAAGGCTTGAATTTATATGTGAGTTTTCTAAAATTACTCCTACTTTTATCAATGGTAGCATTAGAAAGCTAGAGAAAACTAATCTTACATATATTGAGCCACATAGAGTGATTATTAAAAATATTACTTTTTTAGTTTTCAATTATTCTAATGATATTTATATCACTAACTTAACTAAAAAGATTAAATTATCAGAGTTAGAAGAATATTTGAAAAACCTATAAATGTAAATATTTGACATTTCTTAAAATCATAGTATAATATAATCAATAAAAATTTATATTTACTCGGTAAGAGTTATATATATATGAGTACTTTGAAAATATTATATTATATTGCATTATTATATTTTAGTTTATGATAAATGGATTTAAGAGATGTCAACAGTACTCGTATTGTACTTTGATGTCTCTTTTTGTTTATTTTATGGGAGGTTTGAAAAATGAATGAAGAAAAGAAACAATGTGGGTTATATTTAAGAGTTTCCACCGAAGACCAAGCTCGCGAACGGCTTTAGTCTTCCAGAACAAAGAGAAAGATTAGAAACTTTTTGTAAGTTTAAAGGCTATGAGATAGTAGATTATTACGAAGATGCTGGAATAACTGCTAAAACTGGTAATTATAGACCAGAGTTTGAAAGATTAAAAGCTGATATTAAAGCTAAAAAGATAAATACTATTGTTGCTCTAAAACTAGACAGAATAACCAGAAATATATTTGACTGGGAAAAACTAATAACTTTTTTAGACGAAAATAATGCTTATATTGATTGTGCTAATGATGAAATAAATACTACAAGTGCAAATGGCAAAATGATTTCAAGACTTTTAATGAGTGTAAGTCAAAATGAAATTGAAAGAACTAGCGAAAGAACAAAGATAGGACTAGCTGGAGCAATAAAGTCAGGACATATTCCTCACGTTGCACCATTGGGATATAAAAGAGACAATAAAAAATTGGTAGTTGATTATTCTACTAAAGATATTGTAGTTAGAATATTTGACTTATATTATAACGGCTATTCTTATCAGAAAATACGTAATCTATTTAATGAAGAAAAAGTATTAGGAAAAGATAACTGGCGAGATTCAACTATACAAACTATTCTTGAAAATGAAATATATAAAGGAAATTTTATTCACGGAAAGAGAACAAAGCACCCAACTTATTATGAAGATGTTGTTGAGCCTATTATCTCAAAAGAAATGTGGTCAGACTGTCAAGTACAGAAAAAGAAAAATTCTAGGAGCTATCAAAGAACATTAACTTATTTATATTTACAAAAGTTAAGATGTCCTAAATGTAACAGAATATTAGGCGGAAAGGCAACTACAAAGAAAAATGGCAATGCTTACTTCTACTATTATTGTAATGACTGCAAAATTGAGTTTAAAGAAAAAGTTATAAATGACTATTTCAATCAGTTCATTAGTGAATTAGTAGAGTATGACTCTGTTGTAAATCAATTCTTCTTGCCTATGATAAAGCAAAAATTTGACGAGCCAAAAGAACAATTAGAAAAAGAAATAAAAGAACAAAACAATAAACTTGAAAGAATTAAAAGGGCATATATTAACGGAGTTTTTGAACTAAAAGAATATAACGAGGAAAAGGGAATTGTTGAAAATGCAATTACAGAACTTGAAAACAAGCTTGATACAACTGATTGCACAGAAGAACTAAAGTTTACACCAAAAGATATTTTACTAAAAAGAGATATTGACTTTATAAACAAGGTTAAGCTAGATAAGGAATATCAAGAAAGAACTAAAACTTGGAAAGATTATACCAGACAAGAACAAGCAGAACTTATAATGAAATATGTTGATGATATAGAACTTACTTTAGTTGGTAACGAAGTAGTTGTAACACAAATTAACTTTAGAGAATCAATTTGTAAACCTTGTCAAGAATTATATGATAAAGGTTATATAGATACAACAAAGCCTATGATATTGGGTAATGTACTTGGTAGTGTGAGATTTAGTAATTATTTGCCAGAGGAAGAAATCGGAGAAATCATTATCAGATTAAGACAATACAATGATGTTCACTATACAGAAGCAACTTACTATGTAGATAAGCAAATGTTTTATTTTAACTTTGCTGAAGATAACTCTGCTATTGTTAGAGTGTTTCCATTAGAAGATTACTACAAACTAGATCCAGATAATAAAATGGAAACTTATAGATTTGGGATAATCTACATCAATGAAGAAGATAAATTCCAAATGAAAGAAATTGATACTGCATTTGACTATATTCCAGATGAAACAAATACAAGTGTAATTTATACAAAGGAGCCTACTCCTATTTCAGTAGGTGTTAAGCCAGTAAAATTCTGCGAAGAAAATACACAAGAAACAAATTAACGTGGCACGTTTAGTTTTTGTGATAACAAAAATGAAAGTGGTGATAGTTAATTTGAATAAATTTTATCCCTTATGGGAGAAAATTTATTGCCTCGCAGAGCCCCCATGTTATGATAGCATGTCATAACATATAGGGGGTTAGGACTTCCGTCAAGACGAAGTCCTGTGCTACGAAGAAATTTCAAAGGAGGTGCTTTTATGGAGCAAGAATTAGCATATTCTTTTCACTTGGGTAGTGATAAAAACAAAAGTAAATTAGCAAAGAAAGTTGCAAAAGAAAATGTATCTGGCACTACTTCTTTAGCTAATAATGCAATTCAAAATGCAAAAGATTTATCAGATGTAAATAAACACAATTTAAGAGATTATGATAATCAAACAGAACTAATTAGAACAATTTATGGAACGAATGATATTGTAAATGATGTAAAACAAGTATATTTAGAAGAATTTGAACAAGCTAGAATTGAATATAATAACAAGCAAACTCGTGAAGATAGAAAAATCGAAGATTATTTCAAAAAAGTATGTGAATCTCAAAATGATATAGCTTGTGAAATCATAATAGAACTTGGAGATATGGACTTTTGGAACGATAAAAGCGATAGATATAGATTTAAAATGGTTGATGTTTATAATGAACAGATAAAAGACTTAAATAAAATTATTCCAGACTTTAAAATAGCAAATGCTACAATACACTTTGACGAAACTTCTCCCCATATGCATATTGTAGGTGTTCCAGTAACTACAAATTGCAATAGAGGAATGAAAAAACAAGTAGGAAAAAGTAAATTATTTACAAAAACAACACTTACTGAAATACAAGATAAAATGAGAAATGCTTGTATTAAATCATATAACAAGTTTTATGAAGTCAATACTAGATTAAAGGAAAAGCAAAAAGGCAGAAATCAAGACATCAATGTTAATGAAATGGGTAATTATAGAGAAATCAAGAAACAGCTAAAACAGAAAGAGCAAAAACTTGAAAAAGCTAATACTCAAACGAAAATACTTGATAATTCTAGTAATTATATAAACGAAATTTTAAATAGCCTAAAACCTACTAAACTAAACAAAAATAATATGGTTATTTCAAACGAGGATGTCCAGAAAATCAAAAATTATACAGAAGATGTAAAAGATATAACCCAGACAGTAAGAAGTGTAAATGACTTAAATATGGCAATTAAAGATTTTGAACATTCTGCTTTTGAAATAGAAAAAGAAAATCGTTCACTTAAATATGAAATAGAACTAAAGGATAATGAAATTGGCAGTTTGAAAAAGGAATTATCTGCTAAAGATACTATTATCGGCAGGTTACAAGCTGAAAAAGAAAAATTTAAACAAGAGTTACAGAAATTTAAAGGCTTTTGGCAAAGTATTATGAGCCATTTTCATAAAAGAATTTGCTATGATAAAGATAATAACTATAAGATTGTAAGTGATGACTTATATAAAAATGGAATATTTGATGATAATGACAATGAAATTGCTAATAACATTACTAGAAAAGTAACTATACCAGATGAAAATAAGCAAAACAAGAATAAAAAGAAAAATAATGATACCAGATTTTAAAGGAGGAAAAAGTTATGAATAATGAATTACCAAAAACAAAAATTGATGAAAGAACAGGTATTGAATATCATTTAGAGGGAGATTACTATATACCAAACCTAGCAATGCCTAAACAAGAAAAAATTGTTTTAAATAAGTATGGAAGAATGAGATTGAAATATTTGAAAGAACACAAAAAAGCTGATTATACTATAATGTTAATGGACGGAATATTAAATACACATTTAAAAGAAATACAAGAAACAGCAGATACTAGAGTGCAACAGATTATTGCTGAATTAAAAACTAAAAGTAATTTGACTGAAGATATGAAAAATACTGATATACTTTATTGGGTAGGTACTATGAACTCTATTAAATCTCAAGCAGAAGAAATTGTTTTTAGTGAGTTGATTTATGTATAAAGTTTTTTTGAGCAAAAGGTTGAAAAAATCAATAAAAAATGATAGAATACTTATACTAATTTCTTTTTAATCCTGTTTTACAGGTTGATATATAGACATTTATTATAAAATAATTATTTTAAAAAGGGCTTAAAAATGTTAAAGGAAAAGTGGCAAAAACTACTGTTATGGGAAAAGATGTTGTTAATAAGTGGCATATTAGTTATATTAAGTATTCCACTTTCATTAATTACTTTGTATTGTATGGCAGTTTCAATGACATTTTTTGTAGTATCTGTTTTTTATAATCTGTATAAATTTATGCAGAGGGCTAATGTCTCAATTTCAGAAGCCTTAGAAATAGATACTCAAAAAGGTCTGGAAGAACTGAAAGAAGGTAAAAAAATATCTGGAACCGTAAGAACAATAGCATTACCTTTAGCTATCGGTGTAGGTATACCTATGGTATTTATATTATTGTTATACATATGGATAGCTATATAACTCGAAAACAAATTTGTTAAGGAGGAGAAAAATGGCGATTAAATTTGAAACTTTTGACATGCCAAATGCTATACACGAGCAAGAGGTATCACCAGAGCAGGAAGAGAAGATTGCTAAAAGAGTTGCAAAAGTAGATGCGAGTTTACGAAAAAAAATGAAAAAAATTGCTAGAGCTGAAGCTGAAGCATGGAAAAAATCTCGCCATAGAGGATAGAATAAAACTATTCATTAAGCAGAATGTACCATCCATTTTAGGTTGGTACATTTTGTTAATTTACAAGAATAACCAAAATTTTTCATATACCTATTGTTTTTTATAAAAATTATGATATACTTTAATAAATTGATTGATATTTGTATCAATCGTTATGAGAGCCGAAAAAAGTTGTAGATAACTACGTCAACGGCACCATGGGAGAGTAGAGGTTTCACGATTTCTACTCTCTCATTTTTTTGTGCATTTTTTCTAATTTGCTAATCTTTTGCTAATCTAATAATTAACTTGTTTTTAAAAATACGTCAAAGTTATTTGCTACTTCAATATTGGTTGCCTCATATATATGTAAGTATACATCCATTATCTTGAAAGACTTGGAAAGCATTTAAAGAACTTTACTAATTGTATCACTAGATTTCTTATACTATTTATGATATAAATATAGCTATAATATATTAGTTTAAAAAGATAAACAAAGTTTAATCTTATAAAATTGTATCTGCAATAACTTCCTTATTCAACCAAGAAAGGATTTAGATTTATGGCTTGTTTTATTTATCAAACTTCCATAGGAAATATTTACATTGAAGAAACCAACAATTACATAACGAAACTTCAACTTGTTTCAAACAATCTTCATTTAGAATTGCAAAATACACCTATGAATGAATCTCCTCTTACCAAAAAAGCATTTCTGCAACTAGAAGAATATTTTAAGGGAAAACGAACTTCTTTTGACCTTCCTCTTAACCCAAAAGGTACTCCTTTCCAAAAGAAAATTTGGAATGCTTTACTTACCATTCCTTATGGACAAACATGATTGTAATTCCTTGTCACCGCGTCATCGGCAAAAATGGTAAAATGGTCGGCTATGCCTGTGGCATATCTATAAAAGAACAATTATTATCTTTAGAAAAAGAGGTTTGTGGTATATGAAAATAGAGAATGTAGTTTAACCTACATTCTCTATTTTCATATGAATTCATATATTTATTTAAACATATACAAATCTTATTTTTTGTTAACTAAATCTTTTAAAGCTTTTCCTGCTTTGAATACTGGAGCTTTTGAAGCTGGTATTTTGATTTCTTCTTTAGTTTGTGGGTTTCTTCCTTTTCTAGCTGCTCTTTTTCTTACTTCGAAAGAACCAAATCCAACTAATTGTACTTTGTCTCCTTTTACTAAAGCTTCTGTTACAACGTCAACGAAAGCATTAACAGCTGTTTCAGCACTTTTTTTTGTTTCTCCTGTCTTAGCAGCTATGGCTGCGATTAAATCTGATTTGTTCATTTAAATTACCTCCTAAAAGTTTTTCTTTTATGTAGTATCTTTCAACTACACTATAATTATTCGTCAAATTTCTATAAAATCCCTCTTTTTTTCTTTTATTTTTTTCTTTTAATCCTTGATTTTTCTAAGTTTTTCCTGTTTTTTGCTAAATTGACTCAATATTTATGCTATCTTTTTTTCCTTGTAAACGCCTAATTTTACAAGGATTTTGTATATTTTCTTCCCATATGGAATCATGTGTATTTCTTCTTTTGTAAATACTTTAAAATTAATAAGTGCAAGTGTATAAGTAAGTATCGCAAAAACAATTGCAATGATAGCTGCCATTCGTAAAGAAATGATATTTAGCAATATGGTATAAACGGCATAAGAGCAAACTGCCATAATTCCTGTTGCTAAAATTGGTTTTCCGATGTATTTCATAAAAGGAAAGGATATTTTTAAATTCTTTCGTAATACCGAAAATCCAATCATACAAGCAATTAAGTTACATACTACATTTCCAAGTGCTGCACCATTTACGCCAATTTCTGGTATTGGCACTAATGTTATATTCATAATGAGTTTTGCCACAACTCCTACGGCAAAAGCAGTTGCTGGAACCATTACTTTACCAATTCCCTGTAAAGCTCCATTAATGGTTTGTGCTAGTACAGCAAAAATAATACTTACTGCACTAATTTGTAAAATAACTACTCCTGCTGCTTGTTTTGGAAATAATAATTTTAAAATTGGTTCTGCAAAAATGACCATTCCAACGGTACATGGAAGTCCTATTAAAATAGTTACTAATATTGAAAATCTAACTCTTTTATTGGCAGTTTCCATATCTCCTTTTGCTCTTGCATAAGAAAGTGCTGGTACCAATGCCGTAGCAAATGCAATGTTAAACGATAATGGTAATGAAGTTAATGTATCCACTTTTCCGCTTAATATACCATATTGAACTTTTGCAGCTCCTTCTTCCATAAAGTTTTTAAGTCCTCGAACCACTGTAGTGGAATCAATGTTTTTATTAATGGACGATAGTACTGCGCTAAGCGAAATTGGAATAGATACTTGTAAAATATTTTTAATAACCTTTGTTGCACTTTCCTTTTTCGCGATAACTCCTGGTTTATTAATGCTTAAGATACGATTATGTTTATAATATACAAATAAATAAATAAAACTTCCAATGGTTGCTACCGTAGTTGCAAGGTTTGCTCCTGCTGCCATAATGGTGGTATCAGTTCCCATGATAATTGCAACAATTTCTACAAATAAAATGGTTAATACGGTTTTAAAAATTTGCTCTAAGGTTTGTGAATTAGCTGTTACTTTTAAAGTACTATTTCCGTTAAAATAGCCTCGGATCACACTAAGTAAGGAAACAAAGAAAATGGATGGTGATAAGGCAACCAATGTCCATTCTGCCTCTGGAATTTGAATAATGACATTGGATATATACTTCGCTCCAAAAAACAAAATCCCTGTTCCAATTAACCCTAGCATTCCAAAGGTCAAAAATGCAATTTTATAAATTCGGTTTGCCCCTTTGTTATCGCCAAGTGCCACTCTTTCGGAAACCAATTTTGAAATGGCATTCGGAATTCCTACGGAAGAAAGGGTTAGTAGTAAAGAATAAATATAAAATCCAGAAGTATAAATCGCATTTCCTTCATCTCCAAACCCCTCTCGGTTTGTTAAATACAATTTATACACTAACCCAATAAATTTAATTAATACCTGTGAAAACATCATCGCAAAAACGCCTTGCATAAAGCTTTCTTTGGCTCTACTCTTTTTTTCTTTTTGCATATTTTCTTCCCTTCTCCTTTTTGTTATTACCCATTATATGCAAATTTATAAGAACATTCAAGTATTTTTAAAAACTTTATAATGAAATTTTGCATATTTTTCACAGTTTTTTTAGCTTTTTTTCTTGATTTTTTCTTGATTTTGTAGGATAATATATAGTGTATCTTTTTATAAGAAGAAAGTGGTGAACAAATTGTTAAAACGTTTTGATAAATTTTTAAAATGGCTTGGGACTGACCGAAATACTTTTGTTACTTATTTATTAACCCTTGCTACAATATATATTATGGTAGACCGAATTGTGGAATTGCTAATGTTATTCTTTACTGGAATTGGGGTTTCGTATTGGGGACCAATTACCTATACCATAGCACTTGCTTGTCCTGTATTTGCCTTCCTATTTTCGGGCTCTTCTAGTTTTGCAAAATCGTATTGGACAAAGGTAACCTTTTTATATGTTTACTGCGTTAGTTTGTATGTTGTCGGAATTTCCATGGCAGTGCAATGGCTAAACGCGATTTTATGGTTATTGTTTGTTTCCATTCCAAACTATACTACTATTGTTAGCGAATTTTCAAACTTAATTCGCCCAGCATTCCAATCGATTGCGATTTATCTGCCTCTTGTTACTTTTTATCCATTGTTTAAATGGTTATTCACTGGACTTAATGAAAGCAAAGATATTCGTGATGGTATTAATGATTATTCTGGTATTGACTTATCCGATAAAAAAGTTGGTATGGGACCATATACTTGTGAAAATATTCTTTGCCGTGATAAAATAAAAGGTCATCTTGCTAAAATTCCAGAAGCAAGAAGATTTGATCCAGCCCTTATTGTTGGTTATTCTGGTACAGGAAAAACAATGATGGTTTTTGAACCAATGATTGCAAGAGATATTGAAAAGAAAAACTTCTTTAAGGAAGTTTCTAAGGAAATGGGATTTACCGCATTAAAAACAGGAATTGCCCATTTAAACCTTCCTTATGATAATCATTACCTAAATGAAAACTTTAATTTAAACATGTTAACCCCTACTTCCGGAAAAGAAGCTATTTTTAAAGCTTATTTAAATAAAATGATTTACAATGATAAGGGCTCAAACGGTATTGTTTATCGTGATTTAGGATTAACCTTTATTGCACCAGATATTGAATCTACCAAACGTATGCTAGAGGTTGCTAGTAATTATAATGTAAAAGTAAATCTAGTAGACCCAAATGATATAGGTTCGCTTGGCTTAAACCCATTTGTATTTGAAGAACCTGCCCTTACTGCAGTAGCCATTTCTACCGTCATTCGTGGAATGTATAAAACCAATCATTCTGATGATGACGAAACTTACCGAGAAAACTCGGCAGCGCAGGCAGTAGAAAACCTATCTATCTTATTAAAGGTCATGTACCCAAGGCTTCATAATGGCGACTTACCAAACTTAGAAGATATGTTAAAAATGTTAAATGATTTCGATTTAGTAGAAGACATGTGCCATAAATTAGAAGAAATTCCAGAACTTGCAGAAGAGTATTCTTTACAACTTGGCTATTTCAAAAAGAATTTCTACCGTGACGGAGAAATTCGAGCAGAAACACAAAAATATGTATATTCTGCCATTACCGAATTAGACAATCTACTACGACTTGCGAATGTAAGAAATGTACTATGCAATCGTAAAAATAATCTTGATTTTGACAAAATGCTTGCAAATGGTGAAGTAACTTTAGTATGTACAAGACGAGGTGATTTAGGAGCTGCTGCTTATAAAGCCTTTGGACTATTCTTTATCCTCCTTATGCAATTTGCTGTTCTTAGAAGACCTGGGGGCGAAAAATCGAGAATACCACATTTCTTCTATGTTGATGATTTCGGAGATTATGTAGGTCCTGCTACAGAACCACTTTATACTATTTATCGAAAATATCATGTAGGAACCATGCTTTCTATTCAAAACTTAGCACAACTTGGTTTCCATGGTCAATCCAAATACCGTGCTTCTATTTTAACCAATGCTACTACAAAATTAGTATTTGGTGGACTTACTCGTGAGGAAAGTGAAGTATGGGAAAAAGAATTTAACGACCATAGAGAATGGCTATATAATGTAACCTATAATGCTGACAAAGTAGAATATGATTCAAAAATTAGTAATCCTAAATGGGATTGGAAGGCAAATATTAAGGCTGGTAAGTTACAAGCCCTTGGCTTCAAAATGTGTGCCTATGTTTATAAGGATTTAAAAGGAAAAAATCAATATGGTGATGGAAAAGTTGATTTTATGGAAGATAAATACAAAGAACCACACCCTAGCAAATCTTATGATTTTGCAAAATTTACAAGTGGTATTGCAGAAGAAGAAAGAGTAACAAAAAAAAGAAAAATTGACTTAACCAAAATGGATTACAATTCTGACTCAAACGGCGATACCGACCCAATCAAAATGGACAACACCGATTCTAGTTATTTATTCGATAACAATGACGCCATTGTGTTTGATTTTAAAAAAGGAAATCAATAAGAAATAGAAAAACTCTGTATATAACAGAGTTTTTTTATTTAATCTAGTAATTTAAGTTCCACATCATCCATTTTATATTTATTCGTCTGCTCATCTAGTCTAAATTCTACCAAAGTTTTTGCTAAAGTCTCATTGTTTTGTCTTAAATCTGTTGAAAAATATAGTTTAATTTGTGGTATTTCTATTTTGTTTGTAACAATGGTTCTAAAACATTCTGCCATATGTTTTTCATCTTCACAAATGAAAATTAATTGTGGCATTGCGGAAAAGCCAGAATCTCCTGCTACAAAGTTTGCATAGAAGTCTTGGTATAAACGTGCTTTTTCTACTAATTTTGTTTCCCAATCTTCTTCTCTTCTTATTACTTCAAATACGAAAATAATGGATTTATTGTTTTTCGTTAATTTAACACTACCACCTGTTGATTTAAAAGTTTTGGCAAGTGATTTTGCTGTAATGGTTGGTTTTACCGTATATTCATCAAATGCTTTTACTTTTCTTAAATAGGCTAAAATGGTTTGGTTTCCTGCTAGTCTCTTTTTAATCATGGCAACTGGTTTGGTATTATCGGTTGGTTGCCATTTACATTCAATTTCTTTAGAAGTTAACAGATATTTTCCCATCTTTTCTAAACTATAAATACGGTAAATTCCTTTTCCCTCTTCTGAACTAAAGTAATATCTTGTTAAAATTTTGGATTTTACCATTTGTTCTAATTTGTTATTTAACTTGTCTTGTGATTTATAATCGATTCCTTTCCAAGTTAAAATTTGGCATAATTGTCTTGATGTAATAAATTCAAATTCATTTACTAACTCTAATATTTTAAAGTGTAAATCATTAATATGTCCAATATTAATTTTATGGACAATTTGATTCATGGATACATATCCATCTTTTCCGTCAAATACTTTAATTTCACCCTGACGAATTGCGAATGGTGAACTTTTTGCTTCAATTTGGTTATCTTCAACCATAATTAAATCCCTCCTACAAATACTAATTTTACTTTTTTCTTTTCTGGTATAATTTTCCTAATGCTAACTTGGACTTTTTGCCCATATTGTATATTTTCTTTATAATCGGCTAATCCCACCAAATTTGGTTTTAGCTCGACGAAAATACCGTTTTTTTGTTTCTCTTCCTGCCTTGCAATCCCTTCTACGATGTCTCCTTCCGAGAATTCCTTAATATTATCTTCCCAAGTTCCTAAAAGTTCTTTATAAGTTAAAACAACTCTTTTATGGTTCCTGTCTATCCATTTTACCATAACATTGATTTTTTGTCCAATTTGAAATCGTTCTTCTGGCGATTTTATTCTTGCAACCGAAATATCTTCAATATGAAGTAACCCTGCAATGCCTCCTCCTATTTCGACAAACACGCCATATGGTCGTATGTTTCGCACAATTCCACATACTACTATTCCGAGGTTGTAATTCCTTTTGCACCCAATCTAGTGCTTCTTGTCCTACTGCTTTTCTCGATAAAATGGCAAGGTCTTCTTTTGGAATATCTTTTACCTTAAATTGTACTATTTTATTTACTTTTCCGTGCACAAACATTAGGTTTTGGAAATCCAGTTTCATCAATATTAACCGCTTCTACTTCTTCTCTTGGAATCATACCTTGTATATGGTTTCCCATATCAACATACAAATTATAATTAGAATCACACTTTGTTACAAGCCCTTGCATGATATCCCCTGTTTGATATGCTTTTGTTAATTCAGGATGTGTTATTGGTTTTGCTATCATTTCCCAACCCTCTGGAATAAATCGTTGGTTTTCCATATCATCACACCTTTTTTCTTTTGTTAGTGCTATTATATCGATAATTTTGAGAATTGTAAATATATTTTTTTGTAATTCGTTGCATTTCCTCATATAAATTCTTTAAACTATTTTTATAGTTAGGCGGTTTATGGTATATTGTTCAAAGCAAAGCTCTCATATAATGCAAAATGAGAAGAATAGAAGGGAATAAGCAATTGTAGTTTCTCTCTATTCTCCTAAAAAATTGCTATGCATTGTACTATTTTCTTAAGTTTTTTACCTCTTCTTTTCTTAAATATCGCCACTCTCCTATTTTTAGGTCCTTTACCGTTAGGTCTCCTATTTTACTTCTGTGTAGTGCTATAACGGTATGACCTATTGCTTCACACATTTTTCGTACTTGTCTGTTTTTGCCTTCATGGATTGTAATTTCAATTCTGGACCTATTTTTTTCTTTCTCTATTTTTAATAAGTTTACCCTAGCTGGTTTTGTAATATAATCTTCAATTAGTAGTCCTTCTTCTAATTGTTGTTTTTCGTTTTTCGTTATGATTCCTTTTAGGGTTACTACATAGGTTTTATTAATTTCATGTTTGGGATGTGTAATTTGATAAACAAAATCGCCATCATTGCTTAATAATAAGGCTCCGGGAAGTATACATATCTAGCCTTCCTACTGGGACAATCCTTTTATTTACGCCTTTTATCAATTCCAATACATTCTTTCTTCCAAATTGGTCATTGGCTGTTGTAACATAATCGATTGGTTTATTTAGCAAAATATATACCTTTTCTTCTTGCTCCCCTATTTTCTTCCCATCAAACCACACTTCATCTTTTTTCGGATTTATTTTTGCACCTAGTCTACTTTGTATTTTTCCATTTACTTTTACTCTACCCTCTAAAATATATTCCTCACATTTTCTCCTAGATGCAATTCCACAATCTGCCATATATTTTTGTAATCGTATCTCTTCCATTATCTCCTCCTTGTCACATTTTTTGTTTTTCTTTCATATACTACTATACAAGCTATGTTTTTACTTTCTTTATACGAAATATCGTATAAAGTTTATATAGATTTAAAAATACCCCTTACGTTTTTAATGGCAGGGGTATTTTCTTAAATCATTTAATACTTCTTCAAAATACTCTGGTAATGGAGCTTTTAGGTTTATTTCCTTTTGAGTAATGGGATGTTCAAATACCAAATGATACGCATGTAGCATTTGCCCTTCTACTCCAAATGGGTTCTTACCATTGGAATACACCATATCTCCTACAATGGGATAACCAATGTGTGCCATATGAACACGAATTTGATGGGTTCTTCCTGTTTCGATTTTAATTTCTAAAAAGGTATAGCCTTCAAATCTTTCAAGCACTTTGAAATGAGTAATTGCATCTTTTCCTTCTTTTGCAACTGCCATTTTTTTTCTATCTTTTGTACTTCTGGCAATTGGCATATGAATGGTGGCTTCGTTTTCTTTTACACACCCTCTTACCAAAGCAAGATACGTCTTTTTTATTTCGTGATTTTTTAATTTTTCACTTAACACCATATGGGCGGTATCATTTTTGGCAATGATAATTAATCCGAGAAGTATCTTTATCTAACCTATGAACAATACCTGGTCGTAATTCTCCCCCAATTCCTGATAGGCTATCTTTGCAAATATTCATAATAGCATTTACTAACGTCCCATCTGGGTTTCCATTTGCAGGGTGTACTACCATTCCTTTTGGTTTGTTTACAACAATGATGTCACTATCTTCATAGATAATTTCTACTGGAATGTCTTGTGCCTGTAAACTTGTCTTTCTTACAGGTACTTCTTCAATTTCTACTACATCTCCTAAACTTACTTTTGTAGAAGCTTTTGCACACTTGCCATTGATGTATATCTTTTTTTCTTCTATTAACTTTTGCAAACGATTTCTTGATAATTCCTCACATTCAAGTGCTATCCACTTATCTAAACGCATATTCTCATTTTTTGTTACTTCTATTTTTTTCAAATCTTATTTTTGCTCCTCCTATTTTTCTAAATGCTTTCATTTTTCTTTCTTGTAACTCTTTTCTTGCTTTCTTCTCCTTTTATTGTTTTTTCCTTTTTCTTTCCTGTATTTCTTTATAACTATATAATGCAAAACAAAAAGCAAGTGCTATCCAACCAATTACAATATAAATATCGGCAAGATTAAATACTGGAAAATGAGTATTTGGGAAAATTTGAATAAAATCTACTACATTTCCTCTACATACTCGATCTATGACATTTCCTATTCCTCCGGCTCACAATGATAAACAGTGCATACATGGTTGGTTTATCCATTTGGTCTTTTTGTATCCAAATGAAACGTATGATAATTCCTAGTACAATTAGATTACTAACAATGAAAGTTCCCATACTCGTTCCTTGCCCTATGCCAAAAGCAATTCCATTATTAAATACTAATTTCAAGTTAAGCACATTTTCAAGTATGGTTACATTCCAATTATTTGAAATAGCAATTATTTTTACAATTTGGTCAATTCCTAATAGTCCTATAAACATTAGAATTGGCCACATTAACCTTTTATTTTCTTTTTGTTCCCTCACTTTTTTATATCGATTAGCTTAAATTCACTAATCTTCCCCTTTCTTTTCCTTTTATTGTTCTTGTCTTTCGTATATAATGAAATGATCATCTTTATACAATTCTTTGTAGTTTTCATCACGTTTAATAAACATATTGATTTTTGTATTTTTTGGTATTAGTAAATGCGTAAAATCATACTTTTCAAATCCATCTTCATAATATTTACTAACATTCGCAATTTGAAGTGCATCGGTAAAAATATCCTTGTCTTTATCCCCATTAAATTCTGGTGTATATAAATCTGCTCTTGAATCGATAAAGACTGGTACTCCTTGGTATAAGACGTAGCTTCCATAATTATATTCATTATACAAACGTATTTCGCTTACATTTACATTTTGTTTTAGCCACTCAACTGCTTGTACCGGATAGGTTTTTTCATCAATAAACTTATTTCCTGCCTGTGGTTTAAATTCTACAATACTAACTAAAATTACGAGTAATATTGTAATCACTGCTCCAAAACCAGAGGTAATATTTTTCATGAACTTTTCGGTTCCGTCTTTATCATATTTATGGAATAAATCACAAACTAATCGATTAATCGAATATACCCCAATTAGCGTAAGCATTGACAGTTGTCGTTTTGAAGATAGTGCTAAAATGATTAGACCTCCTAGCATAAAAAAATCTTTTAGGCGTATTTTGGTATCGGTAAATACTAATATTGCTAGTACAATAGCAAGAATGGTTAGTGTTCCTCTATTTTGAATTAATACCATTGGCAAATGCTCATTAATACTTTTGGTTGTATTCCCTTGCATTGTTTTTACTAAATAAGTATATGGCGTATCTCCAAGTGGAGTAAGTAGTCCTGTTAATACACAAATTAGCATAATCACAATTAACCATTTTGTTGCACCTTTTCGTTCTATCCTAATTTTATATGGATTTTTTCTTCTTTCTGCTTGTTTTTGTAAGCTTTGTTTGAATTTATCTTCTAAAATTTGTCTCTTATTTTGCAGGATTTCTATTTTATCTTGCCTATTTGGACATTTCTCTTCTTTTGTTGGTTTGTTTTGTGTTTGTTGCATTTTGTACTCATAATATCTTTTTTGTACCTTATAAATTATATGAGAATCTACCAATAAATCAATTAGATACTCTGCAATATATGGTAGGAAAATAATAAAGTAAAATGGCCATACTGCTGAATGAACATTGGCAATAACCGTTGGAATTACAATTAAGCCAATCGCATAACGCTTTTTCTTTGTTTCCAAAAATTGTTCAATAAAGTATACGGTTAGTGCAAATAAAATAAAGGTAACAAGTTGTGCTCTTGCTGCAATAAAGCCTGTGATAATATACATCACTCCCATGGTTAATAAAAACGATACCAATTCGTTTTTTACTATCTTTTTATTCGTAATATATACAGTAACACCTAACATACATGCCAGTATTACAGTAGATAGATAAATTCCTGCCATTCCTCCTAGTTGGTAAATGAAATAAATTCCTACATCATATAACCAATGAGGATAGGTATAGGGTAAATCATGCATTGAAAATGGGTCTTTCATATCAATATTTCCACTATTTACAATATGTTCTCCTATTTTTATGGTATAAAATGTATCATTTTGCAAAGTAATTGGTGTAATAGCAAAACAGAAAATTATAATACATACAATTGCGATTAGATTAAATTTTATTTTTAATTGCTTGTCCTCCACTTTCTTCTCTCTCCTTTTTTTATAATGACCTTATTATACCAAAGAAAATCAAAAAAGCATAGTGCTTTTTTGATTTTCTTAAACTTCTACTAGAATGATATCATCTCCTATACAACGAATATCCTTCCACGGAATCACAATATCATTATTTCCCGAAAACATACTAAGTAATTTGTTGCTTCCGTGGCACAATTATAGAAGTAATCATCCCACTTTCTAAATCTGCTGTTACATCTTGCACAAACCCGAAGCCTACGTCCATCCTTTATATTCACAACTTCCTTATGCTTAAAATCTAACCCCTTTTGCCCCATATTCATCACCTCTTATTTATACATATTCAAGATTAGATTAATGTATGTTTTACGTAGTGTTTTTTTATTTATTATTTTCATTTAACATTTTCACCATTTTATCAAAATCACTTTCTAATTGCTTCATTTCCCTTTCTCTATATATTTCAAATTCTCTTTGCGCCTTTTCTACTGCTTCTTTATGTGATATTTTTCCATGTTGCAACTTGTGATTGCACTCTGTATCCTAATGCTATTATCATATCTAAATTGTAATGGTCAATGTTTCTTTTTACTTGTCTATTTCCTTCATTTTG
>JAAWJM010000028.1 GCA_022796855.1 Clostridia bacterium | reverse complement strand
TTATATGAACCAATAAATAATAATCAAATAAAAATATTAGAAGTATATAAAATTAATACCGTACTTCCTTTGGCAAAATAATAGAAGAGACAGAGTAGTTTTACCTACCCTGTCGATTTGTTTTATCTTAATTTTTTATTTACAATTTTTTGAACGGCATTATAGTCATATCCCGCTTGAGTTAACCTTGTTTTTCTGTCACTACCGTTGCCCCATTTTCCCGCAATTACTTCGTTTGCAATAGTTTCGTTTGATTTTTTAGGTGATGTAGTTTTCTTACCCAATAGAATTTCATTTACCCTAGCTTGTACTTCTTTATACAAAGAACCTAATGCTTGTTTCCTTGCTTCTCCAGTTCCATATTTTCCAGCAATCACTTCGTTTGCTAAGTCATCTATTGATTTTGTATTCTCTACAACCGTTGGGGCTATTAGCGGGCCAGAATTTACAATTTCATCAAATGGGAAATTAGTACCTGGGCAACTTGTTTTTCCTACATCGCTATGACGTTGTACTTTACTTATACCATATTTTGATTTTAGATAAGCTATTAACTCTTGCCCTGCCTTAATTTGTACATCTGACATCGTTTCTTCATTATAGTTACCCTCGAAACAAATACCTATACTATCGCTATTGGCTCCTGTTGCATGTGCTCCTACGGTATCTTCTGGACGTCCTCTATAGATACTTCCATCGGTTCTTATATAGAAGTGGTATCCTATTCCTGCCCAACCTCTTGTATTTTTGTGGTAGTTATGTATTACCTCTACGCTTTGTCTTACTGTTACTCCACTGTTGTGAAGTATAATTCTGTTTGTTCCTTTTCTTTTAGTTAATGGTTTAAATTCTAAATTTGTTTCTTTAATCTCCATCTTAATTTTCCTCCTTTACTTCTGGCAATCCTGCCACACTTGTTAATATACTTAATATTCCTGCTAATAACGAAGCGGAACCTACAGCTAACCAATTTACATCTCCCATTGCCACGGAAGTACCTATGGTTGCTACTGCTGTTTGTGCTATTGTCTTGACTGCTCTTATTCCTGCACATTTTAACCATTGTTTCATTACTTCTCACCCCTTTCTACTTTATTATTTTGGTTGGTAACTCAAATAAATCATCCATCATGTGCTTAACTGTTCCGTTACCGCCTAGATTTTTATATTGTTTAAACATAGCTTCCATGTTTTCTTTATCTAATATAGACACTTCACCTTTAGCTTCGTATTCTCGGTATCGTCTTATTAATTCATTACGAAGCAATGCTTGTACACCTAATTCAATTGCTTTTTCTTTGCTTTGGTCTTTTTTTAATTTTGTTGAAATAAATCCTATTACTGTTCCTAAAATTAATGGCACTATGTGATTTAGTGCCATTTGTAAAATATTTATATTCTCCACGCTATCACCCCCTACGCTGTACGTTTCCACATGTAACATGTTATATATGGTTGTAAATTATTGTGGGCACTTCCACTTCCGCTATTTCCTACTGTTCCACCTTGTGTTGCTTCTCCAGTAGTTCCCGAAACGCTGTGTGTATGACTTGCTGATGCTCCACCACTTGTTAATTGAGCTGAATTTGCTGTATTTCCTGTATTTCCTCCTGTATTAGTAGAAGTTGTACTGATGCTATGGTTATGAGACTGCCCTCCTCCTGTTGCTTGTATTGCTATATATTCATAAGTTTTAGAACCACCACCTTGGTTCAACTCATGTGAACCACCATTAGCCATTGATGCAAATGTTTTTTCGGTTCCTCCAGGATTTACTGTTTTATGTGTATGGCTAGGCATTTGTGCAATTGTTATTGCTGTACCTCCTGTATTAGCATTTGGTTTAGCATATGAGTGAGTATGGTTATTTAATCCATGAGCATGAGCCGGAATTGTATGTGTATGACCTGCACTTTGGTTGCCTGATGTAGCACTAAATCTATGCGTATGCTTTACTCCTGTGAAGGTATGATTGTGTGATGGAATTTCTGCCAAAACTAACGTATGTTTCTTCTCTCCCCCTGTTTTTTCAACAGTAGCAAAATCTGAATCATCCTCATTTACTCCAACTGGCACTCTACCACTACCCCATGATACCCATATTCCGCCAAATAAGCTAGTTGGATTTGTATTGTTTACGCTCATATATATAGAACCGATTGGGTATATTAATCCAAAGACTTCCTGTTTAAATGTATCTAAGTTTTGATTTGTTTGTTCTACCAACTCTTGCTGAGCTAAATTTAAAATTTCTGCATTTAACGGTGTTGTTGACTCTTCCTCAATATTGTCTGGGTCATCTTGTATCTCTAATTTAAGTATCTCATCTGTATCCATGTTTTTGAATACTCTTTTACGTGGGTTTATATATTTTCTATCTTTCCAATTAATCATCCTCTTTTGCCTCCTCTTCCTTTTTCGAAGCAATCGCTCCTTGATATTGCTGTTGTTCTAGTACGTTAAGTTGGTCATATATCTCTTTAAATGTCGGTTTTAAAATAAAAGCAGGCAATCCACTTTCGTTGATTAACCCTACTAGTTTTTGTTTAAATTCTCCATTTTTTATAATAACTTCTTCCATTAGTTTACCTTCCTTTCTACCGCTTCAAGACGTTTAATAAGTTCTTGCAATGCCCTCCATTCAATAGCTGACATGGTATAACTTTCTATTGCTTTACCGTCGTTTGATTTTACTATGCTTGGTGTATTATACTTTTCGCCAATTACAAATCCTACATGCTTCTTATCTGTGTTTTTTTCGGTTTTGAAGTTGTATTCATAGATTTCGGAGTTTTTAATTATGTCTAAGGCATTATTGAATTTTGAAATGTTCTTTTTAATGCTTTCTAAAGAACTATTTGTTATGTTTTTGGCTGTAATATTGCCATCTGCATGAATTTCTCCTTTTTGACCGTTTATTAGTACTCTTAAGCTATTTAAGGTATTATTCATAGAAGTACACACAATAGTTTCTGCTGCTAAAACACGTGTATTTATTCCTCCTACGCCTATGCTTACTGCTAAATCACTTCCGTGTTTTACAGAAATAAAGTTTTTAGGATTATTCGTATTTATTTCAAACGTTCCTGTCGTTTTTTTGGTATTGGCTTTTTTTCCCAATGCTATATCTAATATATCTCCTGCATCAAAAACATCTATTTCATTGTTTCCATCCATATTATAAAGGTTAAACAAATTAGTTGATAAGTTTATACCATACGTGCTTGAAATAAGTGCAAATTTCGCATCAAAAACATTAAAATCATATGTACCATTTATGGTTGTACTAAATTTATTTGATTCCAAAGTAAACCCTCCTATCGTTCCACTTTTTGCTGTTATATTACCATTTTTGTCTACACTAAAATTAGTACTCTTAATTGTTGTATTTTTTGATGTTAAGTTTATCTCATTGTCTGCTAATATATTTAGAACATCATTAGCACTCAAGGTAATCATATCTGCGCTTATTTTAGCGCTACTTTTATTTTCATTTATTCTTAAAATAATGCTTGCTCCAGTTAAGTCCCTATCATTTACCTTTTTTGTTAATTCTAAAGCAACTTGGTCTGATAATAACTTAATCAGTGCCTTTGTTTCTTCTGTACTAGAATAGTTTTCTAATTTTTGAGTTACAGATAAATTAATTTCTTGTGCACTTTCCTCTATTGCCGAACTCATCTCTACTTTTGTCACATACATATCTGTAAAATCACTTTTGACGATATACTCAGCACACATTTGGTTATTATATTCGTCTTTGACATAGATATAGTTATCACCTTCGAACAGTGGTATTTTTGCCTCGCCTAATTCTTCTATGACCTCATTTTCTAATACGCTTGTCACGTTATATTTACTTAACGCAATCCTACGTATTACCTTTGCTTGTCCATTTTCTATAATCAAATCATCGTGTATCTCGCCCTTCTTACGTAGCTCGTCTATTTCAAATGTTATCTCTCGTTTTTCGTCTGACGGATTCGTACGTGATTGTTTGTCTACTACTATTGTGTATTTCATATTTCCTCCTTTCCATAGAAAAAAGACACCTGTTTTTAGATGTCTTTTAATATGTATTATTTATTTGTTGTTCGTTGGCATAATCGCTATTTTCTTTTTCAATTGTTATTGTAAAACTTATACTCCAAAAGAAAATACACAGTACTATTGCTGTTACAATCATTACCCACGTCATTTTCTTTAATTTATCTTGATATATAGTATACACAAACGCTATTACTATAATTCCAAATGTTATAATGCTCCAAAAAAATGGTAGTATATAATTAGGGGAAATTTTTTCTATTCCTGTAATCGCTGTTGGAATTATTGATATTGCTAATACAATAGATATTATTGTTGTTGTTATGCTTTTTATGTCATTTTTTACATGCTTAAGTTCTTCTTTTTCTTCTTCGACTTTCTCCTCTAATTTTTCTGCTTTCTCTATTGTTTTAAGCACCTTATTGCTTGTTTCTTGATTTCGCTTCATTAGTTCTTTATTTTGCCTTATTAATTCTTGATTTCTTCTATTTTCAATTATTGAACTAATCTTTATAGTTATAAATTGAATCTGAAATATACTTTTATTAATTGATCCTTTTGGTTTTGTTATGTAATATGTATTCAACAACTCAATTCCATCTTCGTGAATTTTCTTTAGTTCTTCGCTTTTTACCTTAGAAAAATCTTTTTGTAAGTAGTCTTGGCAAAACTTTTTATACGTATTATCTGAAACATTTTCTTTGGAATTAACTTTTTCTATTTCGATTTTTAATTGGCTCACATCTAACAAATTTAAATCACTAACTTTTTTTGACATACTTTGAAAACCATTGCTTAATATCTTTTTTTGAAATTTCCGAATAGGTTTTTTCGTTCCATGCATTATTCCAAGGTGAGCCTTCTGCATGTGTGAAATTAACTAGTTGCATTGCTGTAAAATTTTTAAAAACTTCATATAAATTCTTCATTAGCTTTTTCTTTTTATCTGGAATTTCTTCTGCCCATTCCCTTTCCTCTTCTGTTAATGCAATAGGATTCTTCCCATAAACCTTAAGTTCTTTATATAATGGAGTTGCTACTGGTCCAAAGTTCCAAGCTTGATAATTACAATCATATAATTTGTCTACATTTTCAACATTCATATAATAAGCTTCAAATAGATACATTAACTTTTGTATGTGCAATTGAGTAGGATTTTTTCCTTCTTTTTCAAATAAACTAATTAAGTAATATGCATCTTGCACTATATTATTAGTATTTTCTTCCATATAGCAACACCCCCTTATATTCTATCCTTTTCACTAGCATTATATTACAAATAGTTTTACTTTGCAATAGTTTTTTCACTTTATGTACATTATACCATTTCATTTGGATATATTTCCCCTGGATATAAGTCATCATGTGGAAATAGATAGTTATTGTATTCTTTACTACCACACATGTTGAATTTGATTAAATCAATTTCTTGGCATTCTGTTAAGTATAGTTGGTTTTTGTTGCATTCTTTTCGTTTGTAATCGATCGTATTGGAAACGGATTGCTTAATGCTATCTACATCTTGCTCTATCTCTGTTATTTTTTCTTCATGTTCAGTTAATTGATTTGCATGTTGTGTTATTTTTTGATTTTGTTTATCAACTAATATGTAAGTCATATTAAGTCTTTTGTCTGTTGTGTCGGCACATTTATAATCCGTTTCTGTTTCTGTCGGTTCATCACTATAAATATCTTCTGTTAATCCATCTTCAAATGTTGTTTCATCGTTTAGCAATATTGTTGGATATGTCTTGTCTCCTAACGTCAAATTGAACCTATCACATGGTTCTATAAATAATATTCCTTTAGTTTTTATATCAAAAGGATAAAACTCAAATGTCTTTAAGTAATCAAACATTTCATCTATATATAAGTCCCTGTCATTTGTACTTAGCAATTGATTGTCTGATATTCTGTATTCGTGTAAGCCATTTTCTTCAATGCTTTTATCGTCTTTTCTATATATGTTGTCACTTTCTTCTGCTCTACTAAATACAAGCGAATTTATGAAATATTTTTCACCTATAATAATATTATCCTCATCCAAATAACTTTCGTCTATATTCTCATTTGTATCGATTGGATATATCATATAAAATTCATCTTCTATAAACAGTAAGAAACTACAAGTTATTGTTGCAATCTCATCTAGTACATCTCTAAATGTAGATCCTATTCCTATGTGTAGGGTAGGGTCTATCATTTTTTCAGAATTTATAAAAGTAGTTGGAATATTTTTTGTATTCCAACCTAGCCTTTGACACACCCTCACTAAATACTGTCTTATCGTCATTTTTTCTGTTATATCTAAATCGTAATCTATCATAGATTCAATCATCTTATCGTAAGCTTTAATAATATACGATGATGTATCTTCTTGCCTTTCGCAACCAGTTACAGTATATGTATTATAATTTATATACTCATATACTGGCTCATTCAGTTTTACTCCTGCTTCTATGTTGATTGTTGTTTTCTTTGCTAATTCATTGTCGGAATCAATTTCTACTCCATGCATTGCTGTTTTAAATAAATCTATATGAAAAGATGGTTTTAGATAGTTAAAATCATCCATGTCAACATACTCATTATTTACCTTTATTGCAAAATCCAATTGCCTTCCATAAGTTCTTATGTCTGTTTTAAAATCATCGGTTACATTTTTCATTGATAATACTCCCTCTTTTTATTTGAAATTACAGCACAACTATATCCTTGTATTTTTCCTAAATATTCTTGTTCCATTTCTTGGTCGTTTGAATAGCAAGACATATCTACTACTTTCTTTTTAAGGTCTGGATTATAGAAAGTAACTTTGTTTTCAGCCTTATTAAAAAGAGATAAGATAATCCCTACCTCTTCTTCATTCAATCTTCGAAACGTCATTGTTATCTTTGGATAGATTCCTTTTAATGTTCCAGAATTATCTCCAGAGAGACTTCTCCCTGTATCTTTTCCCCATATTTTGTGATAACCAAATTTCGCTTTTGTTAGGTATTGAGCCATATTCACACCATCTATTATTAAGCTATCTTTATCTATTAGCATAATTACCTCCCATTCTTAGCAAAAGCAATTTCTTGACCTCTTTTTGCTATTCCTCTTTGTATTGTTCTACTATCCATATTGATTATATAAGAACCTCCGCTAGAGCCTATCTTATTTGCTAATTTATCTGCTAGAATATCCAACCATTCCATATTGTTTTCAAGTGGTACTACTGCTTCTTTACCTGCTTCACCAATAATTGCTTGCGTTGGCTGTGATATTATTCCACCTTTTGCAAGGCGTGGTAAATTAAAAGTAGGTAGTCTACCTAGGTTTATTCCTGGCACTAAATTTATTACACCAATTAGGCTATTTACAGCTCGAATCGGTGTGTTCAATATATTCTCAATAGTAGAAAGAACCGCATTAACAGCACCTCTAAATGCACCACTTACTGCCTCTCCTATTTTTTGTCCAATGTTTCTAAAAATACTTACAATGCCTGACCAAATTCCGCTAAAAAAAGAACCTATGGAAGAGAAAATTCTTTTTATAGATTCGTAAGCATTGCTAAATACACTAGTAAAAAAATAACCTACTTCACTAAAAGCATTGCATATACTTTGCCATATATTTTGAAAAAACTGTCCTATAGAAGTAAACGCATTTATTACTCCATCTCTTGCACTATTAAATGTATTTGAGAACCATGTTCCAACATTTGAAAATATTTCACAAATTCCATTCCATAAGTTTGCAAAGAAATCTCCAACAGGTTTTATTATATTGTCATATATCCATTGTCCTACTTTTCCCAATAGTTGGCAAATCTCATCCCAATGTTTATATACTGCAAGTCCAATTGCTGCAATAAGCAATATTATTCCTGTAATCAATGCGGGTATTCCTCCAATTAAAAGCAATACTGCTCCTACAACAATCGCTATTCCACCTAGTATAGTAATGAAATTTTCCCATGTCGGGTCATTCAAATAGCTTATAACCCCTTGTATTATAAGTGCGATTCCTGCAATCAATGCTGATATTGAAGCTATCGTAGTTCCTAAAGTCCCACCGACCACTAATGCAATTCCTGCCAATATAACAGATATGCTTAGTAATATATTTGAAAAATTCTCCCATGTTGGATCTTGAATAAATGTTATTATATTTTGAATTAAACTAATTATTCCAGACACTGCAATTCCAATCCCTAATGCTTGAATACCAGAAAGTCCCAATTTTAATGCTATAATTCCAGACACGACGCCTGCTATTAATTGCAACATTAAGTCTTTATTGTCTATAATCCATTTTAGCCATTGTGGTATATCTCCTTGTATTCCGCTTAAATCCATGCTAGGCGTTGATACTCCTACTCCAGAATTTTCAGACATGCTCCCGTCATCTTGCAAAATGTTCATTTCATCAAATCCTTGTAAAGATTTTTGAATTTCTTTTGCTGATTTTGCAGTTCCACTTGCACTCTTTTGCATTTTTTGAAAATTTTTAACACTAGAATTTCCAAATAAATTAATTCCAAACCATGCACTTACAATAGCATTTACATAGCTTAATACAGTATATAGTAACTTAATTAATCCTTGTATTGCTGGCATTAATAAATTTGCTATACAATATCTCATATATTCAAAATCTGCTACGATTTGAGGATTATATTGTTGTACTATACTTATTGCCCTTTTTACAGCCCCCCACGCAGTGCTAATTCCTACTATTGCCATCGCCATCTTTCCTATTTTCCCTATTTGTGTCTGTATGTTTTTCCCCACATTGTCTAGTCCGTCTTTGTACTTTATCTAAATTTATTTGTTCTATTTTTTGCTTATATTCTTGTATTTTAGCATTATTTTGGCTTTGCTTAGCTTTTATTTTTTCTAACTTCATTGCTACCTTTTCAATTTTAGGTGCCTGTTTTTCAACTTCCATATTTGCTTGTGCATATTTCTGTTGCATTTGTGTGATTTGTGCTTTAACATTGGCATATTCTGGTGTATCTGCTGTAACTGCAAGACTTGGATTAGCCTTGAACATTGCTTCCTTCTCTGCCTTTAAGTCTTTTATTTTCTGCTTATATTCATTTGCTTTTTGCTTTAATTGCTCGTAATCGTCTATTTCTTGCTGTAAAATCCCCTGTTCTGAACTTGATTGTGCATTATCTTCTTGTATTTTTGCAATTTTCTTTTCTAATTCAGCGGTATCCTTATCAATGCCACTATTATCAAGTTTTGTTTTTATTTTTAAAAAACCATCCACTTATTTGCCTCCCTTCAATTGTTTTTCAAAGAGTTCATCGAGCCTTATTTCTTCTGCTGTTTTTATAGATTCTTTTTTTAATTCTACCTGTTGTTTCTGCTTTATCCATTTCTCTCTTTCTTTACTGTCTTTTATTTGAGAAATATCAAAATCTCTAACAAATCTAACTCTATTTAAAATACACTTTTCTGTTAGCCCGCATAGCAAATCATAGAATTGCCACCAATGCATTTGAATGTTAGATAAATCTACATTATAATCACTAAAAAAAGAAGCCTGTATGTAGCTCCAATCCTGCTTGAAGTCCATATTAGTTTCTTCTTTTTCTTCATTTTCTTCTGCCTTTTTATTAAAATTCAAGTATTTTAATGCTATCGAAAGCAATTCGTTCCAATTTTGACTATCTTTTAATCCTTTATCCCCAAATAATAAATAGATTATTGCTAAGGCTCTTTCCTCTTCTGGCACATTGTTTCTTGCTATCTCATCACATTTTAATGCTACTCTAAAATCTGTATTTATTTTGTATTTTTGTTCTTTTACTTGTGCAAATTGAGGATATTTAGTCATTTGTCAACACATCACTTTCAGTTACCTTATACTTTTCTTTAATTCTATCTGTCATATCGCTAACTGTTAGTTTCATTTTATCATAATATGGTCTTAGCATTTCATCTATATCATCCCACATTTCCCAATATGGGTTTCTTCCATTCAAAAATTTCTTAGTTCCACCTTGTCCTAAAAATAAATCCATCGCAATTTCCATATCTCTATAAAATTGCTTTGTAGCTTTTACTTTTTCATATTCGTTGGAACTTAATAATTGTTTTCCTTTATGGTCTTGTTTTTTATCAATGATGATAAATTGTGATTTTAGGTTTCTTCTAGCTTGTTCAATTTGATTCACACATTTATTATATTTTAAAGGTAATTCTATGTCTCCTAAATCAAACTCTATAAAAACTTCATTCCCTTTTTCGTCTTTAACAATATTATCATCTTTATCCTTAAAACCTAACTGTAATATGTCTTTTCTTTCTTTTAAATTAATATATTCCATAATTTTCCCTCCACATTAAAAGACACTAGCATTAACTAGTGTCCTAATTTTTATAAATTTAAAATTATTTACTTTTAATAGTTGCTAATATATAATACACTTATTCTTTTATGAAAGGTGGTGTATTAATTGTCTGAGATTGTTTTATCTAAAGATACAGATAAAGTTTTATGCTTAATTTATAAAGAATATCTTTCTCGTAGAAAAAACAATATATTGAAAGATTCTGCTCTACATTTTAGTGAAAATGATTTGGACGACCTTTTTCCTAATAGCGATATTAATTTCGAAATATTAGAACTTAAAAATAATTCTTTGATAGAAGTTTGGATTACAGGAGAAGTATTATTAAATTCTAATGCTATTATTTATATGGAAAATCGCTTTAAAAATGGTCTTATTGAGCTTACTGATTTTATTTCTAAATTTATACCTTAAAGCTCTATGCTTGATTTTTTAGGATTAATGTTAATTTTCAATGTTAATTCTAACGAATTAAGCTCTTCTTTTTTTATTTCGTAACTCTTTATATTGCTTATTTTAACGCCATTTAATTTTAAATTGGTTATAACTCTTTCATTTCTTTTTTCTTCTTTTAATTCAATATAATTATCTCCCATCGAAATCCTCCTTATCATTTTACAAAATAAAGACACCAGTTAATACTGATGTCTAATTTTTACATTTTTCGTTTTTAATCCACATTTTTTATTGACAATATATGTATGCTTTGATAGAATACATTTAATCGTTTATCGGAAACCTTTCCTCCTGTGCAGCAGTGCATAAGCTAGCAGTCGAAAAGACTGCTAGTGGAACAATTAAGTTTCGACTGTTAGTATATACATTGAGGAAAGGAGGGAAGGATATGGAGTCAAAATATTTAGGCATTTCTTTAATTATTCTCATTATTGGTTTTGTAATCTGCTTTCTGGCAGTTCTTGGTTTTAATACCAAGCTTACATATTCCGATAATGACAAAAAAATTGAAGTTCGTGCAGAGAACTCCAATTCGGTTAGATAAGCGATTATCTGAGAGGACTTGTTCCTCTCTTTTTAGTAATACAATAATAAACAACTATTGAATAAAGGCTTCGGCTCTTATTCTTTTTTATAACATATTATTATAACACTTATTCATTTGTGTCAATATTTATTACAAATTTTCTCAAAATGTAATATTATTGTAACATTCTATCACAGTGACAACTACTTGTCAACACTCTATTACACTTATATTGTACTACATTTTTATGTAAATTGCAAGTTCTTATTCAAAAAACACCTACCTAAGTAAGTGTTTTTCATTATCTAATTCAATCCTATCTGGCTTTTTGCTGTCACTTTTCCATTCATAAATGAAATAGTAGCATTTGATATTCCATTCTTGGCATACCAATAATATATCTTCATCGTTTGGTCACCATATGAACTTTCTGTTGATAAGGTTCCCTCTTCTCCTACAATATCAACCACTTGCTGATATGTCATTCCAGTTTCAATCTTATTAAACTTTTCAAGTGTCATTTTTTCTTCCTGAACTTGTGCGCTTACTGGCTTTGCATTTTCAGTGTTTGTAGTATTAGTATTGCTACTTGTTATTGCACAAATTCCAATAATTATAATTGCTAGTCCTAATACAACTCTTACACCTGTATGTTTTAATTTTTTTCCACATTTAGGACAAGTTTTAGCACTTTTACTTATTTCTGTTCCACAATCTTTACAAATTTTCATTGCCATATGAAATCCCCCCTTTTTTACTACTAGAAAAGTATATCATGTTTAGTTGTCAAATGTCATCATAATATACCTTTTTCTTTTTCCACTTTTTTCCACGTCTAGGGGTTTTGTGGAAAATGTTGTCCAAAATATTTTTGAAAGTGAGGTGAACTTATGATTTCTCTAACTGTATCTAATTGGATAGAATTAATTGGAATTATAGTGGGTTTAATAACTTCTACTGTTGCCATTATTATCTCTGTAAAAACTTTAAAGCAATCTAGTAATGCAATCTTAGATAGTTCTCGTGCAAATATCGTTTTTTATATTGATACTCAAACTGGTGATCAACAATTTTTGACTCTTAGAAATTTTGGAAACTCTATAGGAAAACTTATTTCTGTAGACATTGCTCCTAAACCTGACTATGCAAAATCCCCTAGAATGTCTAACGAATCACGTCCTCTCATTATAGATTATGCAGATATTCTACTTGCTCCAAATCAATACATAAAATCTTGGTTTCCTTTTAAGGGTTACCCTGATAAAAAATTTAAAGTTCATATAAAATATGAGACTCTTGGAAAAATATATGAATCTAATTATAGTATTGATTTATCATACATTGACACTATAAATTATTTATATATGGCTCCTTTCGACATTCAAGATGAAAAGCATGCTCTTGTCGACATAGGCAATACTTTAAAACGAATATCTGAAAAATTTTAATTGTTATTTAGTACAATCCTATATAAACCATAAGATTGTACTAATTTTAATATCATTTGCTTTATTCTTCTTTTTTTGCAAATGTTGGAACTCCATCATTAAATGTAACAGTTCCAAAGGTAGGGTCTCCTTGAACTTGAATTTTATATTTTATTTTTAATGCTGCTCCACCTTCAATAGTATCTGTATCTGGTACTATTAATACATTGAATAATCTTGCATCGTATTTAGGAGTACTTCCTGTTTCATCTACTCTGTATTTATATACTTCTAGTTTTTGTGTCTCAAGCTCTGAACCTTTTGCCATTTTATACATTAAATTATCAATATATTCAAATACTCCATCACCTTTTATTGCGGTTTGTTCTACATCTGAACCTAAGGAATATCCATCCACTGAATGTCTTTCATTATCTTCTATTATCCAGTGTTCATCTGTTGTTTTGGCTCCATAACTATTTTCCTTTGATGTAACACCTACACCAATTATATCCCATTTATATGTGTCTGCATTTGGTGTTGTATTTAAGAAATTTACTTTAGCTGTATTGTTTAATCTCTCGTATTTTTTCGTCTTATTTTCATTTTCTGCCATTGTACTTTCCTCACTTTCATTTAATAAACTAATATCATTTTCATTTGGGGTTTCTTCTACTGATTTTGCTTTAGTTGCCATGTTTATACCTCCTTATAATATTTTAAATAGCATTGGATACGATAAATCGCTTCATTTGCATTTGTTGCAAATATATACCCACTTGTCGTTGCTCCAATTTCATATACTCCCTTAATGTCGGGATAGATTTCGTTTCTGTTATTTTCTTCTAACCATTCTCTAAAATTCTCATAGAACTTAGAATTATCTATATTGTTTTGGATATCTTCGTTCCAAATTAGCTTGCTATCAAAAGTAAATAGAAACTGTCTTTCTTGATTTCCTACAATATCTTCCGAAATAATAGGGTCATATCCTGCATTTTCATTAATCGAATATGTTGTGACATTGTCTGTTAAGTAATCTACACCTAATGGTGCAAAATCTTTTAAATACGGACATGTCCCTATATATTCTCTTACTTTTTCAATCATTGCCATTATTTATCAATCTCCTTTTGACCTGCGTTTAATATATCTTCAAAATGGTCTGCTAACATTCTTTCAACAAAATGGTCTCCTCTATTAGAGCCACCATGATAGTTTAGCCTTCTATCACTTGGTATTTTCTTAACATCTGGTCTACTCCAAAATCTACCTGAAACAGGGTCATGGAATGCACCTTTGCCATTCTTAGGGTCAACATATAGCTGACCTTCATATTGATAATGTGCATATGGAACATTTATATTAATTTCTCCTGCCCCTGGTTTTGTGGAATCATACATACTTGTTATCATTTGTCCACTATCCATAGGCATATAATCATCTAAATATGCCATAAACTGACTATCTATCGTTTTTTGTGTTCTTCCACCATCTAAACCATACTTGTCTATAATTTGTTGCTTTTGAATACCACTAAAAGCTACTATATAATCAATCTTCATATTACTCTCCTGTTATTTCAAAATTCCACATATCTTCAGAACCAAAATCATTTGTTGATACTTTAGTAATCTTCATAGTATCTCTATAATTTTCTACTAGCTTTGTAATAGTAGTAAAATCATTAACTATTCCTTTTACTAAATAATCATCTTCTTTTAGGGTCCAACCTTCTTGCTTTTTCTCAAATTCTTTTGGTTCTTTGTAAGATTGTTTATCTTGATTTAATTCGTTCATGAGAATTACTGCTGTTAAATTATCGCTTGACTGTAATAGTGTACCATTTATTGATATTGCTTTACTAGAACTCCAAAATCCTTTTATATAGCTTACTTTGTATTGTGTTTTTCTGTCTTTATCAATATATTTGTTTATTACTGTTATATCTTTACCAAACATATTAAACACCCCTATACAATAAGCCTGTATCTAATAGGTACATTCTTATTTCTTCAATTATTTTATTTCTTTGGTTAGAAATTTGCACATCAATGTCTGTCATGTCAGTAGTTTCAAATGTTCGTGAATAATTTGCAACACTTTCACTTTTTAATCTTTTTTCAGACATTGTTGTTTGTTTTTTGGTTTCTAATTGCTCGATTTTATATAATAAATCAGCAACGGAGCAAGTTGCCAATTGTACTTCTTCTTCAAAACCTTTTATTAGTCTATTAAAAATGTTTTTTCGTACTTCGTAACTTGCCCTTATTACTAATTTATTAAAATCGGATTCGGGCATGTTGCCCTTGTATGTATTAGTATAAAACTTATAATCTGTATATGTTTGCATGCCCTTTCAACTCCTTTTATTTTACTTTAGCTTTTAGTCCTGTATTTTCTTTAATTAAAACCTCATTATCACTTAGTAATTTTTTATTTTCTTCTTCAAGTTCTTTTACTTTAGCTTTTAGTTCTGTATTTTCTTTACTCTCTTTTGTTTCTTCTTTTATATAGTTTCCTTTTTTATCAATTTTTTTATATCCATCAAGCAAGTATTTTTCGACTTGCTCTTCAGGTATTTTAATTATTTTATTTGCTTTTCTAACTTCTACCATATTCTACGCCTCCATATTAAATTGAATTGCATCAGCTTTTTTGTTTAAAATAAATACATCTTCTTGTGATTCTTCATAATAAACATACTTTCCTTCTGAACCTGCTGATGGTGGATCTAATTCTGCAAACTCATAAGATATTGGTGTTATAACAGCTAACGGATGAACTAAGAACATATTTACTTGTTTTGCCCCTGTTCCTGTTTGCCATCCCTCTGTAAAATCATAAACTGTTTTCATTAATTCAGATGGTACTACTTCTATTTTTACTGTATCTATATCTGTTACTATTCTATTATAAGCTGTTCCTCCGTCTTTAACACTAACCGTTTTAATAATATCTTTTGCTTTTTTGATTAACTCATCAATATCAGAAGTACAATATAGGATTCTTCCATTTAAAGGTACTCTCTTATCAGTCATATTTTTATTTAATTTATCAAATACCTCTAATACATTTTCTATTGTTAATGCTGTTGTATCTGCTGTTTTTCCTAATTCAGCCCAATCAGCATATATTTTAGAAATTGTATATGCATCCATTTCAGGAAATTTTTGTTCTTCATTATATACTTGTGTAATATTTTGTATAGATGCAATATGATTTGTTTCATCAATATCTCTTGGATGAACCAATGTAGACCATTTTCTAAAATTAGATAGTGTTTTTGGCTCCCAACCATTTGCATAATTACGTTTAGCAGTAGAGATTGTATCTCTGTCAGCATCAACACGTCCTGTTGTTTTAATAGATGGTATTTCTATAGTTTTTGAATTTACCCATCTATATCTTCCATTATTTGGTGTATTGTATAAAGCACCAAAGTATAGCACATAAGGGAAAGCCTGTGCTAAAGCTTGCGAATATTCAGTTGCATAATTTAATTTTTCCATTTTTCATTTCTCCTTTTCTATTTTTGTTCTGGTACAGGTCTAACTCCTGTAAAATTAAAATTTAAGGTATCTTTTAAATTACCTTTAGGCGGATTAATTCCTCCTGTAAACAGTGGCTTAGGGCTATCGCTGTCAAATAAATAATCGTGGCTTTCTTTTAGAGTGTTTACTTGTTCCTCTAAACCTTCCACGATTTCAAATTTGTCGTTGAATTTAACCTTATCCATGTTTAGCATTTTAGTTAAAATGTTAGAGTCTTTGGCTTTGTAGCCTTGCAATGCCTTGTCTAAAGCATTTTGCTTTTTGAAAACTTCAACTTCCTTAAAACCTTCTGCTTTGCCTAAATCAAATTGTTCTTTTTTAATAGCTTCGACGTCCACTTTTTCAAGCTCAGCTATTTTGTTATTCTTTTCGGTAATAGTAGTTTCCTTAACATTGACTTGCTCTGTTAATTCATCTACTTTCGCTTTTAATGCTGTTGTGTCTTTTCCTGATTCAATCATGATTTTCTCAACAACATCTGCTTCAAGTCCTAAATCTTCTAAAAATTTTCTTTTCATAATGTTTCCTTTCTCCTACTACGAACTTTTACGTGTTTTTCGTTCACGGTGTAGTCTTGTACTTATTCACGACCTACAAGTGGTCGAATTTTTATATAAAAAATAGAAGTCCGTTTTTGAACTCCTATAATTTAACGATTTGATTATAGTTTAACGTCATTGCGGACAATGAATATTTGCGAATTTTCTGCATAAACTATTGATTATTAGCCTAATTCATAGTATAATTAAGTTAATAAATATTTATTAGAGGTTATGTGACACCCTAGTGTTGCACCAACCTCTTTATTTTTGTCTTTGATATATTTTTATAACTTCATTGTTTTTTATTAAAATAATTTCATTTAGCCAGTTTTTGTGCTTTGATTTGTATATAAGTTGTATTTGTTTGATAGCCTCTGTTTGTTGCATTTCTGTTTTAGATATATCGAAAATAAAGTTTTCTGATTGACCTTTCTTTTTAGTAATTGCATTATATATTGTATTTTTACTATTTCCAAATATTTCTTTTAAATCATATTTCTTTCCATTCAATATATAATCTGGTGTCTTTATTCCTTGCGGATTTAATACAACTGGAACTAAGTTTACTTGTCCTCCATATGTTTTTCCTAGTAATTCTGCTACCTGTCTTTCTTTTTCGTTTGCTTTAATTTTTACGTTTTTACCATCTATGTTGTATTGTTTTCCATCTTCTCCAATAAAATATTGTTGTTCTTTTACTTCGAATTTTTTATCCTCTTTGGTTAATATGTTGTTGGTTATATCTTCATATTCTAATTTTGAATTGTTATTGCTGTACTTGCTTGTTTTGTAGTCTTTTACATGTTCTCTAGTATAATCACGTTTTAAGTCATTCTCTGTTGTAAATGCGTTCAATCTATCTTGCCATTCCTTCGTCTTAGCACTTGCTTTCTTGTAACCTTCTTTATCTTCTGCTTTATTTGCTATGACTTGCTTTCTTTTCCATTTGCGAACACCATTTTCTAAGTATCTTTGTTGTTGTGACTTTTCGTATTGTTCTTGGTTTTCTTGATATGTAAAATCCAACTTGTCTTTTTTTAATGGCCCGTACCATATCGTAAAGAAATGCTTACAGTTGATTCCTACAATACCTTGAAGATGCCCATAATTACAATGTTCCATGAAGTCTGGTAATTTCTTTTCTTCCTCTGTAGCTTTTCCGTCATAATTCCAACAAAAGAATTGTTTTTCTTGCCACCAAGCATGATTAGTGAAATTTTCTTCGCCATCTCCTGTTCTTGCTCCAAAGTGGTGTGATACTCTTATGATATGGTGCCCGCTTTCTTTAATTACTTCTTCATTTACTTTTCCAGCAAGTCCCCTCGTAGCTACTAATAGGTCTCGCCTTACTGTTCCTACTACGTCATAATTCTTTTTTAAACCATTTTTATCTTGATAGGTAAGAACCGATATTCCCTTGTCGCCTAATTCATCTAAACTTTGTAGTATGGCTTCTTGATAACTATATACTCCACTTGTAGTCTTTATATATGTTTGTGTTACGATATCTGTATATGTTTTTCTCACCTGCTCTTCAATGTTCTTGTTTAGTTGCAAGAATGTTTTCTCAATATAGTCATATTGATGTTGAATTATGTTTTGAATAGTAATCATATGTGGTTTAAACAAGATTCCATTGTTTTGTGCTATGTTTATTTGCTCTGTTGGTATTGCTTCTATTCCTATATCTTGCATTGCTTTTAGTAATTCTTGTTTTGTCTTGCCTGTATATTTTTCTAATAGTTTCATTGTTTGATTATTTAGAACACCCATTTCTTTTAACTTTTCTAAGTACCAATAATCTATATTGATAAATTCCTCATTCAATTTAAAATGTTCAGCTATTCTTTCGATAATGTCTAATTCTATTTGATTATATATTGAAATAATAGGCTTTATTGCCTCTTGAATTTTATCTTCAATCATTTATTATTCCTCTTTTTCTTCTTGTTCTACTGGTTCTTCTGGGCTTCTTTGTTTCATTTTATCGACATATTCTGTTGCTTCTTCTTCGCTATAGTCTCTTGTTTGAACAAAATATTCTATATCATCAATTAAACCTGCATTTCTTTCTACTAGTGCTTGGGATTGTTTCTTTTCACTGTCTACTAAAATACTATCATCCCAATCAAAGCTTGTATTTGCGTTTGATTTATGAGAAATGTCATACAGACTCATTAATACATCTATTCCATATAACATATCTTCTAATGCTGTTTGTAGCGAACCTTGTATATCCGATACTGTTACAAAATAATCCTGTTTTGACGTTTTAATTTCTTCTACTCTTTTTTCTACTTCTGTATTTTTACTTAGTATTCCAAACGATAATCCACATTGAGATTCAGTATATCTTAACAATTCATTTAATCCATTAAACAGTGATGTGTCTCTTATTTCTGGACTAAATATATTCCATTGCTTTTCATCTCCGAAGTCTAATCTCCTGTATAATCTTTCTTTACCTTTTGGTAATATATCGTTCCCATCTTCATCTTTCTTAAATGCTGTCGCATCAACATCTATGGCTGGTTCTTTTGCTTCATATTCCCACAATGTTCTACTAAATTGCTTATCTATTTCTTCTAACGTCTTAATTGCATTTGCAAATATAGGCACACCAATTGGACTTGTATTGTCAACTGGATTTGCAATTGGTATTTTGAAATATCCACCCAATAGTTTGTTAACGTGTTCTATCTGTGTTTGTTCTTGTATATCTTTCCATTCTGGTACTTGTGATAAACTTACCTTGTTTCCTAGTGTGGTCAAATTGTTTTTATTAGTTTTGTATACTATGTTTTTAATTGTTATTGTTGTATCATTTAGGTCGTTATATTCTAACCTTGTGTATACGTCATCACCTTTCGTAATCTGGTCAATAAAAATAGCACCGAGCAATTCGCCTGTGCTATCAAACTTTACTGGTATGAATTTATCTGCATGAATACAAGATACTTTTATTCTTCCATTACTATAGAATGGCTTAAAGAACATTCCACCTTTTGCTAGTGTATATTCTGTGTTCGTTCTTATATTTTTAAGGAATCGTTGATAAATATTATCTATTTCTTTGTCTTCTGCTTGCGACTTAAACTCTATCGTCACTGCCTTTGCTACTTTTTCACATATAGTCTTGGCAACATTTAATGACTTTACTTCTTCATTTAGCCAAGGTGCTTTGTGATTATATATATTAGCGCACTTTTCTATTAGCTTCATTACTTCGTCGCTAGTTGAAATATCTATATTAAAATCTTTTACTATATCGCCTGTATTAAACATTTTATTTATCGCTCCTTTTATAAAACTTATTACTCTTTCAAACATATTATTGTCCTCTTTTCTTCCATATGGTTTCTAGTGCATATCTTACTGCGTCGATATTATGGTTGTTTTTATCTGGATAGCCAGTAATTATATTTCCATCTTTATCTTTCTCTAGCTCATACTCACTAAATTCTGTTGCTGTTCCTGGGCATCTTACTGGGTCTATCACTATCTTAACTAAGCTCGCCAACCATTTCATGCTGTATTCAACGCTTCCTGGTCCTTTTTCTGCTCCTCTTATAAACGCTCCATATGTTTTATAATCTCCTATCGACTTATTTTCCGCACTATCTGCTGTTATTAAGTCACTATTGGTTACTCCTTTTTCTTTTAACATCTTCCACGTCTTTTCATTTGATGTTTTGTTGCATCTCAATTCATCAAATATATATAAGGTTCTTCTTGCCATATCAAAATACATATTGTTATATGCAAATGGGTCTGGATACCAACCCCAGTCAATTCCTTTGTATAATCTATCAAAATGAGATATTTCTTCGTCTGTTATTTCTCTTAATTCAAGATTTTCAAATACATTTCCTCCGTCCCCTGTTTCTAGTCCTAGGTATTCATTTTTATATATAATTGGTGCTGTTTCTTTGGTATATTCTGCCTCATCTATGAATGCTTGTCCTATCCATTCCTTTGGAGATGTTCTGTAATCGCTATGATGTGATAGTCTATTGGGTTTTGGTATTCTTTTTTCTTTATTCACAAAATGTTGTCTCGAAGCTGGAGTATTAAAAGTATAAAATTCTATAAAGTCATTTCCACCTCTAATTACAGACTGATTTATTTTTCTTACTGCATTCATTCCTTGAATTTGGTCAAATTCTTCATACCATATAATGCCTATATACATTCCTTTAGGTGGTTTAATAGATTTTATTTTACCTGGGTCATCTGTTCCTCTAAAATATATCTTTTGCCCTGTGGACTTTTTTGTTATTTCCATCGGGGAAGTTTTAAAACCATAATCGTCCGCTAGTCCTGGATATGTTTCATCTAATTTTTCTATCCCCCATTGTATTTGTGCATAAACAGAATCTTTTAATGTATTACTTACTCTTCTTATGCACAATGCACACATTTGTGGATTGTTTTCTAATAATTCTGGTATCTTTTCTCCACAAAAAGAGGACTTCAATGAAGCCCTTCCACCATCTAACCAATATTCCAAATGCCCTCTATTATCTATGTCTCTATTTAAATCTATAAATGCACTCGACATATCTTTTGCGGGTATTCTTACTATTTTTTCTTCTCTTTCCTCTTTCTCTTTTGTTAATTCCAGAAACTTCATATCTTTGTCTACAATTATTCCATAGGCTGTCGCTAAATCTTTAACATTTGTAAACATATCTATGTTTTCT
Organism: Clostridia bacterium; assembly: GCA_022796855.1. Taxonomy (GTDB): domain Bacteria; phylum Bacillota; class Clostridia; order TANB77; family CAG-508; genus RGIG8482. The sequence continues at coordinate 1,125 of JAAWJM010000028.1, read as the reverse complement.
ACTTTTTCTTCCATCTTTTCTATCATTGTGTTTAATAGCTTTATTCGTTTCTCTTTTGTTTTGTCTAATTCACTTAATACATTCCTTGTATTTTCTTCTTTTTTTTGTGTTGCTTTTTGTTTTATTTCTTGTTGTGTTTTTGTATCTTTTTCTAAAACTCTTTTTATCGTTGAAGGCTCTCTATTAAACTTCCTAGCTGTTTCCCTTAGGTTTTGACATTCAATATAATATGCAATTATTTCTTTCTTTTCCTTATCTGTTAATCTCTTTGCCATATTATCCCATTCCTTTATACTCCTTCATAAAATATTTCATTAGTTCAACCTTGCTATAGCATTCATAATCTTGTACGTATCTTTCTATGTATTCTGGCTTATTTTTATCTAAACTCCATATCTCCTCTGTTGTTTTTCTTAATACTTGATACTTTGTACAGTACTTATCGTTCTTTTTACTATAAAATTGAAAACTATTTATTTTATATATTTGCCCTTTTTGTTTTAGAGCATACAATAATTTATTTATGTTTTGATTAATATTCATCTAACTTACTCCTATACTTGAGTTATTTGTAATGGTTGCTTTTTTATTTTATCTAGCATTAATTCTTTTTCATAATCAGATAACTCTTCCCAGCTTTTATTTTCTACATGACAGACTTGCTTATCTTCTATAAAATCACTATCTAATATCTTAATACCATATTCTTTTGCTACTTGATGTTCTATTCTACATCCTCTCGCTTCTCTCCAACCATCACACATATACAATGCATCTATATTTCTCATTACATCTATTGATTTAGCCAAATAGTAAACTGCCATATTGTAATCTTCTGGAGCTTCCTCTGTAAATATTGTGTTAATTACTTCTATGTGCATTTTGTTAAACTTGTCTACTATTCTTTTTCTTTCCTCTTTTATTTGCTCCTCTGTTCTTCCTTTCATTGGTTGACTTATCATTACTTTCATATTCTTTCCTCCCTATTTTTTATTCTCCATTCTTCCAGGATAAATCATATGTTCGCGTAAGCTTTTTACTCTCAGACATATGATTTATCCCTTTTTCCTTCCTTTTCCGTTTCGACTTCTTTCGACTGACTTTTTATGGTATTCTACCTAAGTT
>JAAWJM010000027.1 GCA_022796855.1 Clostridia bacterium | reverse complement strand
CACTTTTTCACTATTTATAGAAAAAATCGTGAACTAGAAAAATATTTTCCAATTCACGATTTTTGAGAGCTAATTTGAAACTACTTTTTCAGCAGCCTCGCTCCCACCTACTTCTTAATCAAAAACTCTTTTATATATATTCATAAAAGTTTTATATCATTTAATATTTTAGCACGAAACCATTGAAAAATCAACAAAAATATTTCGACAGCATTCGACATTTGTCTTCTTGACTTTTTAAAATTTGTTTAATATAATATTGATAACTAAAATAATGAAAGGGGGTTTTATAATGAATTTCAAAACATATAAAGGGAAAATTTGCATCAAAAATTTGCTTACTCGAGAATTTAAAGAAAATAACGAAATAGAATCGATTGAAGAGCTAGACTATAGCATAATAATTAATCTAAACAATAAACAGAGTTATGAAATATTATATGAACCAATAAATAATAATCAAATAAAAATATTAGAAGTATATAAAATTAATACCGTACTTCCTTTAGCAAAATACTAAAAAAGACAGAGTAGTTTTACCTACCCTGCCTCTTTATTTTAAGCCAATTTAAGCAATTTCTTCCATGTCTTGTTTCTTGCTGTAATCTCCCCGTCACAAACACACCCATTTGCCCTTTGATAGCTTCTTACTGCATTATCAAATAATTTACCAGCTATTCCATCAACTGCTCCACAATCAAATCCTAGTGTGTTTAAGTAACGTTGTAGTGGTTTTACTACAGCATGTTTCCTGTTCTTTGTTGTAGATACTGTTACTGTCTTAGATAACGTTTCTGGACCTGCTATTCCATCTATTTTTGCTCCACACGCTCTTTGAACATCTCCTACAAAGTCTTTGTATGTATATGTTTGAACTGTTGGTTTTTCTACAACAGTTGGTGTAACTGTTTGTCCTAGTTTTTCTCTAATTAAATTTAGGAAACCTTCCCAGCCTTCATCTAGTATTCTATGTGGGCAATATTTGTTAGCAAAATCTTGGTGTTTCTTTACTTGCTCTATTCCCCAACCATATTGTTTTAGTAATTGTGCAATTAACTCTACGGCGTTGGCTTTTGCTTTTTCCCATTTCTCTCCACCTGATTTTGAATAACATATCTCAATAGATATTCCGTTTCTGTTTCCGTTGCCGTTTCTTCCGTCGCCACAATTCCATGAGTTTCTATTAAATGGTATTCCTTGAATTGCTTCTACATCATCTACAGCTATATGAAAACTTGTTGAGCTATCATTCTTTACCATGTATGATATTTCATTCTTTGCTGGTGCGTCATTATATGTGTTATGTACTATGATGAATTTTGGTGTCATCTCATATGGACACTTTAATCCATATTTACTTTCATCTAATAAATTTTGTTTAATTTCCATCTTAATTTTCCTCCCTATTCCTTTACTTCTGGCAATCCTGCCACACTTGTTAATATACTTAATATTCCTGCTAACAAACTAGCACTTCCTACTGCCAACCAATTTACATCTCCCATTACTGCGGACGTACCTATGGTTGCTACTGCTGTTTGTGCTACTGTTTTTAGTGCTCGTATTCCTGCACATTTTAACCATTGTTCCATTATTTCTCACCCCTTTCTTTTAAAATAATTAGGTCTTCTTTTATATGAGAAAACTCTTTAATCGCTCTCTCATCATGTTGTCTAAATTCTGTGTTGTTTGTGTCTATGCTTGTTTTTAACAGATTTAAGCTCTCTGCTATATTTCTATTCGAAGCCGATAATTCGTTAAGAATTTTATTATTTGCTTCTCGTTCTAATTTTCTTTCTTCTTTGTCTTGCGTTTCTTTTTCTTTTCTATCTTTTCGGTCATAAAATAGAAATATAATAAAAAGAACAGCCATTACAACTGTTCCGCCACTGCTTAATAATAAACTTACTATATCATTCATATTTTCCATTTCAATACCTCCCTTACTTAATATATGTCGCCCACAACACTATTCTATATACATTGGATAAATTGTGATGTAAACTTATTTGTCCGTTTGAATTAATCGAAGCACGACCTATTCCTATTACTTGACTGTTTGCATCTTGAAGCATTACTGGATATTGCAAAAACTCTATTCCATTAGGTACATCTTCCACTGGTATAGTAGCAATAGTAGTATCGCTATTAAAAGCCGTATTCGAACCTATAAAAAGATTCATATTGTATACATTGTTGACCTTTTTGAACTGACTTCTGTTTTCACTTATACTAAAATTGAATACAATTTTTGAAATTAGGTCAACTACTCTCACTTTTTCTTGTAAACTACCTATATCCTCATTCACTTCACTAATCGCCTTGTTATTCGTCAAACTTACTTCTATTTCTGCATTGTCTCGATTCGATACTGTTGTTTCGTCTGCATATTGGACTATTTTGTTAGAGCAATCAAGTGGTTCGGTAGTTGGGGTGGCTAGTTGATAAATTAAAGTTATAGGATTAGATGATAGCCATGCTTTAAAAGTTTCTACATTTAAAGCTATTGTTTTGGGTATTGAAAATACTAGTATATTAGAATTATGTATTGTTGCTCCTGCCTGTGCTTTATCTGCCCCAGTAGCTCCTGAATAATATTTAAAATGACTACAAATCATTCTACTTTCACCTTTTGCCAGAACTTTTAAATTAAGATTTATTTGAGTATAATTGTTGTTGGAATTATTAGCCACATATGTATAAATCTCATCATCACTTCCGTCTATCACAACATATGTACACTCTCTATGTACCACACCTCTGCTGTAATCTATCCAATCTTGTGCTACTATATTTCCTTCGCTATCTCGTAAACAACATAGCGGTTTTGTTACTACTATATTAGAGCTTTGTTGGTCTCCGTTTTGGCTTATGATTTCTAATGTGCCTTGATTGTATGGACTGTATGGTGTTGCTACTAAGCCTTGTTGGAGTTTAAGCTTAGTAAAGTTTTTTGAAATTGCTACTGTAATATATTTGCAACTATTGGGTGTTTGGAAAATTTTATCATTTCCAGTAAAATTATTACCACTTAAATATGTCATTTCACTATTAAAAAAGCATAAATTTGTTATATTATCATTTGTTATATCGGCATTTAAAATATAATCTGTATTGGGATTTACTGGAATTTTTAAGCCATAAACACTTGTATTATTGATTTGTTGTCCATTTGAAGCGTGTCTGTATTTACCATCAAGTTCTATGTGTAAATTTCTATCAAACAAATTCACATCATCTGCAACACACTTTAACGTATATGGATTAGACGGGCTCTTTTCTCCTGTACCTTCTTCTATTGTATGACCATATAATTTGTGTATTGTTCCATAGCCTTTTACGGTAGGAGCTGTTATATTTGTTCCTGTGTAGGTTTTGCTCATGTCGTCTAATTGTTGTTGTTGAAACAACTGTAGTTCTTTTTTACTTACAAATACTAAGCTTTCGTCAATGATGGCAGAAACATTTTCTACATTGCTTATGCTAATATCTATACTGACATGTTTTTCTAAAATATCTTCGCCACCTTTTGCGCTAATATATTCCCCATTTTCTCTTGCATTTCCATAACAATACAGTACCTCTTCTTTTGTGTCTGGATCTTCTGCTATTATCCCTAATTCTCTCCAATAAAATCCTTCCAATAATTCTTGATTACTTATCACAAATGTTATTTTGGCTATTTCATTTTGTATTATCTTCATATCTAATATATTGCAACTTAAAATTTCATTTTTTAATTGCAATACATTTATCATGCTTTCTGAACTGCCCAGTTGTCCATCTCCTAAAACTATTCTTTTAAAATTTAATAATTTTCCCGTTTGTGCTTTTGCAAACAAATTTCTGCCATTATTGGTTAATACTAAACCTCCAAAAACTGACATTTATATCACCTGCCTTAATTTTAAAAAATCTCCTGTATGAACAATACCTACAAAATATGTCATACATTGCTCTGTTTGAAATAAATTAACAGCTACCTTTAAGTTTGCTGGTAACTGTTCTCTTAAATCTTTATTTAAAACTTCAGCAACTTCTTTAAAAACTGCTAAAATTTCTACTGTTAAAGTATAATTGTTATAATCTATGTTAATTTTATAATTTTCTTTCCCTATTGTGTTATTTAATTTATTTTTTAGCCAATTCATTGTGTATGGAACTCTGTTATTTATCTTTGCTAAGATATTATATCTTCTTGCTGTTAAGTCGTTTGTATCGTTTGATAAATTATATATTTTTTCATATCTATCTAAACCGTAACTTTCTGCTGTATTAACAATAACCTCTTTTAAAATTTCTTCTACTTTGTTTTGTATTTTTTCTAATTCTGTATCTTCAATATTAGATATAAGTTTAAACTCTCTAATATCCTGTAAAAATAACGGATAATATTCTATTAATTTCATACAGACACCTCCAAATCTCCTAAAACAGGAATTTGATTAGCATTTAATTTAATATTAGATGTCCCATTATTAATTTTTGTATTAGATATATCTAGTACAAAGTCTGTATTTAATATTCTCGATTCAATTTGTGAAATTCTAACTATAATATTATCTTCATTTTCCCATGTTTTTCGTAAATCTAACAAATACTTGTTTATTTCACTTTGTATATTATTTTTTATATTTGTTAAATTATTAGTATCAGCAAGTGTAATTGTAGTTGTGATGTTTATTGAAACCTCTTCTACTGTATCCACAGTTACTGAATGCCCTATTGGCGCTAATCCTATGCCTTCGTCATTTGTATTAGGACATATTATTTTTTGAATATTGCTGATTAATTCATTACTAGCTTTATTGAAATCACTGTTTAGTATGGTTAGTTTTACAGTTCCCCCACCTTGCCATACTGGTTGTACTTTTACTGCACCAATACCATCAATTTCTTTTGTTTTCTTTTTATAGTCTGCTATGTTTCCTGAAAACGCTTTCTCATTTATTGTTTCAAAATATCTTTGCCTTAATTCTTCGTCTGTTTCTTCATTTTCTCCGTGGAATTAATACATCTTCCAAAATCGCTTTTCCCAAGCCTTGTATGTAGCTGATAGGAATTAAATTTCCAGATTGCTTATTTCCTTCTGTTCCTGCTGTTTCACATTCACACATATATACTCCTGTTGAAATTTTTTCTGTTACAACATAAGATAAATCATCTAATGTAAATCTTTCGCCTGTTTGGATGTCTATTAATGCATTTTCTTCATCATAAAAACTTGCTTTTCTTATTGCTTTTGTTGCTTGTTTTCTTTCAATTCCTATTTGGCTACACAATCTATCTAAATACTCATCTACAGCCGTATCCACAAATACTAAATCTATATTATCTTTTAAAACTATATACATTTGTGCTAATTCGCTGGCACATGGTGCTAATGCATCATAAATAATAGAACCTTCTCTTTTATCAATATTGTTTGGTACCTTATCTAACATTCTTCTTAAAATATTATCGAAATCATAGTATTCTTCTAAACCTTCCACTAAACACTCACTTCCTTTTCTATTGTGATATCTCCAAAAATTGTTATAACTTTAAATGTTGCTACTATTGTTTTTTTATTTGTTTGATTAAAGGTAAATTCAACTACATCTTCAATCCTGTCATCTTGTACTAACGCTTCTTTTATAACTCTTTCTAATTCAATCAAAACATAACTAGTAGGCTCACCTATTAAGTTTTTAAGCTCTATTCCATAATCCCAGCTATACATTAAATACTCAAATCTTTCCGTATTTAAAATACAATAAATCGTTTGTTTTACTGCTTCTATTCCATCACAAGTACCTTCTATTATATTTTTTTCCACATTTAGATTATATGTATTACCTGATTGTTCTTCTATTTCAAAATCTTCTTTCAAATCATTTTGTGGTATGATTTTAATCACCACCTTTAATATATTTTATCTAAAACTACAAATTTTTGCCCTCCACGTTGTTGCATTAAAATTACTTTGTCACCTTGTTTTAATGCGTTATGAATTATTATACTTTTCGTTCCTGAAATATTATGATTGCGAGAAACATCAATCTCTGCATTTTCTATGTTAATACTAGAATTAACATTATTATTGATTGTTTGATTGTTGGTGTTTGGATTAATCGTGGATGAAACCTCTATACTTCCTGTTAAACTATGACCATGGTTTGTATTTAGAGTTTTATCGTTAGTTTTCCAATTCAAACTTACCTCTACTTCATAATCAATTACATTTTTAGTGAATATCAAAAATTCTTTTGTTAATGTTAATTTTTGCTCTATTTGAATTTCTATAGGATTTACACTTACCACTGTTCCAAACAAAACATCAGAAGGAGAGGATTGCTCTTCTGCTTCTTTGGATGCTTTTTTTATTACTTCAATTATATCTGCCATTATGCTATAAACTCTCCTCCTCTCAAAGTTAAATTCATAAAATGTTCATTATTTTTAAAAATATGTTTTACCTTCTCTACTAGCATAAAATTTTGTAGTTTCACATCTCCTAAATTCATCTTCACGATAACTAGCGAACCACCTCTTACTCGAATATCTCCTATTGCATTTTTTATTTCTAATTTTCTTGTTTTTTGATTATATAGTTTAAGTAAGGCGTTTACTTTGGCTTGTCCATTAGTATTTTCGTCAATAGTGTCAAAATACTGAAGCACACCCCATTCATTAATATGTGAAGTATCCTTTGCCATATATACTTCTCTTTTTCCTGTGTTTTTATTGTCATAGGTAACTTTAATCTGATTGTATGTATCACTATCAATAGAAGATGTATAATCAAAATTTTCTCCAGTTTCTTCATCTATCACTAAACCTAATTTCATTCTCTCTATGCTCTTTAAACATATTTTACCAAAATCATCATATAGTACATACACTTCTCCTTTTGTTTGGGTTGTTAAATCGATTGCCGTTTGTGCAATGTCAAATAAAGTTTTATTACTTTCTACTCTACTTGCTATCTTATAGCCTGTCTGTTCTAGTATTCCTGTATTTAACAAAAAATCATTAGCAAGCATTTTCACTACTTCGTCAGCACTTTTATTTTTGTACACATATGTATCTTTATTCTTGAAATACCTTAACTGGTCATATGCTGTTACTGTAATTAGTGGGTTTTTATCTCTTTTCTTAGTAAATGCAAATCCATAAAAAGTATTGTTATTATTGTATTTAAATCTTACAGCGTTACCTTCTGTAAAACTTAGCAAATTATCTTGTAATACTTTAAATGTTAGTTTGCCGTGGACTTCCTTTTCTTTCTGTTTCCCATTCAATTCCTTCTTCTACTATTGGAGAGTATACTGTATTCCCATTTTGTATTGATAACTCACATTTATCCATTTAATCACCACCTTATGGTATTACAAATACTTGCCCGAGGATATATTAATCTAGGTTTTTTAATTTTATCTTTATTGGCATTATATATTTTCATATATTGATTTCCATTTCCGTAATATTTTTTTGCTATTTTCCATAAACAATCCCCTTTTTTTACTGTATATGTTCGAGTAGTTGGTGCATTTGAAGTTTGCCTAGGGGGCGGAGTTGGAATTGCAACAGGTTTATATTGTTTTATTGTTATTTTCATTGTTTTGGTCGAATATTCTTTATATTGTTTCAATTTTATTGATACTTTTACATCAAATTCTTCCCCTGCTTCTTCTTTTATTGTGTATTCTTCTAATGTTACATTCATATTTGTGCCAAATAGAATTTTATTGTTGGGTGTTTTTCGAGAAACGATAAATTGAAAAGGCTTTTGTCCTGTTTTTAATTTCTCAATTTCCTCTAAAAAATATTTTGCAGGTTGAAATCCATTTTTGTATACTGCGAAGGGATACTTAACATTTGGTAAAAGAATTTCAAAAGACACCTCTGTCAATCCGAGGTGTCTTAATAAGATTAATTTCTCCTTCATTTATTAAATTCATGGTTTTATTTTGATTTTTTATTTTTAGTTCTAGCTTTTCTGGAGCTATTGGCAATAACATTTTGTTCAAATAGAAATCATACATTAATCATACACTCCTTCCGCTACCATTTCTAGTCGTTCTTCTAACTTTTGACCTAAATCATCAATAATTCCATCAATATCTAACTTGCTATTAATATTGTTATTACTTGTAAAATCCACTTTTATTTGTGCTGTTGTAAATCTATTAATAGTCTCTCTTTCTGCTATATCACGCAAATATCTTAAATCCTCTTCAGTAACATCAAGTTTATTTTTTATTCCGCCTGTATTGTCTGATATCGTATTTAAGTTTGGTACTACTGCATTATCAAGAGCATTTTGAATAGCACCTTGTGTTCCGTTTTTTGCATTATTTCTATTTGCTACTCTTTCGTTTCTTGTTTGATTAAATTCTTGTGCTTTTGAAACAATTTCTAAGCTTCCATTATTCATAACATCATTAAGTTTTGCTTGATATTCATCAATTTTAGCATTCGTATTATCCATCTCACTATATGTATCCATTATGGCATTTGCATAATCTGTCATTGTATTATTAATTGATTCTACTGTTTTACTTGTAAAGTCTGCATAATTTGCTTTTTCAAATTTTCCACCAAGAGCATTCAATAAATCAACAATTGAATTATACATCCACAAAAAGCCATTAACAATTCCTTCACATACAGCTTGAAACCCTAATGCTAACATTTGTCCCGCAAGAATAAGTGAATAAAACGCTGTTTGTAATCCTAGTTTTACTCCTAAAATGCCTTGATACATATATAATCCTGATACTATAATTGAATAAAATGCTACTTGAACACCTAATTTTAACATCATTGCTCCTAGTCTTAATGCATCCCATGCAAACAATATCCAATAAGCTACATCATCATTTGTTTTCCAAAAATAGAGTAATACTGCAACTATTGCAATAATAATCGTCATTACCCAAAACATAGGATTTGTTAAGTTTTTGAAAGCAAATCTTAATATATCTGTTCCTACTTTCGCTAATAAAGTATATGTATAGTATGTACCTAATACAATAATTACCGCTTGAATTATTGGTTCTATTACAGCCCAATTGTTTTTTACAAAATCACATATATTTCTAATAACGTTAAAAACCGGTGTTAATATTTGAATTACATTTCCAATAATATCTCCTACCTTATTAAGTCCTTTTTCTAAGGCACTTCCTATATTTTGTATCATTACTTGTATTGTAGGAAGTCCCGCTTTTTCTAATGAACCATTTATTTTATCTATTATAGAAGTGATACCTCTTGTAACTGCTGATTTCATGTTTGCAATAGATGTAGCAAATCCTCCTGTAGCATTTCGTGCTTGTTGTTCAAAACTTTGAAATTCTGCTGTTCCTTGTTCGTTTAACTTAATAAATGTGTTCATAAATTCATTCATACTAACTTTACCAGACCTTAATTTTTCTCCTAGTTTGTTAGCATCTGCATACCCCATAGCTTTTGCTACTTGTCTTAACTGCGCTGGCATAGCTGTCATTGCAGTTCTCCATTCCATCATGTCAGGCTTTCCTTTAGCATAAGCCTGTGATAATTGTTCTAGGGCTGATTGTTGGACCTGTGTACTTCCACCACCTGCAAGAATAGCATTATTTAAAGCCAAGAACATTTTTGTACTTGCACCAACATTACCATTAACACTGGTAAAATTTTGAACCGAGCTAACTGCATCATCTAACGTTGTTGGTAAGCCTTGTAATCCTTCCACTAGCATTTTCTTTGAAACATTTGCTTGTTTTTCATCTATTCCTAAATTTGACATTACCTTTGGATAATTGTTAAGGGTATCCATTCTTTGTATTGCACTTCCTATTTGTCCTGTTACTAAGTTTCCTACTTTTTGTATTACTGAAAAACCCATCAATGTTTTAAGTAACTTACCTGCTGAATTGTTAGCTTTTTCAAAACTATCTGGCATTTTCTTACTTTCATTATTTACTTTTTTTGCATTATCTTCAACTTGTTGCATTACTGCATTGGCATTAGCAAGTTCTTGCCTTGCTGTTTGAATACTTGCTGTATCTACTGCTTTACTACTTGTATTCTGAAGTTTTTCAAAACTACTTAATACAATATTTAACGTATTATTCATTGAACGAAACGCTGGTGTCATTGCATCTTGTACTCGTATTGCTGTTGATATAGTTGCCATTTTTTCACCTTCTTTTTGACATAATAAAAACACCTACCTAAGTAAGTGTTTTTGCTAATTGCTAACTCTAATATCTTTTAATTTTAACTTTATATCTTTAACTAAATAATCTAGTTTCATATATCTTGCATACGCTTTTCCACATTTTCCAAATTCATTATATCTGTTTAGATTTTGTTGTTCATAATTTAAATATTTTTCCAACCATTCTATATCTTCAATATTGAATTTATTTTGTTGGGAATACCTATTAATATATTGATTAATTTCTTCTGGTCTATTTATAAAATCTACTTTAATGTTATTGTCAAAACCTAATGCTATAAATTTCTCCCATAATGCCCATTGTCTTTTATCAAATTCATCATATGTATAATATCCATATTTACACGTTTCTTGCTTTAAGCATCCATTACAATTATTTGTTTTAGTATACTTATGATTTTTGCTCTTATTTATACTACTTTTAGACTGATTTTTTGAAGTAATATATATCATAATTAAGCAAAATACACACAATAGAATTAGCACCATTTCCATACTTCCTTTTGCTTTATAGGTTTGTTACTATATTTTTATTGTAATTACTTGAAAAATACTTTACAAACTTATGTGCTGTAAGATTATTTGTAACATCAAAGCTAATATAATCTGTTTTATTTTCTTTATTATCATAAGTAAAAATTAAATACTCATGATTTAATTTGTCTACTTTTTTCTTACTTCTTCCACCTATCATAGCTCCTAATGGTCCAAACAAAACAGCCCCTCCTATTGCTCCTCCTATACTACTTGAATAGCTTGTTTGAATTTCTTCCTCTGTTTTTATATTTATATCTAGTATTTTATCCATGGATAAATTATATGTTGCTTTTGTTCTTATACTTTCAAAAATAATTTTATCTTCACAAAGTATCACTTTACATTGTGATTGTTCGCTTAATGGTAAGCCTGCTATGTGTTCTGCTGTAATCAAAAATTTAGCATTATAGTTACTAACTTCTTCTTTATTTTTATTGTATTTATCAATTATATGAGCCACACAAAGTATAGCAATAACGAATACTATTATCCATATTTCCATAGTTATCCCCTCCTACACAGTTACAGGATAACATTATTTTTCATAAAAAGCTACCAATTTCTACCTTTTTTTGTTCCATTTTTTTCCATTCATTTCAATTTGTTTCCACTTGTCTTATTTCTTTGCTTTGCTTTTTATCTTTTTTGCTTCTTCTTTTTCGTCTTCAATTCGTATTTGTATGCTTGCAATAACAAAAGCTTTTTCTTTGAACGGCAGTTCCAAAAATTCATGTGGAAATTTTTTTAATTTTTGAAGGCAGAAGTGAGCATAGTTTGACTCAACATCGCCTTCTTTAATTAGTTTTTTGCTTCTTCTACTGCTTCCTCTAAGTCATATCCATTAATTTCTTGTAACTTTGATACTAAATTGTCATACTCTGCTGGTTTTAATAGATGTTCTTTTAGTAAATCTTCTGCTTTCATTACATGATAAAAATCTTGTAATTTTGCATCGTTAAGATTTGGCTCTACAATACATTTTAATGCTAATAATTCAAGATATTTTGAAGTATCAAAATCTTGTTTATATTGGCTTCTTTTACCTGAAACTTGGACTTGTTTATAACACTGCTTTCTTAATTCGTCATTTTCCTTTGCTGTTATGGATTTCAATTTCCAAGGAATTGGATTTCCCTCTTTATCTTTAAATCTTAAAGAAGCCACATATTCAACAACTTCTTCTTTTTCTTCTATCATAAATGCTTCTAAATTCATAATTTTACCTCTTTTCTATTTTTTCATTCCATTTAGTAATTTGAATTTTTCTGGAATTTCAAAATCTTCAAATGTAAAGTTCATATCTTCATCAAGATATTCTCCATCTGCATCAAATTTGGCTAAAATTCCACCATCAACATTACAATCTTTTAAAATTACTGTTTGACGACCTACGCTTGATGTAGGGTCTTCATTTGTAACTTGAATATCAAAATATACGTCTTGCCCTGTTTTCTTATATCGTTCTAGCAGTTGTCTAAAAATTGATGTATTATAATGGAATGTTGCACTTCCTGTTCCTTTCCATCCTGCAGCTTTGTTTCCTTTTCCTGTCTTTCCTAAAATAGGCACCTCTGTCTTGGTTTTTTCAAGTTTTGCCTCTAAATTTAATGCTTGCATGAAATTATATCTGTTACCTTCAATAATTACAAAACATTCTGCAAGTGATGCACCAACGGAATCTTTTGCATTCATAATTGGATTATCCATTTTTCTTTACCTCCTAAAATAAATTTAAGAGAACACTCTACTGTTCTCTTACGATACAACCACACTCATATATAATTTTTCCATTGCGTTTACTGGTTGCACTTTACTATTAATAACTACTGATTTTTTGTCTGTTCCTTCTTCGATTACAATTTCTTTTGAATCAAAATTCTCTATTGCTTGCAAAGTTTCATATTCCTTGAAAATAGTAACAATATCGTTCCATAAAAAAACTCTGCCAGATGCATTATTTTGTATTTTTCCTAAATATCTACTATTAAAAATACTAGCTACATCCATGGCAATTTGGTCTAATACTCTAATTGTTTGATTTGACTTAAAGTCTTCTCCTTTTTCATTTGTAGTATTTATTAAACTGTTAATATCGGTTAATATTCTTACTTCGTCTCCTACTTTATGAAATACTAATTCGCCATTTTTAATACATTCTTTTAGTTCACTTTGCGTATAATCTGTGTCTACTACATATTCTCCATCATATGTTTTGTTAGTATTAGAGTTATTAATAGCACAACTTGCAATTGTTCCCGTTAACCAATAGATTAATGCTGTTTCATCATCTAATGCTTTATTCTTTAAATTTACAACCCCTTCATAATCTGCATTTGTATTATATAAGACTGTTTGGAATTTTACTCCTTGTTCATCTCTTAACCTTTTTGTGTATGCTGTATATAATCCTGTTATTTCTTTTTCTTTACTTAAGCAACCTAATGCATTAAAATTATATGATTCCAACTTATTTAAAAAGTCTTGATGACTTTGCCCTGTAACGGTTCCATTTGTTCCACCTTCAAGAGGTGTGCTTGCTGTTTCTGCTAAAGTAGCATTTGATTTAAATATAACAAAATCATTCTCTAATAGTTCACCCGCTGTTGTTACTGTTTGTTCGTCAACTTTTTTTGTACCTAATAAGGTTATTACATCAAATTTAGTTTCATCATCAATATTTTTATTAATTACTATTTTTAAATCATTTCCTTTTGCTCCATTATATTTTGCGGTTGCAAAATCATTTGTGGCTTTTTCTCCACCATTATTTAATTTATAGAAGTATCCTCTAATTGCATTTTTAAACAAATCTCTTAAACCTTTCATTTTGTCATTTGCGAAGTCATATCCGAATATTTTAGTAGAATCCTTTGCAAATTGTTCTGCTGTTACTTCGATAATTTCTCCATCTCTTCCCCAGTCTAATTCTAAACCTAGTGCTACTACTCCTCTTTCTCCAATATTAACTCCAATGGTTTGTGCAGATATAAAATTAAGATATGTTCCGTGGTAATACCTTGTTTTGTGTTGTAAAACTTCCTCCTCCTAACATAATTTACACCTTCCTTTTCATAAAATTTTCTATTTTTTTATCTACTTCGTCAGTAGTATAATTTTCATTTTCTTTTAAAATAGCTTGCAATAAATCCTTGGATTTATCATATTTTTTGCTATTAACTATTTGTTCTTTAGTAAAATTCACTAAAGTTTTTTCTTCTTTTTTCTTATTCATTTTTTACCTCCCCATTTATGGTTAGATTGTTCATTTCAATTTCCTGCTGTGTTTGCTTGTAAGTAAAATATTTGTATGTTATAAAGAATAATAATACCCCATCGCTTATTTCTGTTTTCATATCATAGCCTCTTAATAAATCTCCTGTTAGTAGCATTACATATTCTAATTCATACAACTTATCGGCAATATCGTTTAATTGTTCTTCTTTGTTTTCACTATCTTCGATCATTGTATGTATTACTAAGTTAATTTCATTTTCATATCGATTGCCTATTAGTTTTTGCTTATTGCTTGGCAATGACTTAATAAAAAAACAAGGCATTTCTAGTCCTTGTTTAACATTGTTGGTATAAATTTTATATTCATCACCAAACATTTCATCTATTTTTATTGAAATCCCATCAATTACATCGTTTGTTTTCATTGAAACACCTCATTTATAAATTGTATTAATTGTTTTTCTATAAATTTAGGTAACATGGCATTTATTTCTTGTTCTGAAATTGTTAGCATAAGATGACCTTCTATCCAACCTTTATGGTTTCTTGTTCTATGTCCGAAATTCAACATACGAAGCATAAGCTACTGCATTTGTTACGTCTATTTGAAATATATTTCCTATTTTTTTTATTGGTAATTCATTTACCCAGCTAGTTATATCTTTGTTTTTTCCATTTTCTGCTTCTTGTTCTGTTTTAGCAGTCCATCCTCTTCTTAATCTTCCACCAACCATGCCTTTTATTTTATTTCCTTTATGTGTTTTTCCGCTAGAACATGTGTAAACCTCTCCAGAATAAACTCCTACTGGTGTTCTTTTAATTACCTTTCTTAATAACCTAGCTGCTAATTCTTTTGCAATATCTTTACAAAACTTATCTATTCCAGACTTCTCTAATTTCTCCAATTTTTGTTGAAACTTCTTTAATTCTTTAAAATCACAACTTCCCCATTTTGCCATATTAAGCCCATCCCTTAAATATTTCTAATATTATTTCTTGATGAGTATCATAAATTGCTGGTTCTCCACTGTTTTTGTATTCCGTTACTTTTCCTGTTTTGTCAGTAACTATAATTTTGGAACCGTGATTTTATTTGTACTTCTGGAGCAATAAAGAGTTTTACTATTTGACTTACATTACTTTCATTTTCACTTTCTTTCGCATTTGAAATCGTTTTGTATGATTTTCTACAAGGTTGCTTTTCTAATACTAATTCTTCTTTGTATTCTGTTCGTTTATTATCTGGGTTTTTAATTGCTCTATGCTCTACAATATCGCACTTATAATCATATGTACTTTCTATTGCTTGTCTTGCCATTGCTATGGTATTTATGTAGTTTTGATTGTTTAATCCAAATAATATCACTCTTACCACCTCATCTTTGCATATGGAGAAAAATCAAAATCTTTTCTTTCTAGCCTTTCTAAAATTAGGTTTACTTTTGCTTCATTACTACTATTGGCAGGAAAATCTATTGTCACATCTCCTATTTTTATGTTAGTCGCAATAGTAGATATATTGATTCCAATATCTTTTCCAAGCATTATTTGGTTTTTTAAAAACTCGGCACAAACCCTATCCACTATGACATAAATTAATGGTTCTATGATTTTCTCTAAGCCACATATGTGTAATATTTGAGATACTTGTTTGTCGATTAAATACTTTAGAGTTTCTTTCTCATCTTCTTGTTCTTTATATCCCAATATTTTTAATTGCATTTTTATATTTTTTAATATTTCTTCCATTTTTGCCTCCTAAAGAGGATAAGGAACTAGTCCTTATCCTTTAGAGATTATTCTTGCTATGTAGATTTGTTTATCATCAATATATTTTCTACTAGCACCAGTTCCTGCATCATGTACTAACTCCCAGTTTGCACCATTTGCTAGCTCCTCATCTGTTGGAGAAAGTTTAGCTTGAGATTTTTTAGTATAAGAAATACCGTAAGGTGCAAATACTTTTCTTTGTCTAGCATACAAAGTGTCTTGTCCGCCATTTGTTTTTGGGTCTCTATCCATCTCAAATGGAACTTTTGCTCCTATATTTTCATAATCGATTGCTCCATCTCCTAGAAGATACGTTGTGTATTTTATATGTGCTTCAACACCTTCGCTAGCTTCAACTTCCTCTGTAGGCATGTTATCGTCAATTAATACAATTCTACCATTCCACGATGCTAAAGTTAAATCTCTTTGAACTCCGTTTGCATCTGTATATTTTAAGTAAGCTAATAATTGTAAATTTTCTAGGTTAGTTGCTACGGTTGAATGCATAATTGCCATAGTGAATTTTGCTTTCTTGTCTCCTGAAGCTTTTTGAATTGCAGAATTTAAAGTAGTTGCACCAGCTTTTGATTTTTCTCCTTCTTCTTCTGTAATATCAAAAGTATGATTGTTTACAAATTCTAAGTTTTTTGCTCCTGTCATTGCAAATATACCTTTTAATATTGCAAGCAATGTATCTTGGTCTACATCTTCAAAATATTCAGAAACTTGCGCTGCAACATTATCCATGAAGTCTACTCCACCAGTAATATCTGTTGAGAAATCTTTTTCAACCCAAGACCCCATTCTACCTACAACTACAACTCCTCTTTCATAAGTTGTAGATCCTTGTGGATCCATATCCGTTTCTCCATCATAGTTTTGTACTTTTCCACCTATTCTTCCATACATAGGTAATACAGCATATGCTGTTCCTGTTTGAGAGCTAAAAGCATCTCTAATTTCCTTATTACCTTTTAGTACTCCTGATTTAATTAATTCATTTTTTTTTGTTTTTGGTATTCTTTCCACATATTTTCCAAAAGCTTGTGGATTAAAGCTTTTTGCATCAAATTTTGCCATTTTTCATCTTTCCTTTCATTTTTTATATTAAAAAAGAGCCTTTAAGCTCTAAATTTTTGCATCTGGATTTTTTTCTAAATAGTCACACATTTGCGAATATGACATTTCTTCTAACTTAGCATCTTCTCCATCCGCTTTTTGTCGACCACTTTCTCCATTTCCTGTAATTACAGTTTCTTCTTTGTTGAATAAGTAGTCTTTTTTTTCTTTTAAATCTTTGATTTGTTCATCTAGTCCAATAAAGTTTTCTCCATCTAAACTAATTTTGGACATATCAAGATTTGCTTTGATGTCTATAACATCTTTCGCATTAATTTCTTTTGACATCAACTTAACTGCTAATTTACTGTCAAAATTATTTTGTTTTACTTTGCTATCTGCCTCTTCTTGTATTTCTCTTACCTTCATTTCATATTCTTCTTGGGTAATTGAACCTTTTTTGTAATTGTCATATTCTGTTTGAATATTTGTATTAGTTTCAGTCAATGTCTGAACCTGTTTTTCTAAATCCTCTTTTTGAGTTTTTAGTTTGGAATATCTTTCTTCGATATTCTCTTCTTTTGTTAGGAATATCTTTTCGTCAGATAATCCTTTCTCAATTTTTGTTACATCTTCATCTGTGTAACCTAATTTTTTTAGCAATTCCTTTATCATAATTTACCTCCATTACGCTTTTTACGAGGTTGCTTCTCGCATGTTTTTGTAATCTGTTCTTTTACGCCTACAGACTACTAAAAAGGCATGAAAATAAGACGTATTTCTACGTCTTTAATTTATAATTTTAAAATATTGATAACTATACTGTTATTTTTTCCACAATTTTCGTCCTAATCTTTCTTCTATTAGCTTTTCATATTTTCGTGTTAATTCAGTATATTCTCCACTATTTCCATTGTCCAGCATTCCACCCTTCTTAGGTTGTTTATTGACATCTTTTATCTGACTAGCTTCCTTTTTCCATTCTTCTATTAGATCTTTGCATTTATCAATTTCTTCGTCTGTCATATTTCACATATCCCCTCTCTGCTATTTTTTTCATAATGCAATGTTGTAAATCACTTCCTGTTTTTAATTTTAAATCCAATCCACTTCCATAAAATTCATTATAAGTTATATCAAGTTCTTTTAATATTTTTAATGAATATGTATATTCTTTGTCAACAGCCCTTAATTCTTTTATTTTAGGATTTTGTTTCAATAATTCAAAATCATCTTTTCCAAATGAAGCAATTTCTGGGTGATTATGTGTTAATATTGTGTCTTCTAAACTTTTATCAGTAATTGCTAAATTTGTTTCATCACCAGTGTAAGCATATACATTGCCAATTTCATCTATCAATACTCCATATTCTATTGGCTTATTTCTTATTTCTTCTTCATATTCGCTTAGTTTTTTATTTATGTCTTTTGTATCTATTTTTTCAATAAATATCCCTTTTCCTGTTCCTCCAATAGAATTTTTACTACTATTTCCTAACTTATTAATAATTTTATCATCTTTCGTCTTATTTGTCGATGTTTTTACTTCGTTATCAACATATTTCTGCTTCCAATCCTTATATTTTATTTTACTATCTATATATTTCGTTTTCCCTTTTTCATCTCGATAAGCTCTCTTTTCTCCTTGTGTAAATTCGTCATCAAAATAAGGAACCGTTACACTTCTACAATTTACATGAAAAGGGGGCGCTGTAACTCCTACTTGATAATCTTTCATAGCAAATACTTTTCCGTCTAATTCTTGACATATTTCTGATGTGTGAGTATCTAACGTTGCTACTATTTCATACTTTTCTACTCCTAAGCTGTTAAAACAATCTTTTTGTCCTATGGAACTAAAAAAAGCAGATTCAGTCATTACTAACCTACCCGCTTTGTTTTTTGCTACATCAAATTTCTTCGATATAGTATTTATTACTTTATCAAGCCTCTCTCCTCTTATTGTTGCTTGTGCTAATTCAGTTTGCAAAGTCTTGGTTAATTCATTTTTATTGTTCCATATTCTATCCGAAAATGTTTTGCCGTCTGTTGTCCAAGGTTTTGATATAATTTTTTCTGCCTTTGTTATGTCTATTGCTTGTATTCTTTCATATTCATCTAATCCTTTTTGTATTTCATATGTAGATTTGTAATAAGAATTTTGATACTGCTGTTTTGCTAAATTCGTAATCCCCTTATCTTGCTTACCATATAATTGTTCTAACTCATTTTGTATCTGTAATTTTATAGTCTCTAACTCATCAATATGAACCCTTGCGCTTGCATTTTCTAGCTCTTTCATCCAGTTTTGATTTATTGCATTTTCTTTTCCTTTTTTTATATATTCTTCTACTGTCCATCTAAATTCCTTTAGTTCTTTTTTATCTAACAGTTTTTTTGCATTAGCATAGTTTATTTCATTATTGTCTGCAAGTCTTGTATACCAATTAGTAATGTCTTTTTCTATTTGTAGTAACGATTTTTCGTACTCCTCTTTTAGTGTGTTCAAATAGTCTTTTGCATTTTTGGTTTGTGTCTCTTCTAGTAAAACAAATCTTTGTTGCCAATATTCGTTATTCTGCATCGTTATCACCGTCTTTATTGATGCTTGCTTCTTTATTTGGAATTATCTTGCTGTATTCATCAATTTCTTTTTCTTTCTCATCTTCAATTCTTTGTAGCTCCTGATCTACATCGTCGACCAATGGATGATTTTCTAATTTGGTTCGCAAACTTAGCATTGTATCCTTGTTAAGACTTTCAATTTGTTCTGTTGTATTAAATATTCTCGACTTATTAAATGTAAATTTAAAATCAAATATATTTAAGTTTTGTGGTATTTCTTTTGTTCTTTTTAAATGTTCTGCGATAAACCAAAATAATTGATACAAACCCTCTCTTAAGCTGTTGATGCAATCATCTGCTTTAGAATCTAAGTCTGTATATAAAAATTCTAATGATATTCCACTTGGCGCTTGTCCTATAAGTTCTGTTCGATTAGTGTTTACACCTCTACCAAACTCATATATTTTTTCTTCTAGAAGTTTCAAAATAATTTGTCTAGCTTCATATGGAAATGGTATTGTTTCAACTCCTATACTTCCTGTTGCATCATTATTACGTATAATCCCCATTATTTTAATTCTTTCGACTAACTCTGTTAAATCTTCTGCTCCATAACCATTTACTTTATAAATAAATTCTTTCAAATCTTCAATTGTGTTAATGAAATTGGAATTTATCAAGTCATATGCATCTATTAAGTTTTTAATTGGTTCTAGGTCTGTTTCCATTTCTTCATTATTTTTGATAATTATGTATGGTACTCTCCCCCAGCTATGTTCTTCTGTTTTAACAAGCTGCCCATTAAACATTGTTTGTGTAAGCCAATGTGGCTCTGGATTTATTCTTGAAACATCTAATAAATATTCTTCTGTTTGAGTTATTTCATTTTTATTTTCAATAAAATATGTTGTGTTTTCTGATGTTGCCCATTCTACATATATTTTCTTTTTATCGTTTTCTATAATTTTATAAGTATGTAGAATATCTGTTAGTGTTTTTTGCGTTTTCGTATCATATATAGGAATTATCTCTTTAGATTCTATTCTTGTATATTTTAAATTCCCTTGCTCATCATAATATGGGTACCAAACAGCAAAAACTTTATTAGACATATCTACAATTGTTTGCCTTAAAAAGTTATCAAATCCTACCCCTAATATATTCCAAAACTTATCTACTATCTTTTTGTTTACTTGTTTTAATTTCTTTTTCTGCTTTTCATTTAGTTCTTGTTCTATAATAGGTTCATATGCAATAGTTATTGGCTTGCCTACTGTATAATCACGTTTTTGTTTAACAAGCTTCCAATGATAACGATGAGCAACTTTAACCAGTGACCTATTAGGAATTTCTATTGTATTTTCTGTATATATTTTTCTTCCTTCTTCCATCTTAAAATCTTTTATTTTATATTCATTAAGTTTTTTATAACAAATATCATGTTTACCTGCAAAATATCTTTCCCCAACTCTCATTTGCTCTTTTAGTGGACTTCTTGCATCATCATCTAAAAACTGTTTTATTATTTCACTATTTACATTAGGTAATGAACTTTTTATTATTTCTGTTTGTGTCATATCTTTCCTCCTAACTTGCTAAATATAAATCATCGCAACCATATCTTAAAGCATCTATATAGTGGTTGTCTTTGTCCTCTGGAATATTTAAAGGATTGTCTAATTTATCGACCTTCCATCTGTATAATCCCAATTCTTCTATTAAACCTCTGCATTTCGGGTCTACTATTATTTCAAATCCTTTCAACCATTTAATGCCATGAAGTACACTATCTGGACCCTTCTGTGCTGGTATTGCATTTATGCCTAAATTATTTAATTCCGCTATTGATTTAGGTTCAGCTGCATCTGCTTTTATTAATGCATAAGGCTCTATTCTTCTATTTAACTCTCTTGCTAACATTTCATTTGTTAATTCTGTTGCTCCAAATTCATCAAACACAACTATTCGTTTTGCTTTTAAATCTACATTAAACTGTAAAAAAGCAGAAGGGTCTGAACTATATCCAAAGTCCAAACCTCTTCTGATTAATTCAAATGTATTCTTGTATTTTTCTGTATCTTCTATTCGCCAATTTCTAAATATAAGTCCTTTGCTTACTCCGTGGCATTCCTAGTCCAGATGTTTTATAATCCTCATAATCTTCTTTCTTTTTCTTTTCATATCTTGCATAATCCTTTCTATCTAAAAATTCATTTAATTTATAGTTTGTTATCATTAACAATTGACTTACTGTTTCTTTTGTCATTTCTCCTTGATATTCAAATTCTTGTTCTTCTTCAATGATTAGTTCTTGTTTTCCTTTTTCTGATAATATTTGTTCATTTGGCGTTAGTTTGCTTGTTAATTCTTTTACAATAAAATGTTGTTCATTCCATGGATTAAAACTTGCCACTGTTTGATTAAAGTACCCCTCTGGCATTTTACCTCTTATAGACATCTTTACTTTGTCATAAGTATCTTTCTTACCTATTTCAAACGCTTCCTCAAACCAGCCCCAACACAAGACTAGGTCTGGGTCATCAATGGTAATAGAAGCAAGTTTCTCCCAATCATCTAGTCCTCTAAAAAATATCTTTTGACCTGTTATTTTGTTTGTTGCCAATAATGGGTTATTTGTAAATTTCCATTCATTATATACTTTTAATTTTTTAGCAGCCCATATTAAATCAGCAAATACACTATCTTTTATTGTAAGAGCTGTATCCCTCATTGCTAATAAGCAAGCCTTTGGATATTGTTTTAATAATTTCATCCATCTTAGTGCAATCGTTTTTGATTTTTTGCTACCCTTGGAACCCATCATGATTACTTCATCACCTTTGAAATTCCAAAATGTGGCATATCCTTTTCCGATTTGTTCTTGTAGACTTATTTGTTCTATATTACTCATGCACATCATCTACTAATTGAACTACTCCTGTTCCAGATATTTCTGTTTTTTCCACCGGCTTATATCCTGCCCTATCCAATACATCTTTTATTGCTTGCATTTGGATGCTTTCATTTTTACTATCTAGTAGTTTTTTTAATTTTTGTTGTGCTTCTATTGCAAGTGAACCAAAATTTTCTCTCATTTGCTTTTCAATTTCTTCTCTAAATTCTTTATCCTTTTTCCATTGGCAAATTGTTTTTTCTGTAACGTTAATTTCCTTTGCTATTTGTTTCTGTGTTTTATTCTCTACAACCATTAGATTTATGCACTTTATTTGACTTTCACTCAGCATTAGTTCACCTCCTTAAAATTAACATTTATTAACCTTATTTATATTTTGATTAATATTCATTTTCTCCAATCTTCCGAGATAAACTATATGTTCACGTAAGCTTTTTACTCTCAGACATATGATTTATCCCTTTTTCCTTCCTTTTCCGTTTCGACTTCTTTCGACTGACTTTTTATGGTATTCTACCTAAGTT
>JAAWJM010000004.1 GCA_022796855.1 Clostridia bacterium | reverse complement strand
TATAAGGAATCTGAAGTAAGAGAAAATGTAGAATTAGCATTACTCGATTTACAAACAGAGGTAATTTTCGATAACCAAGACTTAACAGTAGAATACGCCTTAAATAAATTAGAAGAAAAAGGAGTATTTGAAGAAATTGATATAGAGGAACAAACAGGAATTACAGGAGGATATGTCATTACATTAGGCTATGACGAAAACGGAAATGTTATAATTGTAGACATGGTACCAGATGGAGTAGTAAGAATACAAGCAAAAGTAATTACAAAAGGCTATACCAAAGGTCCAGTAGAAATTTCAGTAAGTGTCAAAACCAAAGGAGAAGCAGTAACAAGTCTTAATATTCCAGAAGGAATGACGAAAAAAGAAGAAGGAATCTATGAAGTAGTAAGCAATGGAACCTATGTAATACAAGCCATATTAGGAAATGGAGAAACAGTAGAAAGAGAGCTAGAAATAACAACAATCGATAATCTAGCCCCGAAAAACTTTACCATAACGGTAGCACAAGTAGAAGCAAAAATAGTAATACAAGGAAATACAGAAGATACTGAAGCAACACAAGCAAGTGCATGTAGTGGAATAGAGAAGTATGAATATTATGTAAAAAAAGCAAGTGATACAGATTATCCTACGATACCATATACGACAAATGAAATAGAAGGATTATCTTATGATACTTATAACATATATGCAAAAGCCTACGACAAAGCAGGAAATATTACAAACAGTAATGAGGTTAGTATAGAAATGGTAAATCCCAAAGTATCAAAATATGGGCAGAAAGTAAACTACAGTGCAAATGGGGTGGATGATTGGAAGATATTTTATATCAATGAAGAAAGAAATGAGACGTTTATTATAACTAGTGGTTTGTTATCAAATGAACAAGTGCCCTTTGATACTACAGGTTTATCTATAAACAATAAAGGTGGTGTACATTGGAAGGCAACGGCTATTCCAGAATATAGAGAGATTAAAGAATCCACAAGGGAAAGATTTTTAATGAGTTGGGATGAAAATATATCTTCATACAGTATAAGAGGAGTTTCTGTCCTTTTAGATGAAATAGCTTGGGATGTCTTTGTTTCAAATGGACTAAAAGATTACGGAGTAACGGCTGTTGGAGGACCGACTATTGAAATGCTTGTACTTAGTTGGAATGAAAAGTACCCAGATAAAGTTATGCCATCATTGAAAACTAATAGTCAAGGATATCGATTTTATGATACAGATGACGGTTGTGGATTAAGTTTGATAGACAAGGATGAATTGTATTTTCCTTCCTCTAGTGGTAATGCCTGGGGATACTGGTTGAGTTCTCCTTCTGGTAGAAAGACTGACAATCGTTTTTTTTGTACTGCTATATATAATGTGGGAACAAATGTGTTAAGAGACCGAAGTTGTGATGCTCATAACTATGAAAGTTTAAGACCAGTGGTTTGTATTCCTTCTAACTTACTTGAGTATAATAGTACGACGTCAAGTTGGGATATTAATTTGTCAAAGTAATAAATGAAATCAATATAAAAGAGAATTAGAGTGAGGTTCTAATTCTCTTTTTATTCACCCTCCTTACAAGGTTAGCATAATATATATATCATAAAGGAGGGAAAAGTTTATGCGGATCGTACATAATTACAGGAGGTAAGAAGCTAGAGGGAGAAATCGATGCTTCTGGCTCGAAAAATGCTTCTTTGCCGATTTTAGCGGCATCCATTTTAAATAAGGGGATTACGAGATTATACCATGTTCCTAACATACACGATACCAAAGTAATGATGGAAATTTTACGAAAATTGGGTTGTAAGGTGAAAAGGGTTCGTGATAAAATAGTAATCGATTCTAGGGAACTGAACCAATATGAAATTCCAGAAGAATTAATGAGAAAAATGCGTTCCTCTGTTATTTTAGCAGGAGCATTACTAGGAAGAATGAAAAAGGCAACGTTTTCATGCCCTGGTGGATGTGACATTGGAGCAAGACCAATTGATTTACATTTAAAAGCTTTTGAAAATTTAGGTGTGAATATTACCAAAAGTACTGGATATATCCATTGTAGTTGTGATATAATGACAGGAGACAAAATTCACTTGGATTTTCCAAGTGTGGGAGCAACCGAAAATGCTATGCTAATAGCAGTACTTGCCAAAGGTACTACCGTAATTTCAAATGCAGCCATGGAACCAGAAATTGTAGACTTACAAAATTTCCTAAATAAAATGGGAGCAAAAGTTACAGGTGCTGGAACCAATGAAATCACCATTCATGGGGTAGAAAAATTAAAGGATGTAGGTTATCAAGTAATGCCAGACCGAATTGAGGCAGGTACCTTATTATGTGCTGTTGCAAGTACAGGAGGAAAACTTACGTTAAACAAAGTAGTACCAGGGGATTTAACACCAGTATTAGAAAAGCTAAAAGAATGTGGTTGTGAAATTGAAACCACAAAAGATACTGTTTTTTTACAAGCACCAAAGAAATTAAAAGCAGTAGAAATAAAAACCATGCCATATCCAGGTTTTCCTACTGATATGCAAGCCATTTTTGTAAGTATTCTTTGTACAGCAAAAGGAACGTCGGTTGTAACAGAAAATATTTTTGAAAACCGATATAAATATACAAATGAATTAAAAAGAATGGGAGCAAAAATTGTAGTAGAAGGAAGAACCGCAGTCATTAAAGGAGTACGAAAATTGTCTAAAGCTGTAGTAGAATCTACTGACTTAAGAGGAGGAGCGGCTATGGTATTAGCAGGACTTTCGGCAAGTGGAAAAACAACCGTAACCAATATAGATTATATTTTACGTGGTTACGAAAAACTAGAAGAAAAATTAACGAAATTAGGAGCAAAAATTACGAAAGAGGTGAATTAGAAAAGTATGAAAAGTAAGAAAAATCAAGAATTAAACTTTTTGTATTTTGAAGATAAATCGGATCAAAAAAAACAGAAGAAAAAGTCACCTCGAGGAGACAAGAGCAAAAAAGAAAAATTAAAAAACATTGACCAATTAGATACAATAGATGTAGGGGGCGATGCCCACATCGACCCGAAGAATATAAATGAAAAATCCAAAAAGAAAAAACGAAAGAAAGAAGAATTAGATTACATAGGAGAAGAAACCTATGAAATAGATAGAAAAGAAAAAAAGAACAAGCAAAAGAAAAAATCGAATCAACAACAAAATCAACAAGAAAACAAAAATACATTTAATTTTGATAATGAAATTGTTATTGGGGTAACCAAAATTCAGGCAGGAACAAATAAGAAAAAAGAACCTAGCAAAAATAGTAAAACAGGAAATAGGAAAAATGCTTCTAATAAAAACAAAAAAGGAGCAGGTGGAAAATCTGCTCCTTATCGTAATCGTAAGAAAAAATCAAAAAAGAAAAAGAAACAAAAATTGTCTTTTATTCTTATAAAATGGACAATCTTATTAGGGGCATTAGTGACAGCAATCGTATTTTTCATGATGTCACCATTATTTGATATAACAGGGGTAGAAGTAATTGGTAATGAAAAGATTTCAAAAGAAACCATATTAAGCCTTTCAGGCATAAGTTTAGGAGATAATTTATACCAAAATAAAAAAGAAACTATACAAAAAAACATGAAACAAGAAGCTTATATTGAAAGCGTAGAAGTAAAACGAATCCTTCCAGATAAAATACAATTACAAATAAAAGAAAGAAAAGCCACATTTTTATTGGAATATGCAAGTAGTTATTTTTATATGAGTAACCAAGGGTATATGTTAGAAGTGTCAAGCCAAATGCTAGAGGCACCAATCATAAAAGGATATACCACTCCGATAGAGGAATTAGAAGTAGGAGGAAGGTTAAACAAAGAAGATTTAACAAGGTTAGAAATTGTACTAAAAATTGTAGAAGCGATTGATAGTAATGGAATCACAGCAAAAGTAAATCGAATTGATATAAGTGACAAACAAAATTATACCTTGTATATGGAAGAAGAAAAGAAAGTCGTCTATTTGGGAGATGCGTCTCATTTAAGTAGTAGAATGTTATATATAAAAGTAGCCTTAGAAGATACCAAAGGATTAGAAGGTGAAATATTTGCAAATGGTGATTTAGAAAAAGAAAAGGTATTTTTTAGAGAAAGACAACCAGAACCAGACCCGCCACCAGAGCCAGAACCAGCAGTAGGAGAGCCAGACCCAAACCAAGAACCACGGTGGAGATGAAAACCAAATAGCCGAACCACAACCGCAGGCATAATATAATCAAAACCAAAAGGAGGAAAAAACATGAAAATAAAGAAAAAAGAAGTAGCAATTACCTTAGGCCTTATGTGTTTATTGCTAGCATTTGGTATAAGTATGCAATTAAAAACTGCTAAAAGTCTTGCAACAACAGCAGGAAATTCCTCACATAAAGAAGACCGCCTAAGAGATGAAGTATTAAAATGGAAAGAGCAATATGACTCTAAATATGAAGAATTAGAAAAAATAGAAGCAGATCTAGAAAAAGAAAGAAAAGTTAGTATTTCTTCTGAGGATTCTTCTGTTGAAAAACAAGAAGAATTAAAGAAAATTAATACCTATTTAGGATTAACCGATGTAACAGGAGAAGGAATTACCATTACACTAAAAGATAGTACAAAGTCAACTCTTGATCCTGCGAATGGATTAGTACATAATAACGATTTATTAGCAGTTGTAAATGAATTAAAAAACACAGGAGCAGAGGCAATTAGTATTAATGGACAACGAATTGTACCAACTACCTCAATTAACTGTGTAGGAGCAGTAATTCAAGTAAATGATGAAACGGTAGGAAGTCCTTTTGTAATAAAAGCAATAGGAGATCCTAATAGACTTAATAATGTAATGCGTAATGGGGGATATACAGAGCTTTTGCAAAGCGCTGGCATTAATGTAGAAGCTAAAAAAAGTGATAATTTAAAGATTGATAAATATACTGGTGTTTTAAATAAAAAAACAGTAGAAGTAGCAAAGTAGGTGATGTGATTGAAAAAAGGAAAAGGAATTATGACTATAACAATAGGGATTATTTGTTTTGTTTTGGCATATGTTATGTTTATGCAATTTAAGGTAGTAGAAGAAACCAATATTACTCAAATTGAAAGTATGAGAGAAAGCGAACTAACAGAAAAACTAGCAAGTTGGAAAGGAAAATACGAAGAGGTAGAAACAAAGTTACAAGATACGAAAAACACTTTGCAAGAATACCGAGATAAAAGAGCTTCTAACCAAGAAGCAACCGAATTACTAAACGAGGAACTTTTACAGGCTCAAACCATTGCAGGGTTAACCGATGTAAAAGGAGATGGGGTGGTAATCACCTACACTGATTATGAAGCTTCAGAACATGATGATAAAATTCAATGTTATAATCTACAAGAATTGGTAAATGAATTAATACTTGCTGGTGCAGAAGCCATTAGTATTAATGGGGAGCGAATTACAAATTTATCGGATATTACAAACATCAATATTGATGATGAAATCTTTATATTAGTAAACCAAAAAAGAGTAACCTCACCCTATACCATTAAAGCCATAGGAGATGCGAAATATTTAGAAAGTGCATTAACGTTAAAAACGGTTGGTTTTGTGACAAGACACCCAAATGCAACAATAGAAAAGCAAAATAATATGGTCATTAATAAATATACAGGAACAATTAAAATAAAATATGCCAAAGATGTGGTAAAGGAGGAAAAATAATGGTTGTTATCGCGATTGTAATAGGATGTATTATCGGTGCACTTTTAGGAATGAATGCCCCAATTATTCCATATAGTTTATCTGGCTATTTAGCCATTTCCATCATAGCAGCACTAGATTCTGTATTTGGAGGAATTGCCTCTGTGGTAAAAGGGGAATTCGATTTAAAAATATTTGTAACAGGATTTTTTGGAAATGCGATTTTATCTATTTTACTTACTTATTTAGGAGAAAGATTAAATGTCGATATTTACCTAGCAGCAATTGTTGTGTTTGTTGGTAGAATGTTTGTTAATCTTGCCATTGTTCGTAGGTATTATATTGATAAATGGATGGGCAAAATGAAAGCCAAAAAGGAAGAAACTATAAAGAAATAAGATATGAAAGAACCCTCCGTCAGGGCTTTGCTCTACCTGGGGGTCTTTTGTTACAAAATATTGCAAAAATATTACAAAAATATTACAAAAACTATTGACATTTTTCTCAAAATATAATATCCTAACCTAAGTGAAAAACTATATAAAAAATTGGAGGAATTAGCGTTGGCAATAGGAGATATAATCGTTGGAATTGATATCCGGAACATCAAAAGTATCAACGGTTGTAGGGGAAGTCAATAATTTCAATCAAATTGAAATTATATGTTCTACGAGTAGCAAGTGTGAAGGTATCAAAAAAGGAAAAATTATAAATGAAGATGATATTGCCCTTTCAATTGCAAAAACAATTGAAAAGGCAGAAGAAGAGGCTAAATTTAAGATTAATTCTGCATATGTAACCATACCAGGAAAATATGCTACCATTGTGCAAAATAGCGTTACAAAAGAGTTAAAAGACAAATATGCAGGAATTTCGGTACGAGATGTAGGACAAGCCATTATGCAAGTAAGAGACATTGAAGTACCAGATGGGAAAACAATTATTGATATTGTTCCGAATGAATTTATCTTAAAAGATGGAACAAGAACCAATGACCCAGTTGGAAATTTATCATCTGAATTTACCTTAAATGCACAAATCATTTTAGCAGACAAAGAATATACAAGACAAATTTCGACTGTTCTTAAAAAAGCAGGACTAGACACCGATGGGATGGTACCAAATACCTTAGCAGAAAGAAACTTGATTTTAGATGTAAACGAATTACACGATAATGTAATGGTATTAGATATTGGTGCTGGAAATACGGATATTGGTGTATTTGAAGGGGAATCTTTTATATATACGAATACCATACCACTTGGTGGAGATAACATTACAAGCGATATTGCTGTGGTATTAAACATCTCAGAAGAAGAAGCAGACAAATTAAAAAGACAATATGGATTAGCCCTAAAATCGTTTATCGATAATGATAATGATATCATCTTAAATACGTATAAAGGGGACGAAAGAAACAAGGTGATTAAAAGTTCTGAACTAATCGAAATTATCGAAGCAAGAATTGAAGAAATCTTTTCTTTGGTCAATAAAGATATTACCAACCAGGCCATTAAGCCTAGAATTAATAATGTCGTATTAACGGGGCAGGGAATTAGTAATATCAACAAAAGTGATGTTGCGGGAAAAATCATTTTAAATATACCAGTTAAAATTTCAACAGGAAGGCTAGTAAGTACCATAAAACCAAGTTTTCGTTCAGCCTATGCCTTGGTAAGATACATTGCAGCAAGACCATTTGCGAAAACGGTATCAAGTAGTATCGATTCAAAATCGGATACAAATATCTTTTTAACGATTATTGACAGAATTAAAGAATTTTTCTATACATAAACAAGTTTTAAATTTTAAATTATAATAAATATTGGGAGGATTAAATATGAAGGTGGACTATGAAGATAATGAAAGAATGTTAGACGGAACCGCAACCATAAAAGTTATCGGTGTGGGAGGAGCAGGAAATAATGCTGTAAACCGCATGATTGAATCTGGCATTAGAGGGGTAGAATTCATTTCTGTCAATACCGATAGACAAGCTCTTCAAGAATCAAAAGCAGGAACCAAAATTCAAATTGGAGAGAAAATTACAAGAGGACTAGGAGCAGGAGCAAACCCAGATATTGGTGCGCAATCCGCAGAAGAAAATAAATCAGAAATTGCAGAAGTATTACGTGGAGCCGACATGGTTTTCGTAACCGCTGGTATGGGTGGAGGAACTGGAACAGGTGCAGCTCCAATTGTTGCGGCAACCGCAAAAGAAATGGGGATTTTAACCATTGGTGTTGTAACAAAACCATTCACCTTTGAAGGAAAGAAAAGACTTTCACAAGCAGAACGTGGAGTAGAAAGCTTAAAAGGAAAAGTAGATACCTTAGTGGTTATACCAAATGATAAATTATTACAAATCATAGACCGCAAAACCTCCATTGTAGATGCTTTCAAAATGGCAGATGATGTATTAAGACAAGGTGTACAAGGTATTTCAGATCTTATCGCTGTACCAGGACTTGTTAACCTAGACTTTGCCGATGTTAAAACAATTATGCTAAATACAGGAATGGCACACATGGGTGTAGGTAGAGCAACTGGTGAAAATAGAGCAGAAGATGCAGCAAAACAAGCAATCCAAAGTCCATTACTAGAAACTTCAATTGAAGGAGCAAGAGGAGTTATTATTAACATTACTGGTGGTTCTGAACTTGGATTACACGAAGTAAACACAGCAGCAGAACTAGTACAAAGAAGCGTGGACCCAGAAGCAAACATCATCTTTGGTGCTGTTATTGATGAAACCATGGGAGATGACATTTCAATCACAGTTATTGCAACTGGTTTTGAAAACGAATCACCAATTTCAACCATAGGTGTTGTTGATAAAGTAGCAAAAGTATGGGATAAGAAAATAAACTCCATTCCATCATCAACAGAAAGTAGTTCAAATCCAAATGAATTAGATATTCCTTCTTTTTTAAGAAAAAATAAGGGAATGGGAAAATAAAAAATCAAGGCAGAGTATAGAAAGAAATATGCTCTGCTTTTTACAAATATGGAATTACTATAAATATCTTTTTGTGGTAATATAGATAAAGAAGGTGGTATATATGAAGAAAAAGGTAAAAATTGTGCTAATTGTTTTGGTGGTTATAGTAGTTGCTATTGTAGGATTTTTGTTAGTTGATGTTTTATTAAGGAAATATTCCGCGAAAGTTTCTAAGAGTAATTTGGAGGAGCAATATGACTCAAATGATACTGTTATTATAATTCCAAAACCTCTATCACAAGAGGAAAAGAAAAAAATGGAAGAAATAGACAAAAAGTTAGAGGCAGCTAAACAGGCTTCAAAGGAAGAATGGGAGCAGATGAGTTTTGATAAGGTGTCTATGAGCATAAAAGAGGGAAGTATTACTAAAGATGGTGCCACATTGATTATAACCAATAACAATGAGCTTTCCCTGCGGACATGGAGGTATTTATAGAATACAAAGAAAGATTTTAGGACTATGGATACCAGTTATTCCAATTGTAATGCCATGGAGTCCAATAGCAGATGATGAATGTGGAATAATAGTCTCAAAAATAAGTGTAGAAATCAAAAGAGATTGGACTGAAATTTATGGGGCTTTACAAAATGGAAAATACCGATTAGGAGAAGAAATCTATATAAACGGAAAAAAACAGTATATTTATGCAGAATTCTCTATTTAGATAGAAAAAGAAAAAAAGAAATAATCGAAAATGCTCGATTATTTCTTTTTTTCTACCCTAGGTTTTGACACATTTTTTATAAGAAACGTTGTACAATTAGGAAACAGACATTAGCAAGAAGGAGGAGAGTGGCTTGACAATATATTTAGATATTATTTTGCTAGAGAATTTGTGCATGAATTATATTATATTGTTTGCTACTGGATTCATTATAAGAACAAAGATAAAGGCGATTCGAATTTTTTTGGCAAGTCTACTTGGTGGTATTTATTCGATTCTTACATTTGCTCCAACATTAGAAATATATTCAAATGTGATTTTAAAAATGCTATTATCTGTTATCATGGTATACATTGCTTTTCATGCTTCCAATGGAAAACAACTTATAAAGCAACTAGTTTTATTTTATTTGGTATCCTTTGCTTTTGGAGGATGTGCTTTTGCTTTACTTTATTTTATTAGACCACAGGATATTTTCTTTCGAAATGGAGTATTAACAGGTACCTATCCAATCAAAATTGCACTTCTTGGTGGAATTGTAGGATTTGTCGTGGTAACAATTGCGTTTAAAGTGGTAAAAGGGAGGCTTTCTAAAAAGGATATGTTTTGCAAAGTAACCATTCAAATAGGAGGAAAAACAAAAACCATAAAAGCCTTCATAGATACAGGAAACCTATTAAAAGACCCCATTAGTGGGATGCCTGTTATTGTAGTAGAAGCAGTAGAATTAGAAGAGATGCTTCCAAAAGAATTACTTCTTCATATTGGGGAGATATTAGAAGGAAAAAAGAGTGACATTTTGTCTTGTATGCCAACAGAATATCAGTTGAAATTTCGCATGATACCATTTTCTTCCCTTGGAAAACAAAATGGTTTGTTACTTGGCTTTTTAACAGATGGAGTAGAAATTGAAACAGAAGAAAGAACGGAAATGATAAAAGATGTCATAATTGGCATATACGAAAAAAATTTAACCAAAAATGGAGCCTATACAGGGCTTGTTGGAATTGATATTATAGAAAGGTGTGGGAATTATGAACATTTTGCAAGTCTTAAAGGAGCGAATTAATACCATATATGTAAAATATATGGACAAAAATAGTGAACAAATTGAGGAAACTCCTATTTTTTATATAGGAGGAAGCCAAACTTTGCCACCACCATTGGAAAAAGAAGAAGAGGAAGAAATATTAGCAAAACTTGCTTCTGGTGATGAATCGGTAAGAAAGACGTTAGTAGAAAGAAACTTAAGGCTTGTTGTGTATATTGCCAAGAAGTTTGAAAATACAGGAATTGGAATTGAAGATTTAATTTCGATTGGAACCATTGGTCTGATGAAAGCCATCAATACCTTTAATACCGATAAAAACATCAAACTTGCTACCTATGCTTCTCGCTGTATCGAAAACGAAATACTCATGTATTTAAGAAGAAGCAATAAATTAAAAGGAGAAATCTCCATAGATGAGCCACTAAACCAAGATGGAGACGGAAACGAACTACTACTTTCCGATATATTAGGAACTGACCGGAGATGTTACCTCAAGAGCCATAGAAGATGAAGTGGATAAGAAATTGCTACGAGCCTCTATGCAAAAATTAAATAACCGAGAAAAAAATATTATGGAACTACGATTTGGTTTTATTAGTGGAAACGAAAAAACACAAAAAGAAGTAGCCGATATGTTAGGTATTTCACAAAGTTATATTTCAAGATTAGAAAAAAAGATTATTAATAAAATGAAAAAAGATATTATGAGTAAGACGGGATAATTCCCGTCTTATTTATATAATTTTTTTATCCTACCAATAGCATCTTTTTCTAGCCTTGATACTTGGGCTTGGCTAATACCAATTTCTTTTGCTACTTCCATTTGGGTTCGACCGTCAAAAAAGCGTTTGGTGATAATCATTTTTTCACGTTCATTTAATCGTTTCATGGCTTGTTCTATGGTAAGAGAATCTGCCCAGTGCTCATCACTTTCTTTGTGGTCGCTTACTTGATCCATAATGTATAAACTTTCACTACCATCATTATACACTGGTTCTTGTAAAGACAAGGGGTCTTGGATGGCTTCAAAACTAAATACAATTTCTTCACGAGGAACGCCCACTTCTTTTGCAATTTGGTCGACAGTGGGTTCTTTATTTAATTCTTTTGTTAGTTTTTCTTTTGCTTGAAGTGCCTTATATGCTAAATCGCGAATCGAGCGACTTACTCTTATAGGGTTATTGTCACGAAGATATCTTCGAATTTCTCCAATAATCATAGGAACTGCATAGGTAGAAAACTGAACATTTAGGGATAAATCAAAATTATCAATGGATTTAATTAGTCCTACACAACCAACTTGAAATAAATCATCCATATTTTCACATCTACCACTAAAACGTTGCAACACGCTTAATACCAATCTTAAATTTCCATGAATAAATCGTTCTCTTGCTTCTAGGTCTCCTTCTTTTATTTTAAGAAATAATGCATTTTTTTCTTCATTAGAAAGGACGGGAAGTTTGGAAGTATCAACATTACTAATTTCTACTTTTCGAATCAATGAAAAAGCCTCCTTCTTTTACGAATATACTTGCAACAAAAGTATTTCCAAAAAAAGAAAGGGATATTCATAAAAAAATCGACAACATCCGACGTAATAATGATATAATGGAAAAGCAAGAAAAAGATTAATTTGATAAAAATGGGAAATACTTTACTTAAAGATAAGAAAATGATGTGTAACAAATCTAAAAAAATCGAAGAAACGACAAAGTTTACATGAAAATTAGGAGGATATGGGTATGAGTTTATTATGGGAAATGGTATTGTTTGTTTTTTATTCTTTTATGATTGTGGTGATATCGAAATACATATTAGTACCAGTAATTAGAAGACTGGCTGAAAGTGTTAATTTAAAAGCTAAAACAGTAGGGAATTTAGCAGGAATTGCTACTTCTGTACCAGAATTGTTAAGTGTTAGCTTTGCATCTGTTGCAGGTTTGGTGGGGACAAGTATTTATAATATTGTAAGCTCTAATGTAATTAATTTTATACAATATGTAGTTAGTGTAAAAATCAATAAAAATGGGAAAGTGCTAAGA
Organism: Clostridia bacterium; assembly: GCA_022796855.1. Lineage (GTDB taxonomy): Bacteria > Bacillota > Clostridia > TANB77 > CAG-508 > RGIG8482. The sequence goes on along the minus strand of JAAWJM010000004.1, from coordinate 72,010 downwards.
AATAGAGCTTTAACCATCGATTTGGTGTTAGTGGTTTTTACAATTCTTATTCCGATTGGATTAATTGCAACAAACATGGAGGTAAATGGATTTGTCGCTGTTTTATTAATTGCATTGTTCTTCCTTTTTTACTATATTAATCATAATACACATAAACTTTATTTAGAAAATGAAGTAAATAGCGAAATCGCAGAAATTGAAGAAGAGGCAAAATGGATTAGAGGAAAAAAGAAATTAATAGTAAGGTATTCGATTTATCTAGTATTAACAGGAATATTTTTATTTATGGTTGGAAATGCCTTAAGTAATACATTAGAAAATTTATGTGTACGTTTCAATGTTCCACAAGTGTTGGTGGGAATCGCTTTAGGGTTTATTACGAGTATTCCAGAACTAATTACTTTTTTTGAAGCTCAAAAACATCATAAAAAGGAAAGTAAGGAACGTTTGGGAGTAATCGAGGCAACCAATAACTTACTAACTTCCAATACCTTAAATCTGTTTATCATTCAAAGTGTAGGAATTCTTTTATACCAAATGTTTCATTAAAAGAATATTTTGGAAAAAAGTGCATATAATAACGGTAAATATCAAAAAAGAGGATAAAAATACCTCGAAACCAAGAAGGGAATGGGTTATATATGCATGAAGAATTTGTAAAAGAAAAGAATTTAATCGAAAAAACGCAGGAAGAATTTGATGTAGAATTAATCAAATGTATTATTAAAACAAAGCAAGATTTAAGAGACTCAAATAAAAATTACGAATTTGCAGAAGGAGATTTAATTGATTATTATTTATATCAAATAAAAGCCAATCAATCAAAATTAAATTATTTATTAAAAAAAGCCAAGAAAAATGGTGTAATGATTGACATGATAAAAGAAATTGAAATCCGAAAAAAGCAATATAATGAAGAAATTGAGGCAGGATAAAAAGATTGTTATAAAGAAAGAATTTAACTAGTTAAAGACTTAAGAAAAGTAGAAATAACAAAAATAAAACAAGAATATTTGTACATGCAGTGTCATAGTATGGTAAAAAGGACGAGGTGATTTTCATTGGAAACCAATACCATAATTATATATATTGCATGTATTTGTTTTTTATTTCTTTTTGGCAGAATTTTCATTCTACCGATTAAAAGTATTTTAAAATTAGTGTTAAATTCCTGTATAGGTGCACTCATGCTATATTTCATTAATCTAGTAGGAGGATTATTTGAATTTCATATTGGTATTAATTATATAACAGCTATTTTTACAGGGATTCTTGGTGTTCCTCGGAGTGGTTTTATTGGTGATACTAAAACTTGTACTGGGGATGTAAAATATCGAAGAAGAAGGAAAAGATAAAGCAAGTAGGTTAAATCTTGACGCAGGGGGACTTGCAATGTTATAATAAAAAACATGTAGAAAGCTACATGTTTTTTGATAGTGAGGAACTTAAGCATGAGAGAATATTTTGAGAAAATAGAAAATTTACCACAAGATGAATTTTTGAAGAAGATGAAACAATGCCTAATACAAGAAGAAAAAAGATTTGTTGTTACAGCAAACCCAGAAACATTAATGTTTGCTCAAAAAGATGGAGAGTTTCGAGAGATTTTATTAAATCCACATACTACCATTGTAGCAGACGGCATTGGAGTTATTAAGGGAGCAAAGCTTCTTAAAATGGATTTAAAACACCGAGTGTTAGGAGTGGATTTAGCACTTCAGCTTTTATCCTCTTGTCATGAGCTTAATAAAAGCATATACTTATTAGGAGCAAAACCAGAAGTAATTGAGAAGATGAAAGAAACAATAAAAAAAGACTATCCAAATGCAAAATTAGTAGGGGCAGTGGATGGTTATGTAGAAGATAAAGAAGCTGTATTTATGGATATGTATAAAAAGAAACCAGATGTTATTTTGGTTGCTCTAGGTATTCCAAGGCAAGAAAAATTAATCAACAAATACTATGGACAATTTGATAAAGGAATTTTTGTTGGAGTAGGTGGAAGCTTCGATGTGATTAGTGGAAATAAAAAAAGAGCACCAAGCTTTTTTGTAAAACTAAATTTGGAATGGTTATATCGTATTACCAAAGAACCAAGTAGATTAAAACGATTTTTTGATAGTAATATACGATATATGTTTGAAATTATGAAAGAAAGAGGGAAAAAATGATAAAAGTAATGGTAATCTTTGGAACAAGACCAGAGGCAATTAAACTAGCACCTGTCATAAAAGAATTAGAAAAAAGAGAAGAAACTACACCGATTGTATGTGTAACAGGACAACATAGGCAAATGTTAGACCAAGTACTAAAAGCATTTGATATTGTACCAGATTTTGACTTAAATATTATGCAAGAAAAACAAACCTTAACGGATATAACAATACGTGTGTTAAAAGGAATGGACGAAATATTAGCACAAGCCAAGCCAGATATTATTTTAGTACATGGTGATACGACAACTACATTTGCTGCTGCTCTTGCGGCATATTATAGGCAAATTCCAATTGGTCATGTAGAAGCAGGGCTTCGAACCTACCGTAAATATGCACCATATCCAGAAGAAATGAACAGGCAAATGGTTAGTAATTTAGCAGACTTACATTTTGCACCAACAAAAGAAACAAAAGAAAATTTAGTAAAAGAAAATAAAAAAGAAGAAAAGATGATCATTACAGGAAATACAGCGATAGATGCCCTAAAAACAACATTACAAGAAGATTATGAAAATGATATTTTAGAAGAGTTAAAAGACAAAAAAATAATTTTATTAACTGCACATAGAAGAGAAAATTTAGGAAAACCATTAGAGAATATATGTAATGCCGTTAAGAGGATTGTAATAGAGCATAAAGAAGTGGTTGTGGTTTATCCAATGCACAAAAACCCAGAAATTCGAAAAACGGTAGAAAAATTATTTGATAAGCAAGAGAGAATTAAGCTAATTGAACCACTAGATGTATTTGATTTTCATAATTTTATTAATCGTTCGTATTTGGTATTAACCGATAGTGGAGGAATTCAAGAAGAGGCACCTTCGATGGGAAAACCAGTACTTGTTCTTAGAAATACCACAGAAAGACCAGAAGGCGTTACAGCAGGAACCTTAAAGCTAGTAGGAACCAATGAAGAAAAAATCTACCAAGCCACCAAAGAGCTACTAGAAAATAAGCAAGAATATGAAAAAATGAGTAAAGCACCAAACCCATATGGAGATGGACAAGCAAGTAAAAGAATTGTAGATGAAATTGTAAAACAAACATGGGAGCGATTTGGAGAAGAAACATAATGTAGGGGTGGGCCTTGTGTCTGCCTTTCATTATTGAAAATGGTTCATATATTTTATAAAAAGGCGGACACAAGGTCCGCCTCTACAATTATTTATTTTTATTCCACTGTTACCGATTTTGCAAGATTTCTTGGTTTATCGACATCTAATCCTTTTTCTTTTGAAATATAATAAGAAAATAGTTGTAGTGGTATAATCGAAAGGATAGGTGAGATGAATGGGTTGGTGTTTGGTATGGTAATAACTTCATCGTAGTTTGTCTGGTTTATTTCTTGATTGGTTACGATTAATGTTTTTGCTCCACGGGTAATAACCTCTTGTAAATTACTAACGGATTTTTCCACTAAAGTAGGGTCTGTTAAAATACCAATAACGGTAATTCCATTTTCAATTAATGCGATTGGCCCATGTTTTAATTCTCCTGCGGCATAGGCTTCAGAATGAATATAAGAAATTTCTTTTAATTTTAAAGAAGCTTCCATGGATACGGTATAATCGGTACCTCTTCCTAAAAAGAAAATGTCTTTTTCTTCATAAACTTTGTGGGCAAATTCTTTTATTTTTGAATCATCTTTTAACACTTCGGTTATTTTTTCAGGTAATAAAAGTAGTTCGTCTTTTATATCGGAAATGACATCTGTTGGTGCTGATTCTGATACTTCAGCAAAATATAGGGTAAGTAGGGTAAGTAGAGTAATTTGCGAAGTATAGGCTTTTGTAGAAGCGACCGCAATTTCTGGACCTGCATGGGTATAAATGGTAAAATCGGCTTCTCTTGTAATAGAGCTTCCAATGACATTGGAAATAGCAATGGTAGTTGCTCCTTGCTTTTTAGAAAGTTTTAGAGCAGCAATGGTATCTGCTGTTTCCCCAGATTGGCTAATATAAATACATAGGGTATTTGCATCAATTAATGGTTCACGATAGCGGAACTCAGAGGCAATATCCACAATAACTGGAATATGGCATAATCTTTCTAAAAGCGGTTTTACGGCTAAACCAGCATGCATAGCAGTTCCACAAGCAACCAAATAGATTTTGTTAAACTTTGATAAAGTTTCTTTGGTAAAACCAATATCTTCAAAATTTACTTTTTCATTTTTCTTTAACCTAGAACCAATCGTTTCTCTTATCGATTTTGGTTGTTCGTATATTTCTTTTAGCATAAAGTCTTCGTATCCATCTTTTTCACAAGCAGAAACATCCCAATCAATATTTTTAAGTTCTTTTGTGATAGGAGTTAAGCTACTATCATAAAACGAAATATCGGTATTAGATAATTTGGCTAAATCACCATCATTTAATAAATAAAAGTCTTTGGTATAAGAAAGAATGGCTGGAATGTCAGAAGAAACATAGTTTTCTTCCTTACCAACACCAATTACAAGAGGGCTATCCTTTCTTGCTACAATCATGGTTTCTGGCTCGTCTTTGCAAAGTACTTCAATGGCATAACTTCCTTTTAAATCACCACAAGCTTGATGAACGGCTTGCAAAAATTTATCATTACTTCCTTCTAGTTTGGTGTAATAATAATGGATTAAGTTTGGGATAATTTCTGTATCGGTTTGGGAAAGAAAATGATATCCGTTATTTGTTAAAAATTCTCTTAACTCTTGATAATTTTCAATAATACCATTGTGTACGACACTAAAAGAATTACTATTATCCATATGAGGATGAGAGTTTTCCTTTGCTGGTTTTCCATGAGTTGCCCATCTTGTATGAGCAATTCCAATGGTTCCTTCTAAGGAATCAATTCCTTCTAAATTATACAAATTTTTTACTCTTCCTTTATCTTTCATATTCGAAAGATAACCGTGTTCCATGGTTGAAATTCCTGCTGAATCATATCCTCGATATTCTAATTTTAAAAGTCCATCAATCAAAATAGGACTTGCTTTTTTGGTTCCAATATAACCTACAATTCCACACATATGTGAATCCTCCTTAAAATTTAATATGGAATTGAAAGTATGCTTTTTAAAAGTTACCCTACTAGATTTGTTTCATAATATTACTATTATGGTTTGCTAGTATTTATGGCAGTAACCATGCCATAGAACCATCCGCCGAAAAATTCGATAAGTTCTATCCTCGTCAACAATAGAAAAAGACCCTATTGTTCAGGCGCTTTTTAAAAAATACCGATACTCCTTTCTTTATGATTTTTTTCGCATAAACTTTCAATTAATAATAGTATATTACACTAAATTTCAAAAAGTAGCAAGTACTATAAGAAAAAATTAAGAAAATAGGGGATATTTAATTATTTACAATCCCCCTTTTTTTATGATATAATAGTCATATCAAGTAAAAAGGGGTAGTATGATGGGAGAATTAAAAGTATTAATTGATGAAGCAAGTATTCAAGAAAAAGTAGCAAACTTAGCCAAAAAGATTGAACAAGATTATGAGGGAAAAGACTTAACTTTAGTAGGTATTTTAAAAGGCTCTACTGTTTTCATGGTAGATTTAGCAAGAAAGATGGAAAAACAAGTAAAGTTTGCTTTTATGCAAGTTTCTAGTTATGGTGCAGAAAAAATTAGTGCAGGAAAAATTAATTTAAAACTAGATTTACCAGATTCATTAGAAGGAGAAAATATTTTAATCGTAGAAGATATTATTGATACAGGAAGAACCTTAAGTTATTTAATCAAACATCTACAACAAAAGAACCCAGAAAGCATAAAATTATGTACTTTATTAGACAAACCAGAACGTAGAGAATATGACGTAAAAGTGGATTATGTAGGTTTCGAAATTCCTGATAAGTTTGTGGTTGGCTATGGATTAGACTATAACGAAAGGTACCGTAATTTACCATATATTGCAGAGGTAGAGTAACAAATGTTTAATATTGAAGAAGAGATTAAAAAACTTCCAGAAAAACCGGGAGTTTATATTATGAAGGATAAAGATGACCATATTATCTATGTAGGAAAAGCGGTGGTGCTAAAGAACCGTGTAAGGCAGTATTTTAGAAAGACTCGTAAAACGAAACGAATAGAAAATATGGTTTCTTTAATTGACCATTTTGAGTATATTGTAACAGATAATGAGGCAGAGGCTCTTATTTTAGAGTGTAATTTAATTAAAGAAAATAGACCGAAATTTAATGTATTACTAAAAGATGATAAAACATATCCCTATATTAAAGTAGATGTAAAAAGTGAGTATCCGAATGTTATTATTACTCGTAAGATTTTAAATGATGGAGCAAAGTATTTTGGACCTTATGCTAATAGTGGAAGTGCAAAGGAAATGGTAAATTTTATTAAAGAAAAATTTAAAATTCGCCAATGTAAGAATTTTAAATTTGTAGGAAGAGCATGTTTAAATTACCATATTCACCGTTGCTCGGCACCATGTATGGGGTATATCTCTAAAGAAGAATATGATAATATGATAAGTCAAATCATCCTGTTATTAGAAGGAAAAATCGACCCAATTATAAAGGAATTAGAAGAGGGAATGAAGCGTGCCTCTGAGGCACAAGATTATGAAGAAGCAGCATATTTAAGAGATAAAAAAATGGCGATTGAACATATTAATCAAAAACAAAAAGTGTCCAATATTACTGAAAATGATATTGATGTCATTGGACTTGCTAGGAATGAATTAACAGCGTGTATTGAAATCTTTTTTGTTAGAAAAAGTAAAATGATTGGAAGAGAACATTACTTTTTTGGAGAATCTAGTGATATTTCAAATGAGGAAATATTAGCGAGCTTTGTAAAACAATATTATATGGGAAAAGAAGAAATACCACATAAGATTATGCTAAAAGAGAGATTAGAAGAAAAAGAAATTATCGAAGAATTATTATCCAAACAAGTAGGAAGAAAAGTAGAGTTAAAATCGCCTAAAAAAGGTGAGAAGTTAAGATTTGTAGAAATGGCAGAAAAAAATGCAAAAGTAACATTGGAAAATAAGCAAAAAGATAAATATGATGTATTAATGGAATTAAAGCAAGTATTAAACTTAGAAAAAATGCCAAGAAAAATCGAAACTTATGACATATCGAATATATCAGGAACCGACATGGTAGCTGGTATGTGCGTATTACAAGACGGAGTGGTAAACCATAAATTATCAAGAAGATTTAAAATAAAAACCGTGTTTACTCAAGATGATCCTAAATGTATGGAGGAGGTTATTACCAGAAGATTGAAACACTCTATAGATAATACCAATGGAGACTTTGGAGCCTTACCAGATGCTATTTTTGTAGATGGAGGAATTACTCAAGAAAGGGCAGCCAAAAACGCTCTTGAGAAATACGATTTAAACATACCAATTTATGGAATGGTAAAAAATGACAAACACCGTACTAGAGCATTGATTAATGAAAAAAGAGAAGAAATACCATTATCGGAAGAATTAATGAATGTAATTACCAATTTCCAAGACGAAGTTCATAAAACTGCAATTGAATATCATCGTAAAGTAAGAGGAAAACGAATGACGAAATCTAGTTTAGATGAAATAAAGGGAATTGGCGAAAAGAAAAAGCAAGAGTTATTAAAACAGTTCGGTAGTGTTGAAAAAATAAAACAAGCTTCTCTGGAAGAATTAATACGGAGTAAAGGGAATTACGAGAGAAATTGCCAAACAATTAAAAGAAAGATAGAAACCTGTCAAAAACTTATGATATGATTTAATCAATTTAAGTCATAATATAAAAAACTCTTTCATATATATAATACAAGAATATATATTTGAAAGGGGAAATACAAATGATGGAATATGCAAAAGAAGAAGTACTTACCGTTGGTTATCCAATGAAAAAGGACAAGTTAGAAACGGGGATACCAGAAAGAATATACAATAAAATAAAGCGAAACAAAGTAGTTGCTTTATTTTTAGTAATGGGAATTACATTTATGGTTTTAGATTTGACGTTTCTTTATTACTTTTGTACTTTATTAACAAAACTATAAAAGGTGATTGGGAAGGATTAAAAAAAGGTAAGAAAATAATGAAACAAAGCCCTTAAAAAGGAAGCGAGGAATATAAAAAAATGAAAGTAGCAAATAATTGGAGTGATTATGAGATATTAGATATGGCAAACGGAGAAAAACTAGAAAGATGGGGGGATATTGTTTTAGTTAGACCAGACCCTCAAATTATATGGAAGGACAAAACAAATCCACAAATGTGGAAAAAAGCACATGCCGTTTATAACAGGAGCAAACAAGGTGGTGGTGAATGGAATTATCAAAAAGAAATTCCAAAAGCTTGGAAAATGAAATATAAAAATTTAACGTTCAATATAAAACCAATGGGGTTTAAACATACAGGATTATTTCCAGAACAGGCCGTAAATTGGGATTGGATGATGAAAAAAATAAAAAAAGAGAAAAGGGAAATAAAGGTACTAAATTTATTTGCGTATACAGGAGGAGCAACCGTTGCTTGCTTATCGTCAGGTGCAAGTGTGTGTCATGTGGATAGTTCCAAAGGAATGGTAGCATGGGCAAAAGAAAATGTGGCTTCCTCTGGTTTGCAAGAGAAAAAAGTCCGTTATATTGTAGATGATGTGGTAAAATTTGTGAATCGAGAAATACGAAGAGGAAATACCTATGACGCAATTGTAATGGATCCTCCTTCCTATGGAAGAGGAGCAAATGGTGAAGTATGGCAATTCGAGAATAACATTTCCGACCTTGTTTCTTTGTGTATGAATGTATTAAGTAATCATCCATTATTTTTCTTAATTAATTCTTATACAACTGGAATTTCAGCAAAAGTATTAGAGAATTTATTACAAATACACATGAAAAAGCAAGAAGGAGGTACATTTTCTTCGGGAGAAATTGGTTTACCACAGAAAAATTCCTCTCTTATTTTGCCATGCGGAATTTATGGTCGATGGGAAAAATAGGTAGGGCTTAAAAGAAAGGAATGGACTTGAAAATGGAGAAATTAAATGTAATTTATGAGGACAATCATATCATCGTCGTACAGAAAATTCCCAATATTCCCTCACAGCAAGATAAGTCTGGTGATACGGATATGCTTACTTTAGTAAAAGAATATATTAAGGAAAAATACCATAAGCCAGGGGAGGTATATTTAGGGTTAGTACACCGCTTAGATAGACCAGTGGGAGGAGTTATGGTATTTGCAAGAACATCAAAAGCAGCTGCGAGATTAAGCGAAGAAGTACGAAATAAAGTGTTTGAAAAATCGTATTTGACGATTGTAGATGGAAAGTTAGAACCCCAAAAAGGAACGTTAGAAGATTATCTTGTAAAAAATCAAAAAACAAATGTAAGCAAAGTTACCACAAAAGAGAAAAGCCAAGCAAAATTTGCAAAATTAGATTATGAAACCATAAAGTATGATGAAGACCTACACTTATCAGTATTAAAGATTAAACTACATACAGGAAGGCATCATCAAATTCGTGTGCAATTATCAAGTAGAGGACATAGTATCTACCGGAGACCAAAAATACGCAACAAGAGGAAGAGGAAAACAAATTTGTTTGTGGGCCTATTTTTTAGGAATTGTTCATCCTGTCACCAAGGAAAAAATGGAGTTTACTTGTTTACCACAAAAAATAGGCTCATGGAAAATCTTAGAAGATGTAGACGAGCATTCTTTGTAAAATGCTCGTCTTAAATTTTATGAAAGAGACCTTTATGGTACAAGTATTTCTTTTTGAGAAGGAACATCTTCGTACATTTCTAACTGTTGAGTGAAGAAATGTCCATTGTATGAAGTATTCAAATTAACATTTGGGTACTTTTTTAAGATTTTATTGACTTCCCATAGTCCAAGACCAGTGTTATGTTTTTTGGAAGAAACTCCTTTTTCAAACATATGCTCAAAATCAACTTTTTCATCTAAATAGGTATTTTCAATGACTAAAATTTGACGATTTTGAATAGAATCTTTTCTAATTTCAACACGAACCATTTTTTCTTCGCACTCACGAGCTGCCTCAATGGCATTATCCAAAAGAATACCTAAAATGCGAGAAAACTCATAAATCTTCATATTCAAAGTTTGAAAATCCAAAAAGAAGTCAAAGGTTATCGTAATACCGAGAGGAATGTGCCAAACGATATTTTGAAACCAAAAGGCTATAAATAGCTGGTACATTTACCACTTCTGGGCTTAAATAAGCAAAATTATTAGATGTTTGAAAATCACGAAATAATTCAGAATAATAAACACGAAGTCCCTCCATATCGTTTTTATCAATATAGCCACCAATGGCTTGTAGGATATTTCCAAAATCATGCCTAAAAGCTTGTAAGTCTTCCTGAGAACTTTGCAAAGTTTCGTTATATAGTGTGGTTTTTTCTAAATTTTGTGACATTTGCCTATAGCTTCGTAACCCATAAACCGCAAAGGAAAGAATGCCAAGTATAGCAAAAACAGAAATACTACCAATTAATAAAATCATTATAAAAACCTCATTTCATTATTTTATCTTTTGAAACTGAAATTAGAATTAGGAAATGAAATACATTTCTGTAAAAAAATCCCAGTACAAGTCAACACTATAATGCATATTTTGTAAAAAGTCAAGAGAAAATGACGAAAAATGAAAAAAGTGTGAAATGTATAAATTACAGAATATATAGTAAAATGGAAAAAGATGTGATATACTAATAACATGAATAGGGGAGAAGTGATGTTAGATAAAATAATATATGAAGAAGCACTTGGAATTCCAGATATTGATGTGGAATATATGAAATATTTACCAGAGCATAATTGTTTAAAAGAAGTGATAGAAATTAGAGATATGATAAAAGATGTAGCTACTAGTAAGGCAATTTCTGAATTCCAAAATGGAGAAAAGAAAGTACAATTTATTAATTATGGAGAAACAGAATTAGTGTATGTATTAAAAGTGGGAGATAAAAAATATACATTGTTAGTAGGACAACCAGCAACACCATTTGGAGTGGTAAAAAGAGAATATGATAATTTGAAATTACTACATAAAGTAAGTCCAGAAAATGTAATAGCACCAATGCAATATTTTTGTAATAAACAAACACAAAAAGAATTATATATTACCCCATATTTATATCAAGCTAGATGTATATCAAGTGAAGAAGGAGAAGTTGGAGTATTTATACCAGAGCCAGATTATCACTTTGAAAAATTTTCACCTGATGAAAAAGGAATTATAAATTCTTGTATGATAGCAGTATTAGTTAAAATGTTTGACAAAAAAAGAAATTTAGGGGTTGCTTCCTGCCATATTGGAGAAGGAGGAGATTTTATTCTTGAAAAGGGATTTGAGCAAGAAGCATTTACCTATGAAAATATTCTAAAAAGAATGAAATTAATAGCTGCTAGAGAGTTAGTATCAATGGAATTAGGGGAATATATTACTAGAATAAAAGAAGAATTTTCTAAAATTACATATTATGAAACAGAGGAACAAAGAGATAAATCTATCATAATCAATCACAAATCTCGTTTAGTTATGTCACAAGAAGAAATTGAAAATGGAATTCTACTTGGTATACAGCTTCGAGAAAGACAAGAAAAAAGCAATGTAAGAGAATAACAAGAAAATAACTATTTATGAACTAGATAGTTATTTTTTTTTGTTTGTTTTCATAGTATTTAAATAAAAAATACTAGGAGGATATAGAAAATGGAAAAACGAGTTAAAAAGAAAATGGGAAAAGCGTTAATTGGAATTGCGGTTATGATATTTGTAATAGGAATTGGTGCCATAGGAATCAAACAAGAAAATAAAATAATGGGAAATACGGTGGTTACTTCGGCTACAACGTTAAGCAATAAAAAAATCGGTTGGGGAATTAAAAGAGAAGACAATCATGCACAACCAGATTTAGGAAGTAAAAATAAAGAATTAATGGAGCAGTATAAAGGAATTGCAATGGGGAATCCAGAAAAAAAGTATGTATATTTGACTTTTGATGAAGGGTACGAAGCAGGCTATACGCCAAGAATTTTGCAAGTATTAAAAGAAAATAATGTGAAAGCTACCTTTTTCTTAACAGCACATTTTGTAAATACCGAGGAACAATTGGTAAAAGACATGATAGCAGGTGGACATATTATACGGCAATCACACCGTAAATCACAAGTCTATGCCAGATTTAGAGGATGAAAAAGTAAAAACAGAAGTAATGAATTTACATACTGCGGTATACCAAAAATTTGGTTATGAAATGAAATACATAAGACCACCCAAAGGAGAATTTAGTGAAAGAACGCTTAATCTTACCAATAACTTAGGATACACGAGTGTTATGTGGAGCCTAGCCTATGATGACTGGGACGAAAACAAACAAGGAAGAGAAGAATATGCAAAAAAGAAAATATTAGACAATATCCATCCTGGAGCCGTTATTTTACTACATGGAAATTCCAAAGATAATACCAATATATTAGATAGTGTCATTAAAGAAGTAAAAAATATGGGGTATGAGTTTAAATCGTTAGATGAATTTGTGAGGTAAAATGGAGATAGAAAGCTAGGAGGAGACAATGGAGAGAAGAAAACGAAAAGAAAGTAGGTTTCAGAAATTTTTAGAGCTTCCGAAAGAGGTGGTATCGGATACTCCCAAAATAACTGTGGTGGGCTTTGAAGAGGTTTTAATTGAAAATTATAAATCGATTTTAGAGTATGAAGATTATTATATTAAAATCAATACCCATATTGGTGCAGTCAATATAAATGGATTTAACTTAAGGTTAAAAGAAATGACAGGGGATGACATTATGGTATTTGGCAAGATAGATAGTATCGATTTTGAAAGTATTACAGACGAATAAAGAAAGGGGAAGGAGCAATGTTTTTTAAAATCATGATGTATTATCTATTTGGCTATGCAACCATTAGTGTAGAAGGATATTTTATAGAAAGATTTATTAATATTTGCCGAGGAAAACAAATCTTTTTATGGAATATGAAACGAAAAAAATCGAGTTTTTTATTTACCAATATTGCCATAAAAGATTTTAAAAAAATAAGACAAGTGGCAAAAGTAACCAAGTGCCAAGTGAAAATCCAAAAGAAAAAGGGACTTCCTTTTTTACTACATCGTTACCAAAAAAGAAAACTATTTATAGGATTATTACTAACCCTTTTTTTGGTTATTTTTGGAGTTTCTAACTTCGTGTGGAATATTGAAATTATAGGAAACAATACCATACCAACCGAGGAATTATTAGAACAATTAAATGAATACGGATTAGTTTTAGGAAAATTAAAAAACAGTGTAAAAACAAAAGAAATCATTAGCAAAATGCGACTAGAAAGAGATGACATTGCATGGATTGGAATTAAATCGATTGGTACCAACATGATTGTAGAAGTAGTAGAAGCCGATAAAAAACCAGATATTATTGATGAAAACGAATATTGTAGTATTGTTTCAAAAAAAGAAGGAAGAATTACAAAAATTAATGTGCAAAACGGTACTGCCCTAGTAAAAGTGGGGGATATTGTAACAAAACGGTAATACCTTAGTAGGAGGCTGGATAGAGGGAAAATACACAGGAACAAGATATGTGCACGCGAAAGCCGAGATAGAAGCAAGGGTTTGGTATTCAGCAAAAGAAAAAATGGGATTAATGGGAACGAAAGAAACAGAAACGGGAAAGGAAAAAAACAACTACGGAATTAAGATTCATAATTTTGAAATAAATTTTCCGAAAGGGGTTCCATATTTTGAAAATTATGATACAATAAGTGAGAGCAAAAAATTAAAAATATTTTCAAACTTCTATTTCCCTATAGAATTTGTGAAAACAACCTATAAAGAATTAGAAAAAAAGCAAGTTAGTTATACGGAAGAAGAGGTAAAACAGATACTAATTCAAAAACTAGAGGAGGAATTGAAAAAACAAATACCAGATGAAGAAAAAATAGTTGATACAAAAGTAAATGTAAAACGTGAAGAAAATGAACTAGAAGTTGAACTCATTTATGAAGTAATTGAAAATATAGGCACAAACGAAAAAATATTGTTGTGAAAGGATGATGAAACATGACAGAACGAGGATTACGAGTATTAGAACAAGATAAAACTTTCTTTGGAAAGATAACAGGAACCATTACAAAATTACTAATTCCAACCAAAGTAGGAATTAATGGATTATTAATATACGCAAAAAGAAACAATATGCTAAAAGCATTTGAGAATTATACCAATGAAAATAATCATGATGAAACCAATCAAAAAGAAGTAAACTTAAAAAAATATGAAGATATGTTTGCTCTTTACCTAGAGTCGATTGATAAATATGTTATGGATTCAATTTACCACAAGGTAAAAAATGATACCGCAACGTTATTTGAAAGAAATGCACTATCAAAATATTATACAGTTGTTCATTTAAAAGAAACGCAATATATTGAATATAAATATCGCAAACAAAAATATTTGTTAGAATTAGATTATGAAACCATTGGGGCACAAAATAGAGAAAAATTGCAAAAACGTTATGAAGTGTTTTATGTTAGTAAAATGGAGGCACTTTATAAAGGAATATTAAAAAATTATTCCATTCAGTTAGCCGATCATGTGGCAACAAAAGAAAGAAAAAATGAAATTTATGAGAAAATCTTCCAAACTTTAGAGGAATATATTGTAACCATATTGCCAATTAAAATGAAAATTGAACCACAAGATACTTACAAAAACATTTTAACAGAATATGATAAATTTAGTACCTTTTTAGCTGGTAAATTAGATGGAAGAGATGTTATCGAAAAGAAACTAATTTTATTAGGAATTAGTAGAACTTTATTTACACACAGTTTGCCATTAATTGTAGCAGAACAATGTTATATTAAATTATTAAAAGATACCAGAAACTTGATCGTGAATGCAACAATTGAAAAAAAGAAAAATCGTGCTTATGAAATGTTAATTACACTAATTGAAGATTACAATATTCGATTATTATCTACCAAAATTTATTGGGATAAACCAAAACATAGAGAAGAATACAAAAAATTTTGGGAAAGCTATAAAAAAGTAACCAAATTAAAAGAAACAAATCAAGTGGAATATGCAAAACAAAAAGAAATCTTATTTGTTCGAAATGATTTAAAAGCAGTAGAAACCAAACCAGAAAAATACGAAAAAGTGATTGAATTCTATAGACAAAAATTAGTAGAATTAGGTGTTATGAGGAATTTGAAAAATTCGTATACAACATTACAACATAAAACAGTTAAGAAAAAGACGGTTGTTGCCTAAAAAAGAGAATCTAACATACGTATAAATATGTGTTAAGAACCAAATTTGTTATGAAAGTAGAAAAAAGGTCCCTTTACTTAAGGGGGCTGTCGCCGATAGGCGACTGGGGGTTCTTAAGGAAAAAATAGAGGATTGAAAGAGTATGAATGAAATCGTACAAATTGAATATGAGGGAATAGAACCCAAAAAAGAATATGAAGAATTAATTCAAATTGTTATGGAACGATGTTTTAAAGAAGAACAGTTATTACAGGCAAACTTATACATTGCGGTCACATTAACAACACCACAAAACATCCAAACCTTAAACCAACAATACCGAAACATCGATAAAGAAACAGATGTCTTATCTTTTCCTATGTTTGAAAAAGAAGAAATACAAGACATCCAAAAACAAACCAATCATACAGTACATGAGGTATTAGGAGATATTGTTATTTCGATTCCAAGGGTAGAAGAACAAGCAATTGAATATGGGCACAGTTTTGAAAGAGAACTAGCCTATATGCTAGTACATGGATTTTATCATTTAATGGGATATGACCATATAGAAGAAAAGGACAAATTACAAATGAGACCAAAAGAAGAAACAATATTGCAAGATTTAAAAATAACAAGAAATTAGATATAGGTGGGAGTATGAAAAAAGAAGAAGAGCATAAAATGAAAAATGGTAATTTTTTAGATGCCTGTCAAAATGCGTTAGATGGTATTATTTATGCCATTACTACACAAAGCAATATCAAAAAACAATTACTAATTGCAGTAGCTGTTATGCTAATTAGTTTATTTTTCGACTTATCAAGAGCAGAATTTCTATGCTTAATGTTTACGGTTGTATTAATTATTATAGCAGAAATGTTTAATACAGCAATTGAAACGGTAGTCGATTTATATACAGACCTTTATCATCCCAAAGCCAAAATTGCAAAAGATGTAGGAGCAGGAGCGGTTGTGATAGCAGCCATTAATGCAGTTATTGTAGCATATTTTCTATTTTTTCAAAAAATTAGCACCATTGGTTTAAGAATGGTAGAAGAAGTGGTAAATTCGCCAATTCATTTGGCGTTTGTGGCTGTATTATTAACGGTTATTGTGATTGTTACACTAAAAGCAGCAGCAACGAGAAATCATAAATTTATCAAAGAAAATTTTATGCCAAGTGGTCAAACAGCAGTTGATTTTGCAGCACTTACCATTGTGTGGCTTACAACAAGAAATGTAGTTATTTTTACATTAGCATTAGTACTTGCTTTATTAGTTGCGATTAACCGTTATCAGACCAAAAAGCGAACCAAATTAGAAATAATAATAGGAGCATGTGTAGGGGTATTGGTTGTTATTTTATTATATGGATTAGCAATTTTATATTTACATATAAATTCACTTGCATCAATTACGGAAATTTTTCAAAGTTTTAAAATAGGACAATAAAAGGAGTAATGAAAATGGGAAAAAAAGGAATTATTGCACTTGTTATCATATTAGTCGTATTAGTAATTTTAGCAGGAGTATTATTAGCAATAAAGGTGGTAGGAGATAATAAACCAAAAGAACCAGGAAATGAACTTGGAATAGAAGAAGTACCAGTAGAAGCACCAAAGGAGGAAAAGACTCCACAAATATACCGTGGAAACAATCGTCCAGTGGCAGTCATGATCGATAACCATAAAGATGCATGGCCACAAGCAGGTTTAAACGATGCTTATATTGTTTATGAAATTATTGTTGAGGGCGGAGAAACTAGATTAATGGAAGTTTTTAAAGGAGTTAATTTAGATAAAATTGGCCCAATCCGTAGTTCAAGACATTATTTCTTAGATTATGCCTTAGAAAATGATGCTATCTATGTTCATTATGGTTGGAGCCCACAAGCAGAAAAGGATATTAAAACATTAAAAGTAAACAATATTAATGGACTAGTAGAAAGTTCCAAAGATTTTTGGAGAGTAAAAGATAAAAAAGCACCACATAATGCAGTTACGAGCATGCAAAATATTCTAAAAATAGCAGGAGAAAAAGGCTACCGAACCGAAGCAAAAGGAAAGAGTGTATTAAACTACCAAGTAGAAGAAGTAGACTTAGAAGCAGGAGTTGAAGCAAGTCATATAGTAATTCCATATAGTAATTCAAATGTAGTGAGCTATACTTATGATGTAGCAAGTAAAAGATATGTGCGTTATTCTCGTAATGTTAAACAAACCGATTGGAATACGAAACAAGACATTACCACCAAAAATATCATTATTACGTTTGCAGAAAATTATACCTTAACAGATAAAGAAAATAAAGGCAGACAAGGTTTAAAGAATATTGGAGATAAAAAGGGATATTACATTACCAATGGAAAGGCAATTGAGATTGTATGTAGTAAATCTGCAAGAACTGAAAAAACAGTATATAAAGACTTACAAGGAAATGAAATAAAAGTAAATGATGGAAATACCTTCATACAAATATGTCCAATTGATGCTAAGGTTGTGATTGAATAAAAATAGATAAAGACGTTTGCGGTTGCAAACGTCTTTATCCATGTGTGAGAGGAAGTTAAAAAAGTGTAATAGATTCTGTCTTACCGTTGAAATAATTAAAATAATATGTAACATAACCTTCATGAGAGAATGATTCTATAGAAGATATATCATCAAATATTGCATATGGAGTTACTTCGGAGGTGGCAATATCGATCGAATAAAATGTTACTGCATTTTCTTCAAAAATACTATACATCGGAATAAAAATTTCATTGTCTTCATAAAAACCAGCCCAGAAAGCATTAGTTGGTAGATTGAAGAAATTACCTTTGCTATCAATAAAGGTAATAAATTCATTTGGATCTGCCCTTAAATGAATCATATTGTTTGCTATGATGTAATAAGGATATTCTTCGAAGCTATTATCAAACTCATAACTTAACAATTTCTTTCCCAATTGCCAACATTCAATTTTGTCTTCAAAGCGTAGGACTGTTAAGTCCCTTGCTGTATTATAACGATGGATTTCATCAAGCATATCCGGACCATAATTGGCCTCCTCGAAACCTTCGGATTCGAGGATTTCACGTCCCAAAGAAGTTGTACTATCTCTATTATATGCAAAAGAGGCAGATTCAATTTCTTCGCGCAAATGAAGCGTTTTTAACGCTTTTTGATAATCCATGGCATTAAGCTTTGGAGTCCAAGTGTCAATAGTATAATTTGACGCTAACAAAAAGACAGACATAGTATCTTCAATGAGTATAAATCGTGCATCTTTTGCAAGCATATCAACCCTTGTTGGAACATATGAAACGGGAAATTTGTTGGTAAATAGTTCTACAGTGTATCCATCAATGCTAACCGAATGGTTCGGAGCATTGATAACTGCCCAATATAAGGTATCAACTGTAAAATCGTCTAACAAGACAGATACTAAATTGGTTTCTGTTGACTTGTTAAGAAGGTCCTTCAAGAGTCTTTGCTTTGTGTTGTCAACATGTTCCTCCGCACTTACCACAGTGTCCTCCTCATTAGGTAATAATCTAGAGGAAGACAAATTTATTTTTGTAATATCATCTTCTGCGATATCATCTTCTGCGATATCATCTTCTGCGATGTCATCTTCTGTGGTATTCAATATATAGCTGGTGCTGTCTAACAGTTTATTGAACGAGGAAATAATCTCCTCATGCAATGTTTCTGTTTCAACATTTTTTGGGGGCACAGATTCATTGAAAAAATTATGAATGTCAGGCAAGAACAAACATATAGATAGAAAACAAATGACACAAGGAGGAAGAATGTTGGTTAGGAAGTTTGTAACTGATTTTTTCATATAAAATCTCCTTTTCTTTTTTGTGGTAACAAGTACCAATTCGATTGTCAATGTGCTACATATATACTATTTTTCCTCTCACAGAATCTGGTACATAAAAAACATGTGCCAGTAATAGTATTATATACATCAAAATTATATCATATTTACATAATTCGTGCAAGCTTAATACTAGTAAGTCTTGAAAATAATATACTTTTTAATGTTTTATTTTACAAAATAGATAAATTTGATATTGAAATTTATTAAAAATAGTATATAATAGATTTGTCAAGTGAAAAAGGAAGAAAAAAACATGAAATTTTACGACCAACCTCGACAAATTTAGTAAGCGAGAGTTAGTATAATAGCAAAGTAAAGGAAGAAGAAAATGGAAGAATTCAAATCTGGTTTTGTAGCCATTATCGGAAGAACGAATGTAGGAAAATCAACACTCATTAATTCGTTAGTGGGAGAAAAAGTAGCAATTATGACCAATAAACCACAAACTACAAGAACGGCAATTCGTGCTATTGTGAATAGGGAGCATTCACAAATTATTTTTATTGATACTCCCGGAATTCATAAACCAAAAACAAAATTAGGAAACACGATGATTGAAACTGCTTTTGGTAATGTAGGAGAGGTAGATGTTGTTTTGTTTTTGATTGAAGCAACAAGTGAGGGAATTGGAAAAGGTGATAGCATTATTTTAGAAAAGATAAAAGAATCTAAAAAGAAAACAATTTTAGTGATTAATAAAATTGATTTGGTAAAAAGAGAGACACTATTAAATTTAATTGAAATGTATCGCAAAGAATATGATTTTCAAGCAGTTATTCCAATTTCAGCTCTAAAAAAAGATAAGACAGGGGAAGTGTTAATTGAAATTGAAAAATTATTACAACCTCGGACCTGCTTATTATGATATTGATGAATATACAGATCAAACCATGAGGCAATTAGCCGAAGAAGTGATTCGTGAAAAAGCTTTAAAATTATTAGAGGATGAAGTACCACATGGCTTATATGTAGAAGTTGAAAAAATGAATTTACGAAGCAACAAAAAAGAAGAAGAACTATATGATATAGAAGTAACAATTTATTGTATGAGAAAATCGCATAAAGGCATTATTATTGGAAAAAATGGAACAATGCTAAAAAGAATTGGGACTTATGCAAGACAAGACCTAGAAAGAATGTTAGGAACAAAAGTAAATTTAAAAACTTGGGTAAAAGTGAATGAAGACTGGCAAGACAAAGATAACATAGTAAAAAAATTTAAAATGTGTTAAGAAACAAAAAAATAAGGCATATAAAAATATTTGTCAGTTTTTTTAAGATAAAACTTGAGGTATAAAATTTTTCAAAATACAAAAGATAAAAAGAAAAAGGAGATGATAGGTGTGATCAAACAAATTGCATGGAACACATTTAAAAATACAGGTGACATCAATACATTCCTAGAATTAGTCGAAGTAGAAAATACAGAAAAAAATATCAATAATGTAAATGGTGAAGAAAAGAATGGGGACCTTCAAAACAAATGGAATTATAATACGAGAAAGTAATATGGGAGACTATGATAAGATGTTAACGATGTTAACACCGGGTCTTGGAAAAATAAGCTGTGCTGCCAAAGGGGCAAGAAGAGCCAAAAGTGCTTTACTTGCGGGCAGCCAGTTTTTATGCTTTGGAGAATATATGCTTTACCAAGGAACCAGTACATATCATATCAATTCTTGTGAAACGATTGAAATGTTTTATCATTTAAGAACGGATTTAGAAAAACTAAAATATGCAAGTCATATTACCAAAATAATTTGCGATGTGACCAATGAAAACGAAAATAGTTACAAAATTCTGCAATTGTTTTTAAATACACTCTATACGTTATCTGAAACCGATAAAAATATGGATTTTGTGCTAGCCATTTTCAAAATAAGGCTTATGTGCATTCTAGGTTTTACTCCACATATTTCTTCTTGCAAGGAATGTCGGAAGTAAGGAGGATTTATTGTACTTTAGTTTCCGTGATAGTGGGCTAAAGTGTGGTATTTGTGCGAAATTTGATAAAAGTGTTCTCCAAATTTCACGGAGCTACCAAAGATGCTATTTCTTACATTGTACTAGCACCACCCAAAAAACTATTTTCTTTCCAAATTAGCGAAAATAGTATAAAAGAATTAGAATTAGTTGCCAAAATTTATTTAAACGAAAAACTAGAAAAAGACTACCAATTAGAAGAATTATTCTAATTTTCCAAACATATTGCAAAAATTAAAAATGTAGTATATAATCAAACCATAAACAAAAGAACATACGAAATAAAGAAAGGAAGAGATTGTTATGAATATCAAAATAACAGGAAAAGATTTAACAGCAACAGAAGCAATAAAAGACTATGTTACAAAAAAAGTAGAAAGACTTGTAAAATATTTTGGGGAGGATATGGAAGTAACGGTAACCATTAAATGCGAAAAAAATGAACAAATTGCGGAATTATTCGTATTAGCCAATGGAGATACTTACAAAGCAGTGACATCGCATAAAGATTTATATGCTGCCATTGATAAAGACATTGACATTATAGAAGGACAAATTAGAAAAACAAAAACGAAAAAAGATAAAATGAATAAAGAAGATTCCATTAAACAAAAAGAATTTCTTTATATGAATGATAAACACGAAGTAGAAGAAGAAATTATTAAAACCATTTACTACGAAGCAAAACCAATGGCAGTAGAAGATGCTATTTTAAAACTACAAGAAAAACCACAAGACATATTTTATACTTTTATTAACGTCGATACAAACAAAGTAAACGTTGTATTTAAACTAAAAAATTCAAAGAACTATGGTATTGTAGAACCAGAATAAGAAAAAGGCAGGAATACATTTCCTGCCTTTTTATGTATTACTACGTAAAAAAACAAAAAATACATTCCTACCTTATTTTAAGATAATCTAGTTTAATTAAAAACTATCTACCAATCATGTTGTTTTCAGCTTGTTGAATCATTTTTCTTACCATGTTACCACCGATTTTTCCAGCGTCTTTAGCTGAAATATTTCCGTTGTAACCATCTTTTAAAGTAACACCTACTTCGCTAGCTACTTCATATTTGAATTTTTCTAAAGCGTTCATAGCTTCTGGAACAGCTTTTATATTACTATTGTTTGATGCCATTGTTGTTTCACCTCCTGCAAAAGATATTTTACATTTTTGAAAAAACATTCTTGCTTCTTCGCTATATAGAATGTGCAATAAATACAAAAATAAACTGGAAATTATTTCATGTGCAAAATGTGTGAAAATATTGTGTTTTTTGTTGTAAAGTTTGTTTTTTTTTTGTATAATAAATTGAAAAACTACGAAAGAAGGGGAAAAGCATGTACAAATTAATTGCCATTGATTTAGATGGAACTTTGTTAAATTCTTATGGTGAAATAAGTCCTAAAAACAAAGAGGCAATAAAAAAAGCAATAAACCAAGGTATTTATGTTGTAATTGCTTCTCGGAAGAATGCCACAAGCAGTAAAAAGTATTGCAAATGAAGTTGGTGTGGATCGTTATACAATTTGTGGCAATGGTACTTTAATTTATGATTTACAAAACGAAGAAGTTTTATACGATGCGTTTATGGAAAAAGAAAAAGTGCTAAATATTATGAAAATCTGTGAAGAAAATAGTATTTATTATAATTTGTATACCATGAACGAAGTATTAACAAAATCATTAAATTATAATACTCTTTTTTATGATAAAGAAAATAGTAAAAAACCAATGGAAAAAAGAACGAACATTAATGTAATACCACATCTTTATGAATACATTCAACAAAAAGAGAATATACCAATTTTAAAAATGACCATTTGCGATAATGATAAAATTATTTTTGATAGTATTATTAAAAAGTTAAAAGTAATACCGAAAATTGATATTTTAGAAGTAGAACACATGTCAAGAAAGATGATAAAAGATGGAACCGAAGAAGTGCCAGTAGAATATTACTATACGGAAATTGCAAAAAAGAATACCAATAAATGGTCCGCTATTGAATATTTGATACAAAAACTAAATATAAAACCTGACGAAGTTGTAGCCATTGGCGATAATGCAAATGATAAAGAAATGGTGGAAAAAGCAGGTTTAGGAGTTGCTATGGGAAATTCGATGCTTTCCGCAAATCAAATAGGAAATGTGATTGTTAATGACAATGACCATGATGGAGTAGCGCAGGCAATAGAGAAATATATAATGGGACAATAAAAGAAGTAACTTAGGGAAAGTAGAGAAAAAGAAGATAAGAAAATATTACAAAAATGTTACAGACGGATGATTTTTACATGACAACTATTTTGAAACTGTTGTGTTTCACGATAAGTTGTTATAAAATAAAAGAAATAGTGTTATTTTGTCATAACCATGTAAGGAGGAATTTAAAATGGCAACAAATCCAATGCAAAAAAAAGCAAGAAATTCAATGTTAGTAGGAATTATCGTAGGACTACTAATAGGATGTGTAGGAATTGCATTTTTCTTTATGCAAGCAACAAATTATAAAAAACAAATAGAAACAGCACAGGCGAATACAAAACAAGCTTATGTGCTAAAAAATGATATAAAATCAGGAACCAAGATTACATCAGCGGATCTTGAAAAAGTAAGTGCTTTAAAAGATGTAATACCAACGGATTATATTAAAGAAGAAGATATTACAGAAAATACAATTGCAAAATTAGATTTAACAAAAGGACTTGTTTTATCAAAATCCATGGTACAAGAATCTGATGCAAAAGTAACAGCAGATTTAAGAGAACAACAATATAATATGGTTATATTGCCACAACACTTAGAACAAGATAATTATATTGATATTCGTTTAACCTTACCAAATGGACAAGATTATATTGTGGTTTCTAAGAAACGTATTAAACAAATTACAGAAGATACCATTTGGATCGATATGTATGAACAAGAAAGTCTAGTGATGAGTAATGCAATTGTAGAAGCTTATATGATGCCAGGTTCTAAATTGTATGCAACTACTTATGTAGAACCAGGAATTCAAGCTAATGCAATACCAACATTTGTTCCAAGAGCTGAAGTAATTAATTTAATGAATTCAGATCCAAATATTGTAGCAGAAGCAAGACAAGAATTAGCAGCAAGATATTCTAGTTTAATGATAAGAAGAGAACAAGATATTAATTCACAAATTAATGCAGTAGGAGAAGATGCAAAAGCTAATTTAGAAAGTAATGTAGAACAAGAAATTACAAGATCAAAAGAAGCAAGAAAAGAATATATTGATTCTCTAAATGGAGGAATATAATAGTTTACTAAATTGTCATGCATTACAAAGGAAGGAAGGATAAATAAGACATGGAAACAATAGGTTTTATTGGAAGCTATGATAAAACAGATTTGATAATATATGTAGCAAAAGTGCTAGTGACAACAGGAAAAAAGGTTCTTGTTATTGACAATACTGTTACGCAAAAAGCAAAATATATTGTACCAGTAATTAATCCGACAAAGGCATATGTAACTGAATTTGAAAAAATTGATGTTTCAGTAGGTTTTAGTAATTTCGAAGAAATAAAAAAATATTTAGGTATTCCAGAAGACAAAGAAATGGAATATGACTACTGTTTAATTGATATTGATCGTAATGAAAATTTTGAAAAGTTCGATATGAAAAAGGCCAAAAGAAATTACTTTGTTACTTCCTTTGATCTATATTCTTTAAAAAGAGGAATTGAAATTATCAATGATTTTACAGAACCAGTGGAATTAACGAAAATTTTATATTCAAAAGATATTTTAAAAGAAGAAGACGATTATTTGAATTATGTTTCATTAGGAACAAAAGCAATATGGAATGAAGAGTTTCGAGTATATATTCCCTTTGATAATGGAGATCAAAATATTATTTTTGAAAACCAGAGGGTAGAAAAAATCGGAATACGAAAATTAAGTAGTTTATATCGAGATGGGTTATACTATATTGCCCAAGATATTTTGGAAAAAAGTGAAGAAGTAGAATTAAAAAAAGCATTTAAAATTTTAGAGAAGGAAGTGTAATATATGCCAATCATAACATTTTGGAGTAATACCAAAAAACAAACAGGACAAACATTATCACTTGCAGCAATTGCGACAAGTATGGCAATAGAGCATAATTATAAAATTTTAATGATATCAACCAAATATAATGACAATACCTTAGAATTATGTTTTGGATCGGCAGACAGAAATAAAGCATTACTAAAAAAACTAGTAAAGAATCCAGCAATGGCAGTTGACAACGGCATAGAAGGATTAGCCAAAATGGCATATAGTAATCGAATGACACCAGAATCGATACAAAATTATACTCATGTTATTTATAAAAATCGATTAGAAGTGCTATATGGATATCGAGAAATAGAAAACAGACCAACACAAGAGGAATACCTAAAAATAAAAGGGAAATATAAGGACATTGTTAGTAATGCAAATAAGTTTTACGATTTAGTATTTGTGGATTTAGATAAAGGACTAGAAGATGATTTAACAAAAGAAGTATTAAAAATATCGGATATAACGATTGTAAATGTAGAACAAAAAATGGATATGATTAATGACTTTAATGATTTAATGTGTAAAGAAGATACTCCATTAAAGCAAAAAGGAATTATACTTAATATTGGTCGTTTTGATAGTTTTTCAAAATATAGTGTAAAAAATATTTCGAGATATACAGGGATAAAGAAAAATATTTCTGTTATTCCATATAATACATTGTATTTTGAAGCAGCAAGCGAAGAAAATGTTGCAGATTTATTTTTAAAAATTCGAAGAGTAAATGAAATCGATCGAAATGCTACTTTTGTAAAAGAAGTAAAGCAAGCGGCAGAAAAAATTGTATACAAATTACAAGAGCTACAAATGAGAATATAACCTAAAAAAGGAGGAGGACCTTACATGCTAATTAATTTTATCTTAATTGTAATTGTGCTATTAGGAGCAGGGATGCTTTTTATGAGATCAGTTGCAAAAAAGAAAGAACAAAAAGTAGAACAAGAAGTAGAACAAAATGATAAAACATATACCTTGGAAAAAATGACAGATTTCGTAAAAAGAAGATTGGATGAAATTACCAAAATAAATTTATACGATATAGGTCTTTCAGAAGAAGAATTAAAAAGAAGAAAAAAGAAAAAGTACGAACTAAAAAAAGCATTAAAAGGATGTACCTATGGAGATGTGAATGATAAGAAATATGTAAAAGAATTAATTTATGACTTATTGCTAAAAGAATATGGAGTTGATGAAACCAACATATCAAAAGCTATTCCATTTGATATTCCATCACTATTAACTGATCAAGATAAGTTTGATATTTTAATTCTAATGTATAAAAAAGAATTTGGTTATGAAGCATTAACACAAATAATAAAGAAATATAACTTAGCAACTCTAAAATACATATCAGGAGAAACCAAACCATGCTATGTCATTACAGGAGAAGAAATTAGTGATATTTTTGAAAAAGAACAATTGGTATTATCTTTTGCAGATAAACTAAATGTAGTAGTACAAAGAATTTACCAACATTATAAAGGATATAGTAGCATCGATGAAGTAAGAGATATGAACATAGACGGTGTGTCTGGTGGTGTATCTGGACTTCCAGAATCTTTCTTATCACAAGTTGCACAAACCGATGGAGATTACTTAGACCAAGTCTTAGAAAATAAAGTACCACGTGCTTGTGATAGTATTTGGATTTTCTTCCAAGGTAAATCCATTCGTTTAGCTTTCCTTTCATTTGGAACAGAAAGTGAACTAAAAAGAGTATGTCAAAACATATATAAATATAATAACCCAGGACAATTATCCGATAGCAATGGTTATAAAATTAATGAAATGAAAGACGGTTCTCGTGTTGTTGTTGTAAGACCATCTTTCTCAGAAACATGGGCATTTTTCGTAAGAAAATTTGACGTAAAACGTGCTACTTTAGAACAACTAATTGTGTTCCCAGGAAAAGAACAAGCAATTGATTTACTAAAATTCCTTGTAAAGGGAGCAAGAATTATTTCTCTTACTGGTGAACAAGGTTGTGGTAAAACTACCATGCTTATGGGTATGATTGAAAATATATATGAAACCATGAACATAAGGGTTCAAGAAACAGCGTTTGAGTTACACCTAAGAAAAATTTACCCAACCAGAAATATTCTAACCTTCCGTGAAACAGAAACCATTTCAGGACAAGAAGGTTTGGATGTTCAAAAGAAAACTGACGGTTCCGTAAACATCATTGGTGAGGTTGCAACAGACCCAGTAGCATCTTGGATGATACAAGCTGCCCAAGTTGCATCAAAATTTACTCTATTTACTCACCACGCAAAAACATTTCCAAACTTAGTAACCGCACTTCGTAACTCTATGTTAAGAACAGGTGTATTTAATGATGAAAGAACAGCAGAAGAGCAAGTTATTCAAGTATTAAATTTTGATATTCACCTAGTAAAAGACTTTAGAGGAAGAAGATATATTGAAAGAGTAACCGAATGTATTCCATTAGAAGATAAAAACGAATATAACTTTGACCATAGAAAAGAAAAGACCTTAGAAGGAAAAATGGATAAATTTTTTGATAATGCAACCCATTACTTCACAAAAGTAACCGACAGACAACTATATAAATATGTCAATATTATGGAATATATTGATGGGGAATATGTATTAACCAATAAAATTTCGGATCATAACATCAAAGAAATGCGAGAAAACATGGACGATACCGACCTAGAAGCCTTCGATAAATTCGTAGAAGAAAATTGGGGCACAAAAACAAAAAGAACAACAAAAAGAACCAAGGCATAAAAAACGTAGGGGGCGATGCCCACATCGACCCGAAAAAATGAAAAAATAGCAATACTGTAAGGAGGTGCAAACGTTAAAATGTCAAATGATATTATGCTATATGGATTATTAGGAGTAGCAGGATTGTTTTTAATGGTTATTATTGCGTATATTGTGATCATGAAGAGAATGAATCATTCTGATGTAAAACAAGCAATGGCATTAAAAGCGGGAGTTGAAACAAAAAGTTTTTCAGCCGATATCCTATACCAAAAATTATATATGATCTATATTAAAATTCCAGGATTAAAACGATACTTAATTAAATTAAGAAGAAGACTTGAAATTATTAATATTGAAGATGAATATATTACAAGAAAGCAAAGTGCCAAAATTTTAACAAATGCACTACTTATCATTATTCCATTAACATTTGTTATTATTATGTTTGCCAAAAATAATACACTACTGATGTCCATTTTACTGATTTTTGAAATTTTCATGATTGAAACCATTATTGGTGGAATGGTAGATAAAATAGATAACAAATTACTAAAGCAACAAATTGATTTCTTTTCAGAAATTAGGCATGCATACCATGAATGTAACATGGTAGAAGAAGCCATTTACCAAGTATCACAAGATGATGAACTAGAAGTTTCAAGACAAGCCGATAAAATATATGAAGTGCTAATATCGGATGATCCAGAAGCAGAACTTGAAAAATATTATGATATTGCACCAAATAGTTATCTAAAAGAATTTGCAGGAATTTCGTACTTAACAAGAGAATTTGGTGATAGAAAAGACCAAAATGGAGCATCTTTATACTTAAAGAACTTAAATAATATTACACAAGAAATGCAAATTGAAATTTTAAAAAGAGATAAACTAGACTATGTATTCCAAAGTTTATCGGTTATTGCAGCAGTACCAATGTTATTTATTGAGCCAGTCAAAAATTGGGCTGTATCACAATTTAGTTTTACTAGTCAATTTTACGATGGAAAAGGTGGACTAATTGTTCAAACCTTACTACTAATTTTAACATTTGTTTGTTATGTATTAATCCGAAAAGTAAAAGACAATTCTTCTACGAATGCGAATATGAAAAATACAGAGAACCCATGGCAAGCAAAATTGTATCGAAATAAATTAGTAAAAAAACTAGTTAATTTTATTATGCCAAAACGTGGAACAAAAGACCATAGAAAGATTACAAGATTATTAAAAGATGCTGCTTCAAAAGCTAAAATAGAATGGCTATATGTAAATCGTATTGTACTAGCCGTTGCTACTTGTCTTATTTCTATTTTCGTATTTTATCAATTGCATAGAATATCGGTACAATATATTTATGAACAACCAACAACAGACTATAATTTGCTTGGACAAATGTCTGAAACAGATGAAAAAAAAGCAATGAGAACAACACAGGCACATAACTATTTTCTAAATATGTTTAAAGGAAAAACAGATACGACCCAAAAACAACTAGAGAATGCAATGAGATATTCAAAGTATTATGAAACAGCAACAGATGATGAAATTACTACCAATGCAGAAACGATTATGACAAAACTAAAAGTAGTTAATGGAGAGTATTTCCAATGGTTTGAAATGTTATTATCTCTTGTATTTGCTTTCCTTGGCTATATGGCACCAATTTGGATTTTAATGTTCCAAATTAGAATGAGACAGCTTGACATGGAAGATGAAGTCATGCAGTTCCAAACAATTATCTTAATGCTAATGAAAATTGAAAGAGTCAATGTAGAAATTATACTAGAATGGCTAGAACGATATGCCAATATCTTTAAAGAGCCAATTACCAAATGTGTGAATAACTATGAAGCAGGAGCATGGGAAGCATTGGAAGAATTAAAAAATGATGTATCTTATATGCAACTTATTCGAATTATTGAAAGCTTGCAAGCTGCTGTTGAAAAAATACCAATTAAAGATGCTTTTGATGAACTAGATACCGAAAGAGCATATTATCAAGAAAAAAGAAAAGAATCGAATGAAAGATTGATTTCAAGAAAAGGTCGAATTGGTAAATTAATCGGATTTGCTCCAATGGTATGTCTATTTGTTGGTTATTTAATTGTACCACTTGTTGTAATTGGTATGTTAAGCATGACCTCTGCATTTGATGCAATGTCACAAGCGTCAAAAGCAATGTAGATTAACGAGGGAGGAAGAAAAATGGAGAATGCATCAAAAGCCTTGTTAATGGCAGGTGGAATTTTAATCGCATTACTAATTATAGGAATATTGGTTTATAGTTTTGGAGTAATGGGAGGATATTTTGATACAGAAAATTCAAAACAACAAGCAGAACAGTTAAAAATATTTAATGAACAATATGAAGCATATAATAGAAAACTATTACGAGGTGTAGATGTGATTTCTGTTATTAATAAAGTATTAGATAATAACCAAAAATATGGACCAGATGAGTATGATGAACCAAATTATTTAATGCAGATTGAATTTGAAATGTTAGAAGGAGCAGTTTATCAAAAGGACAAACAATCTGGAAAAAATCAAAAAGTAGATTCAGTGACATTTAAGACAGGAATAAATTATAATCAAAATTCAATTAGTGAAATTAAGCAAAGTAGTGAAGCATTTAATGATTTAAAAAGAAGAATTTTTGATTGTGTGGAAGTTCGCTATCATAAAGAAACAGGAAGAGTTAATTATATAAAATTTATTGAAAGAAAAATTGATTATACACAAGACTATTAAAGGAGGGGAAACGAGATGGAAAATGCAACAAAAGCCTTAATATTGGCAGGCGAAATCTTAATTGGTGTCCTCTTGTTGACTCTTATGGTGTTTATGTTTCGTGCAATGGGAGATTTTTCAAATGCAGTAGATGAAAATATTGAAACTAAAAACAGATTAGAATTTAATGCAAATTTTGAAAAATATAGAAATAAAGCAGATATTACTGCACAAGATATTGTATCGATGGGTAATTTGGCAAAAAGATACAATGAAAAAATGCAAAATGAAGAGTTGGAAATTCTTGTAGTAGGAGTTTCAAGTAAGTATCAAAAAATGCATATATTAAAGGATGAACAGACATATGACTTTATTAGGGAATATTCAACCGTAAATAAAACATTGAATAGTCAACAAATAAGTGAAATTAGACATTTTCAATGTATTGAAATGACTTATCATAAAGAAAATGGGAAAGTGAATCGAATTGTATTAAAAAAACTAGAATAAAAGTTGATAAATCAAAAAAAAAAGAGTATAATGAGAAAGGAAGCTTTTTCGTGAAGAAAATCATATTAATTTGGAGTGTTTTATTACTAAGCATTTTACTAATAGTTTGTGTTTCACTGGCTAAAAATCAAGAAAATCTAGCAAATATTCAAAAAGAAAATGCAGAATATGAAAAATGCAAAGGGAAAGAAGTTTTTGGAACAGAAGTTGTTAGTGTGATTCATAAGGCAACAAATCATAATTTAAAATATGAAATTGGACAAGATGAAAAAGGTTTTTTTATCCCAAATGAAACGAATTCTATAAAAGTAGAAATAAAATTACAAGACGAAAAAGAATTAAAAACATATCAAATGGAGACCATACAAAAAGTCGGTACACAAGGTTTTGTAAAAAACTTTAACCTAATCTTATTCAAATGTACAAACATAGAATATCACAAGCAAACCAAACGAGTTGCAAAATTAGTATTTGAACAAATAGAAGAATAATGGTCTATAACGAAAAACTAAAAAAGATGTTATTAACTTTTAGATTAAAAATTAATCTAATTTTATATAAAAAATAAACAAATTCAAAGGAGGAAAAAATTATGGAGAATGCATCAAAAGCGTTACTAATTGCAGGAGCAATTCTAATTTGTATTTTATTGATTGGGGTTGGTATGATGATATACCAAGGAGCAATCGGAAACATCGAAGAAGGTCTTGGACAGATGAGCCAACAAGAAAAAATGATGTTTAATGAACCTTATATAAACTATGAAGGAGAAAAAGTTAGTGGAAATAAAGTAAAAGCATTAATTGGAAATGCGATGTCAAATAATAGTACGAATCAAGAAATAGAAGGAAAATTAGTATCTATTTCAATTGATGGAACTGAAATTACTGCTACAAAAGACCAACTAAACACCAATTTAATGTCTTCTGCAAGAGCTAAAATTAATACAGGTGCAACCTACACAGTAGTATTAGAATATAGCGATGCAGGTTTAGTAAATAAAGCTGTTATTACGAAAAATGGTTCAAAATAGAAATTATCATTAGGAGGAAAGTGTTATGGAAAATGCAGTAGATGCACTTAAAATTGGGTTTGCCCTATTAGTGTTTGCGATTGCCGTAGCACTAACTTTCTCTGTAATAGGACAAGCAAGAGTAGTAGCAGACATTGTTTTTCAAGCAACTGATAAAACAAATTTTTATGATTATGCTACGGAAGAAAGTTATAATACAAGGGAAGATCGAATTGTTAGTTTTGAAACAATGCTTCCTACCATTCATCGCTATGCCAAAGAGCAATATGCAGTGACTATATTTGATCATACAGGCATTCCAATTGTTCGCTATGACCTATATACAGAAGGCTTTATGGCAAACTGGAATGAAACAATTAAAAATTTGAACAGTGGTAATCAAAAAAATAAAACGGATGCTGAGGCGAGAGTGAAAGAGGTAGAAGCAAGATTACAGCAAGTACAATCAGTAGTGAATAATGAGTTAGGAACCAATGTTAATATAATGGACTATATTGGAAATGAATCGACTTTATTAACTTCTATGAACCGTTTATTATATTATGGAAAAACGAATGATCGATCGGATATTATTACAGTAGTATCACCTTGGGTAGGAGAACCTGATACAGATACAGTAGATCGAATTCGTGCAGATATGGTTCCCAATGGTACTTATGTTAAGGATTATGGCTCTTATGCTGTTACATACTATGGAAAAAACTTGTCGCAATATAAAAATAGACAATTTAAAGAAAAATTTATTGAAATTGCAACAAGTGGTGAAACACTAACCGATGGAGAAGACTCGATTGAAACAATACGAGGAAATAAGAAATTAGAAATTATATACATTATGCAATAATGATATAAAGAAAACAAAAAGGGAGGAATTAAAATGGGTGATTCATTAATTACAATTGTAGCCATTTTCTTAGCAGCAATCTTAATGTTTGTGTTTCCACTAATGTCGATATCAGAAAGAAATGATGACATAGCACAAATGGCAGCTCAAACAGCAACGGTTGAATTTGTTGATAATATTCGTCAAACAGGAAGGATAACAGAAGAAAATTATTCTTCTTATACCCAAACATTAGCAGCAACTGGCAATAGCTATGATGTTGAATTAGAATTAAAAGTATTGGATGAAAATCCAGGTAAAAAAACAGCACAAACTAGTGGTGATAAAATTGGTGAAAATATTTACTATTCAGAATATACGTCACAAATTTTAGATAAAATCAATAATAGTAATACAAAAACAATGAAACTAAAAGAAGGAGATATTATTTCTGTTAATGTTAAAAATACCAATACAACAATTGGACAAATGTTAAAAAACTTCTTTTATAGTATTACGGGAAATGATACCTACGCCATAACGGCATCTCATTCAGGAGTAGTCATGGCAAATGGAAGCGAAAAGTAAGAATGATAAGGGGCTGATACCTTTTATTGCCCTAAATAAATGAAACATAAATACAATAAGATAAGGTGGTGGTAGAAAGATGAAATTACAAAGCTTGACGGTGATATTTTCAATCATTATAATACCAATCACCTTAATTTTGTCTGCCTATATTGGTGTACAAATGGATACCATACTACTTTCACAAAAATATGATACTAGATTAATTGATGCAACACATGATGCAGTAGTAGCTTTTGAATTAAACACGGTGAATAACAAATATTCAACAAATGCTGATTCGATAAGACGTGATATTAAAGCTGCCATTAATACATTTTCTACTTCACTTGCTGTTAATTTTGGTACATCAGGTGCGGGCAAAAATTCGGTTATGGCATATATTCCAGCATTGGTGTTTACATTATATGATGGTTACTATATTTATTCACCACATGAATATAATTATGAATATAATGGAGAACAAAGAACTGGTTATGAACATATATTAAAACCATATATTCATTACACAGGAAGGTACAAAACATCATCGAATAATGATATCATTGTCAATTATTCATTAGACAATTATGTAACAATATATGGTTATTTGAATGGTAAATATGTATCATGTTCGGGCTATTTGATTGATACAAGTAAAATAGAAGTAGATAGTAATGGTAATGTCATAAAATATCAAATGCCAGGAGAAAATAAATTAAATACAATGGAAGTAGAAAAATTAAGGCAACGTAATGAACAGGGAAATGACATAGAAAGTGATAGTAGTGCTTCAAAACAATATTATCAAGAAGCATATGATTTTACCAAAATGATTATTAATGATGCATCTCTAAAAAGTGTTGTAACTCCACATAATGCCGTGCGAAGTGATGGACAGTATTACCGAGAATACGATGGGGAATTTCTTAATGATCATACAGAAATTTTAAATATATCATCAGATAATGATCCAGAAAAAAGGGAAGCAGTTTTTACACAACATAAAAGAGAAATCATGAAAAGGTCAATTCAAGAAAATTTGAATAATGCCATTAAAGTGTATAATGAACATTCACCAAGTATGGGAACAAATGCGAATTTTAAAATGCCAATTTTAACCGATGAAGATTGGGAAAAGATATTGACTAATGTAAATATGATTAGCTTTATGCAAGGAATTCAAGTAGGAACCAAAATTTATAATAATTATTCGATTGTAACCACAACAGCCAATAAACAATATGTAAATGCAGATTCCCTTTATTTTATTGTAGATGGACTAGATACCTATCATCGAATTAATTGCCCAATTTTAGAAGAAAGTATTAATAATAATAGTCATGTGGTAGGTTACAAAAGTATTGAATTAAAGAGAGTACAAAATTCATTAGACCATACAAAATATCATTATAAACATCCAGAATATGCATGCTATACTTGTGTTGTCAACTCGTTAAATGAGGAAGTAGATGAAGAAGTATTTAAAAAATTGCCAAAAGTATTACAAGAAAGCTATTACAGAGCTTTGGCTAGAGAACGTTATGATTTAGATAAAATAACAAAAATGTTAAAACATTACAAAATAGCAAATTAATTTATGTTTGAAATTTAAAAAATATGGAAAGACTAATAATAAATATTAAAAATGCGAGGGTAAAAATGAAACATTTTAGAAAAATATTTATTGTTAGTTTTTTATTATTGTTATTCTTATATACATGTAATATTACATCCATTCCTAAAAATATTATGCTATTTCAAGGAGAAAAATATCATTTAAAAACCTTACTTGGTATTAATATAACCCAAAAAACACAAAATTATGAGGTAGTTCAAGCTTCTAGTAATTTATCGGAAAGTAACGAAAAAATAGGTAGAAAAGACTATACATTAAACCTATTTGGTGCGATTCCTTTAAAAGAAATTAGTGTAAATGTCATTCCCAAAAGTTATGTGGTACCACTTGGAAATGTTGTGGGACTAAAACTATACACAAGCCGGTGTATTGGTAGTAGGTATGGGAGAAATAGAGGGAAATGACCATGTGAAATATAAACCATATGAAAATAGTGGAATTGAAGAAGGAGACAGAATTATTGCAATTAATCAAAATACGGTTACTTGTACAGCAGACTTAATAAACGAAGTAAATGCCTCAGGTGGAAAAGAAGTTATGGTACAATATATAAAAGGAGAGGATACCTTACAAACGACTATGATACCAGCAAAAGGAACCGATAATCATTACAAATTAGGACTATGGGTACGAGATGCTGCAGCAGGAGTAGGAACGGTTAGCTTTTATGAGCCAGAAACCAAAACCTTTGCTGCTTTAGGACATGGTATTCAAGATGTGGATACAGGTAGCTTAATTGAAATTGCAAAAGGAGATTTTGTAACAACAAAAATTATTTCTATCACAAAAGGAAAAAGAGGAAATCCTGGAAAAATACAAGGTTCTATTGAAAATAGTAGTGTCATTGGTAGGGTGTCCAAAAACACAGAGTTTGGGATTTTTGGTACTCTTAGCAATACAGGTCTTCTAAATATAAATGTAAAAGATGCCATGGAAGTTGCTTCAAGAGATGAAATAAAAGAAGGAAAAGCAACCATACTATGCATGTTAGAAGATGGTAAAAAACAAGCCTATGAAATTGAAATACAAAGAATTTATAGAAACAATAACGAAAACAATAAAAGTATGTTAATAAAAGTAACAGATAAAGAACTATTAGAAAAAACAGGGGGAATTATACAAGGAATGAGTGGAAGCCCAATTATTCAAAATGATAAAGTAATAGGAGCCCTAACTCATGTACTAGTAGGAGACCCCGAAACCGGCTACGCCGTATTTGCCGACCTAATGATCAAACAAGCACGAGAAGTAAGGTAATGCTATTGACAAAATGCGTAATAGTAAGTTATAATGCATTATGTAACGTATTGTATAATTCAAAGACTTATAGGAGGAAACCGTATGGAAATAGGAAATTTATTTTTATATGGAATGATTGGTCAAGTTAAGAAAAATGGAAAGGTCGAAAAATGCCTTCCCGTTTTTCGGAACAAAGCCGAACAGTGTTATACAGTAACACGACATGATACAGAAGAGAAAATGAAATGTACGCCAATTGATATAAGTGTATATGGTCAGCCTCTTTTTTTGCCAGCTTCAAGGAAAAAGATTGATGATGGAAAGGAATACTTTTTCATTTTTCAGTCGAAAAAATCACAGCAGATATTTAATTTTGGGGTAGCTGCACATCCGGAAATTCGAGTAGGAATTTATAACAATGAAGAATTTTGTGTTCTTCGTTGCCGGAAATGGCAAGAACCGACAAATGGGGAGATGACATTTGCATATAAGCAACAAAATGGGCGTTGTTTCTGGTAAGTCAAAACAAAAGCGAGCTCAAGGAGTGTACTTGGCTCGCTTTTTGCTATTCTAATATCATAGGTCCAATATCGGTTACATTGCCTGCACCTAAGGTTAAGACAATATCATGTGGTTTAGCATTGTTTTTTACATAGGAAACAATATCCTTAAAATCTGAAATATATTCACAATGGTTTGTGCTTCTTACCGAGTTAATTCGGTCGACAATGTCTTTTGAGGAAACACCATAAGTATTGGATTCACGTGCGGCATAAATATCAGCAACAATAATATGGTCAAATTCACTAAGGGCACTTACAAAATCATCTAATAGGTTTTTCGTTCTACTATAGGTATGAGGTTGAAAGATAACCCATGATTCATGAAATTTCTTATTGTTTAAAGCATGACAAGTTGCTTTTATTTCGGTAGGATGATGAGCATAATCATCAAAAACCGAAATATCGTGGAAGCTACCTTTATATTCCAAACGTCTACCAGCTCCAGTAAATTCTTTTAGGGCCTCTTTCATTGTTCTACTAGAAATTCCATAATGGTCACATAAGCTAATACAAGCAAGAGCATTTAACACATTATGCATGCCAGCGACCGATAATTCAATATGTTCAAACAATTCGTTATTTTTGTATACATCAAATTTCGCAAACCCATTATCATCGAATTCAATTTGGCGAGCGGTAAAAATAGCATCTTTGTTTTCAATGCCATATGTTGTATAAGAAGCCTTAGTGTACTTAGTTAAATCGAGACAATTTTTATCATCTGCATTTAACACCAAAAAACCGTCATCTGGTAATAATTTTACATATTTTACAAAAGCATTTTTAATGTTTTCAAAGGTTTTAAAATAATCCAAATGGTCATTATCAATGTTTAAAATAATTTCTGCTTTTGGTCTAAATTTTAGAAAACTTTCAACATATTCACAAGCTTCAATAATAAAATAATCGCTATTTCCTACACGGTAATTGCCATCAATTTGTTTTACAATACCACCAACTTGAATATTAGGGTCAAGCCCTGCCTTTAAAAAGCAAACGGAAACCATAGAAGTAGTAGTAGTTTTACCATGAGTACCAGAAATGCCAATTGTATTGGAAAACGATTTCGTGAGCTCACCTAAAAAATCACAACGTTCAATCATAGGAATACCTTGTTGTTTAGCAACAACCATTTCAGGATCATCTTGTTTAATCGCAGCAGTATATACAACCGCATCTGCTTTTTTTAAATGATCAAAATCATGCCCAATGGTAACTGGGATACCATTTTTTTGTAATTTGCGAATAATAGAAGAATCGTTTGCATCAGAACCAGTAACCGTAAAACCAAAACGATGTAAAATTTCCGCGATGCCACTCATGCTAACTCCACCAATACCAAGCATATGTACGTGTTTATATTTTTTTATATTATCAATATTTGCCAAGATTTTTCGCCCCTTTTATTTTACAAATCATAGTATATAATTTACAACAAAACAATTATATACTGTAACCGTTTTTTTTTCAATATTATTTTATGTATTATGTATAAAAAGTGTTAAAAATATGTATCCTATAAAAGAAAAGGAACAATTTCGTAAAAAAGTTTTTCTTTTTTGTAAAAACAAGAAGGAAAAAAGTTATTTTTGACGAATAATATATTTGTACATAGATAGTACAATTTTATGTACAAATATAAAACATGAGAAAGAGGTGCGCAATATGCAAATTACAGATGTACGTTTAAGAAAAGTAAATTCAGAGAACAGAATGAAAGCTGTTGCTTCTGTAACATTCGATAATGAATTCGTAATACACGATATCAAAGTTATCGAAAGCCAAAATGGATTATTTATAGCTATGCCAAGCAGAAAAACTCCAAACGGAGATTTCAAAGATATAGCTCATCCAATCAATGCTGAAACAAGAGAGAAAATCCAAGCAGCTATCTTAGAAGCTTATGATGCTCCAGATGCTGAAGTAGCAGAAGATTCAGCAGAATAATATAGTAAACAAGAAAATGACCCTTGGGGTCATTTTTTGTTGCCAGAAATTAATATTTTTAAAAGAATTGCATAAAATATAATATATTTATTGTATAAAAGCGCTTGACTTTTAAAGTAAAAGGATTGTATAATAAATATAGAAAGTAAATGTTCTCGCTTGTGATTGGTGCGAGTAATAAATCATATCATTTCGTCAAATGTTCTCGCTTGTGATTGGTGCGAGTAATAAATCATATCATTTTGTAAATTTAGTGGTCCTTTGTTCTATATCAAGAACAAAGGACTTGTTTTAGGGGTGTATAAATGGAAATAAAACAAGGCTATGTATATCATATTAAAGAAAGTTATTTTGAATTTGTAAACGATGAAAAATTAATGAAAAATCATGAAGGAAATTTGACAAGACCAAATTATTTTTGTTTACAAATGAATGATGATAAAGTAATGTGGTTTATTCCGATGAGTAGTAAAATAGAAAAATATAAAACTATTATTGAAAACAAAATAAGTAAATATAAGAAATGTGATACAATTGTAATTGGAAATTATAGAGGTAGAGAACATGCTTTTTTAATACAAAATATGTTCCCCATTACTTCAAAATACATTGACCATATTGATACAGTAAATGGACAAGCTCTACAAGTTCCTTCTGAAACAAGACGTATGATTACAGAAAAAGTAAAGAAAATCTTTAGATTAAAAGAAAATGGAATTAATTTGATTTTTCCTGATATTGACAGAATAAGAAAAATATTATTAGAAGATTTAGTAGAATAGTAAAAGGCAGAATGGAGAAAACCATTCTACCTTTTACAAAGCTCATAAATGGCATTTGTATAAATTTTAGTTGCTAGCATTAAGTTATCAACCGAGATAAACTCATCAATTTGATGACACATATCTTTATTTCCTGGCATATTTGCTCCAAAGGATACAAAGTTTGGGAAGGCTCTTGCATAGGTTGCTCCTCCAATGGCAATAGGAGTGGCATCAAGCCCAGTCGTTTTATGGAAAACTTCACATAGAGTTTGAATTAGCCAATTGTCTTTTGGAAGATACAAGGCTTTCTTTTCGCCAGAAAAACTAACTGCCATAGAAGAGGGAAGAGAAGCCGTTATGTTTTCTTTTATAAAGTCAATGGTAGTATGAATGGGAATTCGTAAATTCATACCAAGAACCAAGTTAGATTCCTGTATATTTAATTGTGCTACATTTAAAGTAAGGAAACCTGACTCATCTTGTACATCAATTCCTAAGCTTTTTCCATTATATTCTAAGTTTAAATTTTTATAAAAGTAAGATAATAAATCATTTGTTATTCCATACATTTCGAAAAATTCATAAAGTACTACAAGTGCTTGCGAGATGGCATTAGTTCCTAAATCGGGGTGAGCCGCATGAGCACTTACGCCATGAGAATTCATAGAAAAAATATTTTTTTCTATGAATTCTTTATGAATGGAGATAGAAAAATGATGTGAATCCACAAGGTTTTGTAAATTGTGAATACAGTCGTCCAAAGAAATAGACTTATCCACCGATAATGTAATTTTACAATATTTTGGAACTACATTAATGGCATTTTGATTGCAATCAATCTTTACAATTTGTATTTTTTCTTTTACGATAGGAGAACAGATGAATACACTTAATAAGCCTTTTTCGGCATAAATACAAGGAAAGTCAGCATCTGGACTAAAACCAAAACTGGGAATTTCCTCATGTTTTTTATAATATTCAATGCATTTCCAATCATTTTCTTCATTTAAGCCTAAAATCAAACGAACACGTTTTGTTATTTTACAAGTTTCCATTACGACTTTCATAGCATACAGACTAGCAATGACAGGTCCCTTATCATCAATAGTACCACGACCATAAATTTTATCTTTAGAAATTGTAGCTGAAAAAGGAGGATACGTCCAGTTTTCACCTTCTGGAACAACATCTAAATGCCCAACAATTCCAACTAACTCATCACCCTCACCAAATTCAATATAACCACAATATCCATCAACATTCTTTGTACGAAAACCTAAACGATTTCCTAAATCTAGCATATATTCTAATGCTTTATTGCAATTTTCACCAAAAGGCATAGATGGGTTTGAAGACTCTGATAATACACTTGGAATTCGAACTAATTCACAAGTCGAAGTAATCACATCATCTTTTAATAAATCAATTTCATTTTCAAACATAAAAATCCCCTTTCCTGTTAGTAATATTATATGAAGAAAATAGAAAAATATCAATAGAAAAAGCCTACTTGAAAGAATTGATATTCAAGTAGGCGAAAAATCTGATTAGTTTTCTGAGTCAAGAGATAATATTTCCAAAAATGCGTCTATGTCCATCTGATACTTATCCGCAAGTTCAACTTCAATAATAATACTTTTCGATTTATAGCAAAAAGCAACCTGTCGAAGTGGCAAACTGGAAATATGAGAAAGACGAGTTACATCAGTCTTATAGGCATAAGCGACGTCTTTGTCTGTTCCAAGCTTTAAGAAGAGTGCTAACTTTTGTTGCTCTTCACGTTGAGGATTGA
The DNA here is from genome assembly GCA_022796855.1 of Clostridia bacterium. Taxonomy (GTDB): domain Bacteria; phylum Bacillota; class Clostridia; order TANB77; family CAG-508; genus RGIG8482. Next base: position 30,238 of record JAAWJM010000004.1, on the reverse strand, counting down.
AAAACTTACAAAAAAGATAATAATTTCCGTCGTCAATCGATAAACGTTTAAGTCGTACGTTAGTTGGTGTCAAAAGCTGGATGCCAAAAGAACGCGATTTACCAGATAAATCTGCTTTCATTTGAAAAAAGCGATTAATCCGTTTGACTTGATTCCGGATCTCTGTAGATGATGTTTCATCTTCGACAGGAAATGAAAAAGTTAAAAACATTATGGTTCTCCTTTCAAATTGCCTTGATTGGCTTTTTATGTAATCTATTATACTATATATTTAGCCAAAAGGCAACAAAATATAGTTATGTTATAGAAAAACGCATTAAAATTAGAAATAAGAATAATTTTGAAAATTGTGTAATATTAAACAATTGCAAACACATTACGAAAGTGAATGATTGTTAAAAACTGGAAAGAGATTTGATACTGTCATAAAAATGTCATATAAAATCCCTTGACAAAAAGAGATATGTTAATATAAACTAGGGTCATAAACAAAAGAAATGTGAACATACTAAAAGAAAAAGTGAAGGGAGAAAACAATAATGAAAAAACAAAGCAAGGGAATTACATTGATAGCTCTAGTGATTACTATCATTGTGCTATTAATATTAGCAGGAATCACAATTAATCTAACGATAGGACAAAGAGGGATCTTAAACCGTGCACAAGAAGCAGGGAGAAACTACCAAGAAGCAGCCAAAAGAGAAGATGAACAATTAACAAATTTTCTAAAAGAAACAGATGACATCATCGATGGATTAGGAGGACAAAGTAAGCCACTACCAGAAAACGCACTAGCAAAGAAAGTAGAAATAGGAGACTATGTAGCATACAATCCAAAAGCAGGAGTAACAGATGAAAGTAAACTAAGCTACACATCACCAGTAGGAACAGGATCCTCCCATGGAAATGGCTATACAGATATTCCAGAAGGACAAACATTTACCGTAGAAGAGAATACGAAATGGAGAGTGTTAAGTAAAGACGAAACAACAGGAGAAGTAGTACTAATTAGCGAAGCACCAATGCACCAATTTGGTATGGATGGAGCAATTGGATATTTGTATTTTGAACAAGAACTAAACGAAATCTGTAAAATATATGGATATGGAAAAGGAGCAAATACAAGTAAAACATTTACCTATGAGACAGGAGATACTGTAGAAGGATTAACAAAAGGGAGAATCACAGGAAGCGGAGGAAGAAGTATAACAGCAGAAGATATTAATAAAATTACAAAATATGATCCAAGCACATTCACAGATGAATTCAACGGAATAATTGATAGATATGGAGATTCATATACACATACAATATTTTATCCAACAAAAGCAACCCAAAATGGAGCATCAACCAGTGCAACAGAGAGAACAGACAAATTCACAGCATATTACTACCAAGGTTCAGAATACCTAACAGACACAACAAGTGTAATATATCAAATTTTATTTGAAAATGGTTATTGGGTGGCGTCTCGTGGTGTAGAGGCACGTTTTGAGGGTGCGGGCTTCTATGGGTTCTTTGTGGCTGGACCTTATGTTCAACCCTATGGATTGTGCAGTGGCGGTCCTGACAAGTTAGTAGTAAATGATGTTGATGATGTTGTTGTTGGTGTTCGTCCTGTAGTGTATCTAAAATCGAACATCCAGACAAGTGCCAAAGATGCGAGTGGAGCATGGATTATAAGTGAGTAGGCGACAAAATAAAGTTATGTTACAAAAAAATGACAAAATCTTGAGATTTTGCCATTTTTTTCTTGACATACGGAAATAAGCGTTGTATAATTGATAAGCATGTAGATTTGCGGTGAAGTGGAATGTGGCTACATCCTTACAGGTGGAGGGAACTTCCATGGAGTATGTCTTGGCTTAGACCGGGCGGTAAGAAAGCACTTATCCCAAGAAACACATGCGGAAACTTGGGGTTTTTATATGGTGATATAGGAAACACCAGGGTGCGTTTAAAACTTGCCAAGGTACATTTTATTTTAAGGAGGGAAAATACTTATGGCAACAACAAAACAATTGGTAGGAAGCGAGAAAATTAGAATAAGATTAAAAGCTTATGATCATGTTGTTTTAGATCAGTCTGCTGAAAAGATAGTAGATACTGCTAAAAGAACAGGAGCAAAAGTTTCAGGTCCTATTCCACTACCTACACAAAAAGAAGTTGTAACAATTTTACGTTGTCCTCATAAATACAAAGATGCTAGAGAGCAATTTGAAATGAGAACACATAAAAGAGTAATCGACATTTTGTATCCAACACAAAAAACAGTTGACAATCTAATGAAATTAGAATTACCAGCTGGTGTTGAAATTGAAATCAAACTTTAATTATGAAAAAAATGCAGGTGTAGGGGCATTGTTTACGGGAATACTCGAAAGACAGACAACACTGTGCCCAATTTAGAATTTGAAAGGAAAAGCAAATTCAAACAACAAAAACCAAGCTGATAGATGTCAGCCAATAGTTAGGAGGAAAAATTAAAATGAAAGCAATCATTGGAACAAAAATTGGAATGACTCAAATTTTTGATGAAAAAGGAGTTGTTATTCCAGTAACAGCAATTCAAGCTGGACCTTGTGTCGTAGCACAAGTAAAAGAAATCGAAACCGATGGATATAATGCCATTCAATTAGGGTTCGGAGAAGTAAAAGAAAAACATATGAACAAACCAGAAAAAGGACATTTTGCAAAAGCAGGAATCCAACACAAAAAACATTTAAGAGAATTCCGTGTAGATTCGATTGATGTAAAAGTTGGAGATGAAGTAAAGGCAGATGTGTTCCAAGCTGGAGAAAAAATAGATGTTCAAGGAACTACAAAAGGAAAAGGTTTCCAAGGTGTTATTAAACGCCATGGACAATCAAGAGGACCTATGGGACATGGTTCTATGTATCATAGAAGACCAGGTTCAATGGGACCAACTTCAACACCAGGAAGAGTATTTAAAGGTAAAAAACTTCCAGGACATATGGGAGTACAAACAGTAACCATTCAAAACCTAGATGTTGTAAGAGTAGATACAGATAAAAATGTAATTTTAGTAAAAGGTAGTGTACCAGGAGCAAGAGGTTCATTACTAAAAATTAGGCAAGCTGCAAAGGCTGCGAAATAGAAAGGAAGGAGGATAAGATATGCCTAAAATAGAAGTATATAGTATAGAAGGTAAAAAGGTTAGTGATGTAGAATTAAAAGAAGAAGTATTTGGAATTGAACCAAATGAAGCAATTGTACATAGTGTACTTGTTAACTACATGGCAAACCAAAGACAAGGAACACAAAGTACCAAAACAAGATCAGAAGTATCTGGTGGTGGTAAAAAACCTTGGAGACAAAAAGGAACAGGACGTGCAAGACAAGGTAGTATTCGTGCACCACATTGGGTTGGTGGAGGAATTGCCTTAGGTCCAAAACCACGTTCTTACAAATACAGAGTAAACAAAAAAGAAAGAAGACTAGCAATTCGTTCTGTTTTAAGTTCAAAAGTATTAGAAAAAGAATTAGTTGTTGTAGATAAAATTGATTTTAAAGAAATCAAAACCAAAAATATGGTTAATGCCTTAAACAAATTAAAAGTAGAAGGAAAAACATTAATTGTATTACCAGAAAAAAATGAAAACGTACAAAAATCAGCAAGAAACATTGAAGGAGTAAAAACAAGTTTAGTTAATACCATAAATGTATATGATTTATTAAAATATAAAAATCTTGTACTTACTCTAGATACGGTTAAAAAAATAGAGGAGGTGTACGCTTAAATGAGACCAGAAGATATTATTATAAAACCAATTATTACTGAAAAAAGTAATGATGGATTACAAGAAGGAAAGTATACCTTTAAAGTAAATAAAAAAGCAACTAAAATTGATATTGCAAGAGCAGTTGAAAAATTGTTTGAAGTAAAAGTTATCAATGTAAATACGATTACTGTTAAAGGAAAAGAAAAAAGAGTAGGAGTTCACACGGGAAAAACACCAGATTGGAAAAAAGCAATTGTAACAATTGAAACCAATCCAAGTGATCTAAAATACCTTGCAAAAGGTGGAAAAGAAACCAAAGTTTCAAAAAAATATAAAGATTCAATTTCAGAATTTATGGGAGCATAACCTACAAAAAAATGTAGGGGTCGATGCCTTCATTGACCCGTGAAAAAATATCTAGATAAAAACTAGGAAAATAAATAAAAAAGGAGAGAAAGAAAAATGGCAATGAAACATTTTAAAGCCTATACACCATCAAGAAGAAACATGACAGTTTCAACATTTGATGAAATTACCAAAAAGACTCCTGAAAAATCTTTACTAGCAAAGAAAAAAGAAAAAGCAGGTAGAAATTCATATGGTAGAATTACAGTTCGTCATCAAGGTGGAGGTAATAGACAAAAATATAGAATCATCGATTTTAAACGTAACAAAGACGATATGGTAGCAACTGTTGTTGGTATTGAATACGATCCAAACAGAAGTGCTAATATCGCATTAGTAGAATATGAAGATGGAGAAAAAAGATACATTTTAGCACCAGTTGGATTAACAGATGGAGACAAAGTAGTATCAGGACAAAAAGCAGATATTAAACCAGGAAACTGTATGCCAATTGATAGCATTCCAGTTGGTACATTAATTCATAACATCGAATTAAACCCTGGTCAAGGTGGGAAAATGGTAAGAAGTGCAGGACAAAGTGCACAACTTATGGCAAAAGAAGGAAAATATGCACATGTACGTTTACCTTCTGGAGAAATGAGATTAGTAATGACAAGATGTAGAGCAACCATTGGAACCGTTGGAAATACAGACCATGAAAATGTAAAACTTGGTAAAGCAGGTAGAACAAGACATATGGGAATTCGCCCTACTGTTAGAGGTTCTGTAATGAACCCAGTAGATCACCCTCATGGTGGTGGTGAAGGTAGAGCACCAGTTGGACGTCCAGGACCACTTACTCCTTGGGGTAAACCAGCACTTGGATACAAGACAAGAAAGAAAAATAAACTTTCTAACAAGTTTATCGTAAAACGTAGAAAGTAAGGAGGAGAAAATAAATGTCAAGATCAAGCAAGAAAAAACCATTTGTTGCCCCAGAACTATTAAAAAGAGTAGAAGCAATGAATGAAACAGGAAAAAAAGATGTGTTAAAGACATGGTCAAGAGCATCTACCATATATCCACAATTTGTTGGACACACCATTGCTGTTCATGATGGAAGAAAACATGTGCCAATCTATATTACCGAAGAAATGATTGGACATAAACTAGGTGAATTTGCACCTACAAGAACCTTTAAAGGTCATGCAGGAGAAAAAGCATCTACTGTTAAAAAGTAAATTAGAGATTAGAAGTTAGAGATTAGAAAACAAATTCTTTGACTTTGTTAAAAAAGAAGGAGGGAATCTTAAGTGGAAGAAATGATAGATGAAGTGAAAACCGCAGAAGCAACATTAAGATATGCTAGAATTTCTGCAAGAAAAGTAAAAATTGTTGCAGACTTAATTCGTGGCAAAAATGTTGATGAAGCATTAGCAATTGTTAAATTTACTCCAAAAGCTGCTTCAGAAATGCTTGAAAAACTATTAAAATCTGCGATTGCCAATGCAGAAAATAACCACGCTATGGATAGTAAAAACTTATATATTGCTGAAATTTATGCAAATCAAGGTCCTACTCTTAAAAGAATAAGACCAGCAGCAAAAGGTTCTGCTGTTAGAATTAGAAAAAGAACCAGTCATATTACAATCGTATTGAAAGAAAGAGTATAGAGGGATAAGAAAGGAGGATTTTTAGCATGGGACAAAAAATGCATCCACATGGATTAAGAGTAGGTATTATTAAGGACTGGAACTCAAAATGGTATGCAGATAAAAGAAATTATAGTGATTATCTAGTAGAAGACCATAAAATCCGTGAATATGTTAAAAAGAAATTATTTGCTAGTGGTATTTCAAAAATTGAAATTGAAAGAACTGCTAAATTTGTAAAAGTAAATGTATATACTGCTAAACCTGGTCTAGTGATTGGAAAAGGTGGACAATTAGCAGAAGGTTTAAAAAACGATTTACAAAAAATGATAGGGAAAGAAGTAAACTTAAATATTGTTGAGGTAAAAAATATTGATTTAGATGCGAAATTAGTAGCAGAAAATATTTGTGCTCAACTTGAAAGAAGAATTTCATTTAGACGTGCAATGAAACAATGCATGCAAAAAACAATGAAAGCAGGAGCTTTAGGAATTAAAACAGCAGTATCTGGAAGATTAGGTGGAGCAGATATGGCAAGAACCGAATTTTATAAAGAAGGAACCATTCCACTTCAAACCTTAAGAGCAGATATTGATTATGGATTCTATGAAGCAAATACAACCTATGGAAAAATCGGTGTTAAAGTATGGATTTATAAAGGTGAAATTCTTCCAACGAAAAAAGAGAAAGTGGAAGGAGGAGACAAATAATGCCATTAATACCAAAAAGAACAAAATATAGAAAACAACAAAAAGGTAGAAACAGAGGATATGCAACAAGAGGTAATGTTGTTTCCGATGGAGAATATGGATTACAAGCAAGTGAAGCTGCTTGGATTACAACGAACCAAATAGAAGCAGCCCGTATTGCGATGACTCGTCATATTAAAAGAGGTGGTCAAGTTTGGATTAAAATCTTTCCAGATAAACCAGTAACCAAAAAACCTGCTGAAACTCGTATGGGTAAAGGTAAAGGTGCTCCAGAGTACTGGGTAGCTGTTGTAAAACCAGGAAGAGTATTATTTGAAATTGCTGGTGTACCAGAGGAATTAGCAAGAGAAGCAATGAGACTTGCAGCAAACAAACTACCAATTAAAACAAAATTTGTAAGAAAAGAAACTATAAAATTAGGTGGTGATAATGATGAAGATAAATAAAATAAATGAAATGTCTTCACCAGAACTAGAAAAAGAGTTAAGTGAGTTAAAAACGGAATTATTTAAATTGAGATTTAGCCATGCAACCAATGGGCTAGATAATCCTTTAAAAATAAGAGAAGTGAAAAAAGACATTGCAAGAATTAAAACCATATTAAGACAAAGAGAATTAGCAGACGCAAAAAAATAAACCCATATCGGGTAAGAAAGGAGAAAAAATATGGAAGAAAGAAATCTTCGTAAAGTCATGGTTGGAACTGTTGTGTCAAACAAAATGGATAAAACCGTTGTTGTTGCTGTTAAAACAAATGTAAAACACGATATGTATTCAAAAATCATGAAAAAAACATACAAACTAAAAGCACATGATGAAGAAAATGCTTGTGGAATCGGAGATGAAGTAAAAGTAATGGAAACTCGTCCACTTTCAAAAGATAAAAGATGGAGAGTTGTAGAAATTACTAAAAAAGCAATTGTAAAATAGAGGTTAGAAAGGATAAGTTCTAATACATGAATTGCTAATATGCTAACCAACAGCAAAGATAAAAAAGTAAAAAAAGAAGGAGGAGGCTAGAATGGTACAACAACAATCAATATTAAAAGTTGCTGATAACACTGGGGCAAAAGAAATTATGTGTATTCGTTGTTTAGGTGGTTCTTATCGAAAATATGCAGGTATTGGAGATGTTATTGTTGCTTCTGTAAAAAGTGCTGCACCAGGTGGTGTTGTAAAAAAAGGAGAAGTAGTAAAAGCAGTTGTCGTAAGAACAAAGAAACCACAAAGACGTGCCGATGGTTCTTATGTTCGATTTGATGAAAATGCCGCTGTTATTATCCGTGATGATGGTAACCCAAAAGGAACTCGTATTTTTGGACCAGTAGCAAGAGAATTAAGAGAAAAAGAATATATGAAAATATTATCATTAGCACCAGAAGTTCTTTAAGCCGTTATGCGATAACGTCTAGTAGACGTTAACGCATTACAGATTAAAGATGCGAAAACTTAGGATTTGTAAATGAGAATAGCCCTTAGGCTAGGCGAATGTACAAATCGTTAGTTGTAGCTTCTATTGCAAAATAATGAAAAACCTTAAAAAAATAGCAAAGAAGAGGTGAAAATAGAAATGAAAATAAAAAAAGGTGATACTGTTCAAATTTTATCAGGAAATGATAAAGGAAAAACAGGAGAAGTTTTAGAAGTAATACCAAAAACGGAAAAAATTATCGTAAAAGGTGTTAACATTCGTAAAAAACATGTAAAACCTAGAAAACAAGGAGAAGAAGGAGGAATACTTCCAGTAGAATGTGCCTTCCATTCTTCAAAAGCAAATGTGGTATGTCCAAAATGTGGTAAAGTAACTAGAATTGGATATAGTGAGGAAAAAGGTCAAAAAATTCGTGTTTGTAAAAAATGTAACACAAAATTAAAATAAGAAAGGAGGATTATAAAACCCTATGGAAAAATTAAGAGAACAATATGAAAAAGAAGTAATACCAGCATTAATGAAAAAATTTAATTATAAATCTGTGATGCAAGTTCCAAAACTTGATAAAATCGTAATTAATATCGGTTTAGGAGATACCAAAGACAATCCTAAATCATTAGAAAATGCAATGAATGATTTAAGCCAAATTACTGGTCAAAAACCAATGGTAACAAAAGCTAGAAAATCAATTGCAGCCTTCAAATTAAGAGAAGGAGCAAATATTGGATGTAAAGTTACTTTAAGAAGTAGCAAAATGCATGAATTTGCATACAAATTATTCAATGTAGCTCTTCCAAGAGTAAGAGATTTTAGAGGAGTATCTGCAAATTCTTTTGATGGAAGAGGAAATTACTCATTAGGTATAAAAGAACAATTGATATTCCCTGAAATCGAGTATGAAAAAATCGATAAACTAAGAGGTATGGATATTATATTTGTAACAACAGCAAAATCAGATGAAGAAGCAAAAGAGTTACTAACATTATTAGGAATGCCTTTTAAAGCATAAAAGAAGGGAGAATAAAAATATGGCTAAAAAGTCGATGATTGTAAAACAACAAAGACCACAAAAATACAAAACAAGAGAATATAACAGATGCAAACTTTGTGGTAGACCACATGCATATATTAGAAAATATGGAATTTGCCGTGTATGTTTCCGTAAATTAGCACATGAAGGCGAAATTCCAGGTGTAAAAAAAGCAAGTTGGTAAAAGGAAGTTAGAAATTAGAGGATAGATATTAAAAAATAAACTTTAATTTAAAACGAGATAAAATGAATTAAAGGAGGTAAAATAAGTGAATATTACAGATCCAATTGCAGATATGTTAACAAGAATTAGAAATGCCAATACTTCAAAACACAAGACAGTAGATATACCAGCTTCTAATATGAAAAAAGCAATTGCTGAAATTCTATTTGAAGAAGGATATATTAAAGCATTTGAAGTAATTGAAAATGAAAATCAAGGAATTATTCGTATCACAATTAAATATGACGAAAAAGGTAGTCGTGTCATTGCAGGTTTAAAAAGAATCAGTAAACCAGGATTAAGAGTATATGCATCAAATGAAGAACTACCACGTGTATTAAACGGTTTAGGAATTGCTTTAATTTCCACTTCAAAAGGAATTATGACAGATAAAAAAGCAAGAGAACAAGGTATCGGTGGAGAAGTATTAGCTTATGTATGGTAGGCTAGAAAATAAAAGTTAGAGGTTAGAAATAGAAGTTTAAAAAATCTAATTTTTAACATAAAATATTAAATTTCAAGTTAAAGAGGTGAAATGAAAAATGTCAAGAATAGGAAACAGTCCAATTACCGTTCCAGCTGACGTAGAAGTTAAAATTAATGGTCAAAATATTTCTGTAAAGGGGCCAAAAGGAACCTTAGAAAGAGAAATACATAGTAACATGAAAGTAAGTTTGGAAAATGGTGTGATTACTGTAACAAGACCAGATGATGAACCAGAAAATAGAAGTTTACATGGTTTAACAAGAACATTAATTAATAACATGATTCATGGTGTAAAGGAAGAATATCAAAGAGAGTTACAAATTAATGGTGTTGGTTATAGAGCACAGAAACAAGGAACCAAATTAGTACTGAATTTAGGATATTCTCATCCAGTAGAAATGGAAGCACCAGCAGGAATTACATTTGATGTACCAAACCCAAATACCATTATTGTAAAAGGAATTGATAAAGAATTAGTTGGTCAAACAGCAGCAGTTATTAGAACCAAAAGACCACCTGAGGTATATCGTGGAAAAGGTATCAAATATGCTGAAGAAGTTATCCGTCGTAAAGAAGGTAAAGCAGGTAAGAAATAGAAATTAAGGTTATAAAATAGAGTTTAGAAGAAGGAGGAGGCTAGCATGGTAAAAAAGACAGACAGAAAACAAGAAAGAACTAGAAGACATATTCGTGTACGTAGAAAAATAAGCGGAACAGCAGATTGCCCAAGACTATGTGTGTATAGAAGTAATACAAACATTTACGCACAAATTGTAGACGATGATGCGAAAGTTACATTAGTAAGTGCTTCTACATTAGATAAAGAAGTAAAAGAAAAACATGCAAACAAAGTAGCTGCTAAAGAAGTTGGAAGCTTAATTGCAAAACGTGCTTTAGAAAAGAAAATAGAAAATGTTGTATATGATAGAGGCGGATATATCTATCATGGTGTCGTAAAAGAATTAGCTGAAGCAGCAAGAGAAGCAGGACTTAAGTTCTAATTAATTAAAAAGGAGGGAAAACGTAAACACATGGAAGAAACACAAGTAGAATTAAAAGAGAAGGTTGTTGCAATCAACAGGGTTGCAAAAGTTGTAAAAGGTGGTAGAACATTTCGTTTTAGTGCAGTTGTGGTTGTTGGAGATGGAAACGGACACGTTGGTGTAGGAAATGGTAAAGCAGCAGAAGTTCCAGATGCCATTAAAAAAGCCATTGAAGATGCAAAGAAAAGCTTAATTACCGTTCCAGTTGTAGGAACAACCATTCCTCATGAATATATTGGAAAATTTGGTAGTGCTAATGTTATGTTAAAACCTGCCGCAGAAGGTACTGGAGTTATTGCTGGAGGAAGTGTAAGACCAGTTTTAGAACTTGCAGGGTATAAAGACATTAGAACAAAAGTATTAGGAACAAACAATCCAAGAAACGTTGTATATGCAACGCTTAATGGATTAGCTAGCATGAGCACAATCGAACAAGTTGCCAAAAAAAGAGGAAAAAAAGTAGAAGATATTATGTAAGAGGGAGGTGTAAAACAAAATGAGATTAGACGATTTAAGCCCAGCACAAGGAAAAGTGACAAGAAAAAGAGTAGGTCGTGGAATTGGTTCCGGACTTGGAAAAACTTCTGGAAAAGGACATAAAGGACAAAAAGCAAGAAGTGGTGGAGGAGTAAGAAGAGGTTTTGAAGGTGGTCAAACACCATTATATAGAAGATTACCAAAAAGAGGATTTACCAATATTTTTGCAAAAAACTATGTAGAAGTAACCTTAACAATGCTTAATAAGTCGGAGGCAGAAGAAGTAACTGCTGAAAGCCTAATAGAAGAAGGAATTATTTCAAAAGCAAATGATGGTATTGTTGTTCTTGCTACTGGTAATTTAGAGAAAAAATTAACAGTAAAAGCAAAGAGATTTACAAAAGCAGCAAAAGAAAAAATTGAAGCTGTTGGTGGAAAGACAGAGGTGATTTAATTGTTTAAAACAATCAAGAATGCCTTAAAAACAGAAGAAGTTAGAAAACGTTTATTATATACATTAGTATTAATTATTGTTTTTAGACTAGGATGTTTTATTACCGTTCCAGGTGTTGATACCTTTGCACTAAGCGAAGCAATGGGGTCAACCGAAGGAATTGGTGGATTAATTAATATTATTTCCGGAGGAGCATTTTCAAGATTTTCTATTTTTGCGATGACCATTAGCCCATATATTACCGCTTCGATTGTCATTCAATTATTGGCAATGGTAATACCAGCTTTAGAGCGTTTAGCAAAAGAAGGTGGAGAAGAAGGAAGACAAAAAATGAACCGATATACCAAATACTTAACAATCGTTCTTGCGATCGTAGAAGGATTAGGAATATATCTTTCTTATCAATCTTCTGGAATATTCATTAACCCAGGATTTTTAACAGGATTTATTGTTGTTCTTTCACTTGTAGCAGGTACAGCACTTTTAATGTGGCTTGGAGAACAAATTACTAACAGAGGAATTGGAAATGGAATTTCCATTATTATCTTTATTGGTATTGTTTCTGGTTTGCCAAGTGCTGTAACAACCATATGGGGATTAATATTGGGAACAGGTACTTTTAGTACTACTGGACTATTAATATCACTAGGTATTATTATAGGAGCGATTATTTTAGTAGCTGGTGTTGTATTTGTACAAACAGCAGAAAGAAGGATACCAGTACAATATGCTAAAAAAGTAGTAGGAAGAAAAATGGTAGGGGCACAAAATACCCATATTCCATTAAAACTTGCTATGGCAGGTGTTATGCCAGTTATTTTTGCAAGTAGTTTTATGACATTTCCAGCAATGATTTTACAAATGTTTATAAAAGACATTGCGACACAAACGGGATTTTGGGCAGGAGTATATAAATTCTCTATTGCCACATCAACCTCAAATGTGCCAGTAGGATATACCATAGCAAATGCACTTGTATATTTACTATTAATAGTAGGATTTACCTTTTTCTATACCTATGCCACTTTCAATCCAGCGGAAGTAGCAAACAATATTAAGAAAAATGGTGGATTTATCCCAGGAATTCGTGCAGGAAGACCAACTACCGAATATTTAACTAGCGTTATTTCCAAAATAACATGGTTTGGAGGATTTTTCCTAAGCTTAATAGCAATATTACCAATGCTAATCCGTTTTACAGGATTAAACATCGCATTTGGAGGAACATCCATCCTAATCGTAGTAGGTGTAGCACTAGAAACTGTACAACAACTAGAATCATTGTTAATGATGAGACATTATAAAGGATTTTTAAATTAAATGATTTGTAAAATAAACAATAAAAAAGCCAATGCCAAGCAAAGGCTTTTTTATTATTTAAACAACAAGGTTCTGGGAGACCTCATCCATAGGCTTTGCCTGTGCGGTGGGTCAGGTTCTTATTTTGGTACTAAAAACATGAACGGTACCTACACGTATGGCGATGCGGACATGTCATAGGGTGCGGACAAGAACTAAAAATAAGCGGAATTCCTCTAGAGGCTTTGTAAGCTCTAGAATGTTTTCTGCGATTTTCTAAGCATGGATCATAGAGCCTCCTTTGTTTCTGTTCCCACCGTTCCACATTGTTACCTTTCTTACTGAAATTTTTCATGGTAAGACCTCCTTGTATAGAGATTTCTAAGTTTGTGTGCAACAGTAAAATTATAACACATTCACATAAAGTATGCAATGATTGACAAAAAGAAAATAAAATAGATATTTTCTCTTGACAATTAGAAACATATGTTTTATACTACAAATAGTAACAAATTTATGAGGGGATGAGATGTAATGAAGAATAGTAAAATTGATATAAGGGAATTGTTAAGATTAATCCAATCTGTGTCAAGTCCAAAAGTGGAACCTTTAAAACTATGGATTGCTAGGATAGGAAGTGAACAAATTGAAGAAGTTTTTAATCCAGAAATTGCAATTGATAGAGCAATCGACGGTTATAGAAGTAGAGGTTATACTGACCAATGGATTAGCGATAGATTGAAGGAAATTTTGTATGAAGAGAAAATGTGAATTTTTAATTGAAAAAAGTTAAGTGTACTGATATAATTTATACAGAAATGTATGTAACGAAAAAAGATTAAAATAGATTGGAGGCAAGTGTGTGAGTGAGATTACAGAGAAAATAAAACAAGAATTATTAGTAAGATGTGAAAAATCAAAAGCAAAAGATGGATATGATTTTTGGAATGAACATATAAAATATGTTGTTGAAAATGCAGTAAAACTAGCAACAGAATATGGAGCGGATGTTGAAATTGTAGAATTAGGGGCGTTATTACATGATATAGCAATGCCATCAGAATATGGGGAAAGAGAACAGCACCATATTTATGGAGCAGAAATTGCAGAACAATTATTATCAAAATTAGGCTATCCAGAAGAGAGAATAGAAAAAGTGAAAAATTGTGTATTAAACCATAGGGGAAGTAAAGATAGACCACGAAATACAATAGAAGAACAATGTGTGGCAGATGCCGATGTAATAGCACATTTTGATTGTATACCATCATTATTTTCATTGGTCTATAAAGATATGAATTTATCGATATCAGATGGAACAGAATATGTAAGAAAAAAATTAGAAAGAGATTATAATAAGTTAAGCCCAAGAACTAGAAAAATATTGGAAGATAGGTATAAAAATATAACAGAGGTATTGTTTGTTAATTAAAAAAAGATATAGTATAAAAATTGGTTATTGTTCAAACTCAAACTTATTTAAGTCTTCGAAGAATCCGCAAGAAACCTCCTTTAACAAGGGAGGTGGCAGTCCGAAGGACTGACGGAGGGTTCTTAAAACTTCTTAGAAGAACCCCCAGTCAGCTAACGCTGCCAGCCCCCTTGTTAAAGGGGCTTTCTTGCATGCCTTCGTAAGCCATTTTAAATATAGTTTGAAATGTGACAAGAATTACAAAATCTTCCTTAAAAACAGTTGAAAAATTTTAGGAAAAGCGGTATAGTATATATGGCTTTTATGAAAAAAGTCAAATTAAGAATAAGGAGAATGAAAATTATGAATATGATTATGCTAGGTGCCCAAGGTACGGGAAAAGGAACTGTTGCTGGAATTTTAAGTGAAAAATTAGGAATTCCTCAAGTGTCTACAGGAGATATTTTTAGAAAACATATTAAGGAAGAAACAGAACTTGGTGTAGAGGCAAATAAATATATTAAAAATGGACAATTGGTTCCAGATGATATTACGGTTCCAATGGTTGCAAACCGTTTAGAAGAGGATGATGCTAAAAATGGTGTTATTTTAGATGGATTTCCAAGAACCATTGCACAAGCTGAAAAGTTAGATGAAATGTTAGCTAAAAAAGGAAACAAAATTGATATGGTGATTAATTTAACTACACCAAGAGATGAAATTATTGAACGTATTTTAACAAGACGTGTGTGCTCAAACCAAGCTTGTAAAGCAACATACAATCTTGTTATGCATCCACCAAAAGTAGAAGGAATTTGCGATAAATGTGGTGCAGAATTAGTACAAAGAGAAGATGATACTAGTGAAGAAGCAATCCGTAGAAGACTTGCTATTTATGATGAACAAACCAGTCCACTTGTAGAATATTACGAGAAAAAAGGAGTATTAAGAACCGAAGAAGTAAGTACACGCATTAATCGTTTAGGTGATGATGTTGCAAATGATATTGTAAAGGAAATAAAGGGGTAGGAAAATTGGTTGATATTAAATCGAAAAGAGAAATTGAACAAATGCGAGAAGCCTGCCGTGTAACAGCATTAGTCCATAAAGAAATCGAAAAAGTAATAAAACCAGGAATGACAACCTTAGAACTCGATAAAATTGCAGAAAAAGTAATAAGACAAAATGGAGGAATTCCAGCCGAAAAAGGGTACCCAAGTTATCAAAAAGGGGTACCTGATTTTCCTCGGGTCTATTTGTGTTTCTATTAATGATGAAGTGATTCATGGCATTCCATCTAGTAAAGTTATTATAAAAGATGGAGATATTGTGAGCGTCGACTTGGTAGTAGGAAAAAATGGATTTCATGGAGATGCCGCAAGAACGTATTTAGTAGGACAGGTATCAAATGAGGCAAAACGTTTAGTAGAAACAACAAAACAAGCCTTTTTTGAAGGAATACAATATGCAAAATCTGGAAACCGTTTAGGAGATGTATGCCACGCAATTGGAACGTTTATTGAAAAAAATGGATATAGTGTGGTAAAAGAATTTCAAGGACATGGCATTGGAAAAAGTATGCATGAAGATCCAGGCATTCCTAATTACGGAAAAGCAGGAAAGGGCATTAAATTAGAAGCTGGTATGACACTTGCCATTGAACCAATGGTAATTCAAGGAAAACCAGGTATTTTAGAACTAAACGATGGTTGGACAATTATTACGGAAGACGGAAGTTTAGCTGCACATTATGAAAATACAATTTTAATTACAGAAAAAGAGCCAGAAATATTGACAATCATTTAAAATTGTTATATACTATATAAGCTAATTGTGTAAAAAGACTTAAAAATGACAAGTTTAAGGAGTGAAAAGCCTTGGCAAAAGAGGATGTAATTGAAGTAGAGGGAACTGTTGTAGAAACATTACCAAATACTAATTTCAAAGTAGAATTAGAAAATGGACATCAAATATTAGCCCATATTTCTGGTAAACTGAGAATGAACTACATTAAAATCCTACCAGGAGACAAAGTAAAAGTAGAATTGTCTCCATATGATTTATCAAGAGGAAGGATTACATGGAGAGCAAAATAGATTTTTTCTATTTTAAGCATACATTAACCCAAAGATTTGAAATTACAGGAGGTGGATGAAGTGAAGGTTAGACCATCAGTAAAACCAATTTGCGAAAAATGCAAAGTCATCAAAAGAAAAGGAAAAATTAGAGTGATTTGTGAAAATCCAAAACACAAACAAAGACAAGGTTAATTAAAATGAAGGACAATTCGATATTAACACAAGACTATTTATGAGCGGCTGAAAAAAATAGTTTTGTGTTTATATACATTTCTTGTCGAACTATTTTAAAACACTACTTAAAATACAAAAGTATTTTAAGTACATTTCATTTAAAATATAAGACAAACATAGTAACAAAGAAGAAAACAAATAAATTTGGAGGTGCTAAAATTTATGGCTCGTATAGCAGGAATCGATTTACCTAGAGAAAAAAGAGTGGAAATTGGACTTACTTATATTTATGGTATAGGAGTATCAAGTTCAAGAAAAATTCTAGAAAAAGCAAAGGTAAATCCAGACACAAGAGTAAAAGATTTAACAGACGAACAAGTAAACAGTATTAGAAAAGTTATGGACGAAGGGTACAAAGTAGAAGGTGACTTAAGAAGAGAAGTAGCTTTAAATATTAAAAGACTTACTGAAATCGGATGTTACCGCGGAATTCGTCATAGAAGAGGACTACCTGTAAGAGGACAAAGAACAAAAACCAATGCCCGTACAAGAAAAGGTCCAAGAAAATTAGTAAGTAAAAGTAAAAAATAAGGAGGTATAGAACCAAATGGCTAATAAGAAAACTGTAGCAAAGAAAACACCTAGAAGAAATAGAAAAAATATTGAAAAAGGTGCTGCACATATTCATTCAAGTTTTAACAATACAATTGTTAGTGTTACCGATACACAAGGAAATGTAATTTCTTGGGCAAGTGCTGGAGAATTAGGATTTAAAGGTTCTAAAAAATCAACCCCATTTGCTGCTGGAGAAGCTGCTGAAACAGCTGCAAAAGCTGCCATGGAACACGGATTAAAAACAGTAGAAGTATTTGTAAAAGGACCAGGTTCTGGTCGTGAAGCAGCAATTCGTTCTCTTCAAACAGCAGGTCTAGAAATTAGTGCAATTAAGGATGTAACACCAATTCCACATAATGGATGTAGACCACCAAAAAGAAGAAGAGTATAATTTATTGAAAGGAGAAAGAAAATGGCAAGATATAAAGATGAACAATGTCGTGTTTGCCGTAGAGAAGGTCAAAAACTTTTCTTAAAAGGTGATAGATGTTATTCGGATAAATGTTCTGTTTCAAGAAGAAATTATGGACCAGGACAACATGGTCAAAAGAAAGCAAAACTTTCTGAATATGGAACACAATTAAGAGAAAAACAAAAAACAAAATCATTCTATGGAGTAGGAGAAAAACAATTTAGAAAATATTTCGAAATGGCTTCTAATAAAAAAGGAATTACTGGTGAAAACTTACTTCAAATATTAGAAAGTAGATTAGATAATATTGTTTATCGTTTAGGATTTGGAACATCAAGAGCACAAGCAAGACAACTTGTAAACCATGGACTATTTGAAGTAAATGGAAAAAAGGTGGACATTGCTTCCTACTTAGTAAAAGCAGGAGATGAAGTAGCTGTAAGAGAATCAAAAAAAGATAAAGGAATTATCAAAGTAAATGCTGAGGCAAATTCTGCAAGACCAATACCTGGATGGCTAGAAAAAGACGCCAAAAAATTAGGTGGAAAAGTATTAAGACTTGCAGCAAGAGAAGATATCGACTTACCAGTACAAGAACACTTAATCGTAGAGTTATACTCGAAATAGAAGTAAGTGAGGAACCAGACAAAGTTCCTAAAGTAATTGGGAGGTAAAAATGATAGAATTTGAAAAGCCAAATATTGAATGTTTAGAAATAAATGAGGATAGCAATTATGCAAAATTTGTTTGTGAACCATTAGAACGAGGATATGGTGTAACAATAGGAAACTCATTAAGAAGAATCCTACTTTCATCACTTCCAGGAAGTGCAATTACCAGTGTAAAGATTGAAGGAGTTGTACATGAATTTTCAACCATACCAAATGTGGTAGAAGATGTACCAGAAATGATTCTAAATTTGAAAAATGTAAGATTAAAAACATTTGATAATGACGAAAAAATCATTCGTATTGATTTTAAAGGAGAAGGCGAAGTAACAGCGGCAGATATTATTACCGATAGTTCAGTAGAAGTCTTAAATCCAGATTTGCATATTGCAACTGTTTCCGAAGGTGGAAGCTTAAAAATGGAAATGACAGTAGAAAGAGGAAGAGGATACAATGGAGCTGCCAAAAACAAAAAAACAAACCAAGATATCGCAGTATTACCAATTGATTCGATTTTTACACCAGTAAAAAAAGTAAACTACTCGGTAGAAAATACAAGGGTAGGACAAATGGTAGATTTTGATAAATTGATTATCGAAGTTTGGACAGATGGAAGTTTAAAAGCAGATGAAGCATTAAGTTTAGCAGCAAAAGTGATGACAGGACACTTAGAATTATTTATAGACCTTTCCGAAGCAACCAAAAATACACAAGTAATGGTTGAAAAAGAAGAATCGAAAAAAGAAAAAGTGTTAGAAATGTCAATTGAAGATTTAGAATTATCAGTTCGTTCTTTTAACTGTTTAAAAAGAGCTGGTATTTCAACCGTAGAAGATTTAGCAAATAAAACCGAAGAAGATATGATGAAAGTAAGAAATCTAGGTAAAAAATCACTAGATGAAGTGACTCATAAATTACGTTCTTTAGGGTTAGATTTTGCCAAAGAAGAAGAATAGAAAAAAAGATTTTATAAAGAGGTGAAAAAAGAAAGTGGCAAGAAATAGAAAATTGGGAAAACCAACCGATCAAAGATTAGCAATGCTTCGTGTTTTAACCACAGATGTTATCCTTCATGGAAAAATTGTAACTACTGAGACTAGAGCAAAAGAAGTAAAAGCAATTGTGGATAGTTTAGTAGCACTTGCAATCAAAGAAAAAGATAATTTTGAAACAGTAGATGCAAAAGTAATTACAGCAAAATTAGATGCAAAAGGAAATAAAGAAACCGAAAAGGTAACAAGCAAGAATGGAAAAGAATATTTAAAAGTAGTAAAAGAAGAAAAAACAGTTTCAAGACAAAAAGATATGCCATCTCGTTTAAATGCAAGAAAGAAAATCATGAAAATGGTAAACAAAGTAAAAGATGAAGATGGAAAAAATGTAGATTTACCAGGGAAATTATTTGGGGAAATTGCATCAAAATACACAAATAATGTTGGTGGATATACAAGAATTGTTAAAATTGGACCACGTAAAGGAGACAATGCTCCAATGGCCATTTTAGAATTAATTTAAAAATGAAATAATTATCCAGAGTGGACGAGAGATTCGGCTCAAAGACTCCACAGCAACCTTAGGTTTAGTAAGGTGCTAATACCGACAAGGCGGGGAAGGCTTTGAATGATGATTTTATTTGTAAAAAAATGAAATATAACAAAAAACCTTTGCCCGTGCAAAGGTTTTTTGTTACGTGAAAATGTGCCAGTAGGGGTTGCATATCATGCAACCCAAATGAAAAAATATTCTAACAAACTAAGAAATGAGGGAAGCAAGAAATGAGAAAATTATTTACCAGTGAAAGTGTAACCGAAGGACATCCAGACAAATTATGTGATTATATATCAGATAGTGTATTAGATGCCTGTTTAGCCAAAGATCCATATTCTAGAGTAGCCTGTGAAACCGTAGCAGGTAAAGGAGAAGTTGTTATTACAGGAGAAATCACTTCAAAAGCCAATATTAATATAGAAGAAATTGCAAGAAATGCCATAAAAGAGATTGGATATGATAATCAAGACTTCGATATGGATTATCAAACTTGTAAGATACACATCAATATGAGCAAACAGTCGCCAGATATTGCTATGGGAGTAGATACTTCTTTTGAGGAAAAACAAGGTTCTAATGTTACCTCTGAAGGAGCAGGAGACCAAGGGATTATGTTTGGTTTTGCCTGTAGTGAGACCAAAGCATATATGCCACTTCCTATTGATTTAGCACATAAACTATCAAAGCGATTAACAGAAGTAAGAAAAAGAAAGATTGTGCCATATTTACGTCCAGATGGAAAAACACAAGTAACAATAGAATATAAAGGGGACAAGCCAGTACGAGTGGATACTGTAGTGGTATCGACCCAACATACACAAGATGTTGAACTAGAAACCTTAAGAAAAGATATGATAGAATATGTTATCAAAAAAGTGATTCCAAAAGAGTTACTAGATGAACAAACAAAATATTATATCAATCCAACAGGAAGGTTTGTTATAGGAGGACCACTAGGAGATAGTGGCTTAACAGGAAGAAAGATTATTGTAGATACCTATGGAGGATATAGTAGACATGGAGGAGGAGCTTTTTCAGGAAAAGATCCAACAAAAGTAGACCGCTCAGCTGCCTACATGGCAAGATTTATCGCCAAAAATATCGTCGCAAATGGTTATGCTTCTAAATGTGAAATTCAGTTCTCCTATGCCATAGGAGTAGCAAAGCCAGTATCAATCTATGTAGACACCTTTGGAACTTCTACCATTCCAGAAGACCAAATCGTAAAACTAATCTACAACCGTTTTGAATTAACCCCAAGAGGCATTATTGAATATTTAGGTTTACGAAACCCAATCTACACGAAAACAACAAACTACGGTCATTTTGGAAAAGACGACTTACCTTGGGAGAGGATTATAAAGATATAGGAAAGTGAGTGATTAAGAAATGAGAATTTATTTAATAAGACATAGTGAGTCGATTGACGATATAGAAGATTGCTATGGAGGAATTGCCGATTTTGATTTAACTGAAAATGGAAGAAGTAAAGTTAAAGAATGTAGGGAAAGAATAGGAAATTATGGAATAGAAAGAATATATACAAGTCCATATAAGAGAGCTTATCAAACAGCAGAAATACTTAATGAAAATATGAAAGTGAATATAAAAGTTGTTGAAGACATAAGAGAACTAAATTCTTATGGTGTTTTATCCGGAGTAAATAGAAAACTTGCGAAAGATATATTCTCTTATATATTTGAAAAAGAAGAATATAAAAATACAGGATACTATTTTGGAAAAACATTTTTGGGAGGAGAAGATGTTAAAGAATTTGATAATAGAGTAAAAAAAGCACTTAATTTTATTATTGAAGATGCGAAAGAATTAGACACAATTGCAATCGTAACACATGGTGGTGTACATAGAAGTATCTTTAAAAATATATTAAACATAGATAGAAAAATAGAAGGAATTGAAGATGTAGCTACTACGATATTAGATTATAATAATGGTGAATTTCATATTATCGAGATGAAGGGAATAAAGTTAGAAGAAAAAAGAAAATAAGATAAAAAGAACTGATATAAAGTGTGTATTATAGTCAGTTCTTTTTATTATTTTGGTCTTATTCCTCCACAACAGCTTTGGCAAGCTTATAAATTAGCTTTACTTTTTCTGGTGGACAATTTTTAAGTAAAGAAACAAAGTCCTCATTTAAGTAATTATGAGATGTAGTAGAAGTGCCATTTAAAATTGCACCTTCGGTTACGCCTAATATCTCACATATTTGAGATAATCTCTTTAAACTAATATCTAGACTTCCACATTCTACACGACTTAAAAATGCAATGGAAACATCCAACATTTCTGCTAAATTTTCTTGGGTTAATTTTTTCTTTTGTCTGGCTTGTTTTAATCTTGAACCGATTAACTTATAATCTAATGCCATATTCATCCATCCTTTCTTAGGATAGAATATAGCATTTAGAGGTATAAATTAACCAGAAACACATATATAAAGTTTTACTGATAGAATAAATTTACAATGGATTGAATAACCGAATTTTCCTCGTAAAACTTAACAAGTAAGTCATGTGTATACGGAATTTTCCAAAGTAGAAAAAAAGTTAATATTAAAACAAAAATGGTTCCTAAAAGAGCAATGAAACTTTTTAACTTACTTTTTATAGGATGATAATCCGTTTCATAATAAACAGGTTGTTCAGTGTAAGTTTTCCTATACGAATACGATGGAATTTCCGGTTCATACATAGGTTGTTTTGGCGGGACATAGGTAGCTTCGGTATAAGTTGTAGGTGGTGTTTGATAGGTACTAGTAGAATTTCTAACAGCTTCTAATTCAGCCTTTAAATCCTCAATTTGAAGCTCTAAATCGGTATTTTTTAGCATTAAAGCATTTAACCTATTATCCCTATCAAATTCTAATTCCTTTGTATATTCTTCTCGTTTTGTTTCATCCGATAACACTTCATAGGCTTCATTTAACATTTTAAACTGCTCTTCTGCCCATTCCTTTTTACTATCTTTTTGGGTATCTGGATGGTATTTCTTAGCAAGTACCTTAAATGCTTTATCAATTACCTCAGAAGAAGCATGAATATCAACTTCTAATATTTCATAATAATTTTTCATGACTTCCAAATCTCCTCTAATATGATTTCTCAAATTGATTCTATTATACCACAGAAATGCACAATTTGAAAAATAAATAGTTTTTCGATATCAAAGCAGACGATACAAGTCATAGTCGGAACGATTAGCAAAAAAATATAGAAATTTTGCAAGACTACTTGCAAAAATGAATAACTTATTATACAATAACGAAAGAAAATTTGTTTGGAAATTAGGAGGAGAAAAATGCTTGCATATATTAAAGGAAGTTTAGAAATGAAGTTTGATAACTATGTTGTGATTGATGTTCGGAGGATTAGGCTACAAAGTATTTATGAGTGAAACCTCCATTGAAAACATAGGAAACATAGGAGATGTGGTAAAAGTACATACCCATTATCGTGTACGTGAAGATGACATTAGTATTTATGGCTTCTTATCAAATGAAGAGTTAAAAATGTTTGAATTATTACTAGGAGTAAGTGGAATAGGAGCAAAATCAGCAATTACCATGTTATCCAATATTACACCATCTAGTTTTGCATTTGCTGTTATTACAAGCGATACATCAAAACTAGTAAAAATTCCGGGAATAGGAGCAAAATCGGCTGCTAGAATTATACTAGAATTAAAAGATAAAATAAAAACCATGGAAGCAAAAGAACAAGAACCTTCTGTACAAATGAAGGAAGCCATGGTAGAGGATAACAAATTACAAGAAGCAATTTCTGCTTTACAAGTATTAGGTTATAACCGAAAAGAAATCGAAAAAGTATTTGAAAAATTAGATACGGGGAGCTTATCCTTAGAGGATATGATAAGAAAAGGCTTAGCAAATTTAGCAAAATAGAAGATGAATACGGAAAGCTTTAATAATTTTTAGAATATAGAAAGTGTTTATTCTAATGGGAGACTTTTAGAAAGGAATGAGAGGAACGATGGATTTATCACAGCCACTAGCCTATCGTATGAGGCCCAAAAACTTAGACGAATATGTAGGACAAGCACATATATTAGGAAAAGATAAAATTTTATATCGAACCATTCAGGCAGACCGTTTATCTAGCATTATTTTATGGGGTCCACCGGGATGCCGGAAAAACGTCGCTTGCACGAGTAATTAGTGAAACTACGAAATACAAATTTACCAAAATTAATGCTGTTACCTCAGGGGTTAGCGAAATTAAAAAAGCGGTAGAAGAAGCAAAAAATGTATTTCTAAACCCAAGTGGAAAATGTATTTTGTTTATTGATGAAATTCACCGTTTTAATAAACTACAACAAGATGCACTTCTTCCTTTTGTAGAAGATGGGACAGTAATCTTAATTGGAGCAACCACAGAAAACCCATATTTTGAAGTAAACAAGGCACTTATTTCAAGGTCGATGATATTTAAGCTAGAACCACTTACCACAGAGGATATTTTTAAAGTATTAAAAATGTCACTAGAAAGGGAAGATGGGTTAAAAAGTTTTCAGGTAAAAGTAGAAGATGAAACCTTACAAAAAATTGCGGAAGTATCAAGTGGAGATGTACGAACCGCATTAAACGGATTAGAAGTAGCAGTTTTAACAACAAAAGTAGAGAGTGATGGTTATGTTCATATTACCAATGAGATTGCAAAAGATTGTATCCGAAAAAGAAAAGCCATTTTTGATAAAAATGGAGATAGTCATTATGATAATATAAGTGCATTTATTAAGTCTATGAGAGGAAGCGATCCAGATGCAGCAGTTTTTTATTTAGCAAGAGCATTAAATGGAGGAGAAGATCCTGTATTTTTAGCAAGAAGAATGGTAATTTTGGCAGCAGAAGATGTAGGAATGGCAAATCCTAATGCTCTGGTACTTGCTACATCAGCTATGCAAGCAGTTACGATGGTAGGTATGCCAGAAGCAAGAATTATTTTGAGTGAAGTAGCAGTATATTTAGCAACTTCTAAAAAATCAAATGCAAGCTATCTTGCCATAAACAAAGCGTTAGAAGATGTTGCAAACAAAGATACAGGAGAAATTCCAATGCATATTCGAAATGCACCAGCCGAAGGGATGGAACAGTTTGGTTATGGAGATGGCTACAAATATCCACACGATTATCCAGGGCATGTTGTCGAACAGCAATACTTACCAGATAAAATGTTAGGAACTAAATATTATATAAAAGATGATACGGTTTAAAGAAGAGTAAAGAGTGCATGTCTTGCACTCTTTACTCTTCTTCATCTGGTATATATTCGAGTAAATCAGAAATTTCACAGTTGAAAACTTTACAAATATTACTTAAATGCCTTACATCAATTCTCTTGGTTTCTTCGTAATACATTTGAGAAACAGTAGCAGGACGAATATTAGCAAGATCTGCTAAAGCTTTTTGTGTCATCTTATGTTTTCCTAATAAATCTGAAAGTTTTACTTTTATCATAATTCAAATTCCTTTCCCAACATTAATAAATAGTATAAACGTATTTTATCACTTTATGACGAAAAATGGCATAAAATGGAAACAAAATCACGATTAAGGTAATTAAAAGTAAGATAAAAGTAACTACTTTGAAAAAGTATAAAAAAGGAAGAAATAGGCATAATAAAATAGAATATGATAAAAGGATGTAAAGAATGATAAAAAAAATAATAATTGGTTTTATAGCAGGCGTTGTAAGTGGTTTATTTGCGACAGGTGGTGGCATGATTGTAGTACCAGCACTTGTATATATGCTTGGGTTAGAAGAGGGAAAAGCAAGAGCCACATCTCTTTTTGTTATTTTACCTATGGTAATTACAAGTGGCATTTTTTATTATCAAAATGATTATATTGATTGGAAAATAGGAATTTTATGTGCAATTGGTGGCATGATAGGAGGATTTTTAGGGTCAAACTATTTAAAAAAGATACCAGAAAGATACTTGAAAATATCCTTTACTATTTTTCTTATCTATGTATCTATTAGAATGATTGTTACTTAAAAAAAGGAGGAAATGATGGAAGAAGTACTAGTAGGAATTGTGTCAGGTTTTGTAAGTGGTATGGGCATGGGAGGAGGAACCATTTTAATCTTATGCCTTTCGATGTTTATGGGAGTTGAACAACACATTGCACAAGCTACCAATTTAGTATTTTTTATTCCCACTTCGATTGTTGCTATTATAACGAATATCAAACAAAAATACATCGATTTTAAAATACGGAATTCCCATTGCTATTTCCGGAATAGGAGGAGCTATTCTAGGAGCGATGATTGCAACCAAGTTAAATGTTACTTATTTAAAAAAGGGATTTGGCGTTTTTTTAGGGCTAATTGCAATATGGGAAATATATTCCATAACAAAAAAGTATAGATATGAGAAAAAAAGACATAATAACAATATCAAGAAAAAAGTATAAAGGAGGAAGATAATATGAAATTTGTAAAAGGTATGGTTATGGGAACTTTGCTATCAGCAGGAGTTGTTATGTTATACAATGAAAAAAACAGCATGAAGAAAAATAAAATGATGAAAAAAGGAAAACAATTTATTAAAAAAATGGGAATCATTTAACCGATTCCCATTTTTAGCAAATTTTACTGACCATAAGAGATAATTATGATATAATACATACATCACATAATAGTGAATGCATAAAAAAGGAGGCATCAAATGGTAAAAGGCATCATACACAACTCATTTTATCTTAGAAATCACCGAAAGGAGAATCTAAGCAGTCTGTTTGGTTATTCGCAAGGAACCGATATGGACATATATGATTTTAAGTTTGGTGAGAATGAGGAACTCTTAGAAATTCATATGAATGAAGAGAATGAAAAATGAGCAAAGACAAAAGGGAAAACGGTATATTGTTTTCCCTTTTTGTCATAGCACGTGAATTATTTGCAATCACAATCTCTGTCGCATTTACATTCTGGTTTGTGCTCTGGTTTGCATTCTGGTTTACCACCAAGATAGCAATCACATTTGTCCATTTTGACACCTTTTAAGCATTTGCCTTCGCGACTAGCTCTAGCACACATTTTGACATGTTTTACTTGATCTACCCAGAAATTAATTTCATATTTCTTGTCTGGGCAAAGTGGTCCGAATACGAATTCGCCTTCTTCATCGGTAAACGTATGAGAAACAGGACGTCTTTCTTCTTTGCCACATTCACATACAATTTCAACTAATTTTACAACTGCGTCACATACTGGCTCTTTGTAGCAGTCACGAATAACACCATAAATAACATTTCTATTATCACATGTTCAAGTGAAAAAGTACCAAAAATGTATTAAATAAAAAATATCTTCATATTATAGTCTTTGTCGATATTAACGTGGTCAATAATAGATAGCCATATTCTTCTTTTTTGTATTCTAGAGAAGTTATTATATTCTGAAATAAAATCATTGCTTAAAAACGATTTTAGTGCCTTTAAGTTATTGTCTGGTATATTGATTTCTATTTTTTTCTGTTGTTCGTGTAGCTCTGTTAATTGTTGTAAATATTCTCTATAATCTTTCTCATAATCTTCAATCCTTATTAAATCTCTAACATATAAATCTTTTAGTTTTGCTAATTTATTTTCTACTGAACTAATTTCTTTTGTCATATCCATCTTTTTAAAGTTTTTTTCTTTATAGTCATAGTCAGAAATATATTTATCTAGCTGAGGCTTAATTTCCTGTAAAAGTTTTTCTTCTATTTTCAACTCATTAAAATTGGTAGCACATGAACATTTTAATGATAAATGATGTCGCTTACAAATATAATAATATTTAGAACTTTCTATATTTTTAGAGTAGAATTTGCCACCTAAAATATAACCACATTCAGCACATCTTAATAAGCCTTGAAAAATATAGCCACCAGAATTATTCGCACTTTTCTTTCGAGCATTCTTTTTAAGTAGTCTTTGTGTATTTTCAAAAGCGGTTCTATCTATGATAGCAGGGCAAAAATCTTCAATATTTCCATACTTAGTTTCTTTAATCCCTATATACAACTTATTTGTTAAAAGTCTATATACTCGCATATAATTTAAATTTAATTCCGGATATTTTAAGTTTAAACTTTGAAATGTTTGATATACACTAGTAGTTTCTTTATGAATATTAAACGCTTCTATAACGATTTGTTTTTTGTCTTCATCAATTACAAGCTTTTTTTCTTGCCTTTTTAAACCAACAGGAATTTTACCACTTATTAATTCTTTGTTTTTAATTTTTGTTTTAAAAACACTTCTAATACGTTCTCCAGTTTGAGCAGATTCGTTCTCAGCAACAGAAAGCATAATATTGATATGTAATCTTCCGTTAGCAGTAGAACTGTCGTATTTCTCAAAAATGGTTTGCCAATAAACTTCATGGTCGTCTAATATATCTAATATCTTATAATAATTTCGAACGCCACGTGAAAGTCTGTCAAGTTTCGTTATTAATATTCTGTTTATTTTGTTTTGTTGAACATCTTGTAAAAGTTTTTCAAGAGCAGGACGTTTTAAGTTTGTAGCAGAGTAACCATCATCTTCATAGATACCAAAGATATGAAATCCATTATTTAAGGCATATTTGGTTAATTCCTCTCTTTGAGTTCTTAAACTATCACCATTAAGAGCTTGTTCCTCTGTAGAAACTCTAACATATAATGCTACTTCTTCTACAGTTTTTGTAACATCATTCATACAATACTCCTTAAAATTCTCGTTTTAGTTGTTTAACTATTCCAACAATAGATACAGGAATAGTTTTCATTTCATCATATGTAAAAATAAGCGGGTCATAGCTAGTATTTAAAGGTTGCAACAAAATACCATTAGAAGTTTTTTTACCTTTTTTTATAGTAGCTTCATCACTATTTACAATAGCAACTACAATATCTCCAGTTTCAAAATCATCTTGCTTTTTAATAATTACAATGTCGTCCTCAACAAGAACAGGGAACATGCTATCACCCTTTACCTTTAACGCAAATAATTCATTGCCATCAGCTAGTTTCTTGTCTACGTCCACATTTCCAATCCAATTTTCTTGTGCCAAATAATCATAGCCCGCTTTTACCACACCGAGAATAGGAATGGTTACAACAGGATTGCCTAATTCATCTATTTTTTCATCTGTATCCATAGGAACATCATATCCCATGAGCCAAACTGGGTTAATATTTAATGCATCTGCTAACAATTTAACTCCATCAGCTTTAGCTTCATATTTGCCAGACATATAACAACTAATATTGGCTTTGGATATGTTTGTTTTTTCTACCAATTCAACAGCTTTAATGTTTCGTATTTGCATAGCTTTATTCAACCTATTTTTAAAACTTTCTTTTGCTATCATTATTTTTACCTCCAGTATAATGAATTATATCGTGAAAGTTAAGAAAAGTCAACCTTTTTTTGATTGAATTATGTATAAAGTAAATTTTTCTTAACTTTTTTTAAAAAAGTATTGACATTTAATTTTAATACTGATATTATAACGACATGTTAAGAAAACTATACAAAATGAAAGGAGGAAAAAAAATGACTAATACGTTAAAATTGAAAGCCAAAATAATGGAAAATGGACACACTATAACATCATTGGCAAAAAAAATAAGCCTGTCTAAACCAGCTTTAAGCCAAAAAATCAACAATAAAATCAAATTTTCTCAAAATGATATAAAGAACATAGTAAATGAATTAAACTTAACAGGCGATGATGTAAAAGAAATTTTTTTAAACTAAAAGTTAAGAAAACTATACGAAAATATTTTCAAGGAAACTCTTGACAAATAAAAACTACGTTTTAGAAACTAAAAAACTTTGTATTAAAATGATAGCAGAATGAGAGGTGATACTAAATGGAGAAAGTATCAATGCAAGTCAGAATGCCATTAGAATTAAAAGAAAAGCTAGAACAAATAGTAAAACAAAAAGGCTTAACAATCAATGCAATCATAGTACAAGCACTATGGAACCTTTAAAGTTTAGCGAAAATCAAACAAGCAGTATGAATAAGCATATAGGAGAGGTGGGGTATGGAAAATGAAGATAAAACCAAATTTACATTAGAACATGCAAAAGCATTTTTTCAAACTTTTGCAGAAATAGAGGCAGAAATACATGCTCCTAATGTAGAAATTATTGCGAAAGTAAAAGAAAAATAAAGGTAGGTGAAAACAAATGACAACAAAACAAGAAAAACGAATATACAGACAAGGCATAATAGATACATTAGAAGTAATAGGCTTTGTCTTATGTTGGACAGGCATAATACTTTGTGGAATTATGAGGTAGAAAGGAGATGAAAGGAAATGTACATAGTAGTGATTTTACAAATAATAACATATGTGTTGTTTATATTAGCACTAACATTAACTCACAATAGTGAGAGAAAACAATATGACT
>JAAWJM010000001.1 GCA_022796855.1 Clostridia bacterium | reverse complement strand
CTTCTTCTCTATAATTCCACCAAGAAAGACCACCACCATGTAATAGCATTATTGTATCTTTACTGTTATCTCCATATTCTTTAAAGTTCATTTTTTATCTCTCCATTCCTAGCGATTTATTGTAATTTATCTTTTGGCTTTATTTTTATTGATATATTTGTAACCTAATAAATATAATGTAATTAAGCTAGAAATCCCTATTAAAACAAAGCCTATATCATCTAAATTATGACCATTTTCCTTAATATATTTTTCTAATTCTCCTAATTTAAACATTCCCTCTGTAATATACAAAGTTTCTTTTTTTCCGAAAGAGTGATAAATTGTTAATTTACCAGAGTTCCAGCCTTGCCCTAATATAATTTTAGTAATATTATCAGTATTATCTATTTCTCCATTTAATGTTTCTTTGATTAACTCTTTATTTTTAGAACTTATATTTATTGCATATCCCTCTTTGTTGAAAAGTGAAATAGCACATATAACACTTATTATAGCAATTATTACTAATATATAATTTAATCTTTTCATTACTTATCACACCTTTATAGTGTTATTTCTCAATAACTTCTATTGACTTTAATTTTACCCTTTCATCTGCATATTTAGCATTATTACTTTCTTCATCACTATAATCATATTCTACTTTTACTTTTTTACCTTTTTGTAAATTTCCTTTAATTTCTGTTGCATCTGTCACATAAACTTTTTCTCCAAATGGAAAGTGATGCACTATATCTGGATTTGTATTATCTTCAATATCATATTTTAAATACAAATGCGATTCTACTGCTGGTGTTACATCATCCTTTTTATCGAAAATAAAAACATCTTCCACAGTTATTACTGGATTTTCACTCTCCAAAACTTTTTGTCGCATCGTATTGAAATCATCTTTCTTTAATACCATTATATCATTTTCTTTTGTATCCAAATCATTATCTCCCATAGTATATTTGTATTTTATTAAATCTCCAGTACAAATTATTATATCTCCCTCTTGAATATAACTTGTATCATATTTTTCTAATGTGTAATAATCTATACATTCTTGTTTTTTATCATTGATATTAGCTCTAGTATATTCTTTCATTTCAAGCCCATATTCTCCAAAATGTTGCCCATTAAATATATAAATATATCCATTATGATTTAATTCCACTATACCTTGAATAGTTGTATTTTCAATAATTTCTTCAATTTCTTTTGATTTAGATGCATCATATATCAAATTTCCACCTTCATCATATATAGTTGAATGTGAAAATTCAGTTTCATCTGTTATAGTATCATCTATTTCTTTTCTTGCATTAAATAACATTATCCCAAGTAATATGATTACTAATATAACACAAATTACAATAATATTTTTTTTCATACATATACCTCCTCGATAAATTACTATTTTGTGTTTGGATTATATCATAAAAGGCAAGTAATTTTCAACTTAATTACCTGCCCTATATATTGTAATTTCTCGAGATAATTATAATACAAAAGACGGATATTTGGTACTATCTGTCCTAAAATTTGTACTATTATTTTTTAGTTGTAAAACATCTTTAAAAGCATTACCAACTCATTGTATAACTTCATAATAACCATGAGTATATGAATCAAATGCAATAGCATTCACTAATTCAATATCGACATTTTCTCCTTGTTCTGTTTTAAATATATTTTGTAAATGATATGTTATATTATTCTCATGCCATATGTTCACATATCCAATCAAAATATTTTTTTCTTTTAAAAATAGATAATTTATACTTATCGCCATTTTTCATTTTAATTAAAATACCGAATGGAAAAAAAGGTGGTGTTAGGCAAGTTTTTACATGGTCAATGTCTTTCATTTCAATTTCCCAACTTACACTTTCTGTTCCAATCAAACCCGATGCTAAAAAGGCGATTCTTTTATCCGTAAAGTAATATTTTCCTGAAACCTGTCGATTAATACTGGTATTAGGCATTTTCCAACAATCTCCTGTTACCTTTTCTGCAAATAATTGCTCATCTTCTTTTATTTCGTAAACTTTTTTCCCCATCATATTACCTCCTCAATTTTTTATTCTTTTAGAATATCACTTAAAAATAATATACATACCTTCAATTTCATTTTAGCTTTACACCTATTAAATATAATAAATCAATCGCCTGGAATTGGTCTATTATTGCTCCTTTTATATCTTGTATTGAAATAGCAATTCCTTCTATTTTACTAGTTGATAAATCAATTCCTTTTAAACTGGTTTTAAAAAATTGCGTTTGTGTTAAATCTGCCTCATTAAAGTAAATATTCTTTATTTTAGTTTCTTGAAAATAACTATTTTTTAATATTGTATTTTGAAATAAGACATTTTCTATACTTGCTTCTGATAGGTTAATATAACTTGCATTGGTTTCTAAAAATGCAACATGATATAACCTGTTTTGAGTAAAATCACACCCAGATACTTTACAACTATAAAACTCACATCGAATAAAGGTACATTCTTTCCATTGTGTATTTGAAAAATTACATTGTTTAAACAATACATCTCGAAATGTAATCTTTTCGCATACTCCCTCTTGCATACTAACATGATCAAATTTGCAATGTTCAAATTCATTTTCATATAAATTTATATGATTGACTTCTTCATTTTCAAAATTACCATATTCTATCTTTTCACTTTCTCTTATTCTTGCTAAATATTGATTGCTTAACTCTTTTATTTCAATATTTTGTGGTTTTAAAATATTCATCTTTTTCCTCTATCTATGATTTACTTTCTATTAATAACACATTTATCTTGTATCAGTTCTTCTACAATGGTTGTTTGGAGTTAGACAATTATTGTAATGTCTTCCATACTTTCAAATATAATAGCATAATCGAAATGAATTTTCAATATTTTTTTCATTTTTGGATACTTCTCATTGTCATATCTTTTGTTCCAATATATACATCCCTATTTCCATCTAGTTTATGCATTTTTATAATGGTATAGTTGTCGTAGTGATATTCCATACTACCACCATCTTTATAAATTTCTGGATTTGGAATGTCTTTATTCGCTTTTATAATTAATCCATCTAATGTCATTTTTCCAGTTTTTAGCGCTTCTTCTAATGGGATTGTCTTGTTATCTATGGTAATATTTACTTCTTCTAGTCCATAGTAATATAAGTCACAATCGGTACTATATGGGTCTAATTCTTGGTTACTTGCTATTTTTGTTTTATTCTGATTACTAGCATTTTTTACAGTTAATTCAAATTCTTCATATCCATTTATTAAAATATCGTCTGTGTCTATTTGTGCAGGATAAGTTTCCTTTATATAACCTGTATAGTTAATAATTACTTTTCTTCCAATGCCAAATAAATAGTCGATATGTTCTGTTCCATAATTAATTACAATTTTATCGGATGACTTTCGTTCTTGTTCATCTTCATTTGGTTCTACTATCATATAGGTAGTAGTTTCTTCTAATACCGTGGCAACAAAACTTTCTTTACTAGGTATATTCGTATTATTTTCTTCCTTGCCTTTTATGATTCCATTATCCTCTGCTGGTTTTTTCGTATTATTAAATATTTGAATTGAACAAAATAATACCAGTAATAATACCATTATTCCTATTATCAAAATTATTTTCTTTTTCATAACCTCACCTTTTTCCTTTCTATTATTTAGACAATTTTTTTCTTGCTTTTAGTTGGTGTTTTGTAAAAATAATGAAAAAAATGACAGTTATCATTAAAAATATAATTGATATTCCCATAAAACTTACTCCTAGATACGGATGTGAATGACTGGTTGGTGTGTAGATTATACTTTCTTGTGTTTTAGAATTCTCTTCTACAATTACATTTTCTTGTTTTTGGGTTTCTTCTTTTGGTGGTGTTTGGCTTACATCTTCTCTATCATTTTCTATGATATTCGTTTCTGGTTCTATTGGTAACACTGCTTTTGGTTTATTTTTAAAGCTAATAACACTTAATATTGCCGTTATCATAAACATTCCTAAATTACTTAGTAATATTTCTAATGTATGCAAGGATTTATAATATTTCCATTTTACGGTTCCTGTCGGAATTTCTAACATTTTCCCTATTTCATCAAAAGACAAATTCGCCAATACTTTTAACGAAATGATTTCCTTTTCTTTATTACTAAGACCTCGTATTCGTTTATCATAACTTTCCTTATCAATGATACGATTAATTTCATCATTATTATCTTCTATTTCATAAATATCTTCTAAACTGATATTATACCTGCTTTTTTTCAAAAAATTAATGGTTTCATTTTTTGTTATCGAATACAACCAACTTGCTTCATTTTTCGTAGGTAATTTACTTTTTTCCATAGTGTATATTTTAGCAAATACGGTTTGAACTAGATCTTCGGCATCTTGCTTGTTTTTTACAATGCTAAAGGCAATACCATATACTAATTGATGGTAATTACTATACAATCTTTCAAAAGCTACTCTATTATTACCTTTTATTTCAATAAATAACTTACTTAATTCTTTTTTATTGATTTGTTCCATTTTAGTAGTCCTTCCTTTTCTTTTATTTATATCATATTATAACAAAAAAAGAAAGATTTAACTTTTACAGCTAATCTTTCTTGTATTCTTACTTTTCTATTCTACACCCATAACATGATAATTAAGAAAACAATTCCTATTCCAATAAAAGAATATCCTGTAATTCTGGTCATTTTGCGAAAGGATTGTTCACTTTTAGGAGTTGGATGAAACATTTTCTCTCCAACTTCATAACTCATTTTAGGAGTATAATTTCCAATTACCATCAATAAAATTCCTAAAATAAGGCATACACTTTTTCCAACATATACATTATTTCCTAAAGCAACTCTTATCATAATACTATAAAATACTACTGTCATTATTGGAATAAACCATTCCATTATTTTTATAATTCTAGGTTCTTCTTTATTTTTTAGTTTATTTGCTTTGGTTGTAAATAAAATGCAAATGGCTTGCACAACTGCCATGATTGCTGGTAAACCAAATAATGCAAAATTCTTTGGTACATAATTATCTGGTATATCGTTTATTGTAAAATGAATTGGCATTTGTTCTGGTAGTTTGTCATAACAAACAATCCCTAATACCATTGGTAATAAACATACCATAACACTCAATATGAATAATCTTCTATTTTTCTTTTCCATTCTTATTTCCTCCTAACTTATAAATCCAAACCAAAACATCTTCAAACACAGAACTATTTAACTCATAAAAGATAAAATTCTTCTGTTTTGTTTCGGTTATTAGATTTGCTTTTTTTAAGTTTGATAAATGATATGATACAGTTGCTCCTGTTAAATGAAAACAACTTGCAATTTCTCCTGCCGTTTTTCTACCGTTTTTTAGTACTTCTAGTATCTCTCTTCTTACAGGATCACTAATGGCTTTCAATGTTTCTGACATTCCCAAGTGAATCACCTCTTTATTAGTATTTCGATATATATCTAAATAGATTATACTATTTTCTAATTCCTATGTCAATAGCTATTTAGAAAAAAATCTAAATAGCTATTTTTGTTTATCCTGTACTCTTTTTTCAATTCTTTATCTCTGTAAGTCTTCTACTTCTTTCTCTAGTAAAATTACCTTTGTTGCTACCTTTTTTATAAATGCTTCATCATGTTCTACAAAAATGATGGTTGGTTTAAACGTTAAAATGGCTTCTTCTATTTGAATTCTAGTTAAAATATCAATATAATTTAATGGTTCATCCCATACATAAATGTGTGCCCTCTCGGAAATGCTTTTTGCAATTAATACTTTTTTCTTCTGCCCTTCACTCATTTGTGCAATGTCTTTTTCAAATTCTATTTTGGAAAACCCCATTTTCGATAGCATTGCTTTAAAAATACTTTCATCAATCTGATTTTTCCTTCCGAATTCTTTTAAATTTCCTTTTAAATGTTCTGTACTTTGTGATACATATGATATTTTTAAATCGTTTCCTATTTTTATATTTCCACTATATGGTATCTCATTTCCTAATATTAATTTTAGCAAACTTGATTTTCCTACTCCATTTTTTCCCGTAATGGCTATTCGGTCTCCATTTTCAACCACAAAGGATTGCTTTTTAAAAATTGACTTTTCTTCATATTGAATTTGTAATCCATTTGCTAGAATTAATGGTGTTTTTCGACTTTCTAATGGTATTATTTTTAAATCATCTTTTCGGTCAATATTATGTAATAAACCAGCCTTTTCTTCGATTGATTTTTCAATTCTTTTTTCAATTACTTTGGATTTTTTCATCATTTTAGCTGACCTGTGACCTACATATCCTCGGTCAATACTAGAACCTGAATTATCGGTATGATATTTTGATTTTTCTATTTTCTCAGACCAATTTGCTGTATTTTTTGAAGCAATTTCCAATCGATTAATATCCTTTTCTAATTTCTCATTTTGAGCCAGTTCAAATTTATCTCTAGCCTGTTTATTTTCATACCAAGAAGAAAAATTCCCTTTCTGAATTTCTATGTTTGTATGATTAATCGATATAATATGGTCTACTACTTTATCTAAAAAATTTCTATCATGAGACACTAAAATAAATCCCTTTTTTCTATTTAAATATTCCACCAAATGTTCCCTTGTTTGGCTATCTAAATGATTGGTTGGTTCATCAATTAGTAAAAAATGATTTTCTTTAAAAAACAAACTAATTAACAAGATTTTTACTTGTTCTCCACCACTTAACAAGCAAAATTTTCGGTAAAGAATTTCAGCATCACTATGTAGTAAGGCTAATTCTTTAATCATTTCCCAATCCTCTACCTGAGGAGCAATCTCATTTACCACTTCAATTGCCATTTTTTCCTTATCCTCTACTTCAAAAGGAAAATAATCAAATTCTACTTTCTTTGTAATACTTCCTGTATACTCATATTCCCCAAGTAGTAATTTCAAAAACGTTGTTTTTCCTTTTCCATTCCTTCCAATTAACCCCAATTTCCAATCTGTATCAATTTGAAAAGATACCTCTTCAAACACATTCTCTATACTTCCTTCATAGCCAAATGTTAAATCATGTACATTAATTAAAGACATCTTTTCACCTCTTTTCAATCTAAAATAGTATTTATTTCTCTATCATCTTTTATCTCTATATCAATCTGTTTTATCATTGTATTATCATCTGTTTCATTCGTTTCTAAATAAGAATAATGCTCTTTTACTTGTTTTCTAAGAGTATTTTGATGTACCTTTATATTATGTAGTTTCTCTCTTATGTCCTTAGGGAATATTCTATTTATTGACTTTGTGTATTTCGAACCATCTTGTGGATTTTCATAATCAACAATCTCATCATTCTCAAATACAAATTTATATGGCATAGAACTTCCACTATTATGTATTAACTCACCATCTTGAACATAGTAACTTTCTATTAAAGCCCATACATAAACATAGGTATTGCCATTTCCCTGTCTAATCCCTAATCTCGTAATATCTGTAAACACCTTAAAATCATTGACATTATAATTAGGTTCTGAATTTTTCGTTTTCAAAAAATAATGCGGTTGCTCTTGTCTTATAAGATACTGCTCTACTTTTTCATATAAATAATCTTTATCACTTACTATCGTTTCTTTTAAATTGTAATTTAATACTATTAATATTATTAATGCGATAAAAACAATTACCAAAAATGCTACTATGAATCGAATTTTTTTCTTCATGGATACACCTCCTCAATAAATTATTATTTCTCTATATCTTTACTTTACATTTTTATTTCTAATATACTCTCCCTCACTACTTATCTATCCTATCATAAAAACAGACAATTCTCAATAAATTGTCTGTTTTTATAATTCTTATTTTTTACTTCTAACAATAGAATTTCATATTACCTGAATGAATTGTTTTCCATTTTTCAATAATTTGAAAATAGTGTAATGAAATATCTTCACATATAATATTCAATTCTTTTTCAGGAATGTGACTTTTATTATGGCAAACAACACAACCTCCTGATTGTGTCAACCAAACTTTAGTTGCATTAGCTGATGGATTCCCCTTTGAAATGTGAACATGGATTGGTTCATCATTTTCATTTGTCCAAAAATAGATTTTATATCCGTTTTAATTCAAAAATATTAGGCAATTTCTAATCCTCCTAAACGTGCATATTTAAAAAAGAAAGATGCACCATTTTTAACAATTTTAAGAAATGTTTCTTTTTCTTCATTAGAATAATTTCCGTCTTCTAACACAACTTCATAACTTGGAAGTTCAATAACATACGTATCAAACCCATATTCCATCGGTCTTTCAAAAGTAATGCGGATATACTCTTCACCATTTTCTTTTTTTCCAATACTTGAAAATACTCCTAATGTTCCATCAGGATATTTAGCAAATTCATAAGTCATTCTATTATCACTCTCCTATTGTTTAAGTATAACTTTTTTAATTTATTTCTTTTTATTATACCCCATGCTTCTATAAAAATCTATACTTTTCACAATTATTTCTTAACCTTTTTCTCTTTATGTTTAAAAGAAAATATATAAAATCTATTTCTTTTTCCTAGGCTTTGGTACTGGTGTTACTTTTTCTACTTCCAATATTACCATTTTACAAAACTCTGGATTATCAATATCTAATACATAGTGCTCTTTTGCCCCCTTATATGGACACCCTACTTCAGCTTGTTTCATCATTTCTTCAATACAATCTAACTTTTTTACAAAAGGTACATTATCACAAACAATGATAACTGGTTTATCATTTACATATACCATAAACTCTCCAAACATTTTTTTATAACGTATTTCTCCAATTCCTTTTATTTGTTCACATACGTATTCAATATACTCATTCGTTGTAGCCATCGCCATTCCTCCTATTTCTTTTTATCTTCTTTCTTTTTTTCTTGTTTCTTCATTTCATTTTCTTCTGCTTTTTTCTTTGCTTTTTCGAATATCTTTGGTGCTAGTTTTTTTATAACATAATATCCCATTGCATTTCCTCCTTAAATTTGAATTGACCCATTTTCTTTCAGTGCTTCCCATAATTCATCATCATCAAATTCATTATTGGGGTCAAAATGTTTTTTTAAGATTTCTAAATTTTTTCTTACAAACTCACAAACCTTTTGGTAATCTTCTTTGGATAATTTATTTTCCCCAATCACAACTTTTGGTTCTTCTTCTAATGTTATACTAAATGTATCTTCATAATTATTTCGTTCATTCTGAATACGGATTTTAGGTAAGCATTCTTTTATATTTTCTCCAAATATATTTTTCTTTGGAAATACACTTACGTTTAACCCTGTGCGTTTCGGTCCAATTTCGGTAGAGTAAAAACCCCAATCATCCCCCTCTTCTCCATTTTCTTTTCGAAGAGTTTCTTTTGTTAATGGTAACATTCCTATTTTAATCTTGGTCCAATATTCATAACTTACACAAATATCTCCTTTTACAATTTTACTTAGTAAGTTATATTCGGAGTCTTTTTCAATCACTCCTGTGTATTTTTCAATATCATGCCCAAAATATTCATATGTAAATAACTCCTTATTTCCCCATTCATTTTTCATTTCATAAAGAGATACTAATGCATACGTATTTTCAAAATATTTTTCCCCATTAAATTTTCTTGGTAACCACCTAACCACATAAATTCTATCTACATTATCATCTATATACCCATAATCTATTTCATGTTTTAATTTTACAATATCACCAATTTTAAATTTTTCACTTGCCCCCTCTTCCAAATCTTCTGGATATAATTGGATGGTCTCTTGGGCTTCCCAAAATGCATTTTTATATCGGTATTCATAGTTTATTCTAATAACCTTTCCCGTTTCATCTAACTCGTACACTTTATGAGTAGGCTCTAAATAATGATACCTTTCACTATGAAAGTCATCATACTTCACATCAAATTCTTCTGCATACGATAAATCATCAATTTGAATAATATGAAAACTATAATCTACTTTCTCTTCTTTTAACATCTCCAAAAAGGAGCAATTAGTACCTTTTTCCATGTCTTTTATTCTTGTAGATAAGTCCTGTATTCCTGCTTGTCTTGCTTGTTCAAAATCACGATATATATTACATTTTGACTCTGGGTCAAAAAATACAATTCCCTCTTCTGTATAGTCATACATTTCAACCTTTACCAAATATAATTTCATTTTATTATCCTTCTTCTCAAATTTTATCATTTTTCAATTTTTAAACACTCTCTTCTGTTTCTTTCGTATGTATGGTAAAAACTTTTTTGGGACTTGTTATTTTTTTTACCTCATCTATTAATTCTTCACTAGCATGTCCAGATGTGTGAATGTCTTTCTGGATTACGGTTATTCCTAATTCTTGAACTCTTTTTAGGAAGTTTTGTATTTCTTCTTTTTCTTTATAACCTCCCCACATAGAATATACCAAGCACGCATTGGTAAGAATATCTCCTTTAAATTCAAACATTTCTAAATCTTCTAACATACTGGTTCGAATGTTCATCATAAATGGCTTATATAGCATGGAGCTTTTATTTTTGCCTTGAAAACTTTGTAGATATTGCTTTCGAAATTCGTCCTTTTTCCTTTTCATATATCGTGGCTTATATACCATCACATTATCGAAGGTAACTGGATTTGGTATATTTTTCTTATCTTCTTTTTGTATGAAACTTGTTAAATGTGCCATGTAAATGTCTTGTATTAGGATATGTTTTGTTTGATTGCAGGCTTTTAACATTGTAGTAATTCTATCAATATTAGAAGAGGACATTAATACAAATACTTGCTTATATTCTCTAGCAATATTAGCAAATTCTTCTACTAAACTTTCCTCTTTTTCAAGAATATGAGATTTACTACCAATATTCGTTCCTTCGGTAATCAAATAATCAACCTTTCCAATTTTCTTTAATGTTGGAATAAGGGCACCACCTGTATACCCATTATCTCTAAAATCACCGGTATAAAGTGCAGTTTCTTCTTCATCGGTTATGACAAACATTGTAGAATTGTAAGCAGAGTGGTCTACTCGATATGGTGTTATTTTAACATCTCCAAATTCTTTTCCT
Source organism: Clostridia bacterium (assembly GCA_022796855.1). Lineage (GTDB taxonomy): Bacteria > Bacillota > Clostridia > TANB77 > CAG-508 > RGIG8482. The sequence goes on along the minus strand of JAAWJM010000001.1, from coordinate 170,024 downwards.
TCTAGCACTTGTCCAAATCGAAATGTTTTTGCTTCTATTCTTGGCTTACCGCTAAAATCACAAATAATATCATATAGTTTTTTGGTGGTTTCTTCAATATAAATTGGTATTTCTTCTAATATATTGCTTACCTCTCCAATATGGTCTAAATGATAATGTGATATAAATACTGCATTCACTTTGGAATCTCCTTTGGTTAATCCTTCTATTTCTATTTGTTTTGTTCCATCTAAATTGGTTCCATAATCGAATATAATCTTAGCTGTTTTACTGCTAATTTCCGTTACACATCCACCAATTTTATCTCCACCATAGGTTTTAATTTCTAGCATCTAAAATCTCTTCCTTTCTTACTTCGCTTTATAGTTATATTTTCAATCGAAACTTCTTTTGGCTCGAAGGTATATGTGATTTTTAAATTACTCTTTTTCTATAATTCCTTTATACGAATGATAATTTTCTCCTTTGTGATTCCAATTTTTTGGTATTCATTTTCAAATTGAGTATTACTCCATACGGTAGAATATTTCTCTATTAGCTTATCTTCCTTATAAATATTAATACTGTATATGTTATTTTGACTAATGCATTCTGTAAAACTACAACATGGATTTTCATTTTCATCTAGTAAAAATAGATGTCCCCATGAACCTTCCCTTAATATTCCGTTTGAATTTGTTCAAACTTTCTTTTTCCCAAAATTTTTCTGCTAATATTCGATTAATTACAAGATATTCTTCATATTCATCTTCTGGGTTATATTTTGCTTCTATCAATTGCTCTACCTTATTTACTTCAAATTTTTCAATAATACTCTTCGGAAGCATAATACCAAATTCTTCAAATTCTAATTGGATTTTGTCATAATCGGTAATATTCATATCCCCATTTCCTCCTTGTATCGTTTTATCATGTTGTTAAAACTTATTTCTTTATTCCCATATAAACTCATTAACTTAATTATGTTTAATATCTCCTCTTTATTTATCTTTTGAAATTCGGATGTTTCTATTTTCTTTGTTACTATATCATAGACTACATCCTTTTCTTGATTGTATACTACTATTTCTTGTCCATTTTTGCTCATATTCCAATTAAAAAATACTAATTCCTCGGTTGATATTCCCTCTGGTTTATTCGTGGTTACTATGTTTATATTATTTTTTATCAAATGAAGAAGATATTCTACTTCTTTTTCAAAATCGCTCATCTAATACCTCCTCTATCATACTCGCCACTTTTCCATTACTTTTGCATATTCTTCTGGATAATGAATGCCATACCATGCTAACTGATATTCCAATATGGCATACCCAACATTGTGTGCCTTGGGAAATAAATAATCTATATGATTACATATCTTTATATACCAATCTGGAACATTCTTCTCTCGCATAATATCATCCATTTCTTCGGTAGTTCCTTTTCCTTTTCTTACACTTTCCATAATATGATAAGCTGTCACTCTATCAATTCCTTTTTGCATTAAAAATATCATGATATCATCTCTATGAGAAATGATTTGTGATAGGTCTGATGTTCTTGCTAGAAGTATATCTCCTATGCAATTATCCGTGACAGCTGCATATAGCAGTCCTTGTAAAATAACCAATTTTTCGAAAGTGTCTATTTCTATCTTTGATATAATATCTAATACTCTTTCTAAATTTATATGAATATAAAATTCTTCTTTTATCAGTAAGTCGACTATTTCCCTAACATCTTCGTCTGGTCGTATCAATCGTGGAAAATGCTTCGTTAACTGGCATAGTTCCTTTAATGGCATAAGCAACTTATGGGATACAATATTGATAGTGGCTAACTTCTTTCCTTCTTTTGATACTATGGTTCTTTTAAAATTATAAATGCCATTACTTTGGTCTATATCGCCACCATTTTTATCAATTCCCTCTTCTTTTAACAATTCATCTAAGTATTCACAAATCTCCTTATGAATGTCGTATGCTACATTGAGAGTAATATCTAATTCTTTGTTAAAATCCACACCTGCAAATGTTTCAAATGGTATATTAAAACCATAATACTTTTGTGGTAAGGGATTACACTGCGTTATTTCCATCAAAAAGGCAACCAATGAGCTACCAATACAACCTCTAAATCCTGTCATATAGCCATATTTCCTCGATTTGTCTGCTAATTTTCTAGCAATTACATAAACGCTATCCCATCCATTGGATTTAATAGAACCCAATTCTAAGTCTAACCTTTCTTGTATTTCCTTGGGTAGTGGATTTGCTCCATATAGCAAATGTGCTCTACTTAGTGCTTGTCTTTTTACTTCATCAAACATATTATTTTCCTCCTTTAAATTTTCTTTTTATTTATTATAACATATTGATTTTGAAAATGTTATCAGAAAGCAAAAACCGAGAAATCCATTGTAGCTGTAGGAGTATAGTTTTGATTTTTTACATTTTATTCCAGTTTCTATAGTCTGTTTTTCCTTGTCACAAAAATAATCCTAAATGTAGAAACACTTAGGCTTATTTTTTCGTTATTAGAACCCCCAGTCCACTTCGTGGACAGCCCCCTTGTTAAAGGGGCTTTTTTGCAAGGCTTTGTAAGGCTTTTGCAATAAAATTAGTTTTTAGTATTGTAAATATTACAATGTTGTGGTAGGTTAGGTTCTTATATTCTTTTAATATTAAAAAGTTGTTCTTTTGTATTAATTGTATAGTCTTTTAAGGTTTCAATATTGCTCTTTCTCTCAATCCAAAAACACTCGTACTCCTTCATTAATTTTTTCAATTTATCCGTATATACATCTTCAAATAATCGCTTTGGTGCTAATATGGCTTTTTTTATTTTTATTTTACTAGAATGTAAATCGATTTTTTGTCCACTAACATAGTAAAAAGCTTCTTCTACTCTTGCACAATCTTCTTTGGAATTTTGAATTAAATGTGTAAAAAAGCTATAATATGTGCTTATTTCAAAAGCTGCTCTTAGAAACAACTCTTCACTTTCTTTTTCATCATTATTTTCTATTTTTTCACGCTCACTTGCTGAACACTTTTTTAATTCCACTAAATATACCGTATTACTATTTTTATCATACGTAATTAAATCAATTGGTCTTTTATCTCCTTTATTACAAGGAAACTCATAATAAATTGGCATACCTAAAATATCATTATATTGTCCAGATAAAATAATATTTCTTTGTATCATCGGTTCTAAATCATTCACTTTACTTTGACTAGACTTCTCACAAAACTTATTTTTTACCAATTCCTGTTTCTCTAATGTTTCTCTATCTTTTTTTCTAAAATCTTCCCTTATCACAAAACCATTCTCATAAGGGTTGTCCCTCTCAATACTTTCCACTAAGTCATATAACTCTAATCCACTATCTTTTTCTAAATAATCAATCAATTCCCTCTCATAACGTTCATTTAATTTCTTATCCGAAGTAATATGCTCGCATAACCCCTTATAATACTTAAATTTCTTATTCTCAAACCCATCATCATTCCTAATTTCTTTTAAATTTTTATGTGTTCTTAACCTCATTTTCCCTCTCCTCCTCATACCTATTTTAGCAAATTATAAATTATAGTCAAGACACTTTTCTTCTTCCATGCAAAACCTTATAAATAAGGAGCAGGTAAGAATTCCTACCCGCCCTTGTAAATGCTGCCTACTGCATTGCCTCAATTAAATCTTCTAAAGAAATCTTGTCAATATCTTTGCTATATGCTTCGAGCATTTCGAAACACACATCACAAGAAGTCTCCCACAGATTATATCGTGAATCATTTAATGATTTACAAATCTCTTTTAAAAGTAAATCTGAGGGTATTATTGTGTTCTCTTCGCTAATAGGCGATGTAAGATTTTACATAAAATCAAAATTTACCAACAATTTCTTGCCCTATGCAAATATCTCTCGGAATGTCTTTTGCACAAATTCCTCATCATTCATTTTGTTTTCTACGTATTGATTAAACTTTTCTTTATCAATCCCATTTCCTACTATTTCCTTATAGTTTGGGTAGTGTTCTTCTATTTGTTTTCTGGTTACTTGGTATGATTTGCCACTGAAATTGAAGGTAATTTTTTGTACATTATCAATTAGCGAAAAAATTGATACAGTATTATATAATAGGCTTTTTTCTAAATAGTGGTTTTCGTTAATATACCAATCAGTTACATGATAGTGAATGTTTAAGCCTAACTTTTCGGAATCAATTTCAATCACATACCCATATTCCGAAAGCGGTAGCTTTCCGACTAGATTGCTAGCATTACTGTTATTCCCAATATACTTATTTTTATATTGAAGAATATTGTCAATTCCAGATTTCTCTCGGTTAAATGGCGTTATCGGAACTGTATCGCTCGTATATTGTTTTTTCGTATCAACAATATAATACTCATTTTTGGTATTTCGATTGATACGATACACATTGCAAAATGGTGAATGATAAATCATCATTTTGTCCCCTGTTTCAATCAAATACGAAAATCTTGGTGGTACTTGGTTTATCTGTACATTTGCATAATCAATTCCAAGTAATAGAACAAAAGCCAAAACAACATAGCCAAAAGTAATGGCAATTCTTTTTTGGTATGATACTTCTTTGACGATTTTGAAAATTCCTACACAGGAAATTAAAATTCCAATTACCGCATAGATACTTCCCCAACTGCTTTGTTCTGGAACTATCGTAAATGCCATAAAAATTAGTCCAATTCCAAAGGAAATTATCATTTGTGCAATAGTCTTATTTTTTTTGTTTACTTTTTTAGTGGTAAAATCAATCGTATTTGCCATATTTTCTTCTAACTTCTCTTGATACTCTTCTTTTGCAACCATTTCGCCACTGAGTAAATCATTTAGCGTAACCCCCAATTCCTCACTTAACGGCTGTAACAAAGAAATATCTGGCATATAATTTCCATTTTCCCACCTTGAAATTGTTTTGTAAGTTACTCCCAATTTTTCCCCTAATTGTTCTTGCGTTAATTTTCTCTCCTTACGTTTTACCGCGATAAATTTTCCAATTTTAATTACATCCATACTATTTGCTCCTTTCTTTTTTATAAAGTAACAAATTTGTCTATAAATTAACACCCCACAAATAGCGAATGTGGTTTTTACCTTACTTTTATTTCCCCATATGTTATTTTGTCATTCTCGTCAATTGTAAATTCTATATCAATCACAATCCCATCACATGGATAATCGCTAAGGTTTGGATTTAGAATGCTCTGTCTTTTCGCACTTACGGTAGCAAGCGTTAGTTTGTATTTTCCTTCTTTTAGCTTCCCGTAAACTTCTTTCCAATTTAATGTAATTGGTAACTCACCATTTTGAGATATCGTATATTGATTTTGTGTAGACGCATTGCCTATTCTTTCAACTTCTGGCCATGGGTCATATCCTGCAACACTTGCACCCTCTTCGGTGTAAGTAATTTCTGTTTTGGTTGGTGTCGGATTATAACGATATATGTGATATTCCATAAGGGAATAATCGTATTTTAACTCATTGTTATCGGTTATAGTCGCTTCTAATTTTTCGGTATTGCTTTTTTCTTGCCAAATGGCAACCGATACCTTATCTTCTGAACTATAGGCTTTAACTAAGATATCTCTTGGTATTTGTATTTCAGTCTGTTCATTTATAATTTCTACTTTCTCAATAACAGGCTCATGTAAATAATCGCCCCCTACATTTCGGTAATGAAATCTTATTCTTACTTCTTGTCCTTGTTTCAAATTTGTAACTTGCATATTTTCATAATAGAAATTTTCTTCATATCGATACTCCTCGTTTGAAACAGTCGGCATTATCGTTACTTTTTCCTCCTCTGGTCTTACCACAACTCCTTTTGCATAAAAAGTCCCTTGATATGCTATAATTTCTATTTCTCCCATTGTCTCTCCTGCTATAAGGTCAACTTCCTTTGGTTCTTTAGCAACTGCTTTTATTTCGATGTTTTGGGGTTGTCCATTGATATTTACTTGAAATACATATATTGGTACATAATATCCTTTGGTATCTAATTCATAGCTTAATTTCACATCTTCTACTACCATTGTTTCAAGTTTTCCCATGAAATGCTCATCATATTGAAATCTTCCCTTTACAATTTCTTCATAAGCTTCTTGCTCACTTATAATTTGTTTTTCTTTTACCTTGTCATATGTAATACAATTATTGTTCATTTTTTGAATACTACCATCCTCATAATATGAACAGGTAATATCCCCATTTTGTATGGTATTTTCTTGTATTTGCATAGGAACCAAAAAACGGTATCCATTTTCCTCTTCTTTAAAAATAGCATCGTTTGGAATAACCACTCCTAATTTTTCCAATGCCTGTTGCACTTCTTCTTTACTCGCCTTTGATTTCTTTTTTAGGTTTTCTTTTCCAAAATGGGAATAATCGGTATAAGAATAACTTCCGTCTTGAAATTCAATCCAAATGCTATACTTGCGGTCTTGTGAATAATAAATTGCGGTATTTTCGTAAATATCTTTTTCCTCAGTTTTGGTACCTAATTTTGAAAACAACATATCTGCTTTTTTTCTTGTTTGCTCCTCTGTTAATGAGGTAATATAGTAAATATCCTTTAATTGTCTTGTTTTCGATAGCTTTCCTTTATTTTCAAGTTGAACCGATTTCATATTTACTTTTGCATTATATTCAAAGGGTAAGTTTCCTAATTCTTGGTTTTGATAGACTATGTACATGCCAAAAAATCCTAATATTACAATTACCATAGGTAATATATACCCTAAAATAAATTGATATTTTTCTTTTTTATACACGCAATATCCTATTTTCCAAACACAAACTCCAATTAATATCCCTATGGTATTATTGAAAATATCATCTATTTCAAAAATTCCTATTTTTGTCACATATTGCAAGGTTTCAATCAATACACTACTTAATAAACCTATCAAAACAACTCTATATACTTTTTGAAACTTCTCACTATAAAATGGTAACAAAAACCCAAAAGGCACAAATAACAACATGTTTAAAACAATATTTCGAAATAGCGATATTTCCATTTTATGATATGCTTCTTTATACGAACTAAACAAATCAAAATTCACACTTCCATATAAGTTTCCACGGTTTAAAAATACAGCTCCCAACACAACCACTACATACAAAACTGTAATTCCATATAACACCATTTTCCTTTTTGAAATCGTCTTTGTCCCTTTCATCATCTTTTGGTACACCACTTTGTACCCTACAAAAAACAACACTCCACATAATACAATTGCCATCAATCCCAAAACAGCATATTCCTTAAATAACGAAATTATATCCCCTATTCTCATATCCGCTCCCCATTTCTTATATATTCCTTAAACATAACCTAATGTATGTCCATTATATACCATTCTTTATAAAAAAACCACAAAATTGATACTAATTTTTCTAATACATTAAGAGGAGAGTTGCTTATAAACTCTCCAAAATCATTTAGGCTCCCGTCTTACTACTAACGTAGTAGAAGGTCAAGTTAAATACATTATGTAACAAATTATTTTTCCCTATACATCTTCATAATATCCTTCAAACTCATTTTTGTGCCATAGTTTAAAATGGCATTGGAATAAATTTTGATGGCAATTCTTGCGATAATTAGTATAGTAACCATTAATATGGCAACTGAAATGAGTACATCGGTTCCACTTGCTAATCCCATCATTACTCGAAATGGCATGCAAAATGGAGATGACATCGGGAATAAGGATGCAAATAGGTTTAGTTCGCTTGTTGGGTTCATCATGGTAAAGTAGGATAGGTAAAATCCGATTACGGCTAAAATTGCCACTGGACTATTGGCAGATTGGATGTCTTCTGGTTTACTTACAGTTGAGCCGGTTAGGGCATATAGTAATGCATAGGTAAAGTAACCTAGTATGAAATATATTATCGTAATTATGCCTAAGTATGGCGTCACACTTGACATATCTAATACTGCCTCTAATAATTCTGGTGCTAAAAAGGCTTTTGCACTAATCAGTGCAGTAGCAACAATTACTACCATTTGTAATAATCCTACAATTCCAATTCCTATGGTTTTTCCAAGTACAATGGTAGTTGGGCTAGTTGAAGTTACTAATGTTTCCATGATTTTTGATGTTTTTTCTGTCGTAATGGAACTTGATACTTGGTAAGCACAAAAATAGATGGCATAAAATAGCACAATTGACATAAGCATCATGGCAAAAATATTCCCATTCGCTTTTTCTTCTTCTGTTTGTTCTAGGCTAAACTCAAAATTTGGTGTAATGCTTTGTAGTTGCTCTTGGGTTAAACCAAGTTTGCTAATTTGCATGTTCGAATATAGGGTATTTATTGCATTTACTAGATTTTCTGGTACTCCCCCCATCATTGTCGTATTTTCTACAATATAGCGAATTTTTATAGCATTTTGCTCTTTTTCTATCACAAGAGCAGAACTGATCTCTCCGTTTTCCATCTTTTCTTTTATTTGTTCAAAAGTAGGATTATCCTTTGCAATCTCGTAATCCTTATCTTCTTTTGGTAAATTTTCTAAATTTCCTTCAAAAATATTACCTGCATCTACAATGAGAATTTTTTCGGCTCCCTCTTCGTTGGAAAATGAATTTATGATGTTTGGTACATTAAACCCAAGAACAATTAATACTAATATGATTGCAGTGGAAATTAAAAATGATTTTCGTTTTACCATATCTTTTATGGTAAATTTCATAACCGTTATAATATCTTTCATCCTACTCACCCACCTTTTCTATAAAAATATCATTTAATGTAGGTTTCTTAATTTCAAATTTCTCCACTTTTATGCCTTTGGTTATGAGCGTATGAATTAGCTCATGTGCTACTTCCTCATTGCTTATTTTAATTTGATATTTTCCATCTACTTCATTTTCAATTTCTAAATTCATTTCTTTTATGTAACTGGTAATATCGGTATCCACATCAATTTCCACTCTACTTGCTGGATAGGTTTCTTTAATTTGTTTTAAATTACCTTGTAACACCGTTTTTCCTCTGTTTAAAATTAGAATATCACTACAGAATTCCTCAATGGTTGCCATTTGATGTGCTGACATAATAATGTATTTTCCTTGTTTTACCAAGTTAATAATAATATTTTTTAGTATCTCAGTATTTACTGGGTCTAACCCACTAAACGGTTCATCTAATACCACCAATTCTGGGTTATGAATGACAGCTGTCATAAATTGGATTTTTTGTTGATTTCCCTTTGACAACTTCTCTGCTGGCATTAGTAGATATTCCTCTACCTTCAATTCCTTTGCCCAATACGCAATCGACTTTTTTGCCTCTTGTTTATTCATTCCTTTTAGTTCTGCAAAATACATCAATTGGTCTACTATCTTTGTTTTTGGATACACTCCTCTTTCTTCTGGTAAATACCCAAAATTCACATTTTTACGGTCCACCTCTTTTCCCTTCCAAGTAATTTCCCCACTATCTTTTTTAATAATTCCTAATAACATTCGAATCGTGGTTGTCTTTCCAGCACCATTGGTACCAAGCAAACCAAAAACTCCCGGTTTCTCAAGTGTTAGCGAAATGTTATCAACCGCCAATTTTCCCGCAAATGTTTTTGATACTTCTTCTAATACTAAACTCATACGTTCTCCTTTCTTCGTCCTTTACGATTTTTACTTTGCACTCCTATTATAGCACTTACGTTTTTATTTGCATAGGTACCTATGTAAATTTATAATATGTGTTCGGTATTATGAATTTAAAAAAGAGTTAAGAAATCTAATTATTCTTACTCTTTTACCACACTATAATGCACTTGTACTATATCGTCTTTTTCTTTTACTATTTTTTCTAGTTTCAGTTTATTTTCAAAATAATTTCCTTTAAATAACGGTATTCCTTTATTTAATACAAATGGATTATAGTTTAAAATGATATTATCTACAATTCCTTTTTCCATAAATGCATTATTTATGGTTGCACCACCGGAAATAAAAAGTTTTTCATATTTTAAATTTTTACATACTTCTAAACAAGTTTCTATTGAATTACAATATGTAACATTTGAAAATTCGTTTTGCGTATTCTTTGTTGCACTCAAAATAATTATATTTATCTCTTTTAAATCGTTTATGTACTCCTCTCCCCAAGATACAATATTATCCCAAGTCTTTCTTCCCCATATTAATACATCATATTCTTGCAAAAACTCTAACATTATTTCCCATCCTCTAAAGGATAGAAAATCTTCACTTCCGTCTTCTGTTGCAATTAATCCATTAATAGAACATGCCATTTCAACTGTTATTTTTTTCATATTCTTCTCCAATCTTTACTATCTATAAAATTTTCTAAATCATCAACAACATCACAAGCATGCTAACAGGAACGCTAATGTTGTCAATTCCTTTGACAGAAATTGCTTCTATTATTGTTACAATGCCTGACATTACAATTCCTATAAGTACTATTTGCCATAGTTCAAATGTGTACCTGGTTGTTAGGAAAATGGTGATAAATATAAGTGATATCATAAACATAGTAATAGAACCTGCTATGGATTTTTTGGTTTCTCCTACTTTGTAGGTCTTGCTTTTTATGCATTTTCCTACTACGGCGGCAAAACCATCGCCATATGCCATAATTACGTTTGGAATAAGTCCTAGGATTGGTTTTTGGTAGATACCAAAAGATACGATTGCTAATATGAATAATGATACGGCATAATATACGGTTCCTAGTCCATCTTGGTTTTTTCGTTCCATTACTTTTATTAAATCTTGTTTATAGGAAACATAATTAATGATAACAAAAGTAATTGGTACGAAAATTGCAAACCATACATTGGTAAAAAAGTACATTGCAATGAACCACCAATTACCTAGCATAATATGAATAAATTTTCTACTTGCTTCTTCTCCTCTTTTTTCAAATAATTTTGCCCCAGCAATAATAATTCCTATATATAAATACGATATAATAATCCCTAACCAATTCATTTTTCATTTTCCTTTTTCATATTATAATATCCAAATTATATATTTCTAATTTTCTACCTTCTGTACTTTTGTCGGAAATTCCGACAGAAGTTTTTTCATTACTTTTCAAAATCTTGTATATATTGTTCAACTTGATTGATAAGTTCTTCCGCTGTTTCTATTTGAGTTTGTGTTTTCTCTTCAGAAGCAATATATTCATCATCATAATCACTATCTTCTCTAATGCTTTGCGCTAAAGATATTTTATGTCCTAATTTTTTAGGGAAATTTTCCGTATTTATGTAATGTTGATTAAAATACGCTATAACATCTTTATGTCTTTTAAAGTCTTTTCTTTCAAGTGCTAGTACAGCTAATAGCATAAAATATGGCATAATACGCTCTATTATTAGCACTTTTATAATCCTTTATATCAAATATTACTTTAGCTGTTTTTAATGTTTCTTTTGCTCTTTCTAATCTATATTGGGAAAATTCTATTGCTTTATTATCCATTTAATGACACTCCTTCCTTTTCAACATTCATATAAAAAGGTATGGTGTCTAACCAATAATTAAATTTATCAATGTTTTTAACTAATGGAGATAAGTGTATTTTAAAATCGTTATTACTTTCTATATTATAAGCAATTTCAATTACTTTGTCATAATAATTTTCTAATTCTCTATCTTTCTTATCAATTAAAATCATAATATCGATATCAGAATTTTCATTAAAATCGCCTCTTGCATAAGAGCCATACAAAATTATCTGTTTTAGATGATTTCTAAGAAGCTTTTTTATTTCTATTGTAAATTCTTCAATTACTTGTTCTATATTACTAGGTATTGTTTTCATGCTTTACACTCTCCTCTCAAATTCATAATATATTATAACATTGTTCTTAAAAAATGTATATGAAAAAACTATAAAATTGTATTTTCTCGTTCTAGTTATTCTTATACATAAAGCATTTTTTAAATTACACCACCTACACCTTGTCATAAGGCAGTGCCTCTCTTTGGAACAAAATATTTACTCATATCATTTCCTTCTAGTTTTAATAATTCTACTTTATTTTTTATTCCGCCACCATATCCTGTTAGACTTCCGTTTGTTCCCACTACTCTATGGCAAGGAATGATAATACAAATAGGATTCCACCCAACTGCTCCTCCAACTGCTTGTGATGACATTCTTTTCAAGCCTCTTTTTTTGGCAATTATTTTTGCTATATCATTATATGTTACAATGTTTCCATATTCAATGGAATTCATTATATCCATAACTTCTTGCCTAAAAGGTGTTAGATTTTTTATTTTATATTTTGGTATAAAATTAGCATTTTTACCACTAAAATAAATATCTAGCCATTTGCTTGTTTTGCTAAATATTGCTAAGTCTTTTTCTTCACAGTCTATTATGTGTTTAGAAGAATCTCTTGAATCTTCAAACCATAAACCTGTTAAGAATTCTCCATCACTATTCATAATCATGTTTGAAAAGTTTTCTGGAGTTTGATACCTATATTGATAAGTCATTTTGTGTTCCCCCTATTACTTTTAATATTTTATTTGCCCATTGTCTGAATAAAATACCATTTTGTGATTTAACACGATATCCTACAGATATAATCATATCCAAATTATAATAATTAGTTGGTTTATCAGCAAATTCGGAATTTCCGAATTTAGTCATTGTTTCTGTTTCTACTAATTCTTTCCCTTTGTACATATTCTAAGCATTTTTCTTCTAACTTTTTAAAGTCACAAATATTAAATTTTTTTCTTTTTTCTTCTTTTAGACCTAAATTATACACTTCATTTGCTTGTTTTTTTATCTTTTCTCTATTACGATTACAATAATGTAATTCTTTTCTTAATAATACTTGGTATTTTTTATCCTCTTTTGAAAAATCTTTTTGATTTAAATACTCTATTGGACAAGGAAACATAAAAGAAAATCTTAATGAAGATATTGGTCTCATTTCTCTCGTTTTTTTATCTTTATCTTTAATTAGAAAAACTGTATGTGCCTTTTTATTATATGAAGATACTGGCGCAAAGTAGTTAAGGAGGATAAAATATAATTTTACCCCCCCTTTAATTAATACAGGCTATTTATTTTGAGCTAGCCTTTACTCGGATATATTGTTCACATTTTTAATGAGTTGTGAAAAACTCGAATATATCGTTCGCCATTTTTAATGAGTCGCGAAACACTCGAATTATTAAATAGCTATTCTTTATTAGTATATTAATTATACTATTTTTCTATACCTTATGTCAATAAAATTGCAATATTTTTTTACAAAACCCTATCCAATTTTTCTTTTCTTCCTTGCTACTATATTAGCAATAATGGTAAATCCGATGGCAAATGCTACGATTATTCCCATGTTGATGATAATCTCATGCAAGGCTTCAAGATTAACTGTTTCTATTTCTCTTAACAATTCATTGCTTTTTATGTAGTAATACGATGGTAAAATATGGGCTATTTTTAGTACGGTATCTGGTAGCCATTCCATTGGTACAAAAGCTCCACAAAGGAAGCTTGAGCCAAGTGCTACTACGTTTACGATTCCGTTTACTGCATTTTTGTTGCTTACTAAGTTTCCAATTAAAAAGGCAATAGTAAGGGCACATATGGTAAATAGGAAGGAATTGATAATATAGACTAGTCCATGCATAGTAAACATGATGTTACCTACTAATGGAAAACTTAGTAGTACATACATTCCCCATAAGAAAAATGCAAATAAACTGTTGGATACTAGTAGTTTTCGGTTATGTGAGTGATAACTCATACTACTAATAATGGTTCGTTTTGCAATTTTTTCTTCATGAAAACTAGATAGTATTAAGCAAATGACATATACACATCCGGCAAGTATGCTGTAATTGGTAAAATTGTAGTAAAACGACGCTTTTTGTAATTGGTCTGTGTCTAGTTTTGAAGTAATTTCTACTTGTGTTTGCTTTTCTAAGGTTTCATTTACTTTTCCGATTAATTCTTCTTCACTCGTGATTATCTTTTGATAAGAATTGGCTACTTTACTATATCTTTCTAATAGCATATCCGCTAAACTTGCTTGATAATCCCCTGTACTTTTTATTTTAATTTCTGGGTTGTTTCCTTTTAGGAATTCTTCCCTATAATGGTTCGGAATATAGATAATGTAATTTACCTCTCGGTAAAATAGTGCATCATCAATGGCTTCCTCTGTACTTGGCACTTCAAGTACATTTGTATTGTTCTTCATATAATCTACCAAATTTTTTGTAATTCCTTCTTCTTTGTCCTCGTTTATGATGTAAACATCTGGCTTACTAGCAACAAAGTTTGTACTATTGTCGCTGGTTTGCATATTAAATCCACCAAAACCAATTAACAACACGGTATATAGGATAATTGGCACTTTACATTTATTTAATACTTTTAAAAATGCTTTAAATACTGTCATATTTCTGCCTCCTTAAACAAAGATAAGAAATAAAAATGGCAATTACTGAAAACACGATTAAGCTTGCGATATTTACAAAATATCGGTCTAAGGTATCGTAATAATATAAGGAATAAAACCCATCGGTAATCATACTGGCTGGATTTATTTTATTAATGATTGGAACATTTTTATCAATCATATATTTCATGGTAATTCCCATCATTCCCGAAAAAAAGCACCCTAACATCGTAACCGATATAATTATTCCTGTTTTTACATTTTCTCCTGCTTTTAAAACCGTACCAATGGCAAGCCCCATGGATAATCCAGTAAAACTTCCTACTCCTCCTAGTAAAATAATCAGTGGTAAATTGGTTCCATAGTCTACTTTTAGTACAAATATGGTATACACAAATAACAAACTTAAGCCAATCAACTGTGCAAGATAGCCTGCAAGCATACTGCTAAGAACCACTTTTCCTTTTGAAGTTGGTGCTACACTTACTCGTTTTCCCTTGCTTGACATGTTTGCTAAATTTTGATTAATGGCTACCATTCCAAGAATTCCACCATACAAGCACGTCATAGCAATTAAAGTATAAAATTCAATCATGGTATAGCTTAAATTACTCCTAGATATGTTTTGAATATTGGCATTTTCTTCTTCAAAGGTTTTTGTTACGTTTTCGTAAATGTGTTCATAATCGATATTGAAATTTCCGAAAAGCATTTCTTTTTCAATTTCTTTTTTGGCTAGTTCTTCTATCATTTTGCTATTTTGTGTAATTTCTTCGGTTACTTGCTTAAAAATGGTCTGATTAATTCCACTCGTCATAAATACAAGGTTTGGAGTTTGTTCTTCTAATACCATATATCCTACTATTTCACCGTCTTGCAATAATTGTTTTGCTTCTTCCTTCGTTACATACTTGGTAGAAAACAATCTATCTTCGTTTTCCTCATCGCTTAAGGTTTTAAAGGTTTCCTTCCATATGGTATTGTTTTGAAATTCGTCATTTTCAACAATGGCAATATTGATAATTTCTAGTTTTTCACTATTTTCAATATTGGAAAACGCCATATTGAAAAAGGTACCTAATATAATGGGAAAGGCAAATGTCCAAAATATTAGCATTTTATCTCGAAAAAGAGCTTTTAAGGCATATTTAAAATTATGAATAAACATTAGTCTCGAAGCTCCTTTCCTGTTAATTCTAAAAATACATCATTTAAGGTTGGTCTCTCGGAGAAAATTTTATCATACCTAATATTCTCTTTTTTCAAATAATCAATTAGTTCTACCAAGTTGTTTTTGCCTTTTTTATAGGTAACTCGTAATACATTATCCTGATAAGTTACCTTTTCTACCGTTTCTATCCTTTTTATTTGTTCTAAGTATTTTTCTTCTAATGCATTTACTTCCATAGTTACTTTTTCTTCTATTTTTGCTAATTCTTTTAATTCATCGGTGGTTCCACTTGCTAATACTTTTCCTTTATCTAAAATAATGACTCTATCACAAATAATTTCTACTTCCTCCATATAGTGAGTCGTATATAAAATAGTAGCTCCTTCTTTTCGTAATTTTTGAATACCATCTAATATGTTGTTTCTACTTTGCGGGTCTACTGCAACCGTTGGTTCATCTAAGAAAATCATTTTCGGTTTATGGGCAATACCACAAGCAATGTTTAATCGTCTTAATAGTCCTCCCGATAACTGTTTTGGATAAAATTTTCGAAATTCCTCTAGTCCTACTAATTGAATGGCATCTTCAATATATTGTTTTCTTGTAGTTTTATCTTTGATGTATAATCCACAAAAATAGTCGATGTTTTCGTACACCGTTAGTTCTTCAAACATAGCCACATCCTGAAAAACTACACCCAATTTTCTTTTAATGTCATATGCATTTGGCTTCATTTCTTTACCAAATATCGTAATACTTCCTTTACTAAAATTTAGCAAAGACAACATACAATTGATTGTTGTGGATTTTCCACTTCCATTTGGTCCGAAGTAATCCAAGTATCTCGCCCTCTTTTACTTCAAAAGACAAATCATCAATTGCTTTTACACCTTTATACTCCTTTACCAAGTTCTTCACTTCAATTACATTTTCCACTCTTATTTCCCCCTATCTGTTTAAATCCTTTTAACATTTCTAATACCGTATTTCCCAGTAAGTCACTAATTTCTTTTTCAGAAAATTCCACTGTTTTAGTCGCTACTAAGCACGCAATTCCATGCGTAAATATCCATACTTTTACATGAAATTTCTTTTGTTCTTCCATTGGTAATCCTGTTAACGCTTGACCTGCTTTAATAACATCGTCTCCTACCTTATCCGCTGTAATAAATTTTTCTGCATTTAAATTTGTACTTTGCATAAACAAAATCTTAAAAAATTCCGGATAATCCTTTGCAAACTGAATATACGATAACCCTGTCTTTTTATATGCCAATTTTTCATGAATTCCACTTAACATGTATTCTTGGTATTTATCGTATATTTTCTCATAAACTGCTTTTTTTAGTTCCTCCATATCCTGAAAGTGCTTAAAAATAGGATGAACCGAAGAATGTAACTTTTCTGCAATCCCTCTTGCATTTAAGCCATTAAACCCTTCTTTTTCCACTATCTCATATGCAATCTTTAGTACATCTTCTTTTTTAAACATCATTCTTGGTGGCAAAATATCCCTCCTTTAAGGTAACGCATGTTACCTAACGTTCGTTATTATATCATTCGAGAATGAATTTGTAAATTGTTTTTGGGAAATTTATTGTTTAAGAAGTAACATAAAAGAATTGCATACACTTGCAATTCTTGTTTCATTCTGATTCACTATTTTCATACTTTGAAATGATCATTTTTGATAATGTACCTTCACTTTTTCAGGAAGTTCTTGGTATTGCACTTCTTTCCAAGAATGCACGCCTAACGACCTAACCTCTAACATTAAATACGCATCTTCTTTTAATGCTCGACTGGTTTTAAACTTTATGGCTTTTTTTCTTCCACTTTTGCTATAAGCCTCTAGCGTATATTCATACTTCATATCCTCTAATGCAGAAAGATTTTGTATTTTTGTATTATCAATTTGAGTATAATAAGCGGTTTCATAATTTTCTATAAAATAAAACACAACACCTAATGCCAATAACACAAAAAGACCTACCATAAGAATTGAAATTTTCCCTTTTCTTTGTTCCATTTTTTCTTCCTCCTCAGTTTTCTTCTATTTTATTATACAAAATCTGCTTTCATCCTGCCATCGATTTACATGACAAAAACCTTACGATTTCGTAAGGTTTGCCTTAAAATTGCATATTACCTTTTAAATCGGTTATACTAGTTTTATTGATTTATGGAGGTGTTTGTTATGAAATTAACAATATGTGAATTAAGTTATTTAAATGAACTAATTATAAGTTGTGTGAATACTATTACTTGTATGTCCTTATTTAAAAATCAGGTAACCGATGAGGAGTTAAAATCTTTGTTAAATACTCATTTTCCTGTTCATGTGGAAGATTATAATAAAAAAGTGGAGTTTGTAAAAAATGTAGATACTGCCAATGGAAAGTTGAATGTTCCTAATCTAAATACTTCTATCTTTTCGGAAAATGTTACCCAATCAAAATTAGCAAATCCTGTTTGTGTAAATACCAATGCTACTTCTTTTAATGACCGTGAAATTGCCTTATCCTATTTTTTAACTCTTAAAAGAGCTGGTAAGGAATATGCCATCGCTTCTATGGAAGCAACTAATCCTATTCTTCGCGAATTTTTAAAAGATGCTTATACCATGAGTTGTAATCATTCTTATGAAGTATATGAGTGGTTAGCCAAAAATAACGATTATCCAATTATTTTGGCTACTGGTGAACAAACGGGCAATATTGCTAGTTTGTATGAACCAATTTCTTTATCATAAGAAATAAGTAAACTAGCCTTTTTAACTAGGCTAGTTGCTTTTTTTGCAATTCTTACAGTTTCATATAACATTTTTCTTTTATAAATTTCTTAATTTCCGCTTCATCTTTTCCTTCATAATATGGAATTAGTAGATTTTTAAATTCTTCTACTTTTTCAGCTGGAATTACAATAATTCCTTTTGCTTTTGAAATTAAATAATGGTTCATAAAAATAATCGAAGTTCGTTTATTTCCATCAATAAAAATTTGTCTTTTCATAACATACAATAAAAGTTCAATTGCAATATCAATGTCCTCTTTGTTTGAATTTAATATCTCCTCTAATTCTTCTTTAATCACACTTTCAATTGGTAACGCTGGAACCCAATTCGTACCACCAATGCTAACTGGTACACTCCTAATTCTCCCTGCACTGTAATAGAATCCTTCTTCAATTAATTTATTAATTTGGCATAATAAATTAAAACTGCTTTGTTCTAACATTACGTTTTTGTTTAATATAAATTCCCAAGCATGTTTTAGATTTACAATTTTTAATATATCTTCTGATGTCATATTATTTACTTTTCCGCCTTCAATAATACTTTCAGTATCTGCAAATGTTGTCGCAACGCCCTCTAAAATAGCTTGTTTATAAATCGTATCCACTAAATGCCTTTTAGCAAAATCTATATTCTGTTCAACCTCTTCACTTAATGTTTCTTCTACATAATGTAAACTTTTTAACCTTTTTGCAATATCTCGAATTTGTTTTTTGATTTCTTTTGCCTTAATACTGTTGTTTAAAATTAATTCATATAACTCTTTTGAATACTCTCCTACATATTTAGTTAAAGCAATTCCTTCTTCTCGATAATGAACATATATATATTGTTTTCCATTAACATCTCTTACTTCAATCGCTCCATAAGATAATAAACTTAAGCTCTGTTCCAAAACCTGTTTTGCTTGTAAAAGACTCATAATTTCAATTTTCTCCTCCATAAAGCACCTCTCTTTCTTCCCCCTTTATTATACCACATAAAAATAAAATGTGAAACTTTTTCGTGACTTTTTCACTAATTTGTTTCACATTTTTAACTATTCTTCTATTTCAATCAATTTTAATTCTAATCCAGCCTCTTTGTTTGTATATTCTACCTTTTTTACACGTTTTCCTTTTTCTAATTTTCCAACTACTTCTGTTGTTTTACTAATATTTACTTTTTGCACAAAAGGGAAATGATAATTTTTATCTGTTATATCATATTCTAAATACATATATCCCTCTTCAACCCAACCTGTTTTTATATTTGAAATTATTTGCGTATTACCGCTTAATGCTTGTTGTTTCATGTTTCGATAATCTTTTTGTTTTAATACAATAATAGGATTATCTTTTGTATCAAAATCTCCGTCATATACTTTCTTTGTTAAATCACCTGTGCAAATTAGTAAATCTCCCTCTCTAATATAGTTTGTATTATATTTTTCTCCTGTTTTGTAATCGATACAAACCTGATTATTATCTTCTAAATATGCACTAGTATAACCTTCTATTTCATAGCCAAGTTCCCCAAAATGTTCGCCATTAAATAGATAAATACGTCCTTCATGGTGTACTTCTACAAATCCTTGTATGGTGGTACCAATTATTTTTTCTTCTGTTTTAGTCCATGAAATACCATCTTTCGAATAATATTCCTTATATTGGTCTCCCGCACTGTAATCACCGTCAGTTCCCTTGTTTATCTTTAAATATACATATCTACCTTGTATAACAGGAAGTTTGTAGTTATCGTATATATCATGTTCTGGCAAAATCACTTGTGAAAATGTTTTTGCACCGTCAGTCGTTACATATAAATCGCAATAATTTCCCATTACTTGTGGCATGGTAACATACCCCTTATCTTCGTTTATAAATAGCATCTCAGTTGCTGTTTTAAATATAAAATCCCCATAATATTCAATACCAGTATTAACCACATTCCACGTTTCTCCGCCATCGTTTGTTTTGCTAATTTTACCCCAAGCAGTTCCTCCCATTGCTACATCTTCGATTTCTAGCATATAACCCACATTGGCATTTACAAAGCATATGCTTTGTATTTGTGGTTGACGATTTATTTGAACCGTTTCCCATGTTTCTCCCATATCATCGGAATATACCAAATATCGTTCCTCTTTTCTATTATAAAAAAATGCGATTTTCTCTTTTGATATTTGGTAATTTTGCTTATTATATGCCGATTTCATTTCTGAAAAATCTCCTGGTACTTCAATGGTCTTTTCCCCGTCATAGCTAACATACAAAATTCCATCTCTTATTTCATAGCCACCTTTTGGTAAATCAACTATCTTATAATTACTCATATCATTGCTATTTTTATATGTCATACAATATAAACTTTCTAGTATTGTTTTATCCATTGAAACTTCTGATAGTGTAATCGTTCCGTCTTTTGTAATAATACCTGTTTGTTCATCTATTTTGCAATTCTTATCTAAGCCAATCACATATTTGGGAATATCGTTATGATATAACACTAGTGCAATAGTTCCAAACTGTTTACATTCTTCATACAAAAACTGGTCACTTACTTTATTTTTTACAATGGTAATCCCGTTGGTATTTGCTTTTACTTTTGTAGGCACACCGTTTTGTGTATTTACTTGCCACTCTCCCCTTATTGCTGATGTTGCATAATAATACGATTTTCCATTTGCTCTATCTCCATATGTAGCAACATATTGCCTTAGATTTCCATTTTTATCGGTATATGTTATTCCACAAATATCCGTTTCAAGCCACTGCCTTTTTATTTTACTTGCCACTTCATAAGAAAATTGTTCCTTTGGTCTTGCAAATAATATTTTTGCATTTTTATAAATAGTTGTTGCCCCTGTTTTTTTATTTTGTTTTAAAATCAATTGATTAGAAAAATCTCTCGAAAAATCCACAATACATCGGTTTTCTAACCCATTGTTTAGCATAAATGCCATATTAATCATTGTTAATACCAAACAAATACCATAACAAAAGGCTTTTTTAAATGGTATTTTCTTCCATACGAACAACATTAAAACCATTGCTGTTATGATTATGATTTCATTTATTACATAAAACAAAATATCAATTACATACTCAAAACCGTATCGTTTCAAAATAAATAGATACGCACTTTGCAATATGCAAGATAATACCAATATCACACTAGAAGCAATCTTCGTTATTCGTTTCCATTTTTCTAATCTTTTTTCTCGTTTTTCTTTCGATAGTGTCACTTTTTGGATAGCCTCTTGTACTGCCTTTTCCACATCAACCTGTTCGTTACTACCACGTTCCCCATTTAATATCTCTAATACACTTACCTGAAATACATCTGATAATGTATTTAACATCGTAATATCTGGAAAGCTTAATCCCCTTTCCCACTTCGAAATTGCTTTATCTGTTAAATTAATTTTTTCAGCCAATTCTTTTTGTGTCATATTTTGTTCTTGCCTAAGTTCCTTAATAAATTTTCCAAATTTAATGTTATCCATCGTTCCCCTCCCCTTAAACAAGAACTATATCATTCTTACACCTATTTCGCAATCGACTGTTAGTAGAATTCTTCTTTTTCCCTTACTTCATGCTTTTATCCTAACACAAAAAGAAGTAATTATCAACTAATTACTTCTTTTTGACTTTATTCCTCTTCTCGAATTACATGCTTACATCCAAAATAGGTTGCCATGAAATAGGCTCCGTAGATTACTCCCATTACCACAATTGTTGCAATGATGGATGGTAGTAAATCTTTTTTGCTTGCTAGACCTGACATTACATTTATGGCAAATTGTACCCCAAATATGGAATGGATGATGGCTAGAATTAGTGGCATTCCAAAGAAAATTCCAATTTGGCGAAATAGCGATTTGTTTATCATTTTTTCGTCACATCCAATTTTTCTTAGTATGCTATAACGTTGTTTATTGTCGGAACTATCTGTTAGCTGTTTTAAGGCTAAAATTGCTGAACTTGCAATTAGGAATATGATTCCTAAATAGATAGCAATAAAGGTTACAATGGTTGCAATTCCTAAACTTGCCTCAATTAAGCTTATTTTGGTAAAACCATCTATATCAAGCCCATTATTTGCTAAATTTTGTACGAAACCTGAATCACTACTTGAAAATAGTGCTTCGATTTCTTGTTTTTCTTCTTCGGTATTTGCTTGATAGTTTGCTACAAATAGTTGTTGTTCTTTGTTCTCTTCTACAAAAGCACAATTATCTGGTACAAGAATAATCCCTGCATTGGTATGACTTGTTGACATCATAATGAATCCCTCTTTGCATTCGTTATATTTGGACTGATACTCTTTTCCTGCAATGATTAAAGGATTGTTTCCATCTTGTAATACTTTGTTTCGTACTTGCTCCATACTCGAAAAATCGCAAAGTACCATATATTCATTGTCTTTCAATTCATACTGTGGTATTCCATATAGCTTGGCTATTTTATTATAATCCGATATTTTTACAATGGATTCTGGGGTATTATAAGTAAGCATTGCGTATTGTTTCTGTATTTCCTCTATTTGGTCTCCAAAGAATGTTTTTAAGGTTACATTCTGGTCGGTATAAATGGTTATTTCGATAATATCTTTTAATTTTTTCATATCGAATCCATTGTTTTTTAAAGTTTCCTTTATGGGAATTCTCGAATCCTCTTGTTGTTCTTTGGTATAATGAACTATTTTTCCAAATAAATTCGGTCCACTTTCTGGTAAATTAGCAGTTTTATATAAATTTAAATCCACTGGTGTCATTTCGATTAATTCTGTTTGCATGGTATTTCTTAATGCTAAACTTGAAGATAAAATGGTAATGGTCATAAATAACATTAAACAAATAACACTTACACTCGCCACCATGGTATTAATTTTATTATTAATCTGTCTTAAAACAAACATATTGGTATCTTTTAAATAAATCTTTTTACGCTTTTGCACAATTTGCAAAACAAAGCCAGATAGTGACCAAAAAATCCCAATGGTTCCTCCTACTCCCATTAAAATTGGTGGTAATAATTTTTTCATTTCTGATATGGCATTGATATCACCTGTTACTTTCCAATAAGCAAACCCTAAAATAGTTGCTGATAATACGAAAATTAACACGGAAATAACTGGATTTTTTATTTTTACTGCCTCATTTTTCTTATTTGCATTTAATAAATTAATCAATTTATATCTTGAAACGGTTATGGTATTAAAGAACATGACAAATACATACATTACTGCAAAATAAATTCCTGTTTTGATACATGCCTCTTTTGAAAATACAAATTGAAATTCACTCATATCGGCTTCAAACATTTTGGCTACTAATATAGACATAAACTGAGAAGCAAACACTCCAATTACTAAACCAATTACCAAAGAAATAATACCTACAAATATCGTTTCCATTAAAATGATTTTAGAAATTTGCCTTCTTCCCATTCCCAAAGTCATATAAATGCCAAACTCTTTTTTTCTTCGGTTAATTAAGAAGTTATTTGCATATACAATCAGTAATCCTAGAACAATCGCAACAAATACCGAAACCATCCCTAACATACTAATCATTAATTTAATAATTTCCCTTTGTGACTGTGATACTTGTAACATTGCTTGTTGGCTATCTAAGGAATTGAACATATAGAAAATGGCAACCCCTAATACCAATGTTAAAAAGTAAATGGTATAATCTTTTATACTTTTTTTCATATTTTGATAAGATAATTTAAATAACATCGTTCAAATCACCTCCAAGAAGTGTTTGTACCTCTATAATCTTCTCAAAAAATTGTTTTCTTGTATCATTTCCTTTTACAATTTCATTAAATACTTTACCATCTTTAATAAATAGAATTCGATGTGCATAAGAAGCTGTAAAAGCGTCATGTGTAACCATAACAATGGTTGCCTCTAATTGTTTATTTAAAAACTCAAAATTTTCTAATAATTGTCTTGCTGATTTAGAATCCAGTGCACCAGTTGGTTCATCTGCTAGCACTAATTTCGGATTGGTAATCATTGCTCTTGCAGAAGCAACTCTTTGTTTTTGCCCTCCCGATATTTGGTATGGATATTTTTTCAAAATATCGGTAATCCCTAACTTTTGTGCAATTTCCTTTACTCGCCTATCAATTTCCTTTGGCGTTACTCTTCCAATGGTTAAAGCAAGAGCAATATTTTCATAAGCTGTTAAGGTATCTAACAAATTAAAATCCTGAAAAATAAACCCTAATTCCTCTCTTCGGAATTTATTTAAACGATTTCCCTTTAATTTCGTAATATCCTCTCCATGTACCAAAATATGTCCGTGCAGTTACTTTATCAATGGTAGAAATGGTATTTAGTAAAGTCGTTTTACCAGAACCAGAAGCCCCCATAATGCCAACAAATTCACCTTTTTCTACTGTAAAGCTAATATTATCAATTGCTTTTGTCAAATTTGACTTATTCCCATAATATTTTTCAATATTCTCAACCTCTAATATTTTTTCCATTAAAACTTACCTCCTGTTTACTAGTATAAACTAAATTTTTCCCCTCAACCATCGATTAAGGTGACATTAGTATTACATTTTTGTAAGGTTTCTTTTATAAATTTGAATTGATTTGGCTTGTTTTAAAATTGACATAATATTGTATGTGTGCTATAATTGTAAAAAAGCAGTATTTATGCTCTTAAACTATTGTTTCGGGGGCATAAATTGATTGCCTCCATTTTATTAGCTAAGGAGGTAGCTTATGGAAAAACTTACTTGTTCTAGTTGTGGTGCGAGTGACTATACAAAATTGCCAAACGGCAATTTGAAGTGCAATTATTGTGGCACTGAATATAGTCAATCTTCTACTCCTGAAGAAGAAGTAGCAAAAAATGCTCAAACATGGAGAGATGTCGAAGTAACTGGTATGCATCATTCTGACTTAAATTTCATAGTTCATAAAAAGCTTGAAGTTTCTGGAATGAATAACAGAATTATCTTCCATACATCTTTAGAAAATGCCGAGCATGTCGCAACATTAGAAGTTTCTGGTATGGAACATTGCATTAATGTTGTATTAACTGATGGTGCAACTTATTCGTCCTCTGGTATGGGGCATAAATTTAATGTTGCGACTAGGAGATTTGGGTAAAACCAAGTCTCCTTTTCCATTTATTTCATCTCCATAAAATTCCCCCTTGGGAACACTAGCTTTACTTCTGTGCCTTCCTCTTCTATGGAGTTTAATTCTATTCCCAACCCCAGTTTATCACATAATTTTTTGCATAAATATAGACCTATTCCAGTAGATTTTTTACCAATTTTCCTTCCATTTGTACCAGTAAAACCTTTTTCAAAGACTCTTGCTATTTCTCCTTTCTTTATGCCAATTCCGTTGTCTTTTATCCCTAAAATTATGTTTTGTTTTCCTTGTTGTGCATAAATTTCTAAGCTTAAATTATGGTCTTGTTTTTTATATTTGACACTATTTTGAAGGATTTGGTTTAAAATAAATCCCATCCATTTGCTATCGGTGTTTACTTCAAAGTCTAGGTCATGAAGAGTAAGTGTAATTTTTTCTGGAATTAGAATATTTTTATTTTTCTTAATACTATCTTTTACCATTTCTTCTAATGATGTCTTTTTTATGTAATAATCCTTTTCTACTGTATTGCTTCTTGCATAAAACAAGGCTTGTTCTATGTAGTTTTCAATCTTTTCTAATTCTTGTTCAATGCTTTTGGTTACTTCATTTTTATTGTTTTCAATAATCATTTTACCGGCTAGCAATGGGAATTTTTATTTCATGTATCCATAATTCAATATAATCCTTATATTCTTCCCCGCAAATATTTGTAGAAATTTACTTTTTCTACCATTGTTTTATCTACTTCTTCTAATGTGTCTTTTAAAATCCTGCCCTCTATAAAATTCGGTGTTTTTATAATTTCTGTAATAAGATACTTTTCTTCTAATTCTTCTAAAATATTACTTACCTTTGTATAATAACTTTTTTTCATACCATATTCTATACCAAGCCCAAATACATACATACTTACAATTATAATAGGAATGTAGATTTTAATAAATGTCGCAATTGGATATGGAATTAAGAATATTTCACTTGTTATAATTGCAAATAGCAATAAGGCAATTGACAACGACTTGTCTTTTATAAAACTTCGTATATTCATAAAACCCCTTTCCTTTCTTGTTCCATCTTATTGTTTCCTTTTCAATATATAGCCCTGTCCTCTTTTGGTTTCAATCAATTCTTTCAAATTGACCTCTTCTAGCTTATTTCGTAATCTTGTAATATTAACCGTTAACGTATTATCATCAATAAAGCTCTCGTCCTCCCATAAACACTCCATAATTTCTTCTCTTGATACAATCTTATCTCGGTTTTGCACAAAATACGTTAAAATCTTATATTCATTTTTCGTTAGTTCAATGGAAATACCATCTTTTTCTATGGTACTTTTGGCCGTATTTAAAACAAAATCCTTAGCATCGATTTTTTCATTTCTATCTCCTAGCATATTCGACCTTCTTAACAAAGAAGCAATTTTCGCAAGAAGAATTTGTATATTAAAAGGCTTGGTAATATAATGGTCTGCTCCATAATTAAGCGAAATTAGTTCATCTAATTCACTATCTCGGCTAGTTATCATAATAATTGGCATATCCGATTGTTTGCGAATTTCCTTACAAATATACTCTCCATCCGTACCTGGAAGATTAATATCAAGTAACAACAAATCTGGATTTATTTTCAAAATATCTTGTATCGTATTCTCAAACTGTTGCAACCCTTTTGCTTGATACCCATTCTTATTTAAAAATATCTCCAATTCATCACGTAACTTGTCATCATCTTCTACAATCAATATGTTTTGCATGTTATCTCTCCTCCTTTAAACATTATACCATAAATTCACAAAAAACAACCTTACAAAAATGTAAGATTGCTTATTTATTGTGTAAGTAACAAGGTTTCTTAAGAACCTCACCCACAGGCTTTGCCTGTAAGGTGGGTCAAGTTCTTATTTTGAAAAATAGATACTGATTCCTTCTTCATTTGTTACTTTTAGTACTTCTAAAGAATTGATACCGTTTTGTATAATTTGAATTGTTTTTGTTTCTCCCTGGTTACTAATTAGCATTCCTTTTTCGCCATTGCCATAAACTTCACAGATTCCTGTAAAACGATCTATTTCTTCTTCTGAGTAAACACCTATCCATTCGGTATAAGTTCCATTTTGTTTTATAACAAGCTCTCCTCCATAAGTAGATATTCCTGAACCATATATATCTCTTAGGTTTATTTCGTTTCCGTCTTTATCTTGTGCCATATATGGCTTCCACTTTCCTGCTAATTTACTCACATGAACAATTTCCATATTTTCTGTATAATTCCCTTTTGTTGATGCACTTTTAACATTAATATCGCTACTTTCATTGTCTAAATATTGATAATACTTTTGTGCTTGTTTCTCAAGCATTTGGCTATCGCTGGATGTTTGAATGTTTTGCATTTTTTCTCTTATGTCTTCAGGGAATATCGTTTCTAAGGTTTTCTGGTATTGGGCTCCATCTTTTGGTATTTCATAATCAACAATTTCGTTGTTTCTTATTATAAATTTGTATGGCATAGAACTTCCTGTACTGGTTAATTCTTCTTGTACATAATAACTTTGAATGATGGCCCATACATATACATGAGTTTCATCCTTTTCTTTTTTTATTCCTAATTCTTTCATATCGATGAACGTTTGAAAATCGTCGTCAGTTGTTTCCCTCTTTTTTTCTATACTTTCATGGTTTTGTTGTTCTTGTTTAATTAAATATTCTTTTACAATTTTATACAATTCCTTTTCATGTTCATTGGTACTAGCGAAACTTGTTGGTTTTAAAACAAACATGCTAGCAATCCCTAGTACCATCACCATGGTAAAAACTAAAATAGATAATTTGTATTGCTTTAATTTGGTAGATAACTTAATTTTTCGAATTCTTCTTTCCATATTTTTATTATCATCTGTCATACATAGTAATTTTGTAGCAACTTTTTCGGTTTCATAGGTCTGTAATAAATCAATTAGCGTTCTTCCATATTGTTTCTTTTCTTGTTCTTCCATCCTACTTAACGCAATTTCATCCGTTGCCAATTCCATCTCTTGTCGGATTTTTTTAAAGAATCCATACACCAATGGGTTAAACCAATGAATCGCTGTCATCATAAGCAATATGTAATTGGTTAACATATCTTTTCTTTTATAATGAGATAATTCATGTAAAAATACATTTTCGATTACCTCACTGCTATTTTGTAAGAATTCTTCGGATACTAGTATTTTTGGAGTTCGAATACCATAAATACAAGGAGATACATTTCGACTATGTAATCGAATTTCAATCTTTTTGGTAATTTGCAATCGTCTTTTGCATTTCATTAAAATTAGACGTACTGTACTATCTTCTAGTTTTAATGCTTGGTTTACTCTACGGTTTAGTAAGATATTTCCTAAAAGTAGCATAATAGCACTCATACTCATTCCCAAAACCCATAAAATTGGTAATATTTCATATATGGTTATGGTCTGATTCGTACCACTTATTTTGCTATTTTCTGTGTTTTCCTCTTTTTCTAAAACAGAAGTATTTATACTGTCATTTTTAATTTGTTCACTACCAAGTTGCATGTTCATTTCTTGTGCCATAGGTACATCATTTAAAGAATTTTCTAACTTTGTCATAACAGATGCAATTCCCAAATCTTTGGTAGTTGTAATTTGAATTCGGTTTACTGGCATCATTAAAAATAGTAATGGAATAAGCCACATAAAGCATTTTGTTTTTGCGGAAAGTTTACTATCAAAAAGTTTCGTAATGCACAAAATGGTCATTCCTAAAATACTTCCTACAATCGACATATATACAATTTTATAAAACATAGGAGAAATCAAATTGGAAAAATAGATAAAACCATCTATCATATGTCTTCCTCACTTTCTAGTATATCAATTAATCTTTGTCGTTCCTCTTTGGTTACTTTTTTATTTTCCACAAAATTTAATAATAAATTTCCCATTTTCCCATTATACAATTTTTCTAAAAAATGCTCATTCTCATTTGCCAAAAATTTCTCTTTCTTTACTTTTGGCACATATACCGTATTTAGCCCCATTTTCTTAGATTCAACAGACCCTTTTAACATAAGCCTTCGCAATAATGTCTTAATCGTATTTTTATTTTTATCACTTCTACGATTTAGTTTATCTAATATGGTGTTTAAATCACACTGACCATATTCCCATAACACTTGCATAATCTCTAATTCTGCATCGGTAATATCATATTTATCCTGCATGAACATTCCTCCTTTAGGTTACGCATGTAATCCAATTATAGCTTATCTTAAATTCTAATTTTTGTCAAGAAAAAAAAGCAGAATTCTCTGCTTTTCTTATCCTACTTTTCTTAAAAAAACACCTCATACCACTTAATAAAACAATAAATTGCCCATACTTTTTTGTAATTATCTTTTTTCCCTTTCTTATGTTCTTCTAACAAGGCAAGCACATATTTTTGGTTAAAGAATTCTTTTACTAGTTCTTGTGAAATTGTTTTTCTTATTTCATAATAAACATCTTCTTCTTTCATCCATTCTCGAAGAGGGACTGGAAAACCTAGTTTTTTCTTTTTATAACTATCATTGGGAATATCTTTTTTCGCAGCTTCTCTTAGTGCAATTTTGGTGTTTTCCTTGGATACTTTACCTCTTTGTGGCATGGAACTTGCCACTTTGAATACTTCTTTATCTACAAAAGGTGTTCTTGCTTCTAGTGAGTTTGCCATCGTCATTTTATCCACTTTTAAAAGAATATCTTTCATTAACCATTGTTTGATATCAAGAGCTTGCATTTTTACTAGATTGTCTTTTCCCTTGTATCTATCAAATATAGGCTTTGTAATGGTTTTATTTTGAATGGTATCTTGAAAACTTAACACCTTTTTTCTTTCCTTTACACTAAATATTTTATTCACCCCAACATATTCTTCTTCTAATTTTTTTCCTCTTCTTACTATAAAGTTACGTCCTCTACCTTCTGGAAAATTTTCTAAGACACTTGCTAGTATTCGGCGAAAGATGAAGGGGATTTTGTTGTACCATTTAAAATCTACTTCATCTCGGTAGGTATTGTAGCCACAAAAAAACTCATCTGCCCCTTCTCCCGAAATAATTACTTTTACCTCATCACTTGCTAATTTTGAAAGAAAATATAAGGATACCGCTGAAGGGTCACATGAGGGCTCATCCATATAATATAACACTTCTGGTAATTTTTTTAGGTAATCTTGTTTGGAAATTTGTTTACTTGTATTTCGAATATCTAATTTTGCACTTAAGTCTTGTGCAAATTGAATTTCACTATATTGAGGATTTTGATAACCAACTGTATACGTTTTATCGGTCTTTGCTAAACTTACTAAATAGGAAGAATCTACTCCACTTGATAAAAACGCTCCTACCTCTACATCGCTTATCATATGATGTTGTACTGAATTTTTCATAATTGCTCGAATGTTTGCTATTATGGTTTCTTTATCTAACATTTTCTCCTTAAATTCCAAATCAAAATACGGCTGTAATTTAATTTGGTTCTTCTGGAAAATAAGACTGGTCCCTGCTTCTAAGATATATACACCTTTAAAAAAAGTCTCTTTTGTTGGCGTAAAACTAAAAGATAAGTATGGTCCAATTAGTTCCTTATTCAATTCTTTTTTAAATTTAGGATGTTCTAAAAATGCCTTTATCTCAGATGCAAACATGAAGGTATCCTCATTTTGATAATAGTACAAGGGCTTTATTCCAAAAGGATCTCTTGCTAAGAATAACGTTTTACTTGCTTTATCCCAAATAGCAAAAGCAAACATCCCTCGTAATTTTTTAGGTAAATCCTTTCCCCAGCTTTCATACCCATGTAATAATACTTCTGTATCACTATTGGTTTGAAATTGATGACCTTGTTCTTCTAATTCCTTTTTTAATTCTTGATAATTATAAATTTCCCCATTAAAAATAACTACTAAACTTTTATCTTGGTTAAACATGGGTTGTGTTCCATTTTCTAAATCGATAATTGATAATCGCCTATGTCCTAGTGCAATCATTTCATCTATATAATACCCTTCTTGGTCTGGTCCACGATGAACCATTCTATCTGTCATCTTCTTGATTCGTTCTCCCTTATTATCTTCACTCCCAACAAATCCTACAATTCCACACATATTGCTCCTCCTAAACTACATTCAAATTCGGATTACAGATGTAATCTTTATATTAGATTACATCTGTAATCCGAATTTGTCAAGTACTTTTCTACATCTTTTTTATTTTTTCACATATTGCTTTGTGTTTCAAGGATTTTAGTAGTTTTTGCTGTTCATTTATTTTCATAATACATACAAAAAAATCGATGTTTCCATCGATTTTTTTATATTCTTTATTCATTTTACCATTTCTTTGTAAATCTTGTTTACATCCATTTCGTTTTGATATTTGTTTTCCATTGGGCACATTCCAGTTTGGTCTTTATTTTTAATGTAGTCTACTAAACTATCATAGGAATAGATAATACCTGCTTGTTCTAAGACAGGAATGGCAATTTTGCTTAAGGTATTGGCATGTAGTTTACTTATTCCTGCTACTGCCATAACAGAGGCTGCTACTTTTCCGACTACCTTATCGGCAACTATACTTTGTTTTAGTGCTTCTGGATTTTCTTTTAAAATGGAAACTAAATCGATGATTCTTTCTTGATAGTACTCTTCTATGGTTCCATTTTGATATGCCACTACTAATGATGCATTTTTCTTATTTCGTATTTCTTTTATTTTTTCCATCATTTCCATTATTGTTCTAACTTTGCTCCCTTCTTAATCGCTTTTGCCACAACTGGTACAAGAGCAAGTTGAAGGATAATTCCTGGTAATGGTTCCTACTATATATTTTGCCTTTGTTGTTCCTACGGCTTGTAACAATTTATTTTGATTTTCTAATACTTTCTCTTTCATTTAACATTCCTCCTAAATTTCAATTAATTCATACTCTTTTGTGCCAACACCTAATTCTTCGGCTACATCAATGGTATGGGTTCCATGTCTGGATTCTACTCTTTCTAAGAAATGAACTTTTCCTTCATCCTCTGATTTTTTCACTAAATCAATACAAGCTTGGTCAATGGCAACTGGGTCAGTAGAAGCTAAGATTCCAATATCTTTCATACAAGGATCTTCTGCTACTGAACAGCAATCACAATCTACAGACATATTACACATTACATTAATATAAGCAATATTGCCTTGGAAATAGTTTACAACAGAAGAGGCACTATCTGCCATCGCCTCTAGGAATTGAGCTTGTTTTGCTATATTTTCCCATAAGATGGTTTGGTCTTTTGTTACTCCAGCTGAATGAATCCATGATTTTCCTTCTGAAGAAGCAATCCCAATGGATAATTGTTTTAATGCTCCACCATAACCACCCATAGGATGACCTTTAAAATGGGATAATACTAACATCGAATCATAATGTTCTATATTTTTTCCTACATAATTTTTCTTAATGACTTTTCCATTTGGAATTTCTAATACTTTGTCATTCTTTTCTGCATCCATAATATCCACATTAAAATACTTACTCCAACCATGAGTTTCCATTAATTTTTGATGTTTTTGGGTAGTATTTCTTTCTCCTTCATATGCTGTATTACATTCTACAATGGTTCCTTTTACATGCTCTACCATCGGTTTCATAAATTCAGGATGTAAATAATTTTGGTTGCCTTTTTCTCCTGAATGCACCTTTACTGCAACATTTCCTTGTAGCTTTTTTCCTAAGGCTTCATACATTTTAACCACATTTTCTGGCGTGATTTCTCTTGTAAAATAGACTTTTGCTTTTTCTATTTTCCATCAATCCTTTCTTATGTTTTTTCTTTTACTTATTATTTATCCTTAAATTTAACTCCAAGTCAATAGTTTTTATAAAATTTTTTCAAAAATTACTTTATCTGTATACAAAAGATAGCAAAATAAAAATGCTATTTTGCTATCTTTCCTCATTTGGCATATGCCCCTCTCTCGTCTCAATATTTAGTTTTTACTTTAACAGCTCTTCTAAGCTACTATAATCATTGATAAAATGGCACTTATCCAACTTACCAACGATTTTTCTGATTAGATCCGCCATTTCTGTTGTTTGTGTCTGGGCAAATTGTAACAAATCCTTTTTCCATTCCTCAGGCTCTCTTAATAATTCTTCTTCATTACGCCCAGATTGGAACATATACCATATAAAAGTAATTTTATATGATTGGGGAATTTCCCAGACTTCCAATTTTTTAAACTGTTCCGATTTTAAATAAACTACCAGTGAATTATATTCAAATTGTTCTAATACTTCCCTGGCTTTTGTAAAGTTACCATCAACAATTAATTGCGTTAACTTTGCCGCCTCCATAATTGGAAGTTTGTTTTCCAATATCCGAAGAAATTGACTGTTATTCATGATTGATCCTATCCTTTCTGCCTTTAGCCAATTTATTTTTACGAGAGAGTTTTTTCAAAATTGACTATTGTAAGATATTATATCACTTTATGTTACATTTCTCAACACTTATCGTATTTTTTATTAGGTTTTCGTACATAAAAAAAGAGACAGATACCAAAAATGTATCTTGCCTCTTTTTTTACTTTGGTCAAAATTTCTACCGAACTCTCTCCCATCTCAATATTCAGTTTTTTCAGTTTCTAGTCAGTTGCTCCCTCGAATGTGTACTTTTCTTCAAACTCCTCTACATAGCGGTCTGAAAAGTAGTCTTCGTTGTCAATTTCAAATAAGTCCCAACCATCAAGCATAAGAGCCGCAACATTTTTGCCAAGACGTCCTTCTCTTGCCATTCTATAGGCAAATTGTTCTGGACTCTTAAAAAGGCTGT
Source organism: Clostridia bacterium (assembly GCA_022796855.1). GTDB lineage: Bacteria > Bacillota > Clostridia > TANB77 > CAG-508 > RGIG8482. The sequence goes on along the minus strand of JAAWJM010000001.1, from coordinate 135,633 downwards.
CATTTTGCTCCCCTGTACAGCTAGCAAACCATGTTGCTGTTACAAAACAAGCTCCCTCCTCGATTTCTTCATCCCTCAAGTCTAAACATTCCTGATATAAGAAATCATGTACAGGCTTACTGATGCGATACTCCAGCTGTTTTAACTCATCAAAGCGATTTGCTTTTACCAAGTCATCAAACTGCTCTTCCTCTCTTAGCCGTTTTGTCTCCTTTTTAATAAAGGCTACTACTTCTTCTTTTTTCATTGTATTACCCTCGCTTTCGCTTATTTAAACCGATTTGTCTTGGGAGAGAATTTTCAAATCAATTTATGTTAGTATTATATAACATTATGTTGATTTGTGCAACACCTTTATGTAACCTCTTTGTTTTTTCTTTTATATCTCTCTAAACGATAGGTTGCTACTCCTCGTTCCTTATTGTTTTTAAACTAATCGTAACCAGTGTTGCAATAATCATTAATATTCCAGAAATTACAAACATTTTCTCTACTCCTATTTGTTCGGCAATTGGTGCTACTAGGAATAGTCCAATTGGTGTAGCAAGTTGCATAAAACTCATTACAATTGAAAATACTCTTCCTTGTTTTTGTGGTTCTATTTTGGTTTGTAGAATAACGGTATAGAGTCCTTCAAAAAATGGTCCCATACTTCCCATAACAAACGTTAAAAATACAAACATCCAAAACATTGAGTTTGGTATTAAGCCTGAGGCAATTAGAGCTACTGCAAAAATTAGCATTGCTACTAAAATGGTATATTGCTTTTTTCGGAAGCCAACTTCTTTTGCCATAGCAATTCCTCCCACTAACATCCCAATTGAAAATAACACTTCTACAATGCTTACATGTATCGCCTCTAACCTAAAATAATTTTTGGTAATAAGTGGATACATTGAGGCAATTGGCATAAATATAATACAAATTGCAATAACATAAATCGTTAAAATTAGTAAAAATCTTGATTGCTTGATTTCCCCAAAACCTTGTTTCATTTCCAGTAAAATATTGCTTTTTTCTTCCTTCTTTTCCGGATTTGGAATATGTACCATGGCAATACTACCAATACCAAATATAGCACCAATAATATCTAAAAAGATAATGTATGGCAATGGAATTGCTCCAAATAAAATCCCAGCAAGAATTGGTGCAATAATTAGTGTAATGGAATTGATGGTTTGGTTAATTCCCGATATTTTTACAAGTTTCTCTTTTGGAGCAAGCATAGGAATCGATGCGGTAAAACTTGGCGAATGAAATGTACTACCTAAAGAACGAACTGCTAATACAATATACATTCCCATCATAGAGGGCTCACCATATAAAAATAATATCCCTAAAACAAGTGTTGCAACCGCAATCATTCCATCTGAATACATCATTATTTTCTTTCTGTCAAATCGGTCTACAATAACTCCTGCTATTGGTCCTAATAAAATCTGTGGTAAAATTCCCGCAATGGTTGCCATTGCTAAATCAACCGCAGAACCTGTTTTAAATGTAATATGCCAAATAATAGCATACTGTACAATCGCACTTGTTAATAATGACATCGTTTGACCTATAAATATGGTTAAAAAGGTCTTTTTTAAGTCTTTCACCTATTTTCACTCTCCTTTTTCCCCTTATTTTAACACATATATGCTTTATTGTATACCTTATTTATGTTTATTCTTTCATATTTCTTGTATAATTTTTAATTTTTTTCATAAAATATGTGTACTTTGTATTGACATCGCACATATAATGTAATACAATAGTAAGGAAGGAGATGATATTATGGCTACTACAAATGTAACAATTCGTATGGACGAAGAATTAAAAAAACAAGCAGAAGATTTATTTTCTGATTTAGGTTTAAATATGACAACTGCTTTTATTTCTTTCATTAAACAATCTGTTCGTGAACAAAGAATACCTTTTATTTTATCAAGAAACGTACCAAATACAGATACTAAATTAGCAATTCAAGAAGTACAAGAAATGAAAAAAAATCCTAACAAAAAAACGTATTCTTCGTTTTCCGAACTCGTAAAGGAAGTGGAAAATGATGTATGAAATTGTATCTTCAACGAAATTTAAAAAAGATTTGAAGTTAGCTTTAAAAAGAAATTATGACATTTCTCTACTTGAAAATATTGTAGCTATACTCGCAAAAGGAAAACAACTTCCTAGTAAAAATAAAGATCATACTTTATCAGGTAATTATGCTAATTGTAGAGAATGTCATATTACTTCTGATTAGTTATTAATCTATGAATTTTCTGAAAATGAACACATATTATATCTTATTCGAACTGGTACTCATAGCGATTTATTTTAATATTCAATAATTTAGTTCTTAACTTTTATTAGATAATTTATAAATACTTTAATATATAATAAGCATATCCTACCTTACTTTTCATATACATATTACGAGGTGGATTTTGTTGTTAATTCGTTCAATTAAAATTAATAAATCGTATTTATTATTCTCAAGTATTGTGATAAGTATATTACTTATTTTAATTGTTGTTTGGGTTTTATATCCTATTTCGTTACCTGCTAATTCTTCTGATTTAATTTGGGAAAATACGGTGGATTCTGATGAAATTTCTAAGAAATCCTATATTAAATGGGTTGATTTTAATGCTACTTTTGATGTGTTAGATAAAACCTCTAAATTAGATATCAATTCTCACAATAACGGAAATGTGGTTACTTATAATTGGATTGAGCTACTTAGTTATCTTGGTTGTAAATATGGAGGGAATTTTAAAAAGTTTAAACAAGCAGATTTGAATTCTCTTATTGAAAAATTGAATAAAGGTACTACGATGGACGAACTAACTAAAGATATGAAACATTATTCTTATTATTATGAAGCTTTTGATGCGATTTTGCATGAATTTATTGGTGAATATGAAGTAGAAGTTCCAGAGGCAGGAACCGAAACCAAAACTTATACAAAAAAATATGGTGTAAAAGCGTTTCTTCCCATTGCCAAAAATTATAGTTTTAGCCATTACGATGATTTTGGCAATGCTCGTTCTTATGGGTTTAAACGTGTACATCTAGGAAACGACTTAATGGGCTCTATTGGCACTCCTATTATTGCGGTAGAATCGGGAACCATTGAAGCACTTGGTTGGAATCAATATGGTGGATGGCGAATTGGTATTCGTAGTTTTGATAAAAAACGTTATTACTATTACGCTCATCTTCGTAAAGACCATCCTTATGTAAAAAATTTGCAAATTGGGCAAACCGTCAAAGCTGGTGATGTAATCGGTTACCTTGGCATGACTGGTTATAGCACTAAAGAGAATGTAAACAATATTAACGTTCCTCATCTTCATTTTGGAATGCAACTTATTTTTGATGAATGTCAAAAAGATGGGAATAATCAAATTTGGATTGATGTTTACCAAATTGTTGAATTTTTAAGGAAAAATAAATCGGAAGTACAAAAGGATTCTTCGGATTCCAAAGATTATGTAAGAAAATACGATATTCTTGACCCTGTTGTTCAAGATTAAGAGATAGGAGGCTATTTTGAACATTCACTTTTACACCATAAAATTAAATTATAAGAACCTCGTCCTTTTCCTTGCCATGCTCACGATTCTTCCTTGTATCTTTGTATATTCTTTTGTGGTAAAAGCCTCTTACGAAGAAGGTGTCATGGTTCCCATTGTGATGTATCACAGTGTCTTAAAGGACAGTCAAAAAAGTGGAAAATATATTATTACCCCAACTACTTTAGAAGAAGATTTAAAATATCTAGTAAACAATGGCTATACCACCATTACCATGTCCGATTTAATTTCTTATGTATATGAAGACACACCTTTACCAGAAAAACCAATTATTCTTACTTTTGATGATGGGCATTATAATAACCTAGGTTATGCTGTGCCTCTTCTTGAAAAATACCACATGAAAGCAGTTATTTCCATTGTAGGAGAATATACTGATACCTTCTCTAAAACCGATGAAGCCAATTTGAATTATAGTTATTTACGTTGGAAAGACATAAAGCAATTAATTGCTTCTGGTACCATTGAATTTCAAAATCATACCAATAACCTACATACTACCTCAAATGGTAGAATGGGATGTTCTAAAAAAAGTTATGAATCAAATGAAAGTTATTCTAATATCTTATCTAATGACATTCTAACCCTACAAAAGAAATTTTGGCAAAACACAGGCTATATGCCAAATACCTTTACCTACCCTTTTGGCTCTATTAGTAAAGCTTCACTTCCAATTATTAAGCAACTCGGGTTTAAAGCAAGTCTTTCTTGTGCTTCTGGCATAAATTACATCACCAAAGACCCAGATTGTTTATATTGCCTAAAACGAAACAATCGCCCCTCTGGTATTACTAGCGAAGATTTTTTTAATAACATACTAAAGTATTAATACAAAGTAATTTTTCTTTTTATGAAATTATAAGATATTTCTTGAACTATGAATGACTCTTATGATATAAATTTCATTTTCAAAAATTTGATAAATAATTCTATAAGATTTGTAAATTAATTCTCGAATCATATATTGATTAATTTCAGGAACTGTCCTTCCCATAAACGGAAAGGACTCTAACATTTTTACTTTTGCTTCAATTGTCTTGACTGTCTTCGTAGCATAAAATATAGAATCTCTCATAATATAGTTTGATATTTCAAGTAAATCAACTTCTGTTTCTAGCAACCATATTAATATGTTCATACACATGCGAAAATACTTCTTCTGTTGTATATGTTTTTTTCGACTCTATATCTTTTAATCCTCTTGCAATGCAAACCAACACATAATCATTATAAGAAGTATTTTTATCATTTTCAATTTCTAGCAATTCTTTTTCTGACATTTTTTCATATTGTTTCATTTTTTCTCTATTTTCTTGGACATTTATCATTGTATTTCCTCCATTTCTTTTGTATTAATACTTTATAGAATTGATTATACCATATATTTTGTATTTGTCAATATGTTTTTGCGAATTTTTGTTCATCTGTCAAAAATTGCTTTTCCTACACCTTTGTCAATTGTAGTTGCAAAGATATTTTTTAGTATGATTAATACAATTGGACCAAGAAACATACCCAATACTCCTATGGCTTTAAATCCTGTATACATTGCAATTAAAGTAAAAATTGGATGAATGCCAATGTGGTGGCTTACTACTCTTGGTTCTGCAAATTGCCTAATGACACACATAACAATCCATAGCCCTAGTATGCAAAGAGCAAGAGTAATATCTCCGTTTACTGCCGAAATAATCGCCCAAGGAATCATAGCACTACCAGAACCCAAAATAGGAAGTGCATCAACAAATCCAATTCCTAGAGCAGCCAACAAAGGATACCCTACTTTTAATCCTGCAAATTGGAAGAGATATAATCCAATTAAAGATACAATAAAGGAAATAAATACCAACGTTAGTTCTGCTTTTAAATATCCCCCTAAACTTGAAATTAATTCTCGTATATGTTTTCCTATACGTTTTACCCATTCTTTTGGTAGATGATGTTCTAATTGGTCAATCATATATAGCTTGTCTGTACAAATAAAATAAATAGCCACAAAACAAATTCCTACATAAATGGCAATTTTAGGAATTTCCGTTAAAAAATTCATCATAGAAGTAAGAAACTCTTTTATCCAATTCGATACGGTTCCAATAAAATCCCATAACGAATTTTGAATAACATCTGTTACATTTTGTGGAATTTTCAATTTCTCAAAATTAATGTTTTCAATAATGCCTTGAATTTGATGATAAGCACTTTCAATATATTGGTTTAAACTTTGTAAAAGGTTTGTGGATTCTTGAATTAATACCGTAATTCCCCATGCAAGAAGGCTCACTAATAACACCGATACCAAAACAAGAACCAATATGGCACTTGTTTTTCTTGTTAAGCTTGTCCTTTTATGAACAAAGCGAATGAGTGGTTCCATAAACAATGATATAATAAATGCAATTAGAAATGGCATGTAAAAAACTGCTAGTTTAAACGCCAAATAAATGCCCACAATACTTAATACTAATACAATAATTCGTTTGGATACCTTTGTCCAATATCCCATATCAATAACCATATTTTCCCTCTTTCTAAATTTAATACATGCACAATTTCCCATACCCATTTTCAAATTCTTTACAAAAAATAATAGAAGTAGATTTGCTACTTCTATTATATGAAATGTCTTATGAATTATTCGGCATTTTGAGAATTATTTCCACATTGACAGATATTTTCTAAGGTATTGCATACTTCTTTTTGCCCTACTGTTTTATCATGATGAGCTAAATCACCTAATGATAACATTCCAACAATTTTATTGTTTTGGTCACACACTGGAATTCTACGAATTTGAAAATCAGACATCATTTTTGTTACTTCATCAATAGTGGTATCTGGCTTACAACAACATACTCCACAAGTCATTATTTCTGAAACTGGTGTTGTATTAGCATCTTTATTACAAGATACACTTCGTAATATCACATCTCGGTCGGTTAATACGCCAACGACTTGACATTTCTCGTCACAAACTGGAACACATCCAATATGGTTATCACACATTAGTTTAGCAACTTCTGCCACATTGGTATTTGGTGTACAATAACAAACATTTTTCGTCATACAATCTTTAACATCCATTTTACATACTTCCTTTCATTTTTAATACCATTTTAGTTTATACGTTTTACGAAAAAGTATGTAAGTCTAAATTTGCTAAATTTCAAAACTATCGCCATCTTCGAGAATAATTAAATTGGAAATTTTTTCATTTTTTAAAATTCACGTGGGCGTGGTGGTGGAAATGGTGGTCTTCCTCCTGATCCTCCTGGAAATGGTGGACGTGGTGGGTGTGGTGGCATTGGCGGTCTTGGTCTATTTCCTCCACCAATAATTTCTTTTAAGATTAAAATTCGAATTAAATCTCGTAAAAAATTATTTCTAGCTCCTACCTGTCTATCTTCTCCGTCTCACATTTTTGGTTTCAATTTTTAAATCCACTTCAATCGATTTATACACACTCTCTGTCATTTTTTCTAGTGTTTCATTCGTTATTTCTGTATTCATATTTTTGCATTCGTTACAAACCAATGGATATACCTTATGATAAATCTCTGGATATAATTCCTCACATTTGTTATAAGCTACATTCATTTGATTACGTGGTTGCATTATGTAATAATCGTTTGGTTCATATACATTTTGGCTAGGATATGTTGGCATATATCCTAACACATTCCTCATGTATTCTTCATATGCTGTTTCATCATACATAAAAAATCCCTCCTATTCTTTTATTAGAATATGAGAGATTTTATAAAAGCGTGACAAAATTTTTACTACCCTAAAAATAATTGCCAAGAGCATTTCCTCGTAAAAAACGAGCGACTGTTAGTCGCCTTTACATTTTATTTTAACTCATTTACTAATTCCTTAAACCTCTCTCCTCTTTGCTCAAAGTTCTTGAATAAATCGAAACTTGCACTGGCTGGGGAGAATAGTACGATTTGACCGTGGTTTTGCTATTTTTTTTGCTACTTCTACAATTTGTGGAAATTCAGTGCATTGGTAGATATCTAATGTTTTTTCCCTTTCTTCTAGTTCTTTTCCGAACAGCCTCCATGATTTTTTTTGAGGTTTGACCAATTAGAATAAGTGCTTTTACTTTGTCTACGATTGGTTTTGCTAGTGGTTCGTAGTCTAAGTGTTTGTCGTATCCTCCTGCTATTAGGATAATGTCTTCTTCGAAGGATTTTAGTCCTGCTATGGTTCTGGTTGGGCTGGTTCCTATGGAGTCGTTGTACCATTTTACACCGTCTAGTTCTCGTATAAATTCTAGCCTATGCGAAACTCCACTAAAGTGTTTGATTGCCTCTACAATTGTATCCATATCCACAAAGGATTTTGTTGCTGCAATGGCTGCTGATACATTCTCGTAATTGTGTATTCCTCTTAGATGTATGTCTTTTGTGTTAATGATGTGTTTTCTTAGGCGGTCTTCGCATTCTTTTATTACATCATGATCAACAATAATACCATCTTCTAATTTTTCCTTGCTACTAAAGTATGTTACTTTTCCATTGGCTTCTGGTTTACATTTTCTGGTTATTTCGTTATCATAGTTTAATACTAATATACCATTTTCATTTTGATTTTTAAAAATATTCTTTTTTGCTTCAATGTATTCCTCGTAATTTGCATGAATATTTAAATGGTTTGGCGATATGTTGGTAATAACAGATATGTCTGGGCTTACTGTCATATTCATTAATTGGAAACTACTTAATTCTAAGACAATAACATCATCTTGCTTCATTTCTCCAAGTTTGGTAAAGAGCGGATACCCTATGTTCCCTCCAAGATATGCACGATATCCAGCCGTTTTTACAATTTCATATATTAGACTAGTCGTCGTGGTTTTTCCGTCACTTCCGGTTACTCCAATTACTTTACAAGGCGCCATTTCCATTAGCATTTCTATTTCTGTTGTTACAATGGCTCCTCTTTGTTCTTCTAATACTAGTTCTTTTTTGGTTGGCATACAACTTGGGGAACGGAAAATTAAGTCAAACCCTACTAATTTGGATAAGTTGTTTTCTCCAAAGGAAAATTCAAAAGTATATCTTGTTATTTTGTCCATGATTTCTTTTGGGATTTGTTCAATGGTTCTGTCATCAAATACGGTAACATCTGCCGAAAACTTGTATAAATAATCTAATAATGGTTCATTACTAACCCCAAGGCCAATCACGGCTACTTTTCGTTTGTTCAAATATGTATTAAATTCTTTTAGCTTTTCGTTCATGAACATCCTCTCCTTTATTCTACCACAAGTTATTTATTTGATATCTTGTGGTAATTTAATATGGCTTAATACCTTGCTTGTTGATTCTTCTACGGTCTTACATTCGGTTACATCAATACAAATGGTATTGGCACTTAATTCATAAAAACCTGCTTGTTTTTGTAATTCATCTCGTTTGGCAATATGATTTACCAATTCTTCTATGTCCGTTTCCCCTTTATATTGTATGCTTTTTCTTCTAGCGCGTTCCTCTAGGCTTGCAGTAATAAAAAAGTGATAATCGGTTTTTGGATAAATCTGCATAAGTGATCTTCCAGAAACAATAATATTATGCTCTATTTTCAAATGTTCAATCAAATTTCTAGCAAAAACAAATAAAGCTTCATTATTTGCTTTTCCTCCCACTTCCGATACAGCAAGAGAGGCTTGTCTTGATTGTAATTCTTCTTCTTCTATTATGTGCCCGTCCATATAAATTTTGGTTTCATTATTTTCTATTTTTAATTCAATATGAAATAAATCCATTACGGTTTTAATGTCAATTTCTTTTGCCTGTGCTTTTAACTTATCTAAATTTGCCCCACTTTTCATCATCACATATACAATGGCTCTATATAAATTCCCACCATTTAATAAAATGGTATTTGGTAAAATTTTAATTAATTCTCGGCAAATCGATGTTTTACCAGCTCCTACCAATCCTTCAATTCCAATTACAACATGTTCCATACTTTTTCTCCTATGTTTTTATTTATTTCGCTTCCCATTATACCACAAATTCCATCCATGTGTTAATTTTTTGCTACAATTTTTCTTATTCCTTGCATATTTTTTGTAATTTGGTGAAAAATATTCTTAGAGAAAAGAAATGGAGGTGCTTTCATTATGGCAAAAAATAATAATAAAAACCAAAACAAAAATAAGGAAAATCAAAATAAGAATGAAAACAACAATCAAAACAAGAACAACAATAACGAAAACTGTAGATAGTTACGATATGGAGAACCCCGCACACTGTGCGGGGTTCTCTCTTAACAGAAACACTTGCTTACATCTTCAAATTAAAAATTTCAAACATTTTTTCACTACGTTCGCCAAACAATCTGGATAATAATTCTGGGGTTACTTTTTCTATATAGTTGCTTAAAGTTTTTGTCCACCGGCTGAAATATCTTGCTACTTCAACTCCAAATTGCATATCCGAAGCAATCTCTTTTCCGTAAACACTTGCAGAACCTTCACGAACCTCTAAGGTTTTGATTATATCTTCCATGCTTCCTAACATAGCATATAATTTACTTTTGCTACATTGCTCGCCTAGCTCCTGCTCCAGAATTATTTTAGCAAATTCAATATCCGCCCGATATTCCTTTTTCCAATTTGCAAATGCTTCGGCTTGCTCCTTTGTAATTGTTAATTTTGTTTCTGCCATTTCTACACCCTCCATTTTTTTTGGCTGTTTATAGTTGCATGTACCATATTTCTTTTGCTGTACTAGCAAATATTTCTATTCCATTATAGCACAATTTATGTTAATATTCAACTAATTTGTTTTTATGCTTTATCGACTTTTTGTCATTTTTGTAATACTATAATCTTATACTATAAATGGAGGTTATGATTTTGAGAGAAATTATTGATGTAAAGCCATTGGAAGACTATAAACTACTTTTAACTTTTGATAATCATATGAAAAAAATTAAAGATATGAAACCATATCTTGATAAAGGTGTTTTTAAAGTTCTCCAAGACAAAGCTATTTTTAATTCTGTAACCATTGAATTCGGAACCATTTCTTGGGGTAATATTGATATGTGCCCAGATTCTTTGTATGAGAGTAGCTATGAAATAGAATAATCCCTTAAAATGAAATGACGGAGTAACCCCGCACACTGTGCGGGGCATTTTCTTATTCTTTGGGTTCTTCGCTGGATTGTTCTTTTATTATTTTACTTTTTTCCTCTTGCATGGCTTCATTAATTTTTTCTTTTTCTTTTAATATAAGCCATACAATAGCACCTCCAATCACACCAAACAATATGAGTACAAATAAAGCACCTACACCAAGCATATAAATATGTCTTATTCTTTCGCCAAACTTATCTATTCTCGTTTCTTCCAATGCATAACTGATTGTTCCTAATCCGAGGACTATACCCGTTACAATCAAAAATCCAAGAATTCGTCCGCCCCATACTATAAGCCTTTTCTTTACCGCTGTTAAAATAATCCTCCGTTTTTCTTTCTTAGAAAATTCTTTCATTTAGAAATCCTCCTTAGCTTTTTGTGTTTTCTTTGAAACATTTCGTTCATATTATATCACATTATGGTCAACTTTACAATATTGACCTTTTTTTACTCTATATACTTCTTCAAAAACCTACCCGTATGACTCCCCTCGTTTCTTACTACTTGTTCTGGGGTTCCTACCCCTACAATTTGTCCGCCTTTGTCTCCTCCTTCTGGGCCTAGGTCTATTAAGTGGTCTGCGGTTTTGATTAGGTCTAGGTTGTGTTCGATTACGATAATGCTATTTCCTGTGTCTACTAGTCTTTGTAAGATGTTTACTAGTTTGTGGACATCGGCTATGTGTAAGCCTGTAGTTGGTTCGTCTAGAATGTATAGGGTTTTTCCAGTTGGTTTTTTGGATAGTTCGGTGGCTAGTTTTACTCTTTGGGCTTCTCCTCCAGATAGTGTGGTGGATGGTTGTCCTAGTTTGATGTAGCCAAGCCCTACATCATATAGAGTTTGAATTTTTGTTTTGATTCTTGGGATGTTTTCGAAGAAGGTGAGTGCTTCTTCTACTGTCATATCTAGTACATCTGCTATACTTTTTCCTTTATATTTTACCTCTAAGGTTTCGTGGTTGTATCTTTTTCCATGGCAAACTTCACATGGTACATAGATATCTGGTAAAAAGTGCATTTCGATTTTTAAAATTCCGTCTCCATTACATGCCTCACATCTTCCGCCGGAAACATTAAAGCTAAATCTTCCCTTTGCATAACCACGCATCTTTGCTTCATTGGTAGTAGCAAAAATATCACGTATGATATCAAACACGCCTGTATAGGTAGCAGGATTAGATCGTGGCGTTCTTCCAATTGGAGATTGGTCAATGTTAATAATTTTATCAATATGCTCTAATCCTTTAATCTCTTTGCATTTTCCCGGTTTTTCATTAGAACCATAGATTTCTTTGGCAACCGTTTTATACAAGATTTCATTTACCAAGGTACTTTTTCCAGAGCCAGAAACACCTGTTACACAGGTAAATACTCCTAGTGGAAATTTTACATTAATATTTTTTAGGTTGTTTTGCTCGGCTCCAATTACTTCAATTGCTTTCCCATTCGATTTTCTTCTCTTTTTTGGTACTAAAATCTTCTTTTTCCCGCTTAAATATTGTCCGGTAATGGACTCTGGTATTTGTTTTATTTCTTCGGCAGTTCCTTGTGCAATGACATTTCCCCCATGCACTCCAGGACCTGGTCCTATATCGATAACTTGGTCTGCTGCATACATGGTGTCTTCATCGTGTTCTACTACAATTAAGGTATTTCCCAAATCTCTTAATTTTTTCAGGGTTGCTAGTAATTTGTCATTATCACGTTGATGTAAACCAATACTTGGTTCATCTAAAATATATAGTACTCCTGTTAAACCAGAACCAATTTGGGTTGCTAAACGAATACGTTGTGCTTCTCCTCCAGATAGGCTTCCTGCTGACCTAGATAGGGTTAAATACTCTAACCCAACATCCATTAAAAATTGCAACCTTTGGTTTAGTTCTTTCATAATTTGGTCTGCAATCATAGCTTCTTTTTTGGTTAGTTTTAGTGCATTTAAGTAAGCTTTAATTTTATCAATCGACATATCGGTTAATTCATTAATATTTTTATCTCCTACTTTTACCGCAAGTACCTCTTTTTTTAGCCTTGCTCCATGACAAGTAGGACATGCACTATAACTCATGTACATCTCATAAAAATCTCGCATTCCTTGCGATTTTGTTTCATTATAGCGTCTATCTAAGGTAGGAATGACTCCCTCAAATGGTGCTTTGAATTTCCTTGTTCCGGTTGCTGAAGTATATTCAAAATCAATTTCTTCGCTTCCTGTACCATATAAAATCTTCTCTAAAAATTCTCGTGGCAATTTTTTAATTGGCACCCTAATATTGACCCCATAATGACGAGCAATGCTTTCAAAATACATTTTTGCCATGGTATCGCCTTTTTTCATGGTGCTTGCACCAAAGGCTTTCACACCATCATATAAGGTTTTATTTTTATCTGGAATAATTAATTCTTCATCCATTTTCATTAGGTAGCCAATTCCCGTACACGATGGGCATGCTCCTACTGGATTATTAAACGAGAACATTCGTGGTGATAATTCTGGAAAACTAATACCACAATCTGGGCAAGCATAATTTCCACTAAATAGTTTTTCTTCTTTTCCAACGATATCGATTAAAACTAATTCATTGGCATGTTTCATGGCAATTTCAACCGATTCGGCTAAACGGTTTCGAATGTCTGGTTTGATGACCAAACGGTCTACAATGAGGTGTACATTGTGTTTTTTCTTTCGGTCTAGTTCTAGGTCATCGGTTAACTCCACGGTTTCTCCATCAATTCTAGCACGGACAAATCCTTCTTTTACAAAATCAGCTAGTAATTTGGTAAATTCTCCTTTTCTTCCATGAATAACTGGCGATAAGACTTGGATTTTGGTTCCTTCTTCTAGTGCCATAATGGTGTCTACAATTTGGTCGATGGATTGTTTTTCGATTTTTTTGCCACAGTTTGGGCAATATGGAATACCAATTCTTGCATATAATAGACGAATATAGTCGTATATTTCGGTTACGGTTCCCACGGTAGAACGTGGATTTTTTGAGGTGGTTTTTTGGTCAATGGAAATCGCTGGCGATAAGCCTTCAATTAATTCTACCTCTGGTTTTTCCATTAATCCTAAAAATTGCCTTGCATAACTTGATAGGCTTTCTACATATCGCCTTTGCCCTTCTGCATATAAGGTATCAAATGCTAAAGATGATTTTCCGTGAACCCGAAAGCCCTGTAATAACGACTAATTTATCTCTTGGTATTTCTAAATTAATATTTTTTAAATTATGTTCCTTTGCTCCCTTTATTACTATTTTATCGTTCATATTTCCCCCCAGCATGCTTGTTTTATTTCTTATTATGATTACATGCAAGGTATATTATACTATATTAATTTATTTTAAACAAGTGTTTGTGTGTATTTTTTTCAATTTTCTGTTACTGTTCAAAAGTAATCATTTTTATATCAATTCATTTTAAGAACCCCCAGTCGCTCCGCGCCAGCCCCCTTGTTAAAGTGGCTTTCCTGTAAAGTCTTTGAAGTTTGTATGCAATAAACAAATATGAAATGATAAAAATAATATTAAATATAATAATTTACCAATAGTCTGATTTTGCTTAACCTTACGAAGCGTTGCAAAAAAGCCCCTTTAACAAGGGGGCTGGCACGCGGAAGCGTGACTGGGGGTTCTTATTACTAATTATTCATCTCTGAGTTGTTACATTTTATTTAAATATCTGCTCCATAACGTTCTCTCATTAATTCTCGATATTCTTCTAACGTGTATGTTTTTCCCCCATTAGCAATGTCCTCTTCTGCTTCACGTATAGCCTCTTTAATGTATCGCATATATATTTCATCTTCTATCTTTTTCTTAAGTCGTTTCGTTTGTACATTTTCTTTAAACATCATAAACATTCCTTTTGCTTTTTTCAATAACATATTTTCATCACCTAGAAATGACTTTATCATATATTTGTCTTTTTTGCAACACTTTCAATGTTTTTTACAATTTGAAAAGGAGACTTAGGCAAATGCCAAGTCTCCCAAGCGGAACTTTAAAGCTGCTCGCGGTAGAGCGGTTTCTTGGTTTCAGGCTCCCCTATTACTGCCGGCTGTTTATGCTGTTTTGACGGCTGCAACTGTGCCTTTCTTTCTTCTACCTTCGCTTTTAAATATTCCTTCTGTTCCATTTTGTTACCTCCTAAACAAAGTATTTATTTCATCAAGTTTCGCCCTAGGTGTAAATATAAGGTAAATACTCAATGTTATCTTTATTTTACCACTTTACGTAACATTTTGCAATACCTTTCCGTGGAATTCCGATTACGGTTACATTATCTTCTACTGGTTTTGTTACAACTGCATTGGCACCAATTTTTACGTGATTGCCTATTTTTATGGGGCCTAGGATTTTGGCACCACATCCTACCATTACATCATTTCCTAGGTCTGGATGTCTTTTGTTTTTGTCTTTTCCGGTTCCACCTAGTGTTACTCCGTGGTAAATGGTGCAATCATTTCCAATGGTTGCTGTTTCTCCTATGACAATCCCTGTTCCATGGTCGATGAACAATCTTCTTCCTATTTTCGCACCAGGGTGAATTTCGATTCCCGTTAAAAATCGGGCTATTTGTGAAACTAGCCTTGCTAGGAAAAATAGTTTGTGTGTATAAAAAAAATGACCTAATCGATAGAACAATAGCACATGAAACCCTTGGTATAGCAAGATCACATATAAAATATGCCTTGCCGCAGGGTCTTTTTTTTGTATATTTTTCGCATCTTCATATAATTCTTTCCAAAATCTCATACCTCTCACCTCATTTATCATATGAATGATAAATGAATTTGTTTCACAATTTGATTTTTTAGGCATATATTATGGTAAAAGAATAATAAGGAGGACATTTATGTGTGGTTTTGTTGGATTTGTAAATCTGGAACACGATTTACAAAATAGACGAGAAATTTTAACACGTATGACAAAAAAATTAGCAAAACGTGGACCAGATGAAGAAAACTTCTATTTAGCTCCACGGAGTTAATTTCGGACATAGGCGTTTAATCATTCTTGACCCCAAAAATGGCGGTCAACCTATGAGTGTAAAGCATGGTGATACTACTTATACCATTGTATATAACGGACAATTATACAATGCAAAAGAACTTCGTGAAGAATTACAAAAAAAGGGGCATACTTTTAAAGGATATTGTGATACAGAGGTTGTTTTAAAAGCTTACATAGAATGGCGGAAGTGATATTATAAAAGACTTTAATGGTATTTTTAGTTTTGCTATTTGGAATGAACAAAAACAGGAATTATTCTTGGCAAGAGACCATTTTGGAATAAAACCACTTTATTACAGCCTTGCCGAAAACAATCTTGTTTTTGCCTCAGAAGTAAAAGCACTTTTGGAACATCCATCCATTGAAGCCAAAATCAACCAAACTGGAATTTGCGAATTATTTGGTATTGGTCCTGCCCATACCCCTGGCACTTCTGTGTTTAAAAACATCTATGAAGTAAAACCAGCTCATTTTATGGTATATCATAAAGACGGAATGCACGAAGAAGAATATTGGAAATTGGAATCTAAACCTCATACCGACGATTTTGAAACGACTTGCCAAACGGTTCATACTCTACTAGATGATGCCATAAAAAGACAACTTGTTTCCGATATGCCACTTTGTGCTATGCTTTCTGGTGGCTTAGATTCTAGCATTATTACTGCCTATATTTGCAATTATTACAAGGAAAACAATTTACCAAAATTAAATACCTATTCGGTGGATTATGTGGATAATGATAAAAACTTTACCAAAAGTGACTTTCAACCAAATTCGGATAATGAGTTTATTGAACTCATGTTACAACATTTCGATACCAATCATCACAAAATTGTCATCGACACCCCTGAGCTTGCAAGTGCTTTAGAAGATGCCATGATTGCAAGAGATTTTCCAGGTATGGCAGATGTAGATTCTTCGATGTTACTATTTTGTAAACATATTAAAAAAGGGGCAACGGTTGCCGTATCCCGGTGAATGCTCGGATGAAATCTTTGCTGGATACCCTTGGTTCTTCCGTGAAGATGCACTAAATAGTAATACGTTTCCTTGGTCCATCGCCTTAGACGAAAGGCAAAATCTATTACACCCTGATATTGGTAAACAAGTCCATTTGAAAGACTACATTGATGCTCGCTACCAAGAAAGTCTAGCAAAAGTGGAAATTTTAGATTGCGATTCGGAAGAAACAAAAGAAAAGCGAAAGATTTCCTATTTAACACTAAATTGGTTTATGCAAACCCTACTTGACCGCTCTGACCGTATGAGTATGTACAATGGGTTAGAACTAAGGGTACCTTTCTGCGATTATCGTTTAGTAGAATATATGTGGAATGTACCTTGGGAAATAAAAGCCTTAAATGGCAGAGAAAAAGGACTATTACGCTATGTGGTACGTGATTTACTACCAGACGAAATTGTAAACCGAAAAAAGAGCCCATACCCAAAAACCCACAATCCAACTTACCTAAAAGCCGTAAAAGAAATGTTATGGGATATCATGCAAAAAAAAGACGCCCCCATCAATCAACTATTAAATAGAGAATATATTCTAGAAATTCTAGAAACCGACGGAAAAGCCTTCACACGCCCATGGTTTGGTCAACTAATGACAGGTCCACAACTAATGGCATACCTATGCCAAGTAAACATGTGGCTTGAAAGGTATCAACCAAAATTAGAATTGTAAAGCCAAAGAGGTCGCAAACTGCGACCTCAAGTTTTTTAATTAAATTTTTCGAATTATTCCATTTTTATTTTTTCAAGGCAATATTCATTACCTCTTCATTTGGAAAAACTGAATCAAATATGTACTTTTTTCTTTTCTTCATAGCAGAATGCCTCCCCATTAATCCCAATGAAATTGGTTTTAATGGATTCAATCTACACTCAAAACCACAAGCTAGAGCACAGTCACCTTTAATATATCGACCATACCGGCATTCACTACATTCTCTTTCTGCAGGAATTTCCGCTGCTATTTCATTTGCCTTTTTTTCATATTTGTCTTCAATTTTTTTACATATTATCTCCATTCCTAAAAATTTCATAATTTTATAAATCATCATTTTTCTTTCCTCCATTCTTGACAATTGTCTTTTTACTTGTTACTGCCTACCTTAAAATAGCACAGGAGCATCCTTTACTAAGTTTCATGCTATTATCTTAACATAACTTTCCTACTATTTCAACTAAATTTACTCATTTTCTCTACATATTCCATATCCTCTATTTTCGAAATAGCAAAACACTTCTTTCCTAAATCTTTTAAGGATGCTCCTATGTGATATAACTCTTTATCATCTATTACGATAAATCTATCGTGAAACTTGTTTGTATATGAAATTTTTAAACTTGGATATTGTTTATTGAACTTTGAGATATCTAATTTGTTTAGATTACAATTTTGTGAGGTTAAAATAACAACTTCTACATCTTTATTTTTCTTTGATAACATTTTCAAAATACTATCATCAATATAATTGTCTATGATTAAAATTTTAGTTTTAGCCTTTTTATAATGTCTATTATTAAACTATATGCATCATAAATTTGCCCATTAAAGAAAATCTTTTGCTTAAATTCCCTGCTTTTATCTTTCTGCATTTCATCAAATACTTCATTAAATTTTTTATCATGTTCTAATAATTTATATTCTACACTTGTTAACCTTTTAAATATTTGTCCATTGTATGCTATAAATTTTCGCATCTCAATAAAGGCTCTCATTATATTTATACTAACTTGTACTGCAATTTCATTTTTTAATATTCCTGATAACATAGAAATTCCTTGTTCTGTATACACATATGGCAAATACTTCTCACTTCTATATTTTATATTATTTTCATATGTGGTTCCATTTTGGAACCACATTGTATTTAGTTCTTCTTTTGTCAGTTGAAAACAGAAATCTTCTGGGAATCTATCGATATTTCTTTTCATAGCTTTATTAACATTTTTAGTAGTATAATGATATAACATAGCCACATCACTATCTAACATTATTTGCTTTCCTCTTATTGTATAAATTAAATTCCTAATATTCTCTATTTCATATGTTACTACATTTTCTTTTTCATTAATTGGTGCAATATTACGATTTTCTTTTTCCATTAATATCACATCCTATTTTTCATTTGTGCTTATTATAAAACATTTGTTTCTTGTTGTCAAGTAATTTTTATAAATTTACTAATTTACCACCCATATATTGAAAACGGTACTTTCTTTTGATAACATTCAATACCTTCTTTCACATATGGTATCACATTACTTGGCAAATTATCTAACTCATAAAAAGCCAATTCATCACATTTGTCTTTTTCCATAATTCTTACTTCGCCCTCATAACTTTTACAAGTTAAAAAGTAATCAATGCTTTCTCTTTCTGGCGTCTTTCGGTGCATAACATGTACAATATCCAAATCCTTTTCTTGTATTACAATTCCTGCCTCTTCAAATGCTTCTCTTTTCATAGCATGAATAACACTTTCGTTTCCATCAATATGTCCTGCAACAACACTATAGTTTCCATCTTCATATCCTGTGTTATATCTTCTTAATAATAATATTTTTCCATTTTCAATTAATATTAAATGCACTGCTACTACTAACTTAAATCGTTCCATTTTTTCTCTCACTTTCTTGTTACATTTTTAAGTTAAATTTTGAGGCCGCATTGCGACCTCATTCTTCTCCTATTTCTACTTTTTCTAATATTTCCAAAATTTTTTTCCCTTCTATACTAGAAACAGGCGAAAACTTTGGCACTTCTTTCCAACTTGAATAACCTTTTGGTAATTCTATGCCTTCATCATACTTTACTTCTTCTAAATTTTTGATGTTTTTTTTCATTTTGATTCTCCTTTAATTTAGTTTAGTAATTATTTAGTTCTACATATTATATATTATCACAAGTTCCTTCCTATTTCAACAATTCCTCCACAAGTTCCTTCATTTCTTCCTTATTTTTCTCATTCATACGAGAGCGAATGGTTATTATTTTTTCACACACTGTGACCTCTTTCATATTTCCCACAATTTCTAGCATTTTCTTAGCTGCAGATGGCGCCCATGTTCCATTTTCGATGATGGCAATTTTTCTTTTTTGATAGTTTTTTCCTTGTAGTTGATGTAAAAAATTGTGCATTGGTGGAAAAACGTCTGCATTGTATGAGGCTGCTGCAAGAACTAGTTTGTCGTAGCGGAAGGCATCTTCAATTGCTTCTGCTAAATCGTCTCTTGCAAGGTCAAATAAGGATACTTTTTGTACTCCTGCTTCTTTTAGAAGATGTGCAAATTCTTCGGCTACTTCTTTGGTGTTTCCATGAATAGACGCATACGCTATGGTAACTCCTTCGTTTTCTGGTTCATAACGACTCCATATATCGTATTTTCCTAAATAATGCCCCAAATCTTTTGTTAAAATTGGTCCATGTAATGGGCAAATTGTTTTGATTGGTAAACTCTTAGCCTTCTTCAAAACCGCTTGCACCTGAACCCCATATTTTCCAACAATATTAAAATAATACCTTCTTGCCTCACAATCCCAATCTTCCTTGGTATCCAATGCCCCAAATTTACCAAAAGCATCTGCCGAAAACAAAATTTGATTGGGCACTTCATATGTCATCATTACCTCTGGCCAATGCACCATTGGTGCCATAACAAACTGAAAAGTATGCTTTCCACTACAAAATGTATCCCCTTCTCCCACAACAACTTTCCTCTCTTCTAAATCCTCAATCTCAAAAAATTGTGGAAGAAAAGCAAACACCTTTTGGTTTGAAACAATTTTCATCTCTGGATACGCCTCACAAAGTTTCTGAATGTTATAAGCATGGTCAGGCTCCATATGAGAAACCACCAAATAATCCACACTCTCCCCTTGTAATGCCTCCCTCAAGTTCTCATACCACTCATCTGTAGCACGCCTGTCCACTGTATCCATCACAACATTCTTCTCATCCCTTATCAAATAAGAATTATAAGAAATCCCATTTGGCACAACATACTGGCTTTCAAACAAATCAATCCCCTTATCATCAACCCCAATGTAAACAATATCCTTCACAATCTCTTTATTCATAGCTAAATCCTCCTTAATAATAAATTTCTTCCTCTTCAGTAGCATGAAGCTAATAATCGATTTCTTTTCGAAATGGAGACCCGACAGCCCTTTGAGGCGGGGGAATACCCGTGAGCTTGGAGGGCGAAATGAAGAAAATAAATCGATTATTAGCTTGGAGCGGAAACCCAAAGTACCTACTAAGAAATGCTCTCCTTCAACTTAACCAAAGTATTTAGCGCCTCAATCGGAGTAAGCTCATTTAGATTCACCTTATCAATCTCATGTGCCAACTCCGCAAGCTTATAATTATACATACTAAGCTGCCCCGCAGTCTGCCCCTTCGCCTCTTTTGCCTCCTGTTTCCCAAAAGCACTCTTCCTCTCTAAACTCCTCAAAATCTCATTCGCTCTTTTCACAATCGGAGCAGGCACTCCCGCTAATTTCGCCACATGAATTCCATAACTCTCATCTGTACCACCTTGCACAATCTTCCTTAAGAAAATAATATCTTCTCCCTTTTCCTTAACCGCAATCGAATAATTCTTAACTCCCTCTACCTTATCTTCAAGCTCTGTCAACTCATGATAATGTGTCGCAAACAACGTCTTTGCCCCACATTTCTCCTTATCCGCAATATAACCAGCAACCGCCCATGCTATCGACAACCCATCATAGGTAGATGTCCCTCTTCCAATCTCATCTAAAATCACCAAACTATTCGCTGTAGCCTCTTTTAAAATATCCGCTACCTCCATCATCTCTACCATAAAGGTACTTTGTCCCATACTCAAATCATCAGAAGCACCAACTCTTGTAAAAATCTTATCCACTACCCCAATTTTAGCTTTCGTAGCTGGTACAAAACTTCCCACTTGTGCCATTAGGGTAATTAGTGCCACCTGCCTCATATAAGTAGATTTTCCCGCCATATTCGGTCCTGTAATAATCGACAAACGGTCATCTTCCTTATTTAAGTATGTATCATTTTCAACAAAACTTCCACTTGGCAACATCTTTTCAATTACGGGATGTCTTCCACCCTTTATATCAATTTCACCAGAATCATCTACTTCCGGTTTCACATAATTTAAATCTTCTGCTACGGTTGCAAATGAACATAGTACATCTAAAGTAGATACCACAAATGCCGTTTTTTGAATTCGTTGTATTTGTCTTGCAATATCTGCACGAACCTTCAAAAACAATTCATATTCTAAACCAATTAACTTTTCTTCTGACCCTAAAATTTTCTCTTCTAATTCTTTTAGTTCCTCTGTAATATAACGCTCCCCATTCGTTAACGTCTGTTTTCTAATAAAACGGTCAGGTACTAAACTCAAATTCGATTTCGTAACCTCAATATAGTACCCAAATACCTTGTTAAACCCTACTTTCAAATTTTTAATTCCAGTTTCCTCTTTTTCTCGTAATTCTAGCTTCATCAACCAATTCTTTCCTTCTGTGGTTGCTGTTTTTAACTCATCGATCTCTTCATGATAGCCTTTTTTAATAAGCCCTCCTTCTTTTACTGAAATAGGTGGTTCCTCTACAATGGCATTTTCAATTAATTCATAAACATCTTTTAATTCATCCAATCCCTCTTGCAAGCTTGTAAGTAATGGCGATTTTGCTTTTTCTAACAGTTTCTTGATGTTTGGTAATTCTCGAATGGAATTCTTAAGAGATACCATGTCTCTTCCATTTGCATTCCCATACGAAATTTTTCCAATTAAACGTTCAATATCATATACCTTTTTAAGAGAAGCTATGATTTCTCCTTTTAGCATTGGACTATTTTTTAACTCCTCTACTGCATCTAATCTTTTATGAATTTCTTCTACTTCGATTAATGGGTCATTTAAGTAACGACGTAATAAACGACCTCCCATAGAAGTACTGGTTTTATCCAATACCCATAATAGCGTTCCTTTTTTGGATTTGTCCCTCATTTTTTCGGTAATTTCTAAATTTCTTCTTGCATTTATATCTAAGGACATGTATTTTGTTGTTTGATACACTTCAATTTTATGAATATGCTCTAATTTCATTTTTTGGGTTGCTGTTAAATAATTTAATAGCCCATTGATACTAGCCACCATTAATAAATCGTTTTCTAGTATTTCTATTTTTTTACCAGAAGTGGTTACTAACTCGTAATTTGTTTGAAGTTCCTCATATTCTTCTGTAAAAGTATTCTCGTCTACCTTTGAAATATACATATTAAAACGTTCTTTTAATTCTTTCATTTCTTGTTCACTTTGGTAAAACAACTCATTGGCAATTAGTTCTGCTGGTGTAAAACGAGAAATTTCATCTAATACTCGCGCAAAATTGTTATCTTCTTTAATGCCGTGTCGCATAGAATTCACCAGTTGAAATATCACATACCGAAACTCCAAAGAAAATTCCTTTTTTATAAACACTCATAATATAATTATTCTTTTTTTCTTCTAGTAAATTTGACTCAATCACTGTTCCTGGTGTAATGACACGAATGACATCTCGTTTCACAATTCCCTTTGCTTGTTTTGGATCTTCTAACTGTTCACAAATTGCTACCTTATAACCTTTTGCAATCAATCTTGCTGTATATATCTCTGCTGCATGAAAAGGAACCCCACACATAGGAGCACGTTCTTCTTGCCCACATTCTCTTCCCGTTAAGGTAAGTTCTAGTTCACGTGATGCTGTAATAGCATCATCAAAGAACATTTCGTAAAAATCCCCTAAACGATAAAATAAAATACAATCTTTATATTCTTCTTTGGTTTGCAAATAATGTTGCATCATTGGTGAAAATTCTGCCATGATTATTACTCCTTTTTTATATTTTATCTCTTAAGAACCCCCAGTCTGCTACGCAGACAGCCCCCTTAAATAAAGGGGCCTTTTTTGTTGTTCTAAACTGTGCTTTCTTACGTAGCTAACCTTAGCAAAGCCTCCTTTACTTAAGGGAGGTTAAGATAGCTGTTAACGAACGTTAGTAAGTCTTACAGATATCTTATACGTAGTGGCAGTCCGAAGGACTGACGGAGGGTTCTTCTCCTTTCAAATACCACATATGTTGTGATACGATTTTTAGGTCAATTACCTTATTTATCCATTCGTCTTTTCCTTCAAAAATAACTACCTTGTTGGAGTCTGTTCTACCAGTTAGCATGTTTGGGTTATTTTTGCTTTTTCCTTCTACTAGAACTTTTTGAATGGTTCCTATGTATTTTTGATTCGTTTCTTCAATTTGACTTTCTACTAATGCTTTTAGCCTATTAAAGCGTTCGTGTTTTATTTCTTCTGGAATTTGATTTTCCATTTGATCGGCTATGGTCCCTACTCTTCTTGAATAAATGAACATAAAGACTTGTTCAAACCTAACTTTTCTTACTACATCTAACGTTTCTTCAAAGTCTTCTTCGGTTTCTCCTGGAAAACCAACAATAATATCGGTAGAAAATACGACATTGGGAATTTTCTCTTTCATGCTTTGTACTAATGCTAAATATTGATCTTTTGTATATTTTCGGTTCATTTCTTTTAATACTTTACTACTTCCCGATTGAAGTGGTAGATGAATCATTTTAGATATTTTCTCGCAATCACGAATTGCTTCTATGACATCTTGTTTAAAATCTTTTGGATGTGGCGAAATAAAACGTATTTTTTGAATTCCTTCTATTTGGTTTACATCACGTAATAAATTGGAAAACTTGTACCCCTTTCCACCATCATAGGAATTTACATTTTGACCAAGTAAAGTAATTTCCTTGTAGCCTTCTTTTGCTAAAGTTTCAATTTCTTGTAAAATATCACTTGGTTTCCTACTTCTTTCTCTTCCTCTTACATATGGCACAATACAGTAAGTACAAAAATTATTACAGCCATACATAATGGTAACAGATGCTTTTATGTTATCTTCTCTTTTTATAGGAAGCCCTTCATAAATCTCTCCATCAATATCAATAATATCTTCTACTTGCTGTCTTTTTTCTAAAATATGATATACATTTTCTGGTAATTTGTGTAAAGTATGAGTCCCAAATAGAATATCTACAAATGGGTAACTCTCATGTAACTTCTGGGTAATATGCTTTTCTTGCATCATACACCCACCAATTGCAATAATCGTACCTTTTTGTTCTTTTACTCTCTTCATTTCTCCAATCTTACCAAACAACTTATCTTCTGCATTTTCTCTTACACAACAAGTATTAAATACCACAAAGTCCGCTTGTTTCATATTCTCTGTTTTGGTATATCCCATTTTTTCTAGCATACCACATATCTTTTCCGAGTCATTTTCATTTAATTGACATCCCATAGTAAAAATAGAATAAGACAAATTTTTATCCTTATTTATGTTGGCTACTTTTTTCATATATTCATACTGCACATCTATCTCATTTTTCAATTTCTAATCCACCTTTATTCGACTTTATTTGTTCCTATTTTATCACAATCAACCTTTTACTGCAACAAAATTTTAATAGAAAAATTACGGCAAAGAGGAAGAAATTAAACAAATTTCTTCCCCTTTAGCAAAATTGCATTCACACATATTTATTTCATCTTATCAAGTTCCTTCTCCATTTGTTCTAGCCTATCTAATAGTGAAAACATCTGAAAAAATTCTTTCATTTTATAAATGATGATTTCTTTTTCACTCTCCTTCAGTTTTGGTTTTCCTTCTTCGCATTCAGGCTCTTCCACATCTGAAAGACTATAATCCTCTAAAACTTTGAATTGCAGTTTTGTTAGTCCTTGTTCATAATACTGTGCTTGAAAAATCGGCTTTGTACCATCACCTATTAGTGTTAAGACTACATACCAATTTTCTGTTTTAATACACCGCATTTCTCCATCCTTTTTCTTAATAGTATAATACATGTGTCTCCTCCCAACTTTTTAGTTTACTACCAATTTTGTAGTAATACTATATCATATATTTTTTATTGTTGCAACACTTTATTTTCCCACTTATTAAAAGTTTCAATGTCACAATATAAGATAAACTTAAACAACAAAGCGGGAAGATAAAAAACAATTCTCTCCCCGCTTCTTATTGGTTATCCTTCGATAACCTTCGACCAAGATTCTTCTTTGCTGTCATTTTTTCGGTATAATTCAATAAGATTCGTAATTCTTTCAACCAACGCCTTATTTTCAGGCGTTATTGATTCACAAAAACACCTTTGTAAGTCTGGCGAAACGGCAAATCCTAGTTCTCCGTCGCCATCATAGTACGTTCCTAAAAGATGTCCTTGAACTATTTCCGGAAATAACATTAGGTCAAACTCCTCTGTTACAATAGACCGTATTGCGTTTTCTTTTCTTAATGTCATATCCATTGTACGCCCTCCTTCTTAATCGATTACACTACATTTACTTGTATAAAATATACCATATGTTTTTGATTATTGCAATGCCATTGTACCGAATTTATTCTAATATTTTTATTCTCTTAACTTACTTGCAAAATCTAAGTTTTATTCTATGTATAAGTCGTTTTGTTTAATATATTCATATACTTCTTTTGGAATCATCCAACAACTTTCTTTCCCTTTCTTACTTTTTAATAAAGTCCTCACTTCGCTTGCACTGATTTGTTTATATGGATTATTTTCTAGTATGTGAAAATGGGTACAATACTGTTGTAAAATTGGCTCTATGGTAAAAAGTTGTTTTATGGGAATATCTCGTTCGATTATGATGTATTCATAGTTTTTTGCCAATATTTCAAAATCGAATAATTTGGTTAGTTTCATTAAGTTATCTGCACCTATTATAAAATATGGTGTTACTTCTTTGTAGTTTTCTTGAATTTTTTGAAAGGCTTGTAACATGGTTAAATTATATGGTAAATTGAGTTCTATGTCTGATACTTCTAGTTTGGTTTGATTTTTGGTTGCTAGTTTTAACATTTCGTATCGGTGTTGTTCGTTTGCTAGATTGCTTTTTTGGTAGTTATCTCCCATAGGTACAAATACCAACCTATCCAAGCTATATTGTTCTACTACTAAACTAGCTAGGTTTACATGGGCATTGGTTACTGGGTTAAAACATCCACCAAAAAATCCGTATCGTGGTTTCATATTTTGCTCCTTTTTATGGTTTTCATGTTTTTGGGTCGACACAATGTCGACCCCTACATCTATAAATATTTTTTTGCTTCTTGGTAGATTTCTTCGTGGATGTCTTGTACGGTTCTTAATTCTCCATCTTTTACACATTTTACTTCATACCAATCGTAATCGTTTACTAGGTCACAGGCTGTATTATAGCTATCGATGATATGTCTTTTATCTCGTTCATGAATGTCTTTTCTTGCAGTATGAGTAAATTTATTAGCTCTATGTTCGATTAAGTTTAGGGCATAATCTGGTGGCATGCTTAAAAAGAACGTTTTGGTTGGTACTGGTAAACCATATAGATTGAATTCAAAATCCCATAACCAATCTAAGAATTTTTTTCTTTCTTCTTTGTTTTCTATTTTTCCTGCTTGATGAACCATGTTAGCAGTTGTGTAACGATCTGCTAATATAATTCCGCCTTCTTTATAATAATCTTCATAATAGCGTTTGA
This sequence comes from Clostridia bacterium, assembly GCA_022796855.1. Taxonomy (GTDB): domain Bacteria; phylum Bacillota; class Clostridia; order TANB77; family CAG-508; genus RGIG8482. Next base: position 108,229 of record JAAWJM010000001.1, on the reverse strand, counting down.
AGGTAGCATAACGGTCTGCTGCATAAAAAGTAGAAGCAATATATGGGCTAACATCTTTCGCATTTTCTCCAAATTCTCCAGATAAGTACATTTTTACTAAACTTGAGGAAGCATTGTCGTAGTTTGGAAAATTGACGACACGAAATTCTAAATTTTCTTCTTTTAATCGTTCTTGCAATTTTCGAAATTGCGTTTCTTTCCCACTTCCATCGGTTCCTTCTATTACAAATAATTTTCCCATCATTGTTCCCTTCTTTCTATTATTTTATTGGGACAGATACAAGACCTGCTACGTATGAAGGGTTGCATGGTATGCAACCCCTACGGGCACATTTTCAAATTTTCTTCAAAAAGGCCCCTTTAGCTAAGGGGGCTGTCAGCGAAGCTCCCTTAGGGGTTCTTATGCTCCCATTCCCTTCTTAATATAATCGATTTCTTCTTCTACATTTAACCTCATGAATAGGGGTTCTCCTTTTTCGATTACCCTTGTGCTTGTTGGTATTTGGTCTATTTCATAAATGCTTTCCCACGTATTTTCTTGTTTGTCTAATCCAATTTGAGTAAGTAGGTTTTTAGCTGTTTTTTCCATGAATGGTAATAGCATGATTCCTATTTTTCTTAAATTCTCAATTAGATGGTTCATGCAAGAAGCTAGTTTTTCAGTTTCTCCTTCTTTTTGTAATACCCATGGTGCGGTTTCATCAATGTATTTATTGGTTCTAGCAATCATGTTCCAAAGTTCTTGTAAAGAATTGGCAAATTCAAATTTTTCAAAATGATCTTCTACTAGTTTGATTTGTTTTTTCGTGTATTCTTCTAAATCGCTATCCACCTCATTTACTTGTCCTACATAAGTTGGTACCTCTCCTTCAAAATACTTATTTACCATAGATACTGTTCGGTTTAGTAAATTTCCTAAATCATTACATAAATCAAAATTAAAGCGTTCAATAAAACTTTCTGGTGAGAAAACACCATCTTGTACCACAGGCATTTCACGAAGGAGAAAATAACGAACCGCATCTAACCCATAACGGTCTAGTAGTAATTCTGGATATACCACATTTCCTTTTGATTTACTCATTTTTCCATCTTTCATCATAATCCAGTTATGCACTAAAATTTTTTTTGGAATTGGCAAATCTAGTGCCATTAAGAAGATTGGCCAATAAATCAAATGAAATCTAGCAATATCTTTTCCAACAATTTGTAAATCAGCTGGCCAGTATGTTTTAAATTTGGTATCATCTTCTGACAAATATCCAAGTGCTGTAATGTAATTGGTTAGAGCATCTAACCATACATATACTACATGAGATGGGTCACTTTTTACTTTAATTCCCCAATCAAAATTGGTACGGCTTACACATAGGTCTTCTAATCCTGGCTTAATAAAATTATTTAACATTTCGGTTTTACGGAATTCTGGTGTAATGAAATCGCTTTCTTTATAGAGTTTTACTAATCTGTCTGCATATTTTTTCATATTAAAGAAATATGCTTCCTCTTTCATTAGTACAACATCTCTTCCACAATCTGGGCATTTACCATCTACCAACTGTGTTTTCGTAAAATACGTCTCACAAGGAACACAATACATTCCCTCATAACTTCCTTTATAAATATCTCCATTAGCAAGAAATTTCTCAAAAATTTCTTGTACCACTTTTCCATGTCTATCCTCTGTGGTACGAATAAAATCGTCGTATTCAATTTCCATCTTTGCCCACAATTCTTTTGCCATATCTGCCATATGGTTTACGTGCTCTTGTGGTGTCATATGATTTTTCTGGGCCACTGTTTGTATTTTTTGTCCATGTTCGTCAAGACCTGTAAGAAGGTATGTATCATACCCTCTTAAGTTCTTGTATTTTTTGACGGTATCTGCTACAACTGTTGTATATGCTGTTCCTATATGAAATTTTCCACTTGGATAATAAATCGGTGTGGTAATATAATATGTTTCCATATTCTCACGTCCTTATCTGATTATACGTTTTTCCAAAACCATTCTAAACTGTTATCAATACTTTTTTTCTTTTTTGCTTTTGTTTCTACATCATCTACCCAAAGATATGAAGCATAGGAAATAAATATCATAACAAAATCAACTACTAAACATCTTGATATTTCTGGTATCATTGCTTCGTATTGTGTTGGTAACATTAAGAATTGAATACCATGCATGACTAATAATATTAAAAACACCACCAATGTTAGCATTGGTACATACGCATTTTTTGCTTCCTTTCCTATATACACTAAACAAATAGTAAGAAATAGTGATAATAATAAAATCCATGGGTCTGCTACATTAATTAAAAACATCTTTTGTTCCTCCTTATTTTAATTTTTCTTCGATTAGTTTTACAAGTTCTTCTGCCTTTGTTTTAATAAATTGTTTATCCTCTCCTTCAATCATAACCCTTACTAGCGGTTCTGTTCCAGAAGGACGTATTAAAACCCTACCATTATCTGCAAATTCTGTTTCTAACTCTTGTATTTTTTGCTTGATCGCTTCCTCTTTTTCGTAGTCATTCTTTTTATCAGATGCTACTTTTGCATTAATTAATACTTGCGGATATATACTAATTATACTACAAAGTTTTGAAGCTGAAACATTTTTTTCTAATAAAATTTGAATCACCATAAGTGATGTTAAAATACCATCTCCTGTTGGATTATAATCTAAGAAAATAATGTGTCCAGATTGCTCTCCTCCTAAATTATATCCATTTTTTAGCATTTCTTCTAATACATAACGGTCTCCTACTTTGGTTTGACATTCTTGTAATCCGTTTTCTTTACAGTATTTTTTTAGTCCTAAATTACTCATAACTGTTGCTACAACCGTATCTTTCTTTAATGTTCCTTTTTCCTTCATGTATTTTGAACAAATTGCTAATACTTTGTCTCCATCAATTTCATTTCCTTGTTCATCAATTAATAAACAACGGTCTCCATCCCCATCATAAGCCACTCCTAGACTTAACTTATGTTCTACCACAAATTTTTTAATTTGCTCTAAATGAGTCGACCCACAATTTTCATTTATATTTACCCCATTTGGATGATTGTTAATAATGATGTATTGAATTCCTAGCTCAGAAAATATCTTTTCTGCTACCTTGTAGGTTGCACCATTAGCAGTATCAATCCCTACAATAAAATCTTCTTTTTTACAATTGCCAATGCTTGGTTTAAATGTTTCTAATAGATTATTTGCATATTCATCAATTAGGTCTTCTCTTAATTCAGAAACCCCAATTTTATCGTGTGGTGCATTCATTCCATCAATTTGATCTGAATCCATAATTTCTTCTATTTCTTCTTCAATTGTATCATCAATTTTCATTCCCTTATTGCTAAAATATTTGACACCATTAAATTCATATGTATTGTGGGATGCAGAAATAACAACACTTGCATCTGCATTTAGTTTTCTTGTTAAATAGGCTACTGCTGGGGTTGGAATCACTCCTAATAATTTTACATTGGCACCATAGCTTAAAAATCCAGCTGTCATCGCACTTTCAATTAATGACCCTGAAATACGGGTATCTCTTCCAATTAGAATGGTTGGTGCATGGTCTGTATGTTTGGATAATACACATGCTCCTGCTTTTGCTACTTTGTAGACTAAATTTGGGGTAAGTTCGGTATTAGCAATTCTTCTTATCCCATCTGTTCCAAAATATTTTCTCATCGCTTTTCTCCTTTTTACGTTTTTAACATTAGCTCTATTATATCCATATTTACTTTTATTTGCAATATATTCTTAAGAAATTTTTCATGTCGAAATTGGTCGGAAAGTTTTCTGTGTTTTTTGTTGCTTTTTGACAATGCGGTATGTTATAATTTTACTGAAATTAGACAAAACATGGAAAGGAGGATATGTGTATGGAAGATAAGAATACTCTATTAATTTTAAGTACACTTCAAGAAAATTTTGAAAAGATTTTCGCACGATTTGATGAACATGACAAAAGATTTGATGAATATGACAAGAAATTTGCTGAATATGACAAAAGATTTGACAAACATGATAAGAAATTCGCTGAACATGATAATGATATAAAAGAAATCAAAGCTAGCTTACAATCTATTGAAAATATCGTAACTCGAATAGAATATGAACACGACCGAAAAATACAAATTGGTTTAGAACAAATTTCTATGCTTACGGATAAAATGGACATTATGCAAGAAAGTATCGATAAAATTAATTCAAAACTTGATAATCACGAAATCCGTATTGAAGTCTTAGAAGAAAAGGTTTTGTAATCATTTTAAGCTAAAATATAATTACTTACATTTTAGCTTAAATCTAACATCCTACTTTTTCTGTTAGGAAAATTTTCAAATATTAATTAAAAATGGTTTGTCTAATTTTTTTACTACATCTCATACATATAATGAATAAAATCCTTTTTTGCTTTTTCCAAATCTGTCACATATAAAAAAGTTCCATTTTCTAAAATCTCTTCACTATACTCATTTTTCGGTATCATCACCGAGGTAAGATTATTCAAATATGCATCTTTATTGGCAACCAATTCTGGAAGCATACCCATGTATTTGCCTACATTTATATTGGTTGTTACTTGTTCTAAAATTAAATCGATAATTCTAGAAATTTCGCCTAAATCTTTGGTTAATATCTTATTTAGCATAGCAACTAACACTTCTCTTTGTCTTCTAGTTCTTCCAAAATCGCCATAATCTGTAGTTCCACTACGGTAGCCTGCTTCTCTTTCTTTTACATGCGCTGCTGCTTGTTCTCCAGTTAAGGTTACTTTTCCATAACTCGTTACTTTTTTGGTTGGTTTGCCTGAAAATTGGTAAAACATGTCGACAAAATGATTAATCGAATTCATTTCCTCTTTTGTAATTTCTAATTCCACTCCACCAATTTCATTAATAATATCATACATGCTAGAAATATTAACCGTAACATATTCTTTTATATTTAGTCCAAAGTTCTCGTTTATGGTTTTAACAGCTAGTTGTTCTTTTCCTGTTGCAAAGGCTGCATTAATTTTGTATCGATTTTCAAATCCTGCAATATTTGCTGCCGTATCACGTGGAATACTAATTAATTTGATGCTTTTGAATTTTGGATTAATGGAAATAATCATAATGGCATCACTGTTTCCGTCGTATTGGTCTGACATATCTTTGGAATCGGAACCAAGAAGTAAGATATTTACTACTTGGTCATATTCCTTTTTGGTTAGCCCCTCTATTTCGCTATATACCTCAGTGTTAATTCCTAAATTTCCTTCGTCTAAATCTTTAAAATGTATTTTTGAAAGACGATCTCCTACAAACTTGCTTACCAAAATAGCTGTCAAAATCATGATGATAACCACCAAACTAATTATTATCTTTGCCCATTTATTCATGCCTTTTATGCGAATGCTTATTTCTTTTATGCCTCTTCCTATAAAAACGGCTACATTTTTTATGCCTTCTACCACTTGTGTTAGGATTTTCTTAATACCCTTTTGCTTTTTGGGAATTAGTTTGTTTTGGTCATCGTATATCATTTTTTTTACCTCTTACCTAAGCCAGTCTGGATTTGCTAAGTACCAATCGATGGTCTTGATAATGCCATCTTCGAATTTTGTTTTTGGCTCCCAGCCTAGTTCTTTCTTTATTTTGCTTGGGTCGATGGCATAACGATAGTCATGTCCTTTTCGATCCTCTACAAATTCTATCATGGTTTCTGGCTTATGTAAATGGTTTAAGATTAATTTTACAATTTCAATATTTCTTTTTTCATTATGTCCGCCAATGTTGTATCTTTCGCCTGCCCTTCCCTTATGGAATACCATATCAATTGCTTCGCAGTGGTCTTCCACGTATAACCAGTCGCGAATGTTTTTGCCATCTCCATATACTGGTAGCTTTTCGTTATTCATGGCTAGTTTTATCATATGAGGAATTAGTTTTTCATGGTGTTGATATGGTCCATAGTTATTTGAGCAATTCGTAATAGTTACATTCATTTTGAAGGTTTCGTAATATGCTCTTGCGATTAGGTCAGAGCTTGCTTTTGAGGCAGAGTATGGGCTGTTTGGATTAATTGGTGTTGTTTCTGTGAAATAGCCTTCTTCGCCAAGGGTGCCGTATACTTCGTCTGTGGAAATATGGACGAATTTGTTTTTGCTGCCTTCACCCCAAGTTTGTTTTGCTACTTCTAGTAGGGTGTGGGTTCCAATTACGTTGGTTTGGGTAAAAATAAATGGGTTTTTGATGCTATTATCTACATGAGATTCTGCTGCGAAATGGATTACTCCATTAATTTGGTATTTTTCAAATAAGTCTTTTACAAAGGTGTAGTCGCAAATGTCACCTTGTATGAAGGTAATTTTGTCTTGTATTTTTTTTAGGTTATTTAGGTTTCCTGCATAGGTTAGTTTGTCTAATACGATGATGTTATATTCTGGATGTTTTGTGACAAAAAATTCAGCAAAATTTGCTCCAATAAATCCAGCTGCTCCGGTAATTAATATGTTATTACTCATGTTTTTTCTCTCCTTTTTTGTTTTCGTTTGGGTTTCCGCTTCCGACCCATAATGGGATTAATTTTTTTCATTTCGCCCTCCAAGCTCACGGGTATTCCCCCGCCTCAAAGGGCTGTCGGGTCTTCATTACAAAAATTAATCCCATTACGGGGCTCACGCTAGTGTTTGCCATTTTTTATGGCGTTGGAATTTCTTTTGTGTTTTTTACTGTTTAGAAATTTTTATATTTTTTGTAGGGGTCAATGCCTTCATCGACCCGTTTTGTGTATAGATTTTGGTTTTGTTTTTTACGTTAGATTTTGAAATAAATTGGTTTTTCTTAATTCGTTTAGGGTTGGCCATTTTGTGTCTTTTTCTGAGGTGATTAGGTCTTCTTTTTTGATGTTTCCTAGTGGCCAGTTAATTCCTACTTCTTTGTCATTCCATGCAAGACCGCCTTCGGCGTTGTGGTTGTAGATGTCGTCACATTTGTAGGTAAATTCTGCTTCTTCGGATAGGACTAAGAAGCCATGGGCGAACCCTTTTGGAATTAAAAACATCTTTTTATTTTCTTCGGATAGGATGACTCCTTCCCATTTGCCATAGGTTTTGCTGTTTGGTCTTAGGTCTACTGCTACATCAAATACTTCGCCTTTTAGTACTCGTACTAATTTGGCTTGTATGTTTTCTTTTTGGAAATGCAAGCCTCTTAATACACCCTTTTTCGACTTTGATTGATTATCTTGTACGAAATCATAATATAAACCAATTTCTTCAAATTCTGCTTTGGAATAGGTTTCCATGAAATATCCTCTATTATCGCCAAATACCGTTGGCTCAATTACATATACACCATCTATACTAGTTTCTATTTTTTTAAACTTTCCCATTTTACTCTGCTCCTATTTTATTTTCTGCTAAATCTTTTAAAAATTTTCCATATTCTGTTTTCATGAATTGATCTGCTAATACAGATAACTGCTCTGGAGTAATCCATTCTTTACGAAATGCAATTTCCTCTGGGCAACAAATTTGCATACCTTGTCTTTTTTCAATAGTTTGTACAAAACTTGCGGTTTCTAGCAAAGAATCATGTGTCCCAGTATCAAACCAAGTCATAGCACGACCTAGCTTTTCTACCTTTAATCGTCCTTGTTTCATGTATTCTTCATTAATCGAAGTAATCTCCAATTCTCCTCTTGTTGAAGGTTTCACATTTTTTGCAATATTAACTACATCATTGGTATAAAAATACAAGCCTGGAACCGCATAATGCGATTTTGGAATTTCTGGTTTTTCTTCAATTGAAATAGCATGTCCATCTTGGTTAATTTCTACTACTCCATAGGCAGATGGGTCTTTTACATAATAACCAAATATGGTAGCCTCATCCTCTCGTTCATTAGCACGTTTTAGTAATTTACATAGGTTATGTCCATAGAACATATTATCCCCTAAAATCATGGCAACATTATCCTCACCAATAAATTCTTCTGCTAATATAAAGGCTTCTGCAAGCCCTCTTGGCTTCTCTTGCACCTTATACGAAAACTGCATGCCCCATTTGGAGCCATCACCAAGAAGCTCTTGAAACGTTACAATATCTCTTGGAGTAGAAATAATAAGCACTTCACGAATATTTGCTTCCATTAAGACAGATAATGGGTAGTAAATCATTGGTTTATCATACACTGGCATGATTTGTTTTGATATAGCAAGAGTGAGTGGATATAGTCGTATCGCACTCCCTCCTGCTAAAATAATTCCTTTACGATTTTTCATTGTTATTCTCCTATTTTAATTCTAATACTTTTTCTACTTTTATCGTATTATTTTGTTTTTTCAATTTCTGTTTATTATAAATATTATATAGTTTGTCTATCAATTTATCAACTACTCTTTTTTCAATTATTCGCATACGAATTTGGTCAATAATCGTACATACAACAAATAAAGCAATTACACTAAACACAAAATGAATCATCAAATATGGTGATGTAGCATATGTATTATTCTTTAATACTTTTACCCATAGAAAATCCCTCATATAGAGATTATCATGTATTAAATAAACTCCAAATGTAGAACTTGCTATTAAATTAAGCACTTTACTTTGCTTTAACTTCATATTTTTAAATACGATAAATAATGTTATGGATAATATTAATAATGGCAGACTATTTACAATTCCAAAGTATGTTATATAATACTTTGCATCTGGGTTAACTGCTGTTAGCAAATTAAACCCTATTGTCGTAATTATCATAAAAAGAATTATCATTCCACTATATTTCACATTCTTTGCCATTATTTCTGTGTATTTATTAGGGTATTTTCGTATGTAGCCTGCTATATAGTACAAAGTAACAAACCAAATTACATGCGAAAATTCAAAATTGCGAGTTGTAATTGTTGGTATAATTGAAAATATTACTACTAATGTAAAACATAAATATCGATGTTGCTTTTCATTAAAACTGCTTATTGATTGGTTTATGAATGGTATTAATACATATAATATAACATATGTTGTTCCAAACCAATATGCGTTTTGTGTAATTGCAAATATTGAATTTATTATTCCGCTAAATGTAAATGGTATTATATTAAAGCAAGTAAAAATAATGTATATCGATGTTGAATAAAATACAATTTCTAGAATAATTTTTATCAATTTCTTTATGTTCATTTTCGACTGAACCATAAAGTATCCTGTAATTAATACAAAACAATTAACACCTAACTTACCACCCAATGATAGTATATCTAACATTATTTTATTAACCGTTGTCATTTCCCATACGAATTGCCCATGCACAACATAATGGTGCATAATAATTAAAATCATACTTACAATTCTTAATAATTCCAAATTTGAGTTACGCACTTTTTTCTTTTCCATATTTATTCCTTATTCAATTCTATTTTCAAATATCGGTTCAATGCATCTTCATAAGTTGGTATTTCAATTCCTTCCTTTAACAACTTGTCTTTCGATAATTTTGAATTTTTAGGACGTTTTGCAGCACTTGCAAACTCTTCCGAAGTCACTGGATTTACTTTACAAGAAATATTTGCCTTCTCAAATATTTGCTTGGTGAATTCGTACCATGTGGTATAGCCTAAATTTGTGGCATGGTATATACCATATGGGATTTGTTTAGCTATTGCTTGACGAATAATACTTGCAAGGTCAACAGCATAGGTTGGGCTTCCATGTTGGTCAGATACAACATTAATTTGTTCTTTTTCCTTGCCTAGTTTTAACATCGTTCTTACAAAGTTATTTCCATCTCCGTATAGCCATGCGGTACGGAATATGTAGTATTGGAAACAACTATCCACAATCGCATTTTCTCCCTCTAGCTTTGTGGTACCATATACAGACTCTGGTGCTTTTTCATCCATTTCGGTATACGGTTCTTCAATTGCCTTTGTTCCACTAAAGACATAATCTGTACTAATATGAATTAATGTAACATTTTCCTCATTTGCAACTATTGCAAGATTCTTTGGTCCAAGTGCATTTACTTTTCTTGCTAAATCTAGTTGCTCTTCTGCCTTGTCAACAGCGGTATAGGCTGCACAGTTTATGATATATTGTGGTTTGTTTTCTTCTACGAATTTTCTTACCATATCGATATTGGTAATATCCAATTCTGCCACATCGGTTAAAATTAATTCTTCGTTTTTTAGTTCATTTTGAACTGCTTTTGCAAGCATTCCATTTGCTCCTGTGATTAAAATTTTCATTAGTTATCAATCTCCTTTTTCTAAAATACCCCTTAAAGTATACACTGCTTTCTATTTTGTGTCTACTTTAGGGGGTGTATTTCATACTATTCTTCGTTTCTTTCTGTAATTCCCTTTTTATATCCATTTTTGTAAACAATATAATATGTTGTGTAAATAAAAATTCCCACTAGTGTCCCAATCGAATCAATCACTACATCCAAAAATTGCCCTGTTCTTCCACTTACATATGTTTGATGAATTTCATCTGATACTGCAAAACCGATACTTATTATTAATGTTAAGATTAATGCAATCCAATAATGCTTATTATTCATTAACACATTAAAGAAAACAATGGCAAGAAATGCTAATACTAAATATACTGATGCATGCATTACTTTTCTCATTGGTGCATTAATTAATTGCGATACACGTGCTAGTTTCGAGTTGGTCGGATGAGAATTCGTTATTCCATACTCATTTGTTACCTCTAGTGTATCTTCAATAAAGATTGCAATGATATCTGTACTTTTTCCATTGGAGTTTTGTGTGTTCATACTGGATAGCTTGTATATTCCTACTGCCCATAGAATAGCGAAAATTAGTATTATTATAGACAAAATTGCTTTTTTCAAATTTTCCACCTTCTATCTTTATGAATCTTTACTATATATATCTCTTGTGTATACTTTTTCTTTTACATCTTCTAATTCTTTTTCCAATCTATTTGCCATTATGATTGAAGTATTCGCTTTAAATTTTTCTATATCTTTTTCAATCTCACACTCATTAAAACTATCTTCTTTCAATGTTGGTTCATAGATAATAATTTTCTTGTTTTGTTCTTTTAAATTGTTAATAATATCTTGGATTGCACTTGATCTAAAATTATCAGAACCTGCTTTCATTGTTAATCGATATATTCCAATAACTTCAGGATTATTCCTCAAAACTTCTGCTGTAATAAAATCCTTACGTGTTTGATTTGCTTTTACAATTGCTTCAATCAAATTCTGTGGAACATCTTTATAATTCGCTAATAATTGTTTTGTATCCTTTGGTAAGCAATATCCACCATATCCAAAAGATGGATTATTATAGTGTGTACCTATTCTTGGGTCTAAGCCCACTCCTTCAATTATATCTCTCGCATTCAAATTATTAATTTCAGCATATGTATCTAGTTCATTAAAATAAGAAACTCTTAGTGCTAAATATGTATTTGCAAATAATTTCACTGCTTCTGCTTCTGTGCTGTCCATGTATTTAATTGTAATGTCCTTTTTCAAAGCTCCTTCTTTTAGTAAATTTGCAAATTTTTCGGCTCTTTTACTTTTTTCTCCTACTATAATTCTTGATGGATATAGATTATCATATAATGCTTGTCCTTCTCTTAAAAATTCTGGAGAAAACATGATATTATCTATCTTATATTTTTCTTTTACGTTTTTAATAAAACCAACTGGTATTGTTGATTTTACAACCATTGTTGTATTTATGCTCATGCTAATTACTTTCTTTATAATGTCTTCAACACTAGACGTATCAAAATAATTTTGTTGATCATCATAATTTGTTGGTGTACTTATAACAATATATTCTGCATCTTCAAATGCTTCTTTATAATCTGTCGTTGCCCTTAAATTTAACTTTTTATTTCTTAGGAAATCTTCTATTTCTTTATCTCTTATTGGTGAAATATGATTATTAATCATTTGCACTTTTTCTGGAATGATATCTAATGCAACAACTTCATTGCGTTGACTTAATAATGTTGCAATTGATAATCCTACATAGCCTGTTCCTGCTACTGCTATTTTCATATTTTACATACCTTCCTTCTCGATTATTATTACATATAATACCTTATTTTTCAATTTGAAACTTGTGTTTATCGTTTACATTTATTTCCTTACCTAACTGTACTTCAATTATTTTTAGTTCTGTTTCAGCAATAATCGTATGTTTACGACCTGCTTTCATAGTAATAATATCTCCTGCTTTTACAGTCTTTTCTATTCCATCTACAATTGCCTTTCCTGTTCCTGATATAATTGTCCATACTTCATCTCTAAAATCATGGCTATGATATTTCATACAACTTTCTGAATTTAATGTGACAAGAATTGTTAAACTTTCTTCTTGAAGATCAATTACACGATAACTCCCCCAAGATTTTTCCGAAAACATTATTTGTTGCTTAATTTTCTCCACATATGGCTTTATGTAACTAGATTGTTCCTTATCAGATACTAATATACCTTCTGCACTTGCTGCTACTACCATATTCTTTAATCCCATACATAAAATAGGTATATTTAGTTCGTTAACAATATGTGTATTTTGGCATTTATCGCTCTCTATGCCTTTGCCAATGATATTCTCATCCATAGATTCTGTTAATGTGTTCCATGTTCCTAAATCTTTCCATTGTCCACTAAATCTCATGACTTGAATTTTTTCTTCTTTTTCAACAATAGCATAATCGAAACTTATTTTTTCTAGTGTTTCATATTTGTTAAATAAATCATTATAATCTTTAAAATCTATTAATTTATGTGCAATATCTAAAACATATCTTAATTTATATGCAAAAATTCCACCATTCCAAAGAGCTCCTTGTTCAATACACTTTTTAGCTATTTCTACATTTGGTTTCTCTTTAAACATTTTAACTTTACTTACTTCTTTTTTATTTTCTGGAATGATATATCCATATTTTTCACTTGGATACGTTGGAGTTATTCCCATTAAAGACAAATTATAATATTTACTTTTTGCCAAATCGCTTAATTTTTCTAATGCTCGAAAATATTCTTCTTCAACATATGGATCAACAGGACAAACTACTACTGTTTCATTTAAATCTACTTTTTTTACATCATGTAAATAGGCAGTAGCTAATGCTATTGCTGGGAATGTATCTTTACGGCATGGTTCAATTGAAATTCCAATATCTTTTCCTATTTGATTATAAATTGTTGAAACTTGTGACCTTGCTGTTGCCACAGTAATAATTGATTCATTATTTACCTTTTTAATATTCTTGTACATACGTTGAATCATTGATTCATATTTACCATTTTTGTTTTTGAATATTTTTATAAATTGCTTCGAACGTATGTCATTTGATAATGGCCATAATCTCTTTCCTGAACCACCTGATAGTAAAATGACATTCACAATTTTTCCTTCTTTCTATTTATCTTTCAGCACGCATTGGGTTATTTAAAAAGTCTTCATATGCAAGCTTAATTCCATCCTCTAATTCTGTTTTATATGTCCATCCTAAGTTAGTCGCTTTCGATACATCTAATAATTTTCTTGGTGTTCCATTTGGTTTCGTTGTATCCCATAAAATTTCACCATTATATCCAATTACTTTTGCAACTAATTCTGTTACTGCTTTTATTGTAATTTCTTTTCCCGTTCCCGCATTTACTGTCTCATTACCACTATAATGTTCCATTAAAAATACACATAAATTAGCCAAATCATCTACATATAAAAATTCTCTTAATGGAGTACCATCTCCCCAACAAGTTACCGTTTGAAGGTTATTTTCTTTTGCCTCGTGGAAACGACGAATTAAAGCTGGTAACACATGGCTATGGGTTGGGTGGTAGTTATCGTTTGGTCCATACAAATTTGTTGGCATAAGACTAATATAATCAGTTCCATATTGTCTATTTAAATATTCACAATATTTTAATCCTGAAATTTTAGCTAAGGCATAAGCTTCATTTGTTTTTTCTAATTCACTGGTAAGCAAATAGCTTTCTTTCATTGGTTGTGGTGCCATTTTAGGATAAATACAAGATGAACCTAAAAATTCTAATTTTTTGCAACCATTTTTCCATGCTGAATGTATTACATTCATTTCTAGAATCATATTATCATACATAAAATCTGCTAATGCTTCTTGATTCGCAACAATTCCACCCACTTTTGCAGCTGCCAAGAAAACATATTCTGGTTTTTCTTCCTCGAAAAATTTTTCTACCTCTTCTTGACGGCGTAAATCTAATTCATGGTGTGTACGTGTAATGATATTTGTATGTCCTTGTCTATTTAATTCTCTTATAATTGCAGACCCCACCATACCTCTATGTCCTGCTACATATATTTTCGAATTTTTTTCCATCTTTCTCTTTCCTTCCTCGTTTCGAATTATTTTTGAAACATTGCTTCACGTTTTGCAAGCTCACGGTCATTTGTCGCCATAATATGAACTAATTCTTCATAACTTGTTTTTTGAGGATTCCATCCTAAAACAGTCTTTGCTTTTGTTGGATCTCCTAGTAAATTAACAACATCTGTTGGTCTAAACCATTTTGGATTAACGCAAACTAACATTTTACCAGTTTTAGCATCATATCCCTTTTCATCTAATCCTTGTCCTTCCCAACGAATAGTAATTCCATTTTCTTTAAATACTCTCTCGGTAAAATCACGAACGGTATGCTGTACACCAGTTGCAATTACAAAATCTTCTGGTGTATCATGTTGTAATATTAACCACATACATTCAACATAGTCTTTTGCATATCCCCAATCTCTTAGAGAATCTAGGTTTCCTAATTCCAAGTGTTCCTGTAATCCTTCTGCTATTCTTCCAACAGCTAGGGTTATCTTACGAGTAACAAAATTTTCTCCACGACGCTCTGATTCGTGATTAAATAAAATTCCATTACATGCGAACATGTTATATGCTTCACGATATTCCTTCGTAATCCAAAAACCATATTGTTTTGCAACAGCATATGGACTGTATGGATGGAATGGTGTTGTTTCACTTTGTGGACAAGCTTCTACCTTTCCATATAATTCAGATGTTGACGCTTGGTAAATACGACATTTTTGATCTAGCTTTAAAATATGAACTGCCTCCAATATTCTTAAAACTCCTAATGCATCAATATCTCCCGTATATTCCGCAGCATCAAAGCTTGTCCCTACATGGCTTTGTGCTGCTAAATTGTAGATTTCATCTGGTTCTACTTCCTTTACTATTTTTATAATACTTGATGAATCTGATAAATCTCCATCATGTAATGTTATTAAATTTTTTCTTATTAAGTGATCTATTCTTCCTGTATTTGAAATAGAAGCACGACGTACTATTCCATGAACTTCATAACCTTTCTCTAATAAAAATTCTGCTAAGTATGAACCATCTTGTCCTGTAACTCCTGTAATTAATGCTTTTTTCATTTACTTTCTCTCCCAACATAATTTTATATTTTTCGTTTCATCATCTTTTTAATATACTTTTTGCATATACAATTAGATTTTTATATTCTTCTTTATTATGATAAATTAAATAAATAATTCCTATCGAAATTAGCAGACATAAGGCAACTCTAATTATCAAACCTAAAAATGTTATAGGGATTATTTCACATATTCTTGAAACAATAAATATTGTTATAAAAGATACGATTCCTAATTTTAAATGTTTAAAATAGTAATTCCAAATATTCGACTTGAAGTAATTTGAATATAAGAATTTTATAACACCATACCATAAAAAGAACATACCTATAACAGTTCCTATCAAAACCCCTACAAGCCCTATCGTCTTTCCTAAACATACTGTTAGAACAATATTTGCAATAGCTCCAAAAGTAACGTACTTTCTATCCTTTTGATATTCTCCAAATGTACTCCTAAAATAGTATGGAATTTCTCTCAACGTTTCGAAATATGCATTAATCGCAATCATAATTACTACTAAATTTGAAAGCAAATACTCATTGCCATACCATAGAGAAATAAATGGTTGTATTAAATTATATAGACAACAAGTAAATATAAGTGCAAAACTAAAACTAATAACATCTAATGTATCAAAAAGTCTTTTTCCATCTGCGGTATCATTTTTAGGATCATTTATAAAGTTTCCAATCGATGCTTGTATTGGATTAAATATTTTTGTAGTTAATCGAAATACTTGACTTTTTATGACGTAATAATTTGAATATATTCCTACTGTTGAAACTCCCAATAGCATCGATATCAATATATTATCTGTATTATAATAAATAGTTCCAGAAATCTTATGTCCTATAAAATTAAACATATCTTTAAAAATTTTTCTTTTTTGGAAATCTTCTTTTTTCACACTTATATATTTATAATTTGGATAACTTTTTCTTGATATAATATGTATAACTACATTTACAATTATCTCTTTACAAACACTTATTATCAAATAAATAATATAATTTTTAAGAAGAACTACCACTAATATTTTTAAAATTTGAGTAATAAAATTTACTCCCATATCTACTTTCGTTATTATATATTCCTTTTGATTAGAAATAAATAGCATTCTTCGGTATGATAAAAAATATGAGCAAATTGTAGCAATAAGCTGAATTACATATATTTTTTGTATAAATTCAAATGAAGTTGTATAGTCTGTAACTATATATTGTAGGAAAAAGAAAAATACAATTCCTATTGCACAAACTATAATTCCTATAATTCTATATAAAAATTTATATATAGAAATCAAAATGTTAGTTTCTTGTTCATCGTTACGAGCAACACTACTATACAGTTGATATGCTATTACTGTACCAGCTCCCATCTCCGTTAATGATAATAACGAAAATATATTGGCAAACAAGCTCTCATATCCTAACATTTCTGAGCCCATAAAATTTAATATCACTTTTCTATTTAGCAATGTTAAAAGTAATGTCAAACAAGAAGATAGCAACGAAAATGCTATGTTCCTTGTCGCTTTTTTAGTTCTATCCATATGCCCTCCCTTCTAAATAAACATCTTTCAATTTTCTTGCTATATCTTTAGAGTCAAAACCAGCATTTACAATAGATTTGATTTCACTATTTCTTTCATACTTCACATATTCTATTGCTTTGTCTGCCCATAATTTTCTTCCTTCCTCCAATAGTATAAATTCTACTCTATTGGTTACATTTACTAAACTAGGAATCCTATCTTTAGAAGCCAAACACTTTAAACCTGACACTTGTGCCTCTAACAATACCATTCCAAATCCCTCATACATTGATGGGAGTAAAAACAAATCCATCGCAGAATAAAAACGATAAACATCATCAACTTCACCTAATACAATTACACTATCTTCTATTTTTTCGTTTTTAATCTTAATTTTTATCTCCTCTAATAATGGGCCATTTCCAATTAATAATAACTTCGAATTTGAAATGTTTTTATGTACCTCTACAAAAACTTCCAAAATAAATAAAGTGTTTTTTTCTTTAGAAAATCTTCCAATACTGCCAATAATAAAATCATCATCTTTTATATGATATCTACATCTAATTTCTTTTCTAATTTCTTTATTAAAAGAATACTTTTCAATATCTATACCATTTTTTATAACTGTATAGTCATCCCCAAACATATATTTTCCCGCTTCATCTGAGCAAGCAAAAAAATGAGTTGCTGTCCATTTTATAATTTTTTTATTTAATTTTTCTAAAAATTTCATTTTATTTCCATTGCTAGTATGCGAATGAATAATTCTAACTGGTACTTTAAAAATAGCTGCTAGGATCAGTAAATCAATATCTCTAATATTAGCTTTATTAATATGAACAGCTACTAAATCTTTATTTTGTTTAAAATATTGATAAAGTTCTACGTAATGCCTAAAAGGATACCTTTTACGAGAAAAATATTTTTGCCTTATTATCCTACCTCCTAGACTCTCAATTTCATTTTCATAAGATATTTTCTCATTTGTATTAACTATAAAATCAAATTGTACTTTATTTCTATCAATATTTCTATAAATATTCATAATAAAAGCTTCTATGCCACCATAATTGGTAGTCATTCCATATTGAAGTATTCTTTTCATTCTTCTTTCACTCCATTAATAATTTTAGCAATTTCATTATAATATCTATCTGGATTATATTTCTGTACATAATCATATCCTCTTTTAGCTAATTCATTTCGTACTTCTTTATTATTAACTAACTCTTCTAATTTTTTGCTTAAACTTTTTATAATGTCATTATTAACTTCTATTAATATTCCGTAATCTTTTACAACTTCTGGTGTTCCTCCTGTTCTCGTAGTTAGTAGTGCTTTATTGGAAGCCATTGCTTCAAACAGAGTAAGAGAACAAGGTTCTTGCCAAATTGATGGTATAACTACAATATCAGCTATTGCATAATAATTTGGCATATCACTGTAATCTATATAACCTGTAAAAACAATATTTTGTTTAATATTTTCTGAAATGTTTTTTACTAATTCTATGTATTTATCTTTTTTAGGCGACTTCTTATACCACGAATCTCCAACAATAACAAGTTTTAAGTTATCTTTAACAACATCTTTAAAAGCAGATACTAGTTCATAAACCCCTTTAGTTTTTGTTACTCTACCTGCAAATAAGATTACAGTGTCATTTTTATCTATGTTTAATTTTTTTCTTATATTATGAGAATTATCATGCAAATCCTTTGTTCCAAAGTTATCAACATATATAGAATTCAAAATTGTAATAGTTTTATTAGAGGCTTCTGCTATAGTATCGACTCTACTCTTTATGTAATCACTAACAGTTATAATGGAATCACACGCATCAACAATCTCTTTTCCTTTTATCGTTCCATAATTTAATTTATCATTATGCAAATGATAGATAATCTTTTTATCTGGAAATTTCTTTTTTAGTGGCAGTATTGCTTGGATATAGTTTTCTACCAAAATAGTATCAAAATCAATATAATTAGCTTTTATCTTTTTCACTAACTGCTTTGCATAATCTGACTTTATAACATGTTCTCTTCCAAATATCTTTTTTACAATAATTGCATAATATCTTTTAAATAGAGAATTTTTCTTATAATTGTTTATATATTCATAATTGCAGTGTCTATATATATTTTTTTCTTGCTCTAATTTATCATCATAGCAGGATATAACATTTATTTCAAATTTCTCTTTAATTTCATTTGTTTCAATGAACATCTGAACTAAATTCTCTACAGCTCCACCATTAATAGGAGGAATTGGTTGAGAATCACCACCAACAATTAATATCTTTTTCATTCTTGCTTTTCACCCTCTTTAACTATCAAATTATTATTTATAATCGTATAGCATATAAATAATAAACAAATACAATTTGTAGGATATGCTTCAAATGTAGTTAATAATAAAAACACAACATAAGCTATCTTCATGAATCCTTGTAATTTTACATTATCACATTCATCAATATGTGTAGCCATCTTCCATAATAGTATGCAATAAAAAAATGCTACTATTACTCCTGACTTATACGCAAGATTTAAAATAAAATTATGTGCATGTCCTACATTTGAATATTCTATCCAAGTTAATATTCCCTTAACATTCGGTATCTCTGCTTCCCAACCGTAACCAATTGGCTTTTTTAAAATTAAATCAATAGCTTTTTCCCATATATATGTCCTTCCTGTAAATGTCAAGTCTTTTTTTAATACATCTTCAATCATAAACGAAAAATACTTTTGAACATTAAACACTATTACTAAAATGAAAAAAAATATCATTATTAAAAGTATTTGCTTCGCACTAATATGCGATAAAATCTTATTAACCATCTTATTATTTTGAAAAACATAGTAAATAAGTAATATTGCACAAACAAACATACTTGTTGAAGAAGATGACACTGAAACTGTAAATAATGCTATTAGCATTAAAACAATTTCCCATAAAATCTTTTTACTATTTTTTATAATATTTAAAAATAATCCAAAAAACACTAATGGAAAAACATATAGTATTAACATATTCTTCTTTCCTAGAATAAAGATTCTATTACTCGTAATTGTCGTATAATTACACAAAATGTAAAGTAAATTAATAACTAGATATACACTTAAAACCATTGTAACCAATTTTACAAACTGAAACATGTTTTTAGCTTCGGTTTCAGCCAACATCATCAATGAAAGAATTCCCTGCCAATATACAACCACATTATAACAAGACTGTTTATTGAACAAGCAACATAGAATACTAAAGCCCTCAATAAGCATAATTATGATAATTACTTTACTTATTTCTATTTTTTTTTCTTTTACCATTTTTAAATAAATGCCAAGTACCAAAACCATAGAAATGCCTCTAAATATATTCATAACAAAATTTAAGTTTGGAAATATCGCATCTAAACCAGTTGGCTTAAGTAAAAATAGAATAATAAAAAATTTTACTATTTTAACTAATTCACTCTTCTTTAAAATTCTATTTTTTATCTCTAGCAATTTTATTTTTTCATCCATTAGTTTTTTTCTCATCTCCATAATTTTTATTCTTTAATTTTTCATTTACCTCATTATAATCTTTCATTAGTTTTTGCCAAACTTCATCATTTCTATTTTGTCCAACCGTATTGTTTTTCCATAATCCTGAAAATTGGTTTCTTATATTGTTAAAAAAAATTATACCTTTTTCATTTACATTTATAGCCATAATATCTTTCTTTATCTCCATACATTTTAACCATAAGTCATCAGTATATAATGCTATTTTCTTCATTTTGTCTATATTAAATACTTCCTTATCAATGCAATTAGGAGGATATAAAACACCACAACACCCAATTGGCACTGTTGTTATTGATAATTCATTAATTGTATTTTTCCATAAAGCGTATTTATTAAAATCGCCAAATTGATCAAATGTTATCTTATGGGCCCAGTTACATATAATTGCATTAGGATATTTGTCATTTCCTTTCATTAACATTTCAACAAAATTTTCCGGATAAAACATGTCATCATCCACTGTAATTATATAATCATTTGGAAACTCTTTCATGGTATAATAATATTTTTTATGTGGTTTTAAATCTTCACAATATCTAATTTCCAATCCTCTTTTTATTAATTTAGTTAAATTTCTAGGTAATTTATAATTTGGAAATTGGCATTCTGCAAGCCATAAAATTACTTTTCTCGGCTGCATTTTTCTTTGATTTAATAACGTGCTTATTGTTACCCATACACTATTAATTCTTTTAGGAAAAGTCGTAATAGAAATTATAATTCTACTTTCCTCATCTAATCCATATTTAGAATTAAAATAATTTACTATTGGATATACTATATTTATTATTAGTTTATTTATTTTATAAAATAATGACCATTTTTTTATTCCTTTATTTTTTATTTTAGCAGTTAGATCATATAAAAAAGATATCATATATCTCGCCTACTTACCTCTCTTTAAAATTATATTTTTTATAAACCATTTAGTTTGTCCTTTTAAATTCTCCCAATATATAAATCCAGTTGTCATTCTTTTTAAACTTTTTCTATTTATAAAATCATAATTTTTAACTTTATTAGGTGAAACTATAACAAATTTGTTTTTATCTATATTTTTTCCAATCTTCAAAGGTCTTCTTTGCAAATGTAAATGCATAAATTCATGACTGCAAATTTCATTTTCTTTTAATGAATATGACTTTAAAGTTCCTCTTTCGAAAACAAAAATAGTTTTTTTCTCATTTTGTTCACCAATATAATCTTTATCAAATTCTCTTGTTGTTCTCAAAGCATATCTGTCAACTTGTATATCTGCAAATATGAACTTATCAAACATTGGAATATTATTCAATTTCATTATTTGAGAAAATCCTCCTCCATTATGTCCCGCCCATTCATCAAAAGCAAAAGAGTCTTTATGTGAAAATACATAGTTATAATCAAGACAGCCCTTTTTGTCTAAAGTACGATATCTTAAATTATTCTCTTTACTATTCAAAAAGATACTACAATTACCTCTTGTTAATATTCTATCATGTTTTATCAATACCTTGTCCGTCAAAAACTTTCTAATATCCCCCCATATTACATCTATATCACAAAACCCCCAATAATCATATCCTTTTAATATATCTTCGAAAATCTCACCATAGACTGGTCTGAAATCACATAGTTTGTATGGCTTATCAAGAGATATTTTAAAATTAAAATTAGATTGGATTTTTTCTTTTATTTCGTTAAATGATTTTCTTATCGCATGTACATTTTTAGGTATATCATAAGTCGAAATATCTATATCCGTAATAAAAAACCAATCAACAGTTTCATTAAATTTGCACGAATTAAGCCATAGTTCAAAAACCTCTGGTAGCTTTCTTTGATTCAATGTAAAATATGGTACTATAAAAGCTATTGTTTTCATTTTCACACTCCATTCCTATTCTATAGATTTCTTTGCGATTTCATTATATAAAAATTTTCTTCTATCATCTTTCATTGCTTTATTCTTCATATAATAATAAAACTCTTTATCACTAATAATTCTTTCTAACATATTTTGAATTTCTTCCACACTATCTCTTTTTATAAAATTAACATTTCCTCCAATGTCAATATGTGTCGTTCCCTCCCAATATTTACACACCATCGGAATTCCTATAGCAACTACTTGTTCCCAATATACTGAATGTCTTCCAGGAAACACTACTAAATCAGCTATTGAGAAATATTTATATGCTTGCTCATTATTAGCCCATCCTAAATATTTAATATTGTATCCATCACACAATTCATCAAACTCTTTTTTCATATCACTATCAATTGAACCAAATACTAATAATCTAACATTTGCTTTTTTCATATTTCCAATAGCTTTCATTAATAATAAAGTTTGTTTTTTTGCTTTATCAATTTTTCCTCCAGTAACTATTACAAATTCTTCTTTTTTTATATCCAATTCATTTTTGGTCTCTTTTTTTATTTTTTCATCAGAATATTTATTAACTAATTCATCATCTGCTCCCATAACTAATAATTCACATTTAGCTTTTGGTAATTTGTACACGTTTGTTAAAAAATCCACTCTGGCTGGCAATACTCCATAAAACTTATTTGTATAAGGTTCTATCCCCTTAGCTGTATGTTTCCATACCACTCCATGCAAAATGTATCTAGATAGTACATTTTTTCCACTATTCGAAAAATCAGCATGATTATCTACAAATATTTTTATGTTTTTATTATTTCTTACATACTTTTTTATTTGTTTGATATCTAAAAACTGAACATTATGTATAAAAAGAATATCTGGCGAAATTCTCTCCATAGTCTCATAAATTTTGTTGTAACGTTTAAATTTATGTTGAACATTTTTATTCCCTTTTATTTCTAAACGATATACTTTACAGTTATCTTTATTAATGTATTCTTCTGTCTCGCTTTTTACAATTTCTCCCTTTTGATTCCATTCATATTTCGACGTAATTATCGAAACATCATAACCTTCTTTAACATGACTTTTTGTTATTAAATTCTCCTGATAATTTAATCCTTCTGTATATGGTCCACATAAACAAATATGTGCAATTTTCATTGCTTGCTCAACTCCTTAAATAGCTTGTTCATATTGTCTATATATCTAGCTTGTAGATATTCTTTTATATCATTACTATTATTTTTCATAATTACTTCAAAATTAATATTTCGTAATTCATTATATAACTTGCTTATCTTTATTTCATTTTTTTTAACTACTATACCGTTTTTATTATTTTTAACAATATCTGGAATACCCGCATGATTTGTAGTTACAATAACCATACCGCTTCCCATGGCTTCAAGAATTGAAATAGGTTGTCCTTCCTTTGCATATGCTGTAAGTAAAATAAATATATCTGCCTTTCTCAACAGTTTTTCTTTTACTTCTCCATCTACAACTCCATAATAAGTAACAAAATTATCTAATTCATTCTTGTTTATATATTCAAAAAACTCTTTTTTCTCTTTGTTACTAAAAAATTTTCCTGCAAAATGGAAATGATTTTTTTTCTTTTTTGTTTTCTCCCAATTTTCCTTTTCTAATTTAGCCAATTGAAGGACATATTCATATCCTTTTTCCTTAATAAAGTTAGATAAATATAAAATATCTTTTACCGCTTTACTTTTACTCTCTTTTATTTTTTCTTTTACCTCATTGTTAGTAAGTAAAAATTTATTCTCAATACAATTAGAAACAACAAATATCTTACTACTATCTATCATTCCTTCAAAAATATATTTTAATGCTTTACTTAATACAATTACTCCTTCTAGATTCTTTATTGTTTTATAATTTGCTTTTTTTTGCCATTTAGGAATTTTTTCATCAATAAGCTTGCGATAATACCCTCCATGTAAATGAATTAAACACCTTTTATTTTTCCATTGCAATACTTTTAAAATTACTAAATCTCTTACATTCCCTTTTCGTGTTTGACTAATTGTAAAATAAAACAAATCTGCATTACTTCTACACACTTTTATTAGATTTTTTATAAAATTCATATTGTTTGTTAGGTCTATCTTTTCAAATTCGAATTCATCTTTTAACTTTGAGTTATATAAAATATCTACCGCTTTCGACAATCCATGTATTGGTGGTGGAAATTGTGCAATAAAACATAGTTTCTTTTTCATCTTTTTCTCCTATCTTTTTATAACTTTAGCTGGATTGCCTACAATTGTAGAATTGTCCTCAAATTTACCAGCCACTACTGCACCTGCTCCTACAATGCAATTGTCCCCCAACACTGTTCCTTTTAAAATAATGCTATTGCATCCAATAAAGCAATTCTTTCCAATTTTAATAGGTTTTGCTACAATCTTTTCTTTTATGTCATTTTTTCTTGCTTCTATTTCAAGAGGATGAAAATCATTATCTAGTATTTTTACGTTTCCACCAATCAACGTATTGTCTCCTATCTCAATACTTTTTCTTGCATAAATAGTAGCCCCTGATATTCCAACATGATCGCCAATTATGATTTGAGAATCTTTTGTTCTAGTGACAATAATTGTTCTCGAATATAACCCTACCAAATTAGATAAAATACTACTTTTAATCGTTACTTTTTCACCAAGAACCATGTTTGAACCTTTTTTTCTAATAATTATAGGGATGCCTTTTAGTAACATTTTCTTTCCATATTTTATCCTCATAAATTTCAATACAATTTTATACCAATTACTATTCATTCTTAGCCTCATAAATTTAATATTTCTTCTTTATATTTATTAATTGAAATGTCCTTTGTTAGATTGCTTTCTAAATATTCTCTGCTTCTTTTTCCCATATCTTTTAATTCCTTGTTGTCTGCATTGTTTATGAACCAGTCAATATCTTCTTTAAGAGAATCATAATCACCAGAAGTTGAAACTAACCCACCTTTGGTTTCTTCTATCAGTAAACGAACTTCCGTATTTTCTTCTAATACACCTAATATGGGCTTTCCTACTGCTGCGATGCCATAGTATTTTGATGGACAAGAAACACCTTTTATTCCTTTTGCATTTACACACCAATGAACATCTGCTGAATTCAAACTGTAAATTAACTCTTTTTTATCTTGATATGGAATAAAAATCACATTATCCATATTCTTTTCTTTTTTATATTTTTTAATTTTTTCTAATACTGTTCCTTCTCCAATAAATACAAATACGACTTCTCTATTATCACTTGCTTTTGTCCCTGGCTTTATTTTCTCTATTACTTTAAAAATATTTTCTAAATCATAATACAATCCAATATTTCCAGAATACATAAAGATAAATTTGTTTTGCAAATTATAGCTTTTCTTAAACTTTTCTACTTCTTCATTTCCTTTTTCTAATGGATAGATTGCTTTTTCATCAATCCAATTATTGATGAAAATTGTTTTTGGTGTCCTTTTATTCTTAAATCTTTTATCAATTGTTTGGGCTAAATCTCTTCCTACAGTAATAATTAAATCACTTTTACGGCAGCTAAATTTATCTAGACCCATCATTAAATGCATAATTAATTTATTTTTGCTATACCCAATTGCCATAGTTTGTTCTGGGTTAAAGTCTTGAATATTATATATGTATTTGGCGTGTTTTACCCACTTTCCCCAAACACCCAATAAGCCTCCCAAAATTGGTGGTTGCGATATAGAAAAAATATAATCTTGTTTTCCTACTTTAAATGTAGCTGAAACTGCTCCGAAAAAAATAGCTAAGTATATTTTTAATTCTACTTTTCTTGCTACCTTTTGTAAACTCTGGAACTCTTATTCTAATAACATTAACTCCATTTATATTCTCAGTATAATATTTTTGAGTTTTATATTTTTCCTCTATCACTCCAGTATACGATGGCACAACACAAATAATGTTTATATTAAATGTATCTAACATCCCTTCAGCTAATTCTTTTACAATTTGCCCTGTAGATGCTACGTCTGGAATATAATAATGAGCATATATCAACATATTTCTCTTATTATCTTTCACTTTTAGATTGCTCCTTCTTTTTTTACAACTTTCATTATTGTTTTAACTATAATCCTAATATCTCTCCTATTACCTAATCTGTCGTAATATTCCCTATCTAATTCCAACCTATCCTTAAACTCCAAATT
Organism: Clostridia bacterium; assembly: GCA_022796855.1. GTDB lineage: Bacteria > Bacillota > Clostridia > TANB77 > CAG-508 > RGIG8482. Next base: position 81,570 of record JAAWJM010000001.1, on the reverse strand, counting down.
ATTTCTCCCTGCAACCTGCCAAGGTCCTGTCACTCCTGGTTTCATTTTTACTATATATTCATAATATTCTCCCATATCTTCTTTTTCTCTTGGCAAATATGGTCGTGGTCCAACTAAGCTCATTTGACCTTTTATCACATTAATAAATTGTGGAAACTCGTCCAAACTTGTTGCTCTTAAAAACTTGCCTACTTTCGTAATTCTAGGGTCATTCTTTATCTTCTTGTGTTCTAAATACTCTTTTCCAATATCCGTCTCTTCCTCTATATGTTTTTTCAAAATATCTTCTGCCCCTACTACCATTGTCCTAAATTTATACATTTTAAATATTTTTCCGTTTCTTACCAATACGTTCTTGTGTAAAGAATATTGGTCCCTTATCTCTATTAACAATATTTGAAATAACAACAAAAAGAGTTATTGGTACTAGCAACAGGCATCCAACGATTCCTGATGCTAAATCAATACCTCTTTTTAATATAATACTGATTCTATCTCTTACTATAGAATTGGATACCTTATTGTTTGTTGTATTTTTAACAATGTCATTATTAACTGTTGCTAAATTAGCTTGTTCTACAACCAATCTATTCTCCCCCTCTACATTCCTTTTTCTTTTTGACATTTCTCCCAAAAACCCCTTTTATTAGCAAAAACACCATAATTCCAATTAATATTCCTATTGAATCTATTATAACATCTCTTACATTTCCACTTCTACCATCAACCATAAGCTGATGAATTTCATCACTTATTGCATACATGACACCAACACCAGTACTAATTCCTATTGCCATCTTTTCTTTATCCCAAAACTGCCATACACAATTCGCAATAACAATTCCACCAATTGCATAAATGGTAAGATGTGCTACTTTTCGAAGGATTGGTTCTACTATTTCGATTAGCTTGTCCTTTTCTTGCTCACTATATCTATACTGCATATCTATTATCTGAACAATTGCCTTGGATATTTTCTTACTGGTATTTCCTGATCCTTCTCCTTGTTGGTTTGAAAAACCAAATATGATGCTCATCCATATAAGAACTGCAATAATCGATACTATTTTCTTTATGTTCATATGTCCTCCTTCATGTCTAGCCTATTATATCAAAAACATTTCTCTTTTTCAATGTTTTTCTAACTTCTTTTTCATAATACTACAAAGTTGGTTTTTATTCAAGTTTTTTCGTGTAAATGTAATCGTTTTGTAATAATTAGAGATTATAATGTAACATAAAGAAAGAACAATAGGCATGAAAACCCCATTGTTCTTTCTTTATGTTACATCTCTTCTACTCTCCTATTCTACTTGCTTATCAAACTAACTTCTTATTGATTTCGTCAATCCAACTTGTATTGTCATTTTCAAGGTTATCTAAAAACTTTAAAATGTTAGTGCTTGGTTTTTGAGTATCATCTGTCGAGATGTCTCTTAAATTTTGTTTCATAGTTTCATAATTTTTTCGGTTAATTTTTTGCATCAAGTCTTTAATTTGCTCATCTTTTGCATCATAATTTTCAATTCCTGTTAATTGTTCAATCAATTGCCTATTGCTTCCTTTTGCTTGACTCGTTATTTCTACTTTTCTAAAATGGCTTAATATAATTTGCATAGTTGTCGGATTACCAAATATAATAAGGTCATCTGCCACATCATTATCATATTGTTCATTAATCTTTTTCTTTATGTTTAAATACTCACTTCTTGATACTTTATCTGTATCGCAAAACATTAGAACAAGATGATATGAATTGGACTGATACTTTTCTTGATACACTGGAAACACATTACTTATTCCTTTTGCATTTATTGGCAGTATTTCATATTTTTCCGAAAAAATTGCTTTGCTATTTAATTTATCTACATATTCTTTTTCTTCATATCCTTCACAAACAATGCATATTCTTCTATTTTCCTTATATTCAATCGGTAATCCTATCATTTTTCCTCCTTTAGTAAGCAAGAAATTAAATCAGGTTCAGGTATTGCTCCAAATATGCCCTTTTCATACTTTTCTAACATGTCTGCTGTATCTGTTCTTATTCCTTCTTTATTATACGTAAATTCCCTTAACGAATACAAATATGTTTGTTTTTCATCTTTTGCTGTAAAATATATTTGTTCTTTTCGAAACATCTTTTTACAGTCTAATAACGTAACATCATGCAATGTACAAATCAATTGTCCTTTTCTATTTTTTTCATTATTAAATAATCCAATAATTGCTCTAGTTATTTTAAAGTGTAGACTACTGTCTAATTCATCTACAACTAACACTCTGTCATTTTCAATTGCATCTAATACATAACTTGCTAATGCCACTATTTTTTTTGTACCAACAGAATCAAATAACATACTAGGAACTGCTTTTCCTTTATAAAAGGAAACCAATTTTATTTGTTCCATAAAGCTTTGGTTTTTTAATAGTTTTTCATTTACCAATTCTGTTATTTTTTCATCACTTGCTGCAATATTAAATTTCACTTTATCATCATATGCATAATTTTCCAAATACAAATCCGCATTTTTAATAAATTCTACTACTTTTTTCGTCATATTATTTTTGTTTTTTAAAAATTGAATTGTTTTGCTATTAGGTATATGGTTCATATCAATAATATCAATATTATTTGCAAAAGATACTAAAATTTCTTTTACTTCTTTCAAAATTGGAAATTGTTCGGTTTCTATCGTGTAAATCAAAATATTATTTTTCGATGAAATTGCTAAAATATATGCTAAATCTTTATCTCTACTGCACTTATATTCCTCATTTTTTGTATCTTTTATATAATAAACATTTTCTTTCCCTTGTGTAATTTTTGAAAATTTCTCATAAACATATTCTTCTTTGTCGGAGTCATAATTAAATATATATTGATATTCTTCTCCTTTTTGTAAAAATGAAACTTCTAATTCACATATTTTATAATTACTAAATATATCCCTTGAAACATGTGCTTTTTTATTCAGCAAGACATTTTTTATGTCTTTTATACAATTTACAAAAGATGTTTTTCCTGTATTGTTAGGTCCATAGATAACTGATGACTTTAATATATTTTCGTTATTTTCTCCTTGGTAAATATTTGTATAAAACCTTTTCGTTCGCATATCAGCTTTCATGGAAAATTCTACTGTTTTATTAAAGGTATAGCAATTGGTTATTTTTAAATTTGTAATCATATTTTTCCCCCTTTTCTTATTACAGTATATCATAACTTAATAATTTTATGCAAGTTTTTTGCATAAAATTTTAAAATATGTAATAATAGCTAATCATTTTTCATTAGGATCATTTTTCCAAAAGGATAAATATAGGTTTTTTACATTTTTAAAAGTAACAAATACTATATTTAGTAGCAATACCATATTTATCGTAAAAAATATTATGTTTGAATAACTCCCTATGAGTATAAATATAAATTTATGAATTAATAATAACATCAATAATACTATTTCATTATATATTGCATATGTAAACTGTATTAACAATATTTGATATAATGATACTGTTTTATTATCAATTTCCATCTTAGTAGCATATTCTTTTAATCTTTTTACGTTTTGTCCATTAGCTGTTATAAGAATAGTTAAACATGCAATATTAAAACTTAACAGTAATGTAACAATACCTATTTCTACAGCAATATACTCTAACACAAATTCATCAAATTCCTCAATAAACGAATTAGAGTAATAAAGCATAAACCATCCCACTGTCAATGCAATAACTACAAAAATGATTGATTTTGTTAAATTTTCCTTTCTTCCTTCAATTTTATTATAATCTAAAAGTGGCAGTAAAATCTCTGAATTCAAAAATTTATTTTTCATAGTCTATCCCCTCATCAAATATTCTTTTACGCTTTCAAACATTTCATTTGAATCTACTTCTCCAAATGCATTTGCTATAATTGTTATTTTTTCTTTTTGTTTCATTTCTTCTGTATCTAATTTAACTTTATTGGTTGAATTTCTACCAGAAACATAGATTCTTTTTATACCACTCTCATTCTTATTATCATAATACTGCCTAATAATATCCTTTGGTATATTATTATTTCTTCTAGCTTTTCTTAAAGTAATTTCTATTTCACTATTCACTTCTTCTCTCCCTGCTAAATTCCCAAAATCCGTATTTCCTAATCTATTTGATTCAATTACAATTGTTGCAACATTTATTTTAGTCATTCTATTCAATTCATTTATAAAATTTCTACTCACCTCATTATGAGCTTCTAAATAGTAATATTTATCTATTCCAATACTATTAAAGTAACTTACACACATATCATTTAAATATGATATGATTGTCTCTAATCTTTGTAATCCATAATAATTATATTCAAAAGCAGCCTTTATCTTTCTACCTTGCTCAACAATTACAACATGATTGCATTCTTTATCTCCATCGCTTATTTCTTTTAACCTACCTCTACTCTCTAAAGTATCTTTATTTAAAACTTCTCTCGTTTGATTATATTTTAATGAAACAAATTTCAAAAAATATACATTCATATCGTTTGCTTCTTCCTTTTTTTCATATTCTTCTAAAAAAATTACCTTTTCACATTTTAAAAGTTCTTGTTTTCTCTCCTCTTTCGGTAAAGAAATTAAATAATTTAAAAGATTTTCAAATTCTACATTAAATTCTATTCTGGCTGGTTTTGTTGGTACATCAATCCCACAAACTTCAATATTATATTTATATATATTTCTATCCATATTTTCTTTTCCTCCTATTTCTTCCCATACTTCCTATACCCCAGATAGCCTCCGCCACCTAACAGTCCTAATGCTGCCACTGCCCCTACTGCACTACTTCCATCCTCTTCTTTCGACATTGTATTGGTACTACCATTCCCATTCACTCTAGCCACTACCTGTTCCGTCTTTATCACATTTTCCTCTTGTTTTGCTACTTCCTTCACAGTTACCCTAACCGTGCTACTCTTTCCATTCGTTGTAGTGGCTGTTATATCTACTACTCCATTTTTCTTAGCGACAATTTCTCCATTTTCATTAATACTTGCAATCTCCTCACTACTGGATTTCCATGTAATTGTTTTATCCGTGGTATTCTCTGGTGTTACACTTGCACTTAATGTTTTTCTCTCTCCTATTTCCATGCTTTGTACATTAGGTTCTATATTGATTCCTGTTGCTACAACAGTAGTATCTTTCTTTGTTACTTCTTTTGTTTCTGTTTTTGTTTTACTGTTTGTATTCGTATTTGTTTTTGTGCTTGTGTTAGATTTTGTCTCGGTTTTTGTATTTGAGGATGAACCCGATGAAGTAGTTTGCTTTGCCCCTGTCGTTGCATATGGGCAAACTCCATTTGTGTGTAAATGTGCTGGATATCCTCCACAGTGATAATGATAACTCCCTAATCCACTTTTATTTTGGTTATCCTTATGCCCTCCGCTTGAATCGGTTCTTCCTGAATGGGCATACGTGTTTAATCCTATGGATACTACCATAAGCATCATTAGTACAATGGATAATAACTTTCTTTGCTTATTTTTCATGCTTGGTCCCCCTCATTTTCGACATATTTCGACAATATTATATAAAGAAAAACAGCGAAACACAATGATTTCCGCCGTTTTTCTTTTCCACTTAATTCCATATACATTTTTCTCACGTTTTATAAATAAATAAATTTGAATTTTATGTATATTTCATCCATTCTTTCCTATTTGATACAAAATGCTGCATACAATGGAATCGATTTAATTCCATTTGTAAATCCAAAGTTTTTTGTTGATACCCTTACCCCATATTTCGGATTATATTTTTCCATATAGACTTTTAAACTTTTTGATTGTGTATTATCGCTTGCTTTTACTTCAACTGGAATAATTCCGTCTTCATTATATAGTACGAAATCGATTTCTGCTTTATTACCAGATTGCCAATAATATAAGGGAATATTATTGGTTGCTAACTGTATAGCAATATAGTTTTCTGCTATCACTCCTTTAAACATCATATCTAAATTAAGCATAATATCTCTATACGCTATTTGTGATAACTCTGTAAATATTCCTGTATCGCTAAAATATAGTTTGAATTTCTCTGTATTTTCGTATGGCTTTAATGGTATTTCTATTTTGTTTAGTAAATTGCACTTATATACCATTTTACTTGACACTAACCAATCAATTGCTGATTCATAACTACTTTTGGTTGCTCCTTCTTTTAATAATGAATATCGAAATTTTTTGTCTTCTTTTCCTAATTGTTTTGGTATGCTATTATATACTGTTTCTATTTTAACAGTTTCTGATGAGTTCGTTGTATATTTTCCCATGTCTGTAATATAGGAAGATATAATCGATTGTAGTTCTATTGGGTTATATAACATAATGTCTGTGTTCTTTTTTATAAATTCTTTTACACAAGCTGGCATCCCCCCTATACACAAATAATATCGATATAATTCTATTAATTTGTCATGTATAATTAGCGGTTCTAATGTTTGTTACGATTCTTTTATTGCCTCTACCCACATGTCTTTTTTTAGTGCTAATAGAAATTCTTCAAAATCCATAGGGTACATATTTCTTATGAGCACTTTTCCTACTGGAAATGAGGATCGAAATCGGTTTAATTTTACTCCTAATAGGCTTCCAGCGCATATAATTTTATAGGGTAAAGCATGTTCACAAAAGTATTTTAGTGAAGTAATTGCTCTTTCGGAAACTTGGATCTCGTCAAAAAACAAAATGGTATCCTCTACATTAATTTTTATATCTTTATATAGCTCTATATTTTTTATTATTTCTTCTGGTTGTAGTGTTTGTTCAAAAACCATTTTAATTTTTTCTTCTAAATCTAAATTAATATAGACATATTCTTTAAAATTCTCTTTACAAAATTGATTAATTAAATATGTTTTTCCAATTTGTCTTGCACCAATTATCATTAAAGGAATTTCTATTTGATTATCTTTCCATTCTTTTAAAGTTTGATAAAATTTTCTTTCCATTTCAAACACCTCTTACTTATAATATACACTTTTTTATAAAAAAATGCAACTTTTGGGTACCACTTTTTAAGTAAAAATCAAACTTTTTAATACCACTTTTTATCAAACATTAAACTTTTTAATATCACTTTCTTACAAAAACTCATGTTTTTTATACCACTTTTGTTTTAAAATTACATATTTTCGATACCACTTTTGTTGCAAAATTGCATGTTTTTGACACCACTTTTTAAAAAAATCACAAAATTCAAACGAATTTTGTGATTTTTCTAACATTTTATAAACAAACGCTTTATTTTATTTACTATACCCCGTCTTCTTCACAATCTTATTGCTAATTTCCTTTACCTTCTCACTTGGCTCATAATCGCTTTGTCCATATACTTTTTGGTGTAGTTCTCTTACATTAGACTCTAGTGTAATTGGTGGTCCATACCATACGCCATTAATAGTTGCTCCTTTGGTATTATATGGCCAACCGGTGCTATCTACTATTTTATATGTTGCTACTTGTGGTGCAAGGGAAAGAATTTCGCCAGAGTTAATATTGGTATACACAACTGGTAAAAGTTTGTCTATTAATGAATTTAGTTGTGAGATACTCATTTTCTTTGCCTTGTTCATTACTGCCATCATAATATCTCTCATTCTTTCCGTACGTTTGTAGTCTCCTCCTGCTGTATAACGAATTCTTCCATAAGCTAATGCTTGTACACCATTTAGATTTTGAGTTCCCGCTTTGGTAATATGGTTTGCATTATGTTTGGTTACTTTGTTAATTTCATCAATATAACCATTAATGTATTTTAACTCACTATTGGTAATCTCCATACTAACGCCACCAACGGCATTTACAATATCAACAACCGAATCAAAGTTAACAGTTACAAATTCTTTTATGTTTAAGTCTAGGTTTGTGTTTAGGGTGCTCATAGCAAGAGCCGCTCCTCCATACGAATACGCATGTGTTACTTTATCTAGGCTTCTTCCGGTTAATTCTAAGTATGTATCACGATATACTGAGGTTAATTTAATTTCTTTACTTTTTTCGTCAACAGTAGCTAATATAATACAATCACTTCTTGTTCCTTTTTCTAATTGATTGCTTCTACTATCCACTCCAAATATAGCAATGGTACGGTATCCATTTAATTTATCATCGACACCTTCATTTACTTCAATTTGACTTTCGTCAATTTCGACATAATTTAGTTTTCCTAATTTGTCTTGTACATACCAAAATCCTATTCCTGCTGCAATTCCTACTAGTATTACTAAAACTACTAAAATAATTAGCATGATTTTTCCAAATTTTCGTAATCCTGTTTTTTTCTGTTTTTCTTTTCTTGTTTCATTTTCTCTCATAATTTCTTCCTTTCCTGAAAGGCATTAAATTTGATTTAAAATAATATCTTATCAAACTTTCCTTTCTTGCTTTTTGTATTTCCTTTTTTTCTACAGATATGCTTTTAACAATTTGATATTCCCTTTTATTTCATATTCCCCAAGACTTGCTGGAAGAATAAAACTTTCTCCTATTTTTATATCATATTCTTTCCCTTTTGTCTCTAACTTACCTTTTCCTTCTACTACCATATAGGCTTCAAAGGTGTCTTTCCTTGATTTTGCTTGGTAGTTTTCGGTAATGTTTAGTACATCTACTTTAAAATAGTCACTATCGATTACCGTTTTGCAAATATCTTCTTGTCCGCTTGTACTTGTGATATTCTGTCTTTTGTTTTGTTTGATAACATCCATTGCCTTTTTTATATGTAACTCACGTGGTTTTCCGTCTTTTCCTACTCGGTCCCAGTCATAGACACGGTAGGTTAAATTACTGTTTTGTTGAATTTCGCAAATTAACGTACCCTTTAGAATGGCATGTACTGTTCCTGCAGGAATATAGATAACATCCCCTTTACAAATGGGTACTTTGTTTAAATAATTTTGTAGTTTACCATTTGTAATCATGTCTGGAATTTGTTCTTGGGTCACAGTTTCTTTTAACCCACAAATAATACTTGCATTTTCGTCACATTCCATGATATACCACATTTCTGTTTTTCCTGTGTCGTTTTCGTGTTCTAACGCATAGGCATCGTCTGGATGAACTTGAACAGATAAATTATCTTTGGCATCAATAAATTTGATAAGTAGTGGAAAACGTTTCATATCCTTAGTTTTGGTTCCAAAGATTTCGATTCTTTTTTCAGTATTATCAAATACTTCTTTTAAAGTAGTCTTTGTTCCCTTTTCTATCTCTACTTCACTAAGTCCTGCCACATTGGTAGACACTTCCCACGCTTCGGCTACTGTTTCAAATGGTACTTCTTTTTGTAAGTAATCTTTTAATTTGGTTCCACCCCAAATATAGTCTTTATAAATTGGTATCATAAATAATGGTTCCATGTAAAAATCCCATCCCTTTCTTGTGGTGTTTGCTAAGTACTTTTATTACGATTACATTTTTTCTGGCATTTCGATTCCTAATAAACCAGCTCCTAGTTTTAGCACCAAATTCGTTACATAGGTTAAATAGACTCTTGCTTTTTGCAAGGTTTTGTCCTCTACCATAATTTTGTTTTCATTATAAAAACTACTATAGGCTTTCGCAAGGTCGATTAAATACCTTGAAAGAATGGAAGGCTCATTTTTGTTTGCCGTATTTCGAAGGGTTTCTGGGTAAGCGTATATTAGTTTTAACACCTTATATGCCTCTTGTTCGAATAGGGCTTCCATGGATACTTCTGAAAGTTTTGGAAGAGTTTGTACTTTTTTTAGTACACTATTGGTTCGTACATAGGTATATTGAATGTATGGACCAGTTTCGCCATTGAAATTTAAAATGACATCCCAATCAAAAATTTCGTCTTTTATTCTACTGCCAGAAAGGTCGTTGTAAATCACGGCTCCAATTCCCACTTTTTTTGCAATATCGTCTTTTTCCTTTTCTGTTAGTTCTGGATTTTTTTCATTGATAATTTCTCTTACACGGCTAATGGCTTCGTTTAATAGTTCTTCTACTTTAATGACATTTCCTTCTCTTGTTGACATTTTTCCACTTTTTAGATGAACCATTCCATAGGAAATATGCTCTAATCCTTTTTGGCATTTTTCGGATATGCCTAGCAATTTTGCTACTTCGAAAATTTGTTTAAAATGTAGATTTTGTTCATATGCTACTACATATAAACATTTATCAAAATCATAAGTTCTTGCACGGTAAAGAATAGCTGCTAAATCTCTTGTAGCATAAATGGTAGAACCATTAGATTTACATATCATACATGGCGACATATTTTGTTCGGCTAAATCGATAATTTTAGCCCCTTCGGATTCTTCTAGTTTTCCTGTTTTTTCCAATATATCGATTACTTCATTTGTTTTGTCTGCATAAAAGGCTTCTCCATTTAAAGAATCGAAATGAATGTTTAATAAGTCATAAATACGATAAAATTCTTTCAAACTAAGGTCACGAAATTCTTTCCAAATTTTGGTACAATATTCGTCTCCTTCTTCTAGTTTTTTAAAATTATCTCTACATATGTCTAAAACCGCTTCCTCTTCTTTGCAAAGTTCATTAATTCTTACATAGATGTCCATTAGTTGTTCAATTGGGTTTTCTTCTAAATTGTATTCCTGTCCCCATCGTTTATAGCCTTCTATCATTTTTCCAAATTGTGTACCATAATCGCCTAAGTGGTTAATTCCTATTGTTTCATAACCAAGTGTTTGGTAGATGTTATATAAAGCTCGTCCAATTAAGGTAGTTCTTAAATGCCCTATATGGAATGGTTTTGCGATGTTTGGTGAGGAGTATTCTACAATTACTGTTTTTCCTTCTCCTAGTCTTTGTATACCATAACTTTCTTTTTTCTTTTCAATTTCGTTTAATACTTCTTTTACTAATGCTTGTTTTTGAATGGTAAAGTTTATGTATCCACCCACAATTTCTACTTTTTCAATATCTGTACCGTGAAATCGTTATTTTTTCTTTTATTTCCTCTGCAATTAACATTGGCGATTTTCCAAATTGTTTGGCAAAACGAAAACAAGGTAGTGCATAGTCTCCTTTGGTTTCGTCTTTTGGTTTTTCTATCATATCTTGTAGTTCTTCTTTTGATAGGTCGATTGCTTGTGTTAGGCACCCTGCAATCTCTTCTTTAAAATCTTTCATTTTCTCTCACCTTCTTTGTTGTATTTTCTAGTCTATTCAAATTACATTCTAAGAACCCTCCGTCAGTCCTTCGGACTGCCACTACGTATAAGATATCTGTAAGACTCACTAACGTTCGTTAACAGCTATCTTAACCTCCCTTAAATAAAGGAGGCTTTTATAGGGTTAGCCTTTGTAAGAAGGGCACAGTGGTGTCATGAGTTTTGGGTATTCCCACAAACGGTGCCCCTACATATGTCCATTTCTATGTTAAAAACTTAGTATAAAGGTCCCTTTACTTAAGGGGGCTGTCGCCGATAGGCGACTGGGGGTTCTATTTCATATAAATCCCCAATAGTGAAACCACTACATAAATCACATAGAAAATTGCTTCGATTGCTACAAATTTTTTGAAAAATTTTGAATTTTGTTCTTCTCCAATAACAGATTTCATTGCAAAATAAGTTAGAACAACACTAATGACGTTGCAAAACGATGCAAATGGACTGGTTATTTTTCCTATGTTACTATCTATAATGGTTAATAAAGATACCGCTGTTCCAATGATTACTGGAATTTTGGCAGTTACGATTGCCGTTATGGTTGTTGTTAATGATTTTTTGTTTTCTTTGTTCATCATATACACAATTCCAGAAAGTACAATAACCCCTACAAGTGGTGCAATTACTGCCTTGATAAAGCTTAAGATTTGTTCAAATGCAAATCGAAATGTAAAGGTTCTTCCTATATAATAAGTACCAAATAGTTTGCCAACGAAAATAATAGCCATCCATACAATCATAAAAATAATAGCTGTTTTAAAATGCTTGTTAGTATTATCATTTACAATTTGTTTTATCGTTGCAAATGGGTCTTTTACCATTGAACTAACAAAACCAGTTGCTTCTTTGGCGTCGTTTTTAATGTCTACATTTTTAATGGTTTCTTTTACTTGATTTACGGTATCTACTGTTTCTTTCTTAATTTCTTGAGTATTAATGTTTTGCTCTTGTGTTTTGTTTTCTTCCATCCTCTTTACTCCTCTTTCTTTTTTTCTATTTATATTCATTACTACTCTTATCTATACTTATTTTAGCGAAAAGACCCCTTTACTTAAGGGGGCTGTCACCGTAGGTGACTGGGGGTTTTACCTCTTGTTTATCCTTCTATTCGCCAAGTGAAATGCCAAGACTTTTTGCCGTTTTAATTAAATCATCGTCCATTTCAATTTTTCGAATATTGCTTTCCTTGGTATTTCCTGACGCAGCACCAATTTCTTTGTTATTACCAACAACGTCTTCTAAGGAAACACATCCCATTTTACCTTCTCGGTAATTAACAAGTACATTAAAGGTACCTCTCATAGCAAGTCTCATGGCTTTTACTCCATATTTGCTAGATAGTACACGGTCATAACAGGTTGGCGTTCCTCCTCTTTGTACATATCCTAAAACGGTATTTCTAGAAGTAAGTCCGGTTAACTCTTCTAAGTCGTTTGCTACTTTTTCACCAATTCCACCTAAACGAATATTATCAAGTCCTTTTCCATCATCTAATTGTTTCTTTACGATGATTTCACCATCCTTTGGTTTTGCTCCTTCTGAAACAACGATAATACTAAAGTCTTTTCCTTCTTTTCTTCTTTCATTTACTTTTTCGGCAACTTTATGAATATCATATGGAATTTCTGGAATTAAGCACGCATCTGCTCCTCCTGCAATTGCAGATTCTAAGGCGATCCATCCTGCATAACGCCCCATTACTTCTAAGACCATAATTCTATGGTGAGATTCTGCGGTTGTGTGTAAACGGTCTAAGGCTTCTGTTGCAACCGATACGGCTGTATTATACCCAAAGGTAATGTCGGTATGAGCAACATCGTTATCAATGGTTTTTGGAACACCAATCACATTAACTCCTCGTAAAGAAAAGTCTCTTGCTGATTTTTGAGTACCATCTCCACCTAATGTGAAAATACAGTCAAATCCTGCTTCTTTAATATTTTCTACACATTTTCCAGACATGTCTTTGTATACAGTTTGTCCATTCTCTTCTACCTTCAAATTAAATACATTCGTACTATTAGAAGTTCCTATAATGGTTCCACCACGATGAAGAAGTCCTGAAGCATTCCCTTTTGATTCTAGTTTTACATAGTCATTATTTAGCAATCCCTTATATCCTTCAATATAACCATAGCATTCAATTCCATTGGTTTCTGCTGTTTTTACAATGGCACGAATGACTGCATTTAGTCCTGGTGCATCTCCACCATTTGTTAAAATTGCTACTTTTTTTATCATATTTCCATCTCCTATCTAATTGTTTAACAGTATTATTATATCAATAATCGAAATATTTACAAGAGATTTTTAACACTTTTTCGAAAATTATAGATTATCAATCCCACCTTCAATTTCAAATAAGTTTTGATATCCCATTTTTCTTAGTAAATTAACCGCTTTTTTGCTTCTTGCCCCACTTTGGCAATATACAATGATGGTCTGTTCTTTATTTACGGTTATTTTTGAAATAGCACTTGCTAATTCGTAAGTTGGTATACAAATGGCTCCTTCTAAATGATATTCATCATATTCTTGTTTGCTTCGTACATCAAGAAGTATCGCACATACCTCTTTTTTCATTTTATCTCGTGCTTCTACATACGAAATTTGATTATCTCCTCGAAACCTGTATCTTGAAAATATTTTCCCAATTCCTTTTGTAATTTGTTTCATTTTCATTTCTCTCCCTTTTTTCGTTGTCTTTCTTTTTTACATTATATTCTAGTTGTCTTCATTTTGACATATATCTGTCATTTATTTACTTGTATATTTTGTCGTTTTTTCTTAGTTTCATGTAGTAACAAGGCTTTTTACCAGTTTATATTACAAAAATTTTACACTTTTATGTTCCTTATGTTTCATTTTTATTTCATTTTTTCGATCTTATGTTTCCTATCTTGTTTACGATTTTATGTATTTTTGCCTTATTTTTTTCGTGTGGATAATGTGGATAAGTGTGTGAATAACTATTTCAAGCCACTTTTTGGTCACAATTTATTCACAATTATTTTTCTAAATTATGTTTTCCTTTTTATTTTTACATTTTCTTCTGCATTATGTGTACTATCATATTTTTTAACTATATTTTCAAATTGCTCATCTATACCGTATTACAGACGTATTTACCCTTTTCTTATCTTATAAGTATAATATTTTTTTATAATTACTTGGAAAACCCATTTTGTTCAATATTTTATAAAATTCAATCGTATGAATTTGTTTCTTTAATATTTGAATATTTTTAATTAAAGCTTTATAAAAACGTGAAAACTGCTCTTTTTCTAGCATAACCTTCAATATTATTACTATTGAAAACAAATCTTGTAATCCATTTTTATAATTTTCCTTTTCCTTTTGTATTTTTAAAATTGAATGATACTCATTATTGGAAATTTTAAATCTTAAATTTATATCGTATAATTTTTCATCATGTGCACATATATTCCTTACCTCACCTAAATTAGTTAGATAAATTTTTAATACTTCTTCTTTAATATTGAATTTTTTGCTTATTACATTTCTTTCTTTTGCTTTCATAAAACTATAAAATTTGGAAACTTTTCCGAAAGACAGAATTCGTATTAATACCCATAACGGAATATACTTATATTTATTTATGTAATGTACTATCATTTTATTGGAGTTTTTATATTGATGTGAAATTTCTAAATTAATATCTTTTAGGAATTTGTCGAATTTTTTTCTATTCTTTTCGCTATACTCAAAATTGTCTGAAATCAAATAATTTTTATATCCATGTTCTTTTGAAAATTCATATGCGATATACGTGTCTATTTTTCTTTCGATTAATAATATGTACTCGAGAAAAACATTTCTAATCTTTCTATCAAATTCATATAAACTATATATCTCTTCTATTGTAGTTCCTTCAATATATTTCCCGTTCTTGTTACAATCCGTAAATGCATTTTTGTATCCATTAATTAAGTAATAATAGTTATTTTTTTCTAATATATTAGCAGTTCTATTTTTATCTTTAATCATTAAATTTTTGCTTTCCAAACATCTAATTTGTTCCGATATTGTTTTAAATTCTTTTTCCAATTATTGTCACCTCCTATATGTAAAAAATGACCCCGGGCCCGTAGGTTATCCGAGGTACTCATCTACTATAGATAGTATAACATTTTAAACTCGATTTTGTCAAGCAAAAATTATTTTTCTATCCATTACTCATATAGTATGCTTTAATTCATAAAATTTATGTCATTTCATATTTTAAATATCATCATAATCGCAATTAAAATTTGAAGCACAATAATGGCTGGAAAGCCAAACACAAACTTTGCTTTTTGTGTTTTATGGCGAAATGTATACATTCCTGCAATAGTTCCAATTCCACCACCAATAGCCGCTACTAAAAATAAGGTATTTTCTTTTATTCTCCATTTCGAATGCTTCGCTTTTCTTTTATCTAACCACATAATAAAAAATCCAAATAGATTTACTACTATTAAATAAATTACAATATTTTGCCATGTAAAAACTTTTCCTACTATTTCATTAAACTCTGGCATGTTTTCTTCCTCCCTTTATCCAAATAAACTCATTTGATTACTTTGGCTCATGCCGTCTAGGCATCCTGCATTTGCTAGCATTTCAATGACTGCTTTTCCTGCTTTGGAGCGAATTTTTAGGTCGTCTATGGACATAAATTTTCCGTCTTTTCTTGCTTCTACAATACTGTCTGCTGCTACTCCTCCTAATCCTGCAATACTGGTTAGTGGTGGTCTTATTTTGTCTTCTTCGATTAAGAAATTTTTGGAGTGGGAATGGTATAAGTCGATTGGCAAGAATTGAAAACCTCTTTCGTACATTTCCCATACAATTTCTAATGCCTCGTACATTTCTTCGTCTTTTTTGGTCATTGCATTTCCCATTAATTCAATTTCCTTCATTTTGTTTTTGACTCTCTCTTTTCCATGGCACATAATTTCACTATCAAATGCTTTCGCACGAATGGAAAAATAGGCTGCATAATAGGCAAGTGGTTTATGTACTTTAAACCATGCAATACGAAAAGCATTGGTTACATAGGCTGCTGCATGGGCCTTTGGGAACATGTACTGTATTTTTTCACAAGATTTAATATACCATTCTGGTACCTCATGCTCTTTCATCATATTGACATATTCCGCCCATTTAGCTGGGTCTTTTAGCGCTTTTCCTTTACGTACAAGCTCCATTATTTTAAAGCTTGGGTTTGGCTCTAAGCCTTTGCTCATTAGATAAGTCATAATATCATCCCTACAACAAATTGCTTGGTCTAGTGTGGTAATTCCTTGTTCAATTAACGTTTGAGCATTTCCTAACCATACATCTGTACCATGCGACAAACCAGAAATACGAATTAGTTCATCAAAGGTTTTTGGTTTGGTATCTAATAACATCCCTCTAACAAATTTTGTTCCAAATTCTGGAACCCCAAAACTTCCTACTTCAGAATGTATTTGCTCTGGTGTCACTCCTAATGCTTCTGTAGAAGAAAAAATCGACATCGTTTCTTTATCATCTAATGGTACTTTTGTCGGGTCAATTCCAGTAATATCTTGAAGCATACGAATTACAGTCGGATCATCATGACCTAGTATATCTAGTTTTAATAGGTTTTGGTCAATCGAGTGGTAATCAAAATGGGTGGTAACAATGTCCGATTTTGGGTCATCCGCTGGATGTTGTATTGGGCAAAATTCATAAATTTCTCTTCCCTTTGGTACAACAATAATCCCCCCTGGATGTTGTCCCGTAGTTCGCTTAATTCCTGTACACCCTTTGGCAAGACGAGTCACTTCTGCATTGTTTACTGGTACTTGTCTTTCCTCAAAATATTTTCTAACAAAACCTTCTGCCGTTTTATCGGCAACCGTTCCAACGGTTCCCGCTTTAAACGTAGTACCTTTCCCAAAAATAACCTCTGTATATCGATGGGCTTTTGCTTGGTAATCTCCTGAGAAATTTAAGTCAATATCTGGTTCTTTATCTCCATTAAAGCCAAGGAAGGTTTCAAATGGAATGTTCATTCCGTCTTTATCTAACTTATGCCCACATTTTGGACACTCCTTATCTGGTAAATCAAACCCATTTTTATAGCCATAGTCGGTAAAATCAGAATACTTGCAATTTGGGCAACGGTAATGTGGTGGAAGTGAATTTACTTCTGTAATTCCAGTCATATTGGCCACAAATGACGACCCGACCGAACCTCTTGAACCTACAATATAGCCGTCTTCATTGGATTTCCACACTAGTTTTTGTGCAATAATATACATAACAGAAAAACCATTTTTTATAATGGATTGTAATTCTTTATCTAGTCTTTCTTTAACAATCGTAGGAAGTTCCTCTCCATATAATTCTTTTGCTTTTGTCATGGCAATATCTTCAATTTGCTTTTCACATCCCTCAATATGAGGCGGACATTTTTCTTGTGAAATTGGACTAATGTTTTCACACAAATCAGCAATTTTGTTGGTATTCGTAACAACTACTTCATAGGCTTTATCCAAACCTAAATATTTAAATTCTTCTATCATTTCATTGGTGGTTCTTAAATACAATGGTGCTTGTTCATCTGCATCATCATAGCCTTGCCCTGCCATTAAAATCCTTCTATATACTTCGTCTTGTGGATCCATAAAGTGAACATCACAAGTAGCAACCACTAATTTACCTAGTTTTTCTCCCAAAGCAACAATTCGTTTATTAATATCTTCTAAGGCTTTTTCGTCTGGAACCGTTCCGTTTCGTACCATAAACATATTGTTTCCAATTGGTTGAATTTCTAAATAATCATAGTCTTTTGCAATTTGCTCTATTTCTTCTTCCGATTTTCCTGCTACAATCGCACGGTATAATTCTCCTGCCTCACAGGCACTTCCTAAAATAAGCCCTTCTGAATATTCTTTATATAATGATTTCAAAATTCTTGGTTTTTTATAAAAGTAATCTAAATGAGAATAAGAAATTAGTTTATATAAGTTCTTTAGTCCCACATAATTTTTGGCTAAGATAATTGCATGATAGGTTGGTAATTTTTTAAAATCAGCTTGTCCTTCTTCTAGTTTATCAATATCTTCTATTATCTTTGCTCCTTTTTGCTTTAGCATATCTAGCATCACTTGAAATACCTTAACTAATGTCATAACATCATCTAAGGCACGGTGTGCTACTTCTACTTTTATACCTAGCTTTTCTGCGATAATTCCTAATTTGTATTTCTTATAATCTGGAAATAAATCTTTTGCTAAACGTAGGGTATCAATATAGGTATTTTCTAATTTATACCCTAAGAGTTGTGCATTGTATTTAATAAACCCTACATCGAAATCCGCATTATGAGCAACAATAACACTATCTCCTATAAATTCTAGAAACTTTGGCAATACTTCTTCAATCGTTCCTGCCTCTTTTACCATCTCATCTGTAATATGGGTAATGGCTACCACATCTTCTGGAATTGGCTTTTCTGGGTTAACAAAACATTCAAATTCTTCTACAATTTCGCCATTTCTATATTTTACAGCACCTAGTTCGGTTATTTTCTCGGTACGGAACGAAATTCCTGTTGTTTCTATATCTAATACACAATATTCTGTATCGATGCTTTGTTTTTTGGGAAAGGATACACTTGGGGTTTTATCTGGTACCAAATAAGCTTCTACTCCATAAATTACTTTCATATCTGGGTTATCTCTACCTAGTAACTTATGTGCTTCTGGGAAAGCTTGTACGACTCCATGGTCTGTAATGGCAATCGATTTCCACCCCCATTTCATAGCTCTTTTAATTAAATCAGTAGCAGACGTCATACCATCCATTTGACTCATTTTTGTGTGCATGTGCAATTCTACACGTTTATTTTCTGCACGGTCCATTCGTTCTTGCCTTTTCTTAGGTGGTGCTTCTACAATGACATTGGCAATGACTCCAATTTCTTTTGCATATGGGTCAAACTGGGCTGTTCCACTAATTCTTACCGCTTTTGTTTCTTTTAATCTTGCTACTACTTCTTTTACTTTTGCTTCTTCTACAAATGCTTTACAAGTAATGGTACTACTTTCATCATATACATCAAATAATACTAACGTTTTTCCACTTTTTAGTGGTCGTGTATCAAGATTAATTATTTCTCCTTCTAATGCAATTTTACCACTATCAATGGAAATATCATCTACTTTTACAAGAGTATCTTTAATATTCGCACTTCGCCCTAAAATTAATGGTGTTTTTTCTATTGGTTCTTCTGGAATTGGTGGTTGTTCTTCTTTTGGTACATTATCTTGTTTATTTTCCTCCTCTTCCTTTTCTTCAATTTCCTCTTCTACTCCCATTTCACTAATTGCTTTTTCAATTTCATACTTTTCAGTAAGTTTGCATTTTTGCTCTATTTTTTTCATATCCTCTTCTTGCAAATTTTCTACGTAAATTACTTTATATCTCTTTGCATATAAGCTTTTTAGTGTTTTTTCTAATGTTTTGTCAAATCCTCTTGCTGTTAAAAAATCGGCTCCTTTTACTGCTAAGCTAACTTTTACTTTGGTATCTTCTATATGAACATGACTATTATGTAACAAAAATTCTGTAAATGGATATTTATGTGCCATATATTTTACAATCTGCTTCCATTGTTGCTCCATACTAGGAATTACCGTTTCTTCTTCATATTGCATACGTATTTCAATATTTTCAATAACAAAACGTTCTTTTAAATATTTCTCAAATTCTAATAATTCACTAGGAAATAAATATACACTTGAAAGCAAATCCATTTCTAATTTATTGCTTTTTTTAAATAGATTTATTTTTACAATGCTTGCTTTCTTTATATTGGTTTCTACTTGATAATCGCCAAAGATTTCCTCTACTGTTTTCATACTTTGTGCCATTTTTTTCTGCCTCCCTTAATACTATGACTTATTGTATCATACCAAAGTAAAATATGGAACAGCAAATATTCAATTTTTAAAATTTGTTTTTGGGGGGTTAATTTTGAATTAAAAATTCTTAATATAAGTATTGATTTGCCTTTTTCATCTTGACTAGAACAATATCTGCAATACGAATTTGATGTTTTTTTATGTAATATAAAATAATATAACCTTGAAATGAAATTTTTCGATATTTAGTTTTTTTAGAAATAGGATACATATTAGGAAATACTTTAAGATTTTGAAGTTTTAATAAGATTCTTTCATAAAAATTTTCTGGAAGATATTTCGAATTTCTTATAATGGCTTTTAATGAATTTTGAAATTTATTTGATAAAACAATTTGCTTACTCATATTGTCTAAGTCCAAATTCTTCTTCCATTTTTCTTTTAAATTCTTCTAATGTACAAAATCTTCCTTCCCTAAAATCCTCTTCTGCCTGTTCTAAACATTTATCTACATATTCATTGTATTCTTTATCCTGTCGTGCTTTTTCTTCTAAGTATTCTTTTAGATGAAATACTTTCTTTAGTTTTAATTCATGTACATTTATCATATTATTTCACATCCTTTCTTGTTATAATGTAACATGTTACATTTTTTTATGCAATACTTTCAGCCAATTTTTTTAATTTCATTTTTGTTATATTCTGATAAACATTACCACTTTACTTTTTTGTTAGAATAATATAGAATACATATATAAAATATCGAAAAAAAGGAAGTTTTATCATGTACACATATGTTTCAAATTCACGGGAACGATACCATGGCACTTGCCAAAAACTTGGCAAGTAAATTAACCAATGGTGATGTTGTTATTTTATCTCGGCGATTTAGGTTCTGGTAAGACCAAATTTACCGAAGGTTTTTTAAGTTATTTTGGGCTTGAAGAAGAAATTTCTAGTCCTACTTTTACCATTGTAAATGAATACCATGCAAATGGTCAAAATATCTATCATTTTGATGTTTACCGCCTATCTTCTAGTGATGAGTTCTATGCCATTGGTGGAGAACAATACTTTGAAAATGGTATTTGTTTCATTGAATGGGGCGAACAAATTGAAGATGCTTTACCAAAAGACTATTTGAAAATTCGTTTTACTCGTGATTTTGAAAATGAAACAAAACGAACATTAACTTTTGAACCTCACGGAAAAAAGTACGAAACCATTTTAAAAGAACTTTATTCATAAAGGCAATCATAAAAAATATTTCATAAAGAAAGGACGAAATGAATCATGAAAATTTTAAGTATAACCACTTCTTCTAATGTATGTGCAGTGGCTATTTTGGAAGACACTACTTTAATAAAAGAATTACAAATCGATGATGCCAATACGCATTCAGTAAAATTAATGCCCCTTATTCGAGATTTATTTTTACAAACAAACTTATCGGTTTATGACATCGACTTATTTGTTTGTGACAAAGGACCCGGCTCTTTTACTGGTATTCGTATTGGCATCTCTACCATAAAAGCTTTTGGGGATGTTACCAAAAAACCAACTCTTGGCATTAGTTCTCTTACCTCACTTGCCTACTCCTCTAAAAGGGAAGGGCTTATTTGCTCTTTAATCGATGCCAAACATGATAATGTTTATTATTCTCTTTATGAATTAAAAAACGGAATTTACACTCAAATAGGAGAATTTTTAGCCGATACCATTTCTAATATTACAGAAATATTAAAAATTTGTAATAAACCTGTCTTATTTGTCGGAAATGGTAGCACGATTTACAAAGATATGTTAAAATCATCTTTGAATGAAAATGCCCTTTTTCAAGACGAGGTCACTTCCATAAGTGCTTATTCTACTGGGCTTGCTGGGTTCTCTGCTTTGAAAAAATCGGAAAATTCTGCTTTGCAACCTATGTATTTAAAAAAATCCAATGCCGAAAGAGAAAGAGAGGAACAAAACAAATGTTAACCATACGCCCCATGTCACTTTCCGATTTAGAAGAAATACAAGATACCCTACTTACCGATTTTGACGATTTTTGGACAGTTTCCGTATTCAAACAAGAATTACAAAATGAACATTCCGAATATTTTGTCTGTTTACAAGATGAAAAAATCGTTGGTTTTGCTGGTATTTGGACAGCCATTGACGATATTCACATTACCAATATTGTTACAAAAAAAACTTGTCGAAACCAAGGAATTGGTACAAAACTTTTAGAACATCTTATCAAAATCGCAAAACAAAAAAAATTACCTAGCCTTACTTTGGAAGTAAACGAAAACAACAAACCTGCAATTTTGCTATATGAAAAACATCATTTTCAAAAAATGGGACAAAGGAAAAATTATTACAAGCAAAAAGAAAATGCTATTATTATGACATGCTTTTTTTAAACATTCTATAGCAACTAAATTTAGAAAATATAAAGCATTATCCAATGATTGAAATGTCTTCGGGTAAAGCGGTCGCATTGCGACCGCTTTCATACTTTTACATACAAATTAAATTTAAGGAAGAATTTTTTCTTGAAATTCTTCTTTCGTATATAATGTTCCTTTGCCCTTTGTCGTACATATAAAAAATCCTTGAATCTCTTCTACTTTATCAACTTTTAATTTTACATTACTGTCGACTTCTACCGATAAATAGTGGTCTCCTTTGTACTTGCGATAATAAGAGTTTCTTTTTTCATTTTTTATATACTCCTTTTCTGATAAAATAACTATATCCTTTGGTGCCTCTTCTTGATCCGCATAATAGTTCCATTTGCGAATATCACAATACGTCTTCTTTCCTCTTATTTGACCCTCACATGTTTCTATTAAAATATAGTGTTGTCCTTTCCGAAGGTTTTCCCTTCTTCTTTGCCTTTCGTAATATTCATGTGTTGACATCCTTTCTCCTGTCCAATCATCTTCATAGTACGAACCGTTAATAAAGTCATGAGTCCATCCCATATGTCTACCTCCTGTTGTAATAATTAATAGTTATTTTTCTTTTAAATCAAGAAATAAAAAATATATTGTTATTATATTAACATAATTTCACTATGATTTCAACTAAATTTACTTATTTTCTCTACATACTCTCTATCTTCTATTTTAGAAATGGCAAAACATTTCTTACCTAAATCTTTTAACGATGCTCCTATGTGGTATAATTCTTGATTATCAATCACAATAAATCGATCATGAAATTTATTTGTATATGAAATTTTTAAACTTGGATATTGTTTATTAAACTTCGAGATATATCACTCTTTAACAATCCTGAAAGCATTGCTA
The DNA here is from genome assembly GCA_022796855.1 of Clostridia bacterium. Lineage (GTDB taxonomy): Bacteria > Bacillota > Clostridia > TANB77 > CAG-508 > RGIG8482. The sequence goes on along the minus strand of JAAWJM010000001.1, from coordinate 58,151 downwards.
TTCCTTGCTCTGTAAATACTAATGGTATTTTTCTTCTTCCCCCATATAAATTCTCATTCCTTAAACTTGAAGTCACAAATTGTGACTTCAAGTTTTCAAATTCTATTTGTGTCAGTTTAAAGCAAAATTTTTCTGGAAATCTTTCAATATTTCTCTTTACTGTTTGATTTATTCTCTTCGTTTCTGTTTTATATAACATTGCCACATCGCTATCTAGCATTACTTGCCTTCCTCTTATTGTATAAATTAAATTTCTAATATTCTCTATTTCATATGTTACTACGTTTTCTTTTTCATTAATTGGTGCAATATTACTATTTTCTTTTTCCTTTAATATCACATCCTACTTTCAATTTGATACTATTTCAAAACATTTGTTTCTATTTGTCAAGTATTTTTTTGTTAAAATACTATAATATTACAAAAACATTAAAAATTTGTAACAAACTTGTCTTATTTGTCGGAAATGGTAGCATGATTTACAAAGATGTGTTAAAATCATTTTTGAAGGAAAATGCTATTATTATGACTTATTATTTTTAAAACATCTATATGAAATAAATCGATTTATGAAGTATAGAATAGCAAAAGATCATCCATAATAAAATTAAAAATGAATGTATATCGTTCATTAATAAAGGAGAAGAAACGAATGAAGAAAAATGAATTAAACTACCATCAATTAAAAGATTATTGTAATCCAAATGTATTTAAATTTAAAGATACTTCCGAAATTGACTCTATCAATACCGGAATTGGACAAGAACGTGGTATTAAAGCATTAGAATTTGGAATTAGTGTCGATGTAAAAGGATACAACTTATACTTAGAAGGTCCTGATGGTGTTGGAAAAACCATGTACACAAAGAATTACTTAAAACGAATTTCCAAAAAGGAAAAAACACCTTCTGACTGGTGCTATATTTATAATTTTGATAATCCAAATGAGCCAATTGCCGTTTCTTTTAACGCAGGGCTTGGAAAAGAATTTAAAGATGACATGGAAAGTTTTATTAAAGATATCAAAACCGATATTAATAAGACCTTTAGTAACGAAGATTTCGAAAAGGAAAAAACCTTAATTAAACAAGAATTTGAACAAAAGCGTTCTTCCCTATTAGAGAAACTAAATAAAGAATCCATGAAATATGGTTTTCAAGTAAAAACTGCTCAAAATGGTATTTATATGATGCCTGTTATTGATGGAAAAACGATTGAAGAAGACGAGTTTGATAAATTAGATGATGCTATTAAAAAGGATTTTGAAAGTAAATCTGGTATTGTACAAGAACAAATTTTAGCAACCATTGCTGAAATTAAAGCTATTGAGAAAGCCTCCGATAAAAAAATTGAAGAATGGCAATCCAATGTTGCTTTGCTTACCATCAATACCCATATTAATTATATTAAGTCAAAATATAAACGTAATAAAAAAGTAAATAAATTTTTAGATAATGTGAAAAAAGACATTTTAAAAAACGTACCTTTATTTATGGAACCACAACCAAATGCACAGCCTACCCCAAACCAAGCAGGTCCTATGAAAGAGCCAAAGCAACCTTGGCTTAATTATCGTGTTAATTTATTTATTGATAATAGTGAATTAGAGGGTTCTCCTGTTGTAATGGATTCCAACTATTCCTACCATAATCTATTTGGAAAGCTAGAATATGAAAACTATTATGGTTCTTTGAAAACCGATTATACCATGTTACAACCTGGACTTTTGCACCGTGCCAATGGTGGATACATTATGCTACAAGCAAAAGATTTGTTATCCAATGCCTTATGTTATGATGCTCTAAAAAAGGCTTTACGTATTAAGGAATTAAACATTGAAAATGCAGTTGACCAACGTAGTTCTATGGTAATGATTTCTTTAAAACCGGAGCCAATTCCACTAGATTTAAAAGTAATTTTAATTGGTAGTTCAAATATTTACCATACCCTACTTGCTATGGATTCGGATTTTAAGAAACTATTTAAAGTAAAAGTAGAATTTGAAGATGACGCACCAAAGAATGAGGAAAATGAATTAAAACTTGCTCGTTTTATTCATGGTTTTTGTGAACAAGAAGATTTACCACCTTTGGATGCCAGTGCCGTGGCAAAAATGGTGGAATACTCTTCCAAACTTGCCAATAGTAAGAAAAAGTTATCCACCAGATTTAATGACCTTTCTGAAATTGTAGCAGAATCTTGTACTTGGGCAAAACTAGCAAAATCTAAAGTAGTAACGGCAGATTTTATTACAAAAACCTTAGAAGAACGAATTGACCGTGTTAAAAAATACGACTCACGCTATACAGAAATGATTCGTGAAAACACCTTATTAATTAACACTTCTGGTGCAAAAGTTGGGCAAATTAATGGATTAACTGTTATGACAATTGGTGATTATTCCTTTGGTAAACCATCTAAAATTACAGTAAATACCTATACTGGAAAATCTGGTATTATTAATATTGAACGTGAAGTAGAACTTTCTGGTTCTTCTCATTCCAAAGGTGTGTATATTTTAAGTGGATATATTGGCGAAATGTTTGCACAAGATATTCCATTATCGTTAACGGCTAGTATTTGTTTTGAACAATTATATAACGGAGTCGATGGCGATAGTGCCTCTAGTACCGAATTATATGCCCTACTTTCTAGTTTATCTGGTGTACCAATTAACCAATCCATTGCCGTTACTGGGTCTGTAAACCAAAAAGGTGAAATTCAACCAATTGGTGGCGTGAATGAAAAAATAGAAGGCTTTTATCAAATTTGTAAAATGAGAGGATTAGACGGTTCTCATGGAGTCATGATACCAGTACAAAATGTTGATAACTTAAGTTTATCCGATGAAATTGTAGAAGCCTGCAAAAAAGGAACCTTCCATATTTATGCTGTTTCTTCTATTGAAGAAGGAATTGAAGTATTAACTGGAGTTCCTGCTGGAAAGAAAGACAAAAATGGTCACTTCCCTTCACGGAACTGTAAATGCCCTTGCTTATGAAAGACTTAGGAAGTATGCGGAAATTAGTAGGAAATAAAAAGCTAGGGTGGGAGACAACTATCTCCCACCCTTTTTAATATTCAGTTGTACTAAACTAATCAGAATCTCTAATCCTGTTCATTCGACACCTCCGTCGCTTGTTGTTAGCTACCTTTGGTCTGCCGATCCGCCTGCTCGCTTAGATCGCCGCCGCACATGTCACAAAATTATTATTCATTCTGTTACAACTGCTGTTCTTACGTACCATTTTCATTGTCCTTGTCCTCCTTTGGTTTTGTTTACGTTTAGAACATATACCAGCACTCTTTGGCTGATATAATTAGTATACTACATTATTTTTAATTTGTCAACATAATTTTGTGTTTTTGTTGAATAATTTATGTAAATATTTTGTAATTATGTAGGTTTGCCAATTTTTAAATATTTAAATATACTATAAATCATTACCTTTCTCCTCATAAAACAAAGAAATCATACTTACTTTGTGTATGATTTCTTTGTTTTATTCTATTCCTCTGTTTTTGTTTCTTCTGCCTTTGGTGCTTCTTCTACTGTTTCAACTACTTCTTCTTTTACTGTATCAACAACTTCTTTTTCTACTACTTCGGTAGTTTCTACTGCTGGTGCTTCTTCTGGAGAGGCAACCGTTTCTGGTGCTTGTTCTACAACTTCAGCTACTTCTTCAGTAGCTGGTTCTTCTGTCATTTCTTCTTTTAGAACGATTTCTTTATTTTCAATTCTTGCACCTAATTTTTCTTTTGTCTTAGATGCTTTTCCTATTCTATCTCTTAAGTAGAATAATTTTGCTCTTCTTGCTTTACCTACTCTTACTAATTCTACTTTTTCCACTAATGGAGAATGTACTAGGAATGTTTTTTCTACTCCTACTCCATATGAGATTCTTCTTACAGTGAAGGTTTCGTTTACTCCTCCACCTTGTTTTTTAATGATGATTCCTTCAAATACTTGAATTCTTTCTCTGTTTCCTTCTTTAATTCTAACATGAACTCTTACGGTATTTCCTACGTCTAATACTGGAACTTTATTTTTTAATTGTTCATGTTCAATTGATTTTATAATATCCATTTGAAAATTTTCCTCCTTTTCTAATTTTTTTCTTTCAAATTTCTGATATATTCTAATTCTTCTTTGGTAAGATTTTCTTTCCTTAATAAATCTGGTCTTTTTTGATAGGTTATTTCTAACGACTTTTCTCTTCTCCATTTTTCAATGTTTTCATGATGACCGAGATTTTAAAATCTTAGGTACTTCTCTATTCTTAAAAACTTCTGGTCTTGTGTATTGCGGATATTCTAGTTTGCCACTAACAAACGATTCTTCTTTTATCGAATCACTACTTAGCACTCCATTTACATATCTTGCAACACTATCCATTACCACCATGGCTGGAAGCTCTCCTCCTGTTAGAACATAATCACCAATTGAAATTTCCTCTGGAGCAATTTCATCAATTACTCTTTGATCAATGCCTTCATAATGTCCACATAAAAGAATGATATGGTCGCTTTTGGCCAATTCTTGCACTTTTTCTTGGTTTAAGGTTTTGCCTTGTGGTGTTAAATAAATTACTTTGGAATGTTCCTTTTTTACCGAAAGGTAGGCATCATATACAATATCTGGTCTTATTACCATTCCTGCTCCACCACCATAAGGTGTATCATCTACTTTTAAATGCTTATCTTTTGAAAACTCTCTTATATTAATTGTATTTACCTCAATATAATTGTTTTTCACAGCTCTTCCAATGATACTTTCCTTCAGTGGTGTAAACATTTCAGGAAATAAGGTTAAAACATCAAATTTCATTTTTTGGTTTATTCCTTTCTACAAAATACCCATTCTTATCTTAAACCCTCTAACAAATGAACTATCATTTGTTTATTGTCAATATCCACTTTTTTTACGACTTGCCCGAATGGCTGGTAATAAAATTTGTTTTCCTTGCTCATTTTTTACCACATAAATATCGTTACTCCCCGTTGGATAAACATCGGTAATTTTTCCTAACATTTCTCCTTCTTCTGTCGTAACTTCTATCTCTAACAAATCGGCAATAAAATAAGTGTCTTCTGGTAAATTTACTGCATCTTTACGTTCTATTTTTAGATAACAATTTCGGTATTTTTCTGCTTCGTTAATATCATCAATTCCTTTTAGTTTTAATAATACCATCTGTTTATGATACTTTATTTCTTCAATTTCAAAGGTTTCTAAGCCTTTTTTTAATTGAAGATAAATTTGTTTTAGGTCTTCAAAACGACGTATATTATCTGTAAAAGGTTGTACTTTTACAAATCCCTTTATTCCATAAGTATTTACAATTTGACCAATTTCCATTAATGTTTCCATTTTGCTTCCTTAATCTTCTATAAATTCAATATTTACTTTTTGGTTTTCTTTGCTTCCAATTGCTTTTGCAACAGTACGAATTGCTTTTGCAATTCTTCCTTGTTTTCCAATTACTTTTCCCATATCTGAATCTGCTACTTTTACATGAAATTGTATCACATTTTCTTTTTGGTCTTCCGTAATTTGAACTTGTTCTGGACTGGCAACTAAGTTTTTAATCATAATTTCAAGCATTTCTTTCATAAATTTGCTCCTCCTAGTTTGCTTTTTCAATTAAAGCTTTTACGGTATCGGTTGGTTTTGCACCATTTTTGATCCATGTTTCTACTTTTTCTTTATTAAGTACGATAGTAGATGGTTCTGTCATTGGATTGTATGTACCAATTTGTTCAATAATTTTTCCATCTCTTGCTCTTCTTGAATCTGCAACAACAATATGATAGAATGGGGCTTTTTTTGCACCTACTCTTTGTAATCTGATTTTTACCATTTTTTATTCACCTCCTGTAAATGTATTTATTTATAAATTTAAAAATTGAATGACGTTCTTACATTTTAAATCCCTTCAAGTCCTCTGGATTTATGCCTTTTAACATGTTTTTCATACCTTTGTTGTTTTTCATTTTCTTCATCATTTTCTGTGTCATTTCGAAAGAATTCATAAATTTATTTACTTCTTGTACAGTTACTCCTGCACCTGTTGCAATTCTTTTTCTTCTAGAACCATTTAGTATTTTGGGATTTCTTTTTTCTTTTTTGGTCATAGAACAAATAATTGCTTCTATTCTTACAAATTCTTTATCATCGATTTTAATATCTTTTAGGGCATTCATTCCCGGAATCATTTTCAAAATAGACGAAAATGAACCCATTTTTTTCATTTGCCTTAATTGTGTTAAGTAATCATCTAAATCAAATTCTTGCTTTCTTAGTTTTTGTTCTAGTTTTAAGGCTTCTTCTTCATCAAAAGCTTCTTCTGCCTTTTCTATAATGGAAAGCACATCTCCCATGCCTAGAATTCTAGATGCCATACGTTCTGGATGAAATACTTCAATATCGCTTAATTTTTCTCCGGTAGCTGCAAATTTGATTGGTCTTCCTGTTACCTTTTTTACCGATAATGCAGCACCACCACGAGTATCACCATCTAATTTGGTTAGGATTACCCCATCAATTCCAATTTCTTCATTAAAGGAAGTTGCTACATTTACAGCATCTTGCCCTGTCATGGCGTCTACTACTAATAAAATTTCATATGGTTTTACATTGGATTTTAGATTTTTTAGTTCTTTCATCAATTCTTCATCAATATGTAATCGACCTGCGGTATCAATAATGACTACATCATTTAGTTTGGAAATAGCAACATTCATGGCTTGTTTGGCAATATGCACTACATCTTTGGATTCTTCGTTTGCAAAAACAGGAATATTTAATTGTTTTCCTACTACTTGTAATTGTTTTATGGCAGCTGGACGATATACGTCACAAGCAACTAACAACGGATTTTTCCCTTGTTTTCTTAATAAATTAGCAAGTTTTCCTGCTGTTGTCGTTTTTCCAGAACCTTGAAGACCTACTAACATGATAATTGTAGGCGGATTTGGGTTAAACCCAATTTTACTTTCCGTTCCTCCTAGTAGTTCTACAAGTTCATCTTTTACAATTTTGATGACTTGTTGTCCCGGTGTTAGTGACTTTAATACCTCTTGCCCAAGTGCCTTTTCATTGACACTTGTCATAAAATCTTTTACAATTTTATAATTAACATCTGCCTCTAACATAGCAAGTTTTACTTCTCTTAGCATATCTTTTAGGTCACTCTCTGTAACTCTTGCCTTTCCCTTAAACTTTCTTGTTATTTCTTGTAATCTTGAAGATAATCCTTCAAAAGCCATAATTCCTCCTCTATGATTGTTGGGTTATACCAAACAATTCAATTCTTTTTTCACATGTTCTAAAATACTAGCAATCTTCTTATCCGAAAATTTCGTTTCAATTTTCGCTAATTCTGAAAGTATTTTTTCAATTTGTTGTTCTTGTTCTAATGTTTTTTTCATCATCCCTAGCTTTTCTTCATATTCGAAAAGTTTTGCTTCCCCCTTCATGATATTGTCTCTTACTGCTTGCCTTGTTATCTGATAATTCTCTGCAATTTCGGATAAAGAATAATCATTATTATAATAATCCTCTAACACATTTAATTGCTTATCAGTTAACAATTTTCCATAAATTTGGCATAGCATACTTATCTTAACATTTTTCTCCATATGATTACCTCTTATTTTGTAATGCTAATATACTTTACACTATTTTTTCTCGTTTGTCAAGAGTTTACTCAAATTTTTCTACTAAAAACTAAAAGAGCCATAACGGCTCTTCTAGTTTTTCTTCGGTTCACCTTTCTTTGTTACGCAGACACAATTCACTTTGCCTTCCCCCCCGCAGCAGCTACAGGTTTCCAACTCTTCTCTGTAGGCATTTACCACCCTATAAATAGGATTATTGGGTTTGTATCCAAAACCTTTACAAACGCTACAAGGATTCTGCTGTGTTCCTCTGCAAATTTTGCACACTTTTTTCATTTTTATTCTTTGTGTCATTTTCTTTTCCTCCTGATTGAACCTTTAATACAAAATTTCCCTATCTATATTATACTACTTTTTTATGTAAAATGCAAACCTATATTCAGCCAATTTTTTGTAAAAGCAAAAGCAACTGTCACACATGTTACAGTCGCTCTTGCCTTTCTTTGCTTATATCTTTGTTACAAAACACTTAATATCGATATAAGCATGCATGGGTGCCTCATAATTATTGCAAGTTTTTTAGCCTCTCTGCTGTTATTTTTAGCATTTCTTCGTATTTTGCTAGTTTTTCTTTTTCTTCTTGTATTTTGCTTTCTGGGGCTTTACTTGTAAAGCCTGGGTTAGATAGCATTTTTTCTCCTCTTTCTACTTCTTTTTCTAGTTTTTCTTTTTCTTTTTGTAAACGATTTTTTTCTTCTTTTAGGTCTACTAGGTCTTCAAATGGCATAAATACTTCCATACCGTCGGCTAGAATGGAAATGGCATTTTGTGGAATGTCTTTCTTTGTTTCTTGTATGATAATTTCGTTTCCGAAACCTAGTTTTGCAATGTATTCTTTGGCTTCTTTTATTTGTCCTTGGTAGTCTTTGGTTACAAAAATTAGGTTTGCTTTTTTAGATGGGTGTACATTCATGTTTGCTCTTACATTACGAATACCAATAATAATTTGTTTTAGGTTTTCTAAAAAGTCTTTTGTTTCATTATATTCTACTCTTTTCTTTGTTTTTGGCCAATGTGTTACCATTAAATCCTTGTCATCATAATTTACTAATTTTGAATAGATTTCTGATGTGATAAATGGCATAAATGGATGTAGTAATTTTAAGCTATCTCCAAATACATAGTTTAATACAAAGCTTACTTGTACTTTTTCTTCTTCATTTTGACTGTATAACCTTGATTTTGCGATTTCGATATACCAATCACAAAATTCATTCCAAATAAAATTATAAATTTTGTCTAGTGCAATTCCTAAATCATAGTTTTCTAAATTCCCAGTTACTTCTTTAATTAAATTGTCTAGTTTATGCAAAATCCATCGGTCTTCTATTTTCAAGAATTCTGACCTATATATTCCAGTTTCTTTATCTTTTATTTTTTCAGAAAATGCCATGATTTTTTCATCTTCACTTAAATTCATAGTAATAAACTTAGCAGCATTCCAGATTTTATTAGCAAAGTTCGAAGCTTGGTCTAATTTTTCTGGCATGTAACGAATATCATTTCCCATTGTCGTCCCAGAAATAACGGAAAATCTTAGTGCATCTGCACTATATTCATTTATCACATCAATTGGGTCAACTCCATTTCCTAATGTTTTTGACATTTTTCGTCCTTCTGAATCTCTTACAATACCATGGATTAATACATCTTTGAATGGTACTTTATTTGTAAATTCTAATCCTTGTGTCATCATTCTTGAAATCCAGAACGTAATAATATCAAATCCAGTTACCAATACACTCGTTGGATAAAATTGTTTGTAATCTTCACTATTTTCATTTGGCCAACCTAAGGTAGAAAATGGCCATAGGGCTGAACTAAACCATGTATCTAAGGTGTCTGGATCTTGGGTTAAATGCGTGTTTCCACATTTTTTACATACTGTTGGCATGGTTTTTGCTACATGAATTTCCCCACAAGCATCACAGTAGTATGCTGGAATTCGATGCCCCCACCATAATTGGCGAGAAATACACCAGTCTTGTATATTATCTAACCAATGGAAATATTGTTTTTCATAGCGTTTTGGTACAAATTTCGTTTCACCATTTCTTACCGCATCTGCTGCTCTTTTTGCTAAATCCTTCATACTAACAAACCACTGGGTTGAAATTTTAGGTTCAATGGTATGTTTACAACGTTCGCATTTTGCTACATTATGAGTATAATCTTCTTCTTTTACCAAAGCACCAATTTGTTTTAATTTCTCTACAATTCGTTTACGTGCTTCTAGTAGTTCCATTCCTTGATATTCTGGTACCAAATTTCCCATTTTGAAATTCTCATCAAATACATCAATTACTTCTAGGTTATGGCGTAATCCTGCTTGATAGTCATTAATATCATGGGCTGGAGTAATTTTTACACAACCCGTTCCAAAGTCCTTTTCTACAAATTCATCGGCAATAATTGGAATGTCCTTATCCATAATTGGTAAAATACAAGTTTTACCGGATTAAATCTTGGTATCGCTCATCACTTGGATGAACAGCAACTGCTGTATCTCCAAGCATTGTTTCTGGTCTTGTAGTAGCAACGGTAATATAACGGTTTTCGCCTTTTATTTGGTAACGAATGTGCCAAAGCTTAGATGATTCTTCTTTGTATTCTACTTCTGCATCTGAAATAGAAGTGTTACAACTGGTACACCAGTTTACCATACGTTTTCCTTTATAGATTAATCCTTTTTCATATAGTTTAACAAATTGCTCTAAAACCGCATTACTCATTCCATCATCTAGGGTAAAGCGATTTCGTTCCCAATCGCAAGAACAACCTAGTTTTCTTTGTTGTTGTTGTATGGTTCCTCCATATTCTTTTGTCCAAGCCCACGCTTCTTCAATGAATTTTTCTCTTCCTAAATCTTCTTTTTTAATGCCTTGTTTTTTTAGTTTTTCTACTACTTTCATTTCTGTTGAAATGGAAGCATGGTCGGTTCCTGGTAACCATAGGGTTTTATAGCCTTGCATTCTTTTAAAACGGATTAAAATATCTTGTATGGTTCCATCTAAGGCATGCCCCATATGTAATTTTCCAGTTACATTTGGTGGTGGCATCATTATGGTAAAGGGTTCTTTTGTTACCTCTTCATTTGGCTTAAAATATCCCTTCTCTTCCCAAGTTTCATACAATCTTTCTTCAAATTCTTTTGGTTCATATTTGTCTAATAATTTGTGTTTGTTTTCACTCATCGAAAAAACCTCCTTTTTTAATATCAAAAAAGCCTCACCCCTGTATAAGGGTGAAGCAATTGTTCACGGTACCACCTTAATTGATGATGTGTTTCATCATATCTTAATTAGCTTGTAACGTGGCTTAAACGAATATTTCTACTATTTGTTCAAAATATTAACTCCAAAGCTACCTTCCATTTGTCTTTTTTAATAGAAACTTTCAGCCATGGTTTCTACTCTCTAATAAACAGTGCAAATGTACTCCTCTTTTTCTTCGTTTTTCGTATATTCCTATTCTACTCTGTAAATGCAGTCTTGTCAAGCCTAAATGTTAAAATAAATCAGTAATGCACCAATGATAGCAAATACAAATCCTATCATTTTCATTCCTGCTGTTCCTTCGTTTTGATCTCCAAAACTAAATAGTTTTTCGGTTAATCTTCGTGCATCAAATACCATAATAACACCTACTACTGCTACTACAACCCCTATTCCAATTAATATCATTTTTAACATAACCTTCAACATCCTTTTTTTCTTTGATACCTATATCATATTATGAAAATCTTCTTTTGTCAAGGAGAACGCACAGGCATAGCCTGTGCGCGATTTCAAACATTTAATATTGCACCGATGATATCTTCTACTTTGGAAAACTTAGAAAGCACTGTTGAGCCTTTCGCAACCTGTAAAATCATCTCATCAATTCCTTCTTTGATGATGTCATTCTGTGTTGGCAATCCCAAATTCCGGCTGTTTTTGATATCTGCTAACGTATTTTTAGCTTCCTGAAGTTTGTTTTTTACATATTGGGGTTTATATTCTTTCATTAACCCCAAATATATGGATTCTTCTGAGGTTTCAGGAAATATTCGAAATTGATATGCCATACTTATCATAAGTCTTACACCAATTTCATCATATCTTAAACCTAACTCCTGTACCCTTTGAAGAATTTTCCCATACTCCAGACGCTTTAATACTTTCGTATACATTTTTTCTACGTATACTTTGATAACATCTCTACCATTATCAGAATATTCATGTGTTTCCACCCCTTCTATTAAGTATAACACCGAACATTCTTCTTGCGATAAACCATCACAACGAGAAATAAGATCCTCTTTTTGTATAAGGTCCATACATTTTGCAATCTTCTTTTCCTTGACTGCTCCGCATATTTGCTCATACGTAGCATTAGGAGAAAGAATTTTTTCAATGATCATATGGGCTAAAATTTCTTTCCCCACCTGACCAATTTGCCTTATTCCATTCTCCCGCAGTACTAAGATTACATCACTATAGTAATCTTTCATTTGATTCCTCCTTTTTATAGCATCTATATTAGCATGCTATTTCGTGCTCTGTTGTCGTTGACATAATCAAATATTACCACATTTTGTAAATAAATGCAAGCTTTTTTTTTCATATTTCAATACGGTCTTGGAATTTTTCTTTTACCATATGCTTTAATAATTTGTTTTCTTCTTGTTCTAATTTAGGATCTTTGTCTAATATTTTAACCACTAAACTTTGTACCATTTTTAATACTTCCATGTCTTCAAATAGGTTGGCTATTTTGAATTCTGGAAGTCCATGTTGTTTGGTTCCAAAAAATTCTCCTGAACCTCTTAATTCTAAGTCTTTTTCGGAAATGACAAAACCATCATTGGTTTCACTCATTACCTTCATACGTTTACGGATAATTTCAGAATTTCCTTGGTATTTCAAAATACAATACGATTGATACTCTCCTCTTCCTACTCGTCCACGCAATTGGTGGAGTTGTGCTAACCCAAAACGTTCTGCATTTTCAATTACCATGATACTGGCATTTGGTACATTGACTCCAACTTCGATGACAGTCGTTGCAATTAAGATGTCAATTTTACCATTTTTAAATTCCTCCATAATAGCATCTTTTTCTTTGGCTTTCATTTTTCCATGAAGGTATTCTACTTGATATTCGGGAAATACTTCTGTTTTATATGTTTCGGCAAGTTCCAAAACCGATTTTAAATTTAATTCTTCATTTTCTTCTACTAGTGGACATACAATATAAGCTTGTCTTCCCTCTTCTACTTGTTTTTTTATAAAGTTATTTACCCTTTGTTCTAATCCTTTGGTAACAGCAAATGTATCAATCCTTTTTCGGTTTGGTGGTAATTCATCGATAATTGATATATCTAGGTCTCCATATAAAATAAGGGCTAAGGTTCTTGGAATTGGCGTTGCGGTCATAACTAATACATCTGGATTTTTTCCTTTTTCGGAAATGATTTTTCTTTGGCGTACCCCAAAACGGTGTTGTTCATCTGTCACCACTAATCCTAAATTGCGAAATACAACATTTTCTTCTAAAATAGCATGGGTTCCAATTAGTACATCAATTTCGCCATTTGCTAATCTTTCTAAAATAGTTTCTTTTTTCTTTTTGGTAATACCACTAGTTAACAATTCACAAGTAATTCCCAATGGTTCTAGCACCTTTTTATATTCCTCCATATGCTGGCTTGCTAAAATGGCAGTTGGTGCCATAATGGTCATTTGATAACCCGACTTTACTGCCTTATAGGCGGCAATAATACTAACAATTGTTTTTCCGTGAGCCAACATCTCCTTGTAATAAGCGGTTCATTGGCTTTTCTTTTTCCATATCATGATCAATTTCTTCTAACACCCTTAGTTGTGCTTTGGTTAAATGAAATGGTAGATTATTGATTACCTCTGACATCTTCGCTTCTTCGGAAAAAGCAATTCCTTTTTCTTCTCCTGTATATTGGCTCTTTAAGGTAAGAAGTGCTAGTTGCATACTAAGTAATTCCTCAAATACCAGCCTTTTTCTTGCTAGAGTAAATTCATCAAAATTTTCCGGAAAATGGATTTTACGAATTGCCTCTTCTAATCCTAGTAAACGATATTCTTGCAATAGGTTTTCTGGCAACGTTTCTCGCAGATACCCTTTTGCCATGTTTAACCCATTTTCAATAATTTGCCTGATGGTATTTTGAGATAGCTGGTAGGTTAATGGATATAATGGAATAATCTTCCCCGTATTTTTCGTTTTTCCCTCATCATCAAAGGTAGGAGACATCATTTCCACGGCTCCATTTTTTTTGGTTACTTTCCCAAAAAAGGAATACGTCTCTCCTAAATGAAATCGACTTTTTAAATAACTTTGGTTATACCAAGTAAGAATCGCACTTGCGGTATCATCTCTTACAATTAATTTATAAATGGTCATATTCCTACGCCTTGTATGAATTTCACTCATTTTCGATACACAAACCGCCTGAATAAGCACTTCTTCTCCCTCTATTGCATCTGCAATTTTTGTTACCTTGCTTCTATCTTCATGGTCACGTGGATAATACGTAATTAAATCCTTTAAAGTATGAATTTCTAACCTACTCAGTAACTTTACACGGTTTGGACCGACTCCTTTTACAAACTGCACCTCTTGGTTTAAATCTATCATCTGTTCACCTACTTTTCTTTTAACTTTGTATATTGTATCATATCTTTTATCTTTTCCCAAGTTTTTCTTGCCAAACTCGTAAAACTTTTATTTTTTCAATTTTTCGACTCTGAGCATAAACAATATACTATGCTTTTTTAATTCACACACCATATTGTTTTTGTACATTTTTTCAAGACAAGTAAAAAGAGAGCGAATTCCATATTTGGGTTATTCGTTCTCTTTTCTTTTTTCATTACTTTCTTATTTCATATACACTAAACTTAGTACAACGTCATTAAAGCATCTTGTAGAACCTTTGGGAATAATGAAATTGCTTTTCTAAAGTCTTCCTCTTCCAAATTTTGCCCACCATACTCATTGAAGATGCTAGTTAATAATGCAAAACTTTCTGGAATTGGCATCGTAAAATCTGTTGTTATGTCCTTCAAATTTGTCATGAAATCTACTAACTGGTTTGAACTTTCTTTTGGAAAATCTGTTTTTTTAGTACTCTCTTCGACAACTCTTACGAATAAATATTTTCCATTTTCTAAGAGTACCTCTACTTTATCCATTAATTTTCGTTGTCCTTCTTGAAAGACTTTAACTTCTCCAAGTTCTGGGCAATATACACAAAAAGATTCAAGAGAAATTTTCGACACATAACCAACATAATGCTCCCCATTATGTTTCATATTCCAATTAGCTCTCAATAGTTTTTGCATTGTGTTGTAAACAGCATTATGCACCATAACTTCGCTTAAAGATAGCCCTTGCATTTTTCCTGATGGCGTATCTTTAGAATTTTCATATTTAGAAATTTTAAAATAAAATATTTGCAATTTTTGTAGTAGCCTTACCGTATTTTTTACATCCTCCTCGGTTTCCCCCGGAAACCCAGTAACAATCTGTGTATAACGAATTTTGTCTTTTAACAATGTAAAATATTTTCTTATTTTTTTTACATCAAATCCAACATTCATTCGTTTTAACAATGGATCACTACCTGACTGCATATCCATACTGATTGCTATAACCACATCATTACAATATATTTCATTTGCAATTTCATCATCCATATCGGATAACGCACAATCCCACACTTCGATTCCTTTTACACCTTCTATTTTAGATATCCGTTGTAAAAGAACGGGAAGCATCTTTTTACCGTAGAGATCAAGCCCATATTGTATTGTATTCAAACCGACAATTCGGAGAAATTTTATCCCTTTCGAAATCAAATCTTCTACTTGAGCTGTAATTTCTTCCATTGGAACACTTTTTAGTGGTCTGTTGGAATAATGCATTCTACAGAATGCACAGTGATTTAAGCACCCATCCGCAATTTTTACTTCTCCAATTATTTGATAATGATTATAAACACTATTACTTGGAATAACGTCTAAAATTTTGCAGATTTCCTCAACTTGATTCTCCATAGGTACAAGATAATCAATCTTGTATTTTTCCAAAAACTTGCGCTTTTCCTCTTTTACAAAGAAAATACAGCCAGTTACTATTACTTTGCAGTTCTCTTTTTTCATTTCTAATGACTTTTTAAGTTCTTCTTCTATTATCTCTATATTAGAATCTGAACAACTGCAATAAGGAAAAATACACCAATCCGCATCCCTTATGTTCCGTACTACTTCATACTTCCCTTCACAAGAATTTATTATCTTGTAATAGTTGCTATACCTACATGTCCTGTTTAGTATGCATATTTTCTTCATCATAATCTCCTTTCTACTTGGTCTATGCCATTTTATCAAATAGATTATACATCATTTTACATAAAATTGCAATTCTCTTATTCATTTTTTTTGCAAAATGTCTTGTTTTTTTTCGCATAGTGTGTTAAACTAATTGGTAGACAATTTATTAAGATTATTAGGAGGTGCTAGAAAGAATGGCAAAATGTGTAATTTGTGATAAATCCGTTGCTCACGGAAACCAATTAAGCATAACTCGTTCTCACATTAGTAAAAGAACAACTAGAACATTTAAACCAAATATTCGTACAGTAAAAGCAATTGTTGATGGTCAAGCAAAAAGAATTACCGTATGTGCTAAATGTTTACGTGCAGGAAAAGTAAAAAGAGCTTAAGAATAGATATTAAAAAAGTAGGTAAACACCTACTTTTTTGTTTGGTTTATGTATCACTAATCTTTTATTCCAAAGATAAGTTTTACAAATCCCCTTAAGAATTTTGGTACCTTTTTTACAACAATTTGCATCTATTCCACTCTCCTTTTCTAGTTTAACACGCGAGCCAAACAAGCCCTAATATTAAGACTGCTGCTCCTATTAGGAATAACCATCCTGTTACTGGAAGTAATAGTACTAATAAAATGCCTAAACCTAACCCAATGAAACATACTCCACATGTCTTTTTTAGTATTCCGAACATAATACCTTACCTCCTATCTTTATTATATTATATTAAATTTACGAAAAAAGGTGATTCTATGAAAAAATTAAATCTTACTCAAGCAAAAGAATTAGTAGAAACATTAAAAACTTCCTACCCTGATGCCACTTGCTCTTTGGATTTTTCCACTCCTTTTGAAATGGTCGTTTCTGTTATGTTATCTGCACAGTGCACAGACGAAAGAGTGAATAAAACCACTCCTGCTATTTTTGCCAAATACAAAACCCCAGAAGATTTTGCCAATATTGAACTTTCTACCTTAGAAGCATTAATTCATCCTTGTGGATTTTATAAAAATAAAGCCAAGAACATAAAAGCATGTGCAACCAAAATTGTAAATGATTTTCATGGTGAAGTTCCCAAAACCATGGAGGAACTTTTAACTCTTCCCGGTGTTGGAAGAAAAAGTGCGAATGTTATTTTATTAGAAGCGTTTGGTATTGCTAATGGAATTGCAGTCGATACGCATGCCAAACGAATTTCCAATCGCATTGGTTTGTCAAAAGAAACAGACCCAGAAAAAATTGAACAAGATTTATTAAAGCTCTTTCCAAAAGAAACCCTAAAAGATATTAATCATTTATTTGTATGGCATGGAAGAAACACTTGTGATGCCAGAAAACCGCATTGCAATACTTGTCTTGTAAACCATTTTTGTGATACTCATTTATCCTCACATGAATAAATTTATTTTTCTTTGTTATACTACTTTTTAAGAGGTGATAATTTTGACAAACATCAATTGTTCGGCAAATTGTGTTTATCAAAAAGACGGAAAATGCTGTTTAGAAAATACTTCTTTTCAAACAGTAACTCCCGCTTCCGATTGTGCCTATTTTTTAAAGAAAGATGCAGTAGATTCAAAATAAAATCTACTGTTTTTTTCTTGACAAAACGATGAATTAGAGATATAGTTACCCTATAAAATAAATTAAATATTAGGAGGAATTTTTTATGCAAAAAACAAAATCAAAATTTATGGTACTATTATTTGCATTTGTCGTAATCTTTTCAACTTTTAGTTTTGCTACTGAAGGAGAACCTGTTGTAACTTCTGATGAAGGAAACGCAAATGTTACCTCCACTGCTCCTGGCAATAATGCAAGAACAGAGGGAGATGCTACCAATACAGTAACACCTAGTGATGAACCTACTGAGGAAGACATTCATAATGGGGATTTATATTTAGTTGGTAATGACATCGAAATGGATAAGCTTGTTGATGGAAATGTATACTTATTGGGACGTAATATTAATATTACTGGTAAAGTAAATGGTTGTTTATATGTTTGTGGTGAAACAGTAACTGTTTCAAAAGATGCTTATGTAATTCAATCTATGTATATTGCTGCAAACCAAGTAAACTTAAATGGTTGTGCTAATGATTTATATGCTTTTGCCAATAAAGTAGATATGTCATTTGACTCTTTCATGTTACGTGATTTACGTGTATATGCAGATACCTTTAATTTTAATGGTGGTTGTGGAAGAGATGCTTTTGTTGCAGCAAATCACTTTAATTTTGTAACAACCGATGGTAATGCTGCTCTTGTATATGGTAATTTAACTTATTCTGCTCCTGAGGAACTAGCTTTAACCAATGAATTAGTACAAGGAGAAATTAAATATCAGAAAGATTTTTCAGGTAACTCTAGTGTAATGGATATGGTAATTGAAAAAGTTGTTGGTGTTTGTGCTATTTTGTTATATGCTTTTGTTGTATTCTTCTTATGCCTATGGTTAGCACCAAAATTCCTAAAAACCACATCTACTTATTTAGAACCAGTTACTTGTGCAAAATCTTTAGGAATTGGATTATTAGCTACCATTGTTACTGGTTTAGTAAGTATTGTTCTTTTATTTACCATTGTAGGAATACCTTTATCAATAGCAATTGTTTTACTACTTGTATTACTACTTTCCGTTGCAACTGCTGTTTCTAGTATTTGTATTACTTACAAATTAAAAGAAAAATTTGCTTACGAAAAAAATTACTTAACCTACTTAACACTTGCAGGTGTTGTAATTGCAATTTGGGCATTAGAATTAATTCCATATGTAGGAACCTTCATAAGTATTGTTGTTAAAATGTTTGGTCTTGGTGTTGTTGTAAATTATTTATTTACACAAAATAAGCCAGAAAAGAAAGAAAAAACAGAAACAAAAAAAGAGGAAAAACCAGTAAAAAAAGAAAACAAAAAGAAAGATGAGAAGAAAAAAGAAGATTAGGAACAAAAAAAAGATGTTGTACCTTTTGGTATGACATCTTTTTGATAATTGTAGAGGTGTCAAATAGTTCACTGTTCTTGTAAAAATTCAGACCTGTATTAAGAACCCCCAGTCAGCTTCGCTGACAGCCCCCTTACGTAAAGGGGCCTTTTTATAGTCATTTCTTCGAAGGCATCGACTT
Source organism: Clostridia bacterium (assembly GCA_022796855.1). GTDB lineage: Bacteria > Bacillota > Clostridia > TANB77 > CAG-508 > RGIG8482. Next base: position 38,993 of record JAAWJM010000001.1, on the reverse strand, counting down.
CTACATTAAATTTGTTTTAATTTTTTTATTATCTCCACATAATCCTCGCTTTTGATAATAGCACTGCCTACCACTGCTATATCTACTCCAGCTTTTTTTACGTTTGACATGGTTTCTAAATTAATGCCACCATCTGCTTCTATGTCAAAATCTAGACTTTTTTCTTCTCGGTAGGTATGTAGTTTTTTTATTTTTTGTAACGTTTCTGGTATTAGGCTTTGTCCTCCTTTTCCTGGTTCTACTGTCATAATTAATACCATATGTACCAATGGTAAAAATTCATAAATGTCTTCTACTGGTGTTTCTGGTTTTATAGAAATTCCTACCTTTACTCCATTTTCTTTTATTTTTTTGATGCATTCTTCTACTTTGTTTCTATTTTTGCAGGCTTCATAATGAAAGGTAATGCGGTTTGGTGAAAATGGAAGATAATTTTCAATATGTTCCTCTAGCTCTTGTACCATAAGGTGTACATCAATTGGAATATTGCTTACTTGTTTTATTTGCGTGGTATACTCTAACATCCTTTTGGTGGTATCTGCTTCTACAAACTTTCCGTCCATAACATCTATGTGATAATAATCTGTATGTGCTACCTCTAAATCATATATTTTTTTTATCGATTCTTCTTTTACCGATAATAGTGAAGTTGAAATTTCTACCATTTGTGTTCCTCCTTATCTTTTAAATCTTCATAGATTTTAATATAATTTTCGTATCTTGGTTTAGCAATTCTTCCTTCTTCTAGTGCTTGTTTAATTCCACATTCTTTTTCTTTAATATGAGTACAACCCACATATTTGCAATTTTTCTCAGCTTCTTTGAATTCTTTAAAATATTGGTATAATTCCTTGCTTTCAATCTCATAAATATCAAAAGTAGAAAATCCTGGCGTATCTGCTATGTAAGTATTCTCGTTTAAACTATATAATTGTACTGTTGTTGTTGTATTTTTTCCCTTTTTATTTTTGTTACTAACAATTCCCTCTTTGGTCAAATTTTCTTCAAAAATGGCATTTAGTAAGGTGGATTTTCCTACACCAGAGTTTCCAGAAAAAGCACTTACTTCACCTTTTAACACTTCTCTTACTTCTTTAATTCCTTCCTGCTTATTGGCACAGGTTATGATAACAGGATAACCTAATTTTGTATAAATCTCCTGAATCCATTGTATTTCTTCTTGTTTTCCTAAGTCTTGCTTATTTAACACAATCACACATGGAATTTTCATAAATTCCGCAAAAGCCAATTGCTTATCTAATAGCAATAAATCTGGTTTTGGCATTTTCATGGATACTACAAAAATAAGCTTCGTAACATTTGCAATTTTGGGTCTTTTCATATAAGTACGCCTTGGCAAAATTTTCGTAATCACTGCCTCTTTTTTCTCTTCATGAATCGTCTCAATCTCTACCATATCTCCTACCACAGGCACAATATCTTCTATTTTAAACTTTCCACGTGCAACTGCCTCATACAATCCATTTTGGCATTCAATCCAATACGTATTGGAAATATTGTTAACAATTCTCCCTTGCATTACCTCTCCTTTTTATTCTTTCTTTTACCTATTATATATCATTCCCATCTTTAACGCAATAGCCAAATTTTTCTCTTTTTTCTTCTACTATCTTGTCCATTATTTCTTTGGTATAATATATGTCTTCTCGGTATTGTGAATTAATATATGTAATTTCATTATAATATTTTTCTTGGATTTTTTTGGAAAGAATACAAATTATTTTTCTATGATTATAAGTAATATTTCTAATATCTTCTTTCAGACTTGTATTACAAATATAATAATTATTTTTAGGGATAAAACCTAAACATGAATTAACATTTCCTATCAATTTATTCGAATATAAAAAAATTTTATTTCCATCATAATCGCCTATCATTTTTGCATTTTTATGAATGTTCATAAGCATTGCTAATACTGACATTTTTTTAATTGTATTACCATCTTTTCTATAACAAAACATTTTTTCTTCTACACGATTTTTTAAACATTGGTTATAAAACATATTTGCACTTAGTTTTTGGTTTAATATTGTAATTCCTGTTAAGTGTAAAAAATTTGATTTTGTAAATTTCGTTTCTATATATTTTACTTTCTCATCTTTATATATAAACATAATGTTCTTATTGGATAAATTTTTTTCATATAATCTCGCACAATAGCATAGCTCTTTTATTATATTTCTTTTATCAATCTTTATCACCTTCTTATTATTTTTCTATCTATAAAGAAAAGTAGCATTGCTAAATGCAATGCTCATTTCTCTTCTATTGCTGATTTTTTGGTTGTCCGCCAACCGTAAGCCCACAAGTCTTACTTTTATTTCGGATTTTTCCGTTGTCCGCCAACCGTAAGCCCACAAGTCTTACTTTTATTTCGGATTATCGTGTCAGCACACTGAGATTTTAAAATCTCTTTATAGTATATTCATTATACTATAGTTTATTTATAAAATCAAGTTTTATTGAAACGTATACGCTGTTTCTTTTGTTAAATCTAATGTATGGGTTCTTTTGGTTGTACCTTTTTCATCTGTTATTTCAATTTCAATTAGTACACTTCCTGTTCCAGTTACTTGTTGTTTTATGGTCTTGTTTTTATCTACACTAGGGTCTTCGCTTACGCTCTTTCCATCTACTTTTATCACAACTTTTGCTGTTTTCTTTACTTCTCCTACTGTATTGGTGTCAGTTGGTTCTTTATATCCTCCTGTTATGGATTTTAAATCGATGGTAATGGTTGCTGTTTTGTTTTCTATAATTTTATTTACAGTAATCACTACGGTTGTTTCCACATCTACGGTTTTTCCGCTTTCGATACTTTGTTTTAGTACTTTTCCGTTTTCGTTTGATTTGTTTTCTTCGTATAGTACTTCTACTTTTAATTTCGCATCGGTTAATAATTTTTTCGCATCTGCTTCGGTTTTTCCTAGTACATTTGGTACATCCACTTGTTCAATTCCAGTTCCAATGCTTACATGAATTTTTATGGTTTCTCCTGCATTTACTTGTTTATTTGGTTCTGTTTCTTGGCTAATTACATAACCTTCTTCTACTGTTTTACTGGTTTCTTCTACTACTTCATATAATAAATTGGCTTCTTGTAATTTAGCAATCGCCTCATCTTTCGTCATTCCCACTACTTTTGGTACCATTGTTAAATCTTGTCCTTTACTAATGACAACTTTTATTTCTGATTTTTCTTTTACTTTAAAATTTTCCATATATGTTGGATCTTGGCTAATAATACTTCCTTCTGGTATTTCTGGACTAAATTGTGGTTCTAACTCTACCCAAACCAATTTTGCATCTTCCACTTTTTTCTTTGCTTCTTCCTTGGTAAGTCCTGCTAAATTTGGAATTTCTACTTCTTTTACCTGTGTTAATTTTAGCCCACCATACGTAATTCCTATGGTTAGGAAAAATAACAAAAATGCTCCTATGGTAAAAGATAATACTTTATGTTTTTTAATAAAACTTTCTTTCTTTTGACCTTTTTTTTCTGGATTTTCTTTACTGATTTCCTCATCATACATGGTTGGTATTTTTTGCGTTGGAAAATCTCCTTCCATATCTTTCATAAACACAAAATTTCCATCTGGATTTTTTAAAGACATGTTTAAATCTTTTAGCATTTCAGAGGCACTTTGATAACGTAAATTCGCATCTTTTTGCATTGCTTTTATTACAATTTTATTCACAGAGCTTGGTATGGTAGGGTTTAATACTATGGGCTGTGTTGCTTGTTGTTGCATATGCATTAATGCAATGGATACTGGAGTATCTGCATCAAATGGCACTTTTCCTGTTAGCATTTCATACATAACCACTCCTAATGAATACAAGTCCGATTTTGCATCGGTAAATCCACCTCTTGCATGTTCTGGTGAAAAATAGTGTACCGAACCAATGGTAGTACCAAAGGCGGTAATTGTAGAATTGGATACCGCTTTGGCAATTCCAAAATCGGTTACTTTGGCAATTCCTTCTTCAGTAATGATGATGTTATGTGGTTTTATATCTCTATGAACAATATTATTTTTGTGAGCTGTTTCTAAGGCAGACGCAATTTGAATGGCAACATTTACCGACCATTTCCAAGAAAGCTTTCCTTCTAAACTAATCACTTCTTTAAGGGTTTTTCCTTGAATTAATTCCATCACAATATAATATAGGTTTCCTTCGTTTCCTACATCATATACTCCTACAATATTAGGATGATTTAAGCTTGCTACCGCTTGAGCTTCTGAACGAAATCGTTTAATGAATTCCTCATCTGTTGTAAATTCATCTTTTAAAATTTTTACCGCAACAAAACGGTTTAGTATATGGTCTTTTGCTCTATATACTGTGGCCATTCCACCATTTCCTACATTTTCAATAATTTCATATCGATTTGCAATTAATCTACCTTCTAAGTTCATTTTTCATCTCTCCTATATTTTAATCGTTTTGAAGTATGACAACCGTAATGTTATCATATCCACCCATTTCATTTGCTCTTTTTATTAACTGTTCACAACTCGTTTGTACATCTTTTTTTACATACTCATAAATTTCTTGTTCTGTTACCATATTGGTTAAACCATCGGAACACATAAGAAGCACATCTTCTTTTAAAAATCCTTTTACCATAACATCTGGTTCTACATATGGTGTACATCCCACTGCTTTCATTAACATATTTTTCTTTGGGTGGTGCTCGGCTTCTTCCTTGGTAATGGTTCCGTCTTTTACTAATTCCTCCACATAACTATGGTCTTTGGTTAGTTTTCTTATAAATTCTTTACGAATTCGATAAATTCGGCTATCTCCAATATGTCCAATAAATGCCTTATTATTATATATTAAGCAAATCTCTAAAGTAGTACCCATATTTGCTAATTCTACATTTTCTTTTGCTTTTTCATATACTACCATGTTGGCATATTCAATACTACTCGCAATCAGTTTTAAAATATTATCGCGATCATGTGGTATGGTTTCAAAATTGGTTTCAATATAACTTTTGGCACTAAGGGTTGCAAGTTTACTTGCAATTTCTCCTCCGTTATATCCGCCCATTCCATCTGCCAAAATGTAAAGTTGTAGTTTATCCTCTACACTTGGGGTTATATAATAAAAATCTTCATTCATTTGCCTTGCTTTACCTAAGTCGGTCTTCGCAAAAACTCTCATGTTTCCTCCTTATGTTTTTAAGTTTTTTCTTCTGAGTTGTCCGGCATGCAGCATCAATATCAGAACCTAATTCTCTCCTTATGGTTGCTACAATTCCATGCTCATTTAAATAATCTCGAAATTTGATAATATTTTCATTAGTACTTTTGTGATATACTCCGTTTTCAATGTTGTTAATTGGAATTAAGTTTACATGGCATATCATACCTTTTAATAATTTCACTAATCGCTTGGCATCTTCTAAATTGTCGTTATTATCCTTTGCTAGTGCATATTCAAAGGAAATTCGCTTATTGGTAGCTTGTATGTAATGTTTGCAAGCTTGCATTAATTCTGAAATAGGATATGCGTTATTCACTGGCATCATAGCACTTCTTTTCTCATCTGTTGTTGCATGTAGGGAAATCGATAAGGTACATTGCATATCTCGTTTGGCTAGTTCATTAATTTTAGGAACAATTCCACTTGTTGAAATACTAATATGTCTAGCACCAATATTAAGTCCCTTTTGATGGTTCATAATACCAATGGCATTCATTACATTTTCAAAATTATCCATTGGTTCCCCAATTCCCATAAATACCACATTCGATATGGTTACCTGTGCTTCTCTTTGTACTGCCAAAATCTGCTCTACAATCTCTCCAGAAGTTAAGTTTCGAATAAAATTAATTCCTGTGGAAGCACAAAATTTACACCCCATTTTACAACCAATTTGAGAAGAAACACATAAACTATATCCATGATGATAACTCATAAGAACCGTCTCTATCGCATTTCCATCTAATACATCAAATAAATACTTTTTGGTTCCATCACTAGATTCTTGTTTTCTTAATACTTGAAAAATACATAAATCATATTCTTTCTTTAATTTTGCCCTAAGTTCCAAAGATAAATTCGTCATTTCATCAAAATTTGTAACATTTTCAATATAAAGCCAACGAAAAATCTGCTCTGCACGAAAAGGTTTCTCTCCTAAATTAGCTAATTCTTGCTTTAATTCTTCTAAATTATAATCCTTTATGTTCTTCATAAAAAACTTTCTTTCTAAACTTATAATTTTGCTAATTAACTTATATCATAAAGTGTGTTTTTTTTCAATGCTTTATTTATAATTTAACTTATCTTGTCAAAATTTAATATATTATAAACAATAAAAACATTAGAAAACTGAAACTTTTTCTTACTATAACTTTGTATGAATTTAAATTTTGGAAATTTCCCAACATATCAATTTTTTTAAACTTGACTTTTTATGTGAATTTATATATAATTCTTTCATATCAATGTAATGTAAATGAAACAAAAAAATTCTTGAAGGAGGACATGAATGTGAATAATTTATCACAGCAAAAAAACAAATTAGAAAAATACTATAGAGAGGAATGTGAAATAGAAGCATACTATCAGTCTACATACGGCATTCAACAATATCGGGATTGTGTAAAATTACCGATTGATATCAAATTTATCGCCAAACAGCAAGGATATAGAATAGAGTATGATAATCATCCCACTAATTCAAAACTTATGGGCTATGTTTATCCCATACCAAAAGTTATTGTTCTTTATAAAACATTGTCATATAAAGAACAACGGTGGACTATTGCAAAAGCAATACACCTTAAAAAGACTACTGCTATAGCAAATCCGCTATTCTTGCATATGGGAGATATGGATAGTGATATCCATGCTTTATTATCGTTGTTGCCAATTTCTCTGTTTAAGGCTGAACTTTCAAAATACATTGAAACTACAGAGGTCTTTGACATCAACGATTTTTTAGAGAAATTATCCAATATTTCTCAAATTCCGCTATTCCATCTTGCATATGGATATCCTCTCTTATCTCAACTGATTTGTTTTGAAAGGCAAAAAGAATTTGCCAAAGTTGACTATGATATAACAAAAGTTACAAAAGATGAATTTGAGAACATTTTTTATTAATTGTTTCATGATATACCGTTCATTACACGGCGTTTTAAGCTGTACATAGTATGTACAGCTGTATATTGGTCTAGTAGAAATACTAGACCTTTTCATATGTTCTTTACTTTTTATAGTAATCTCTTAATAACTTCTTCTCTCTCGTTTTGGTTAAGCATAATTGGTGGAACATCTAACACAGTTTTTGCTCCTGTTATACCTTCTTTTTTCATTCTATATGCTGCTCTTGCATATGCTACAAGTACTGCTCCTGTAAATTCTGGGTTTGAATCTAAAGTTAATGAATATTCCATTACTTGCTTAGTTTCTTCTCCTGTTTGCCCACAAGAAATAACACTTCCTCCATGAGGTAATCCTTTGTGGTTTTTGTCTAATTCTTCTTGGGTAATAAAATGTACTGTTGTATCATAATCCGCAAAATAGTTTGGCATTGTTATAATTTCTTTTTCAATTGCACTTAAGTCTGCTCCGTCTTCTGCTACAACAAAACATTCTCTTTCGTGTTTTTCTCTTGTTGAAAGTTCTGGATTCTCTCCAGCTCTTACCATTTCCATTGCCTTAGGCACAGGTATGGTGTATTGGCGTGCATCTTTTACTCCCTCAATTCTACGTATAGCATCTGAATGTCCTTGGCTTACTCCTCTACCCCAAAAGGTATAGGTATGTGAAAATGGTAAGATTGCCTCTGCATATGCTCTCATATTAGAGAACATTCCTGGATCCCAACCAACCGAAATAATCGATACATTTCCACCACTTTTTGCTTCTTCATCAACAGCGTTTAAATATTGTGGTATTTTGGCATGTGTGTCAAAGCTATCCACTGTGCAAAAAAGTTTTGCAAAAGTAGGTACCTGATCTGGTAAATCTGTTGCCGACCCACCACACATAATCATAACATCTATTTGGTTCATCCACTGTGCAACTTCAGTAATTGGAAGCACTTTTACTGATGTTTGTTTGCTTATTTGTGTTGGGTCTCTTCTTGTAAAAACAGCTACCAATTCCATATCACTGTTTTGGCAAATTGCTTTTTGAACTCCTTTTCCAAGGTTTCCATACCCACAAATTCCAATTCTAATTTTTTGTTCCATACTCTCTTACCTCCTTATATCTTTTATGATAATTCTAAATTAATCATTTTTGTAAAAACTGTTTCTTTTCTTTCTTTTTTATCATATAATACTTACATAAGTCAAGTAAAAATATGACTATATTTTTACTTTTTTAAATTTAAGAAGGTGTTACATATGGATGAAAAAAAATATAAACTTGCAGTAGTTGGTGCAACTGGACTTGTTGGAAGAATGGTACTTCAGGTTTTAGCGGAAAAAAATTTACCTATTTTGGAATATGTTTTTTTGGCTTCTTCCCATTCTGCTGGCAAAGAAATATTATTTCAAGGAAAAACCTACCTTGTACAAGAATTAACGGAAGATTCTTTTAATGAGGGTTTTCATTTTGCTATTTTTTCTGCTGGCGGTGATACCGCAAAAAAATATGCTCCTATTGCTGCTTCACATGGTTGTATCGTGGTAGATAATAGTAGTGCTTTTCGTATGGAAAAAGAAGTTCCTTTGGTCGTTCCTGAGGTAAATTCAGAGGAAATTACAAACAATCATGGAATTATTGCAAACCCAAATTGCTCTACCATTCAAGCGGTTGTTCCTTTGAAGGCTTTGGATGATAAGTACCAAATCAGAAGAGTCATTTATTCTACTTATCAAGCCGTATCTGGTGCTGGAAGACTTGGATTAGAAGATTTAGAAAATGGTGCAAAAGGAGAAGCTCCTAAAAAATTTGCTCATCCTATTTATCAAAATTGTTTACCACATATCGATGTATTTTTGGAAAATGGTTATACCAAAGAAGAAGAAAAAATGATAAATGAAACAAGGAAAATATTAAAAAAACCAGATTTAAAAGTAACTGCTACTTGTGTACGTGTTCCTGTCATGAATTCTCATAGTGAGAGTATTAACATAGAATTTGAAAAGCCTTTTACTCTAGAGGAAGTAAGAAAAACTTTACAAGATTATCCTGGTATCATTGTCCTAGATGATGTTACCAAAAATGAATATCCTCTTGCTACCATTGCAAATGGTCATGATGAGGTATATGTTGGACGAATTCGCCGTGATGAGAGCATCGAAAATGGATTAAACCTATGGGTAGTTGCAGACAATATTCGAAAAGGTGCCGCTTCCAATGCGGTACAGATTGTGGAAAAATTGATGGAATTTGATGTATAAATTTGTAGGGGCGGGTCTTGTGTCCGCTCCTATACGTTTATTTGTTAAATTTCATATATTCCTGTGAGGTTTTTCTTAATTTCTCTACAATTTCAACTAGACTGTCTACTAGATAATTAACATCTTCTTTTGTATTGTCGTCTCCAAAGGTAACTCGTAATGCTCCATTTGCCATCTCAGGTGATAAGCCTATCGCTACTAGTACATGGGATGGTTCTAACGAACCTGAAGTGCATGCTGAACCAGATGATGCACAAATTCCTTTCATATCTAAATTTAATAATAAGGCTTCTCCATCTATATACTTAAAAGAAATATTGGCATTTCCCGGTAAACGTTTTGTTCTATGTCCGTTTACTTTTGTATTGGAAATCTTTTCTTGTATTTGCGAAATATAGTAATCACGTAAACTCATTATTTTTTCATTATACCCATCAAATTTCTCATAGGCAAGTTCAATGGCTTTTCCTAACCCTACAATTCCTGCCACATTTTCCGTACCTGCTCTCATGTTTCTTTCTTGGTGTCCTCCATCTTGTATCTTTTCAAATTTTACCCCTGTTTTTACATATAAAGCTCCCATTCCTTTTGGACCATAAAACTTATGAGCTGACATCGATAATAAATCAATATTACATTCTTTTACATCAATACGAACATTTCCAATAGCTTGCACTGCATCTGTATGAAAATAGATTTGATGTTTTTTGGCAATCTCTCCAATTTCTTTAATTGGTTGTATGGTTCCTATCTCATTATTAGCAAACATAACACTAATTAAAATGGTTTCTTTGCCTATCGCATTTTCTAATTCACTTAAATTAATGAATCCCTCCTCATTTACATTCAAATACGTTACACGAAATCCTTCTTTTTCTAAATGCTGACATGTATGAAGTACTGCTGGATGTTCTATTTTGGTGGTAATAATATGGTTTCCTCTGTCACGATTCGCATAGGCAACGCCTTTTAAACTTAAATTATCACTTTCACTCCCACAAGAAGTAAAATAAATCTCCTTTGCCTCTGCCCCAATCGCATGAGCTGTCTTCTGTCTTGCCTCTTCTATCGCTTTTCTTGATTTTCTCCCAATGCTATACATAGAAGAAGCATTTCCATAATTTAAACTAAAATAAGGCAACATTTCCTTTAGCACCTCTTCTTTGGTAGCTGTTGTTGCCGCATGATCAAAATATCTTATTTTCTCCATTTTTGTCGTTCCTCTCTTTTTTATTTATTCCTTTTATATTATATGGAAAACTTACTAAAAAATACTAAAAACCGGAAAGCAAAAACAAATTTGCCTTCCGGTTCTTTCCGGGAATTTAGAATGCGTGTATAAAATATTTTTCCATAAAATCAGCCAGTTCCTTCTGAAGTTCCTGCAAACGTTCCTCTTCTGCTTTGGTTGCATATTGATTTATATACCAATCAATTTTTCTTACTACATTCACATAGTAAGTTGTTAACAGTTTGCATAGCGGTACAATATCCAGTTTTACATTGGTTTTGTTAAAGCAAAACTTTAAGTCTGTCTGATAGAAGACGAAATCTTTCCAGCCACCAATGGTAATGTTTACTGTTGTAAATTCATCTATTACCTTTGCATATTGCGATGCTTTCTTTTGATTACGTCTTTGTAACTTTATAGCTTCCCAAAAAAGATTTCTTTTCCATTTATTCTGGAAATGGATAAATTCCTCCAATAAATTAACTGCCTTCTCCATCTTCCAAAATCCTCTTAATGTACATGGAATTTGAATGTCTTGTTTTGGAAATGCTCTTTTTACATCCAACTCATACAAGGTAACAAAGAAACATATTGGTATTGCCTGTATCCGCCTTTTCTTGTTCCACTTCATCTGGGTATACATTCCATAATCAGTACTACAGAATGTAAAATGCGGATCCCACTGGCGCTTGAAGTCTAATTCTTCAAGTACCAGTCTTGTTTCTGGCTGTTCCTTGTCCTTTTGAGTTTCCAAATACTGCCTGCACCTCTTTCTTGTCCCAGTTACTTCTGTAACAATTTTTGCAAATTTTTGTTGATTGTTCATGTCCTTTCCTCCTTCTATTGCAAAATTTTGATACATTATCCTTTCTTGGTTTATGTATACCATTATGCTATGTTTTTTTGGATTCGTCAATTGTGGAGAGGAATTACATTCATATTTCGGATCGATGTGGGCATCGCCCCCTACATATCTTTGTGTATTTATTTTAAATTCTCACTACATCTTTTACAAATATGTGGATGATTGCTGTCTTGTCCTACGGTTTTTGAATACATCCAACATCTTTCGCATTTTTCACCTTCTGCTTGTTCTACACTTACTCCTACAATGGCGTCTTTATCTTCTTCTTTCTTTCCTTGTTTGATTTCTACATCAGATACAATGAATATTTCTTTTAATAATTCTTCTTTCCCTTTGATAAAATCATATTCTTTACCATCCGCAAATAATGTTACTTTTGCTCCAAGGGATAATCCAATTTCTTTATTAGCTCTTGCTTGTTCTAATTTTTTTGCTACTTCATCTTTTATTTTGATGTATTTAGCCCATTTTTCTTCTATTTCTGGATTATCGTATTTAGGATTTATTTTTGGATAATAATCTAACATAACACTTTCCGTATTTTCTCCTGCCTTATGTGGCATGTATTTCCATATTTCTTCTGCTGTATAACAAGTCATTGGTGCTAAAATTCGGACAAGTGCAGATAGAATTTCATACATAACCGTTTGGGCTGCTCTTCTTTCTACTGAATCTTTTTTGTAAGTATATAAGCGATCTTTTATAATATCTAGGTAGAACGCACTCATATCTACAACACAAAATTGATTAATGGCATGATAAGCATTATGGAAATCGTATACATCGTATGCACTAATACAATCTTTTATTAATTTGTTTAGCTTGATTAATGCCCATTTGTCAATTTCTTGTAACTCTTCATAAGCCACCGGCTTACTCACATCAAAATCACTAATATTTCCTAAGATATATCTTGCAGTATTTCGGATTTTTCGATATACTTCCATCACTTGTTTTAAAATATTTTTTGAACCACTAATATCTGATTTATAGTCAGCCGATAATACCCAAAGTCTTAACACATCTGCTCCAGATTCATTAATAACGTCTTTTGGGTCAATTCCATTTCCAAGGCTTTTTGACATCTTTCTTCCTTGTTCATCAATGGTATAACCATGTGTTAATACTTCTTTATATGGTGCTTTTCCTTTGGTTGCAACCGAAGTTAATAGTGAAGATTGGAACCAACCTCTATGTTGGTCACTTCCTTCTAAATACAAATTTGCTTCTGGAAGTCCACGTTCGGCTAGTACTGATTCATGTGTTGAACCAGAATCGAACCATACATCCATAATATCGGTTTCTTTTTTAAATTCTTTACTACCACAATGAGGACAAGTTGCTCCTTCTGGCATTAATTCTTTTTCTGGTAAATCAAACCACGCATTTGAACCTTGCTTTTGGAATATTTTTTGTACTTTTTCTAAGCTTTCTTTTGTTACATATTCTTTTTCACAATCTGCACAATAGAAAATTGGAATTGGCACTCCCCATGTTCTTTGGCGAGAAATACACCAGTCATTTCGTTCTTCTACCATTTTGGTAATTCGTTCTTCTCCCCAAGCTGGGTACCATTTTACATTTTTAATTGCCTCTAAAGTTTGTTTTCTGAATCCATCAATAGAAGCAAACCATTGGTTGGTTGCACGGTAAATAACTGGATGTTTACACCTCCAGCAATGTGGATAAGAGTGATTTACATCTTGAGCTACTAATAAATACCCATGTTCCTCTAACCATTTAATAATTTCTTTATCGGATTTTGCATAATACATACCTGCAAATGGACCTGCTTCCTCAGTTTGATGTCCTTTACTATCAATGGTTACAACAATGTCTAATCCATTTTTTAACCCACAAAGATAATCCTCTTTACCATATCCAGGAGCAGTATGAACCGCACCAGTACCAGTTTCTAATTCTACTAATATAGTATCATCTGAACCTAGTACCACTTTGGAATCCCTCTCTAAAAATGGATGTTTACAAATAATTCCTTCTAAATCGCTTCCCTCAAATTTCGCAATTTCTTTATATTCACTAATGCCCGCTTTTTCCATTACTTTTGAAACTAATTCGGTAGCCATTATTACTTTTTCTTTTCCCATATCCACAAGACTGTATTCGTAATCTGCTCCAATGGTAATTCCCATATTACCAGGTAAAGTCCATGGTGTTGTTGTCCAGATTACGAACGATACGTTTTGTTCATCGAATTTTCCTTTGGCATCTTTTACAGGGAATTTTACATATGCTGTATGAGAATTGATATCTTTATATTCAATTTCTGCCTCTGCTAAGGCTGTTTCACAATCAGTACACCAGTAAACTGGTTTTAATCCTTTATAAATATAGCCTTTTTCATACATATTGGCAAATACACCAATTTGTTTTGCTTCTACTTGTGGTTGATAAGTAATATATGGGTTATCCCAATCTCCTAATACACCTAAGCGTTTAAACCCTTCAATTTGTTTATCTTTGTATTCCATCGTAAATTGTTTACAGGTATCTCGAAACTGCGTAACAGGAATTGCATCTCTGTTTAATCCTAGTTTCTCAATTGCCTTTTTTTCGGTTGGCATACCATGAGTATCAAAACCGGGAATATAAGGTGTATCAAAACCTTGTAAGTTTTTGTATCTTACAATCGTATCTTTTAATACCTTATTTAAGGCATGCCCTAAATGAATTTCTCCATTCGCATATGGAGGTCCATCATGTAATACAAATGGCTCCTTTCCTGCATTCTTTTTTAACATTTTTTCATACAAACCTTTTTCAAATATCTCATTTAAAATGTTCGGCTCATTTTGTGGTAAATTTCCCCTCATTGGAAAATCGGTTTTTGGTAAATTCAATGTGTCACTATAATTCATCTCTTTTTGCTCTGCCATTTTTCATTCCTCCTTTAAATAGATACAAAAAATCCATTTCATCTTATCTTAGGACGAAATGGATTTAACTTCCGCGGTACCACCTATTTTAAAAATTGCTTTTGCAATTTTTCACTTCATTTACTTGATAACGTAAGTAACACGATTAATCTTACTAACCATTCAGATTAACAACAAAAAGGTGATAACTGGTAAACTTTTTTTGCAACTAGAATCACACCAACCTCTAGCTCTCTTTTGCTTTTTGTTTACTCGCCTTGTCCTTTTTTTCGTTTTTCATTTCTTTTTATGACTATAATCTTATCATGTAATTCTTATTTTGGCAAGTACTTTTTTCACTTTATCTCTACTCCTCCAACCACATATTATATATGTGTATTATTGCTCTTGTTGATGTTTCGGTAGCATTTTTCATACAAAAAATATAATAGTTTTCTTCAAAATCTTTTATATCACAACTTTCTATAAATCGTTCCCTACTATTGGTGTCACTATTTCTACCAAGTAAAGCTGTTGCCCTATCATACATTGAGCTTATTGGATTTGAACGTTGTATCCATAAATAACAACTACAAGAACTACCTTTATCAAGCACTTCTGCATCTATCTTTATCTCTCGATAATTTGTAAGATCATATATGATATAATATCCTCCTCGGTTTCTTGTTGCATTAATTGATAAGTTTAAATATCCTTCTTCCTCTGTTATTTGTGCATTTGCTGTTTGTCCTTCTACTTTAAGTATTCCATCTTTTATTATATATGTTCTTTCTTTTGTTACTATTTTTGTTGGTACTGATTTTCTACTATTTCCTTTTTCATCAATTGCTATAACAGATATATTATACTGTCTATTGGGTTCTAATTCTTCTATTGTATATTCTTTTTCACTTGTTTCTCCTTTTATTTCGTTATTTACCATGTATTGATATTGTACAATATTCCCTTCTAATGAATTTGCTTCTACTTTTACTGTACATCTACTAGTTCCTACATAACTAATTGTTTGTTCTACCTGTATCGAACTATTATTTTTTCCTAAAATATGTACATTATAATTTTCATCTATGTAATAATGATAATTTCTATATTCTCCCGTCATATCCTCCTGTATTATTATACCTTGTAACTTATTTGGTAACTTTTGAACAAGAATACCCTTATTTAATTCTTCTCCTTTTTGATTAGATAACAACTCTGTTTCAATGTCCATAATAACAAGTTGTATTATTTCTTGAATCTCTGCTTTTTCATTTTCTATACTTGCCTGCTGTACTTTGTCTAGTAAACCATTTCTTCCTACTGTTAAAGTAATTGTAATTCCTGCTAGTATTAATAATACTATAATCGTAACAATAAGTGCGACCAACGTTATGGCTGATTCATGTTTTAGTTTCATAAAATCCTTCTCCTCTTTTTCTTATGTTTATATGGTTTGCTTTTTCCTTTCTCATTTTATACAACCTATTACTTATTGTCAAGTTTTTTTGAAACTTTGTATTTATAAGTAACTTAAAAAATCGGAGTACTTTAGGAAGTACTCCGATTTCATTATGCCGTCTCCGACGTTTTATTGGGTACAATTTTTTTCTTTTTAATGTGTTTTTTCGCAACTTTTTCTTCGTTAATGACAAGTTCCGGTTTTTCTCCATTTTCTACCGTTGCTTTTGTGATAATACATTTTTCTATTTTTGGATTGGATGGTACTTCAAACATAATGTCTCTCATAATATCTTCTATAATTGAACGTAGTCCTCTTGCCCCTGTGTTTCTTGCAATGGCTTTATCTACAATGACATTTAATGCTTCTTTTTCAAATTCTAGTTCTACATCATCTAATTCTAATAGTTTTTTGTATTGTTTTACTAAGGCATTTTTTGGTTCGGTTACAATACGAACTAGGGATTCACGGTCTAATTCTCTTAGTGTTGCAATAATTGGTAATCTTCCTACAAATTCTGGTATTAAACCAAATTTTAATAAATCTTGTGGTAATAGTTGTTCAAAAATAACAGATTTATCAATTTCTTTTTTGCTTTCAATTTTGGCACCAAAACCAATTGTTTTTTTACCCACTCGTTCTTCAATAATTTTGTCTAGTCCTTCAAAAGCTCCTCCACAAATAAATAGAATATTTGAAGTATTTATTTGTAAAAATTCTTGGTGTGGGTGTTTACGTCCACCTTGTGGTGGAACAGAAGCAACCGTTCCTTCTACAATTTTTAATAAAGCTTGTTGTACTCCTTCTCCACTAACATCTCTAGTAATCGATGGATTTTCGGATTTTCTTGAAATTTTATCAATTTCATCAATATAGATAATTCCTCTCTCGGCCATTTCAATATCGTAATCTGCTGCTTGAATTAGTTTTAATAAAATATTTTCAACATCTTCTCCTACATAACCAGCCTCGGTTAAGGTAGTTGCATCAGCAATTGCAAATGGCACATTTAAAATTCGTGCTAATGTTTGTGCAAGCATGGTTTTTCCACAACCAGTTGGACCTAATAATAGGACATTACTTTTTTGAATTTCCACATCACTAATTTCGTCTTCTGTATTAATTCTTTTATAATGGTTATATACTGCAACAGCTAGTGTTTTTTTGGCTTCTTCTTGCCCAATTACATATTCATCTAGTGTCTTTTTTATTTCTTCTGGTTTCGGAAGTGTATTGACTTCATCAATGGTATAACCATTTTCTTCTTCTGCTATATAGTCTTCATCGATAATGTTCTTACATAAAGAAATACACTCATCACAGATATATACTCCTGGTCCTGCTACCACGCGTTTAACCGCTTCTTGTGATTTTCCACAAAAAGAGCATTTTATATTTCTTTCACTTGGATTTTTCGCCATTTTAAGTTCCATTCCTTTCACATTACATTTTTGTAATCTTATTCTTTGGTTTTTCTGTCCATAATTCCGTCAATTAGTCCATATTTTAGTGCTTCATCGGCTGTCATATAGTTATCTCTTTCTGTATCTTTTTCAATGGTTTCTAGTGTTTGACCTGTACGCTCACTTAAAATTTTATTTAATTTTTCTCTAGTTCTTACCATGTGGTCTGCATGAATTTTAATTTCCGTTGCTTGCCCTGAAATTCCATGTCCTCCGATTAATGGTTGGTGGATTAAGATTTCTGCATTTGGAAGAGCAAAACGTTTTCCTTTTTCCCCACAGGCAAGTAGTACAGCTCCCATACTTGCTGCCATTCCAACACAAATAGTAGAAACTGGACACTTGATGTAATTCATGGTATCTACAATTGCCATACCGTCTGTAATAGAACCTCCTGGTGAGTTAATGTATAAAAAGATTTCCTTGTCTGGGTCTTCGGATTCTAAGAATAAAAGTTGTGCAATGACTAAGCTTGCTGATGTTGGATTCACATCTTCTCCCATAAAGATAATTCTGTCTTTTAATAGTCTTGAGAAAATATCGTAAGATCTTTCTCCTTTATTGGTTTGTTCAATTACATATGGTACTAAACTGTTTTTTTCTACCATAACATTTTCCTCCTTATTTATTTTTTATCCCCTTGTATTCTTTTGGTTTTTCGCCTATTTAGGTCGACACAAGGCCGACCCCTACCATTTTATTTTATTTTTGCATTTTCTACTAGGAATTCTACTACTTTTTCGTTTTTCATGGATTCTTCTATGTATTTCATGAATCCTTCGTTTTCTTTTAGTTCTTCTTCTTTTTTACCATATAGTTCTGCCATTTCTTTTACTTTGGCTTCTACTTTTTCGTTGTCTGGTTTTATTTTTTCTTCTTTAATAATAGCTTCTAATACCAAACGATTTTTTACTGATGTCGTTGCTTGTTCTTCATATTCTTTTCTAAAGTCTTCCATCGTTTTTCCAAGCATTTGTAGATATTGTTCTAGTTTCATTCCTTGGTACATAAGTCTTTGTTCAATTTCTTTGGTCATGTTATCAATTTCAGTTTCAATCATACCAGATGGAATGTCTAATTTCACATTATCACAAACCGCTTTTACAACTGCATCTTCGGTTTCATATTTTGCTTTTTTCTTATTTTCTTCTTCTAGTTTATCTTGAATACTTTTCTTTAATTCTTTTAAGGTGTCAAATTCACTGACATCTTTTGCAAATTCGTCATCAAGTGCTGGTAATTCTTTTTTCTTAATTTCATGTAATTTTACTTTGAAGGTTGCGTCTTTTCCTTTTAATTCTTCAGAGAAGTAGTCTTCTGGGAATTTTACATTAATGTCTTTTTCTTCTTCTGTCTTCATTCCAATCATTTGATCTTCAAATCCTGGAATAAATGTATTACTTCCAATTGTTAATTCGTGGTTTTCAGCTTTTCCACCTTCAAATGGTTTGCCATCTACAAATCCTTCAAAATCAATAACTGTAATATCATCTTTTTGTACTTCTCTATCTTCTACGGTTACTAATCTTGCATTTTTTTCTTGCATATGTCCTAATTCGTGTTCAATATCACCATCGGATACATTATACTCTACTTTTTTAATTTCTATACCTTTATATTTTTCAAGTTTCACTTCTGGCTTTGTTTGAACAATTGCAGTAAAAATTAAATCTTGTCCTTTTCCAATTTGTTTTACATCAATATCTGGACGACTAACTGCTTCAATATTATTTTCTTTTAATTCTTTTTCATATTCCTCTGGTACTACTTCATTAAAAGTATCTTCATAGAAAATCTCATCACCATAATATTTTTCTACAATTTGCATTGGTGCTTTTCCTTTACGAAATCCTGGAATATTAAAATATTTCGCACTTTTTAAATATACTTTCTTCATTGCTTCATCAAATTTCTCAGCCTTAATTGTAAACTCTAATTTTACCTCATCTTTTTTGTCTGTTTTTTCAATTTTTATACTCATTTTTTTCATCCTTTCAATTTTATTTAAAATTAGCTTTTATATTATATCATGTTTTTCTAATATTGCAAGCGTTTGAAATTAATTTCGTGAAAGAAAAGGAACGGTAGAAAAAACATACCGTTTTTTTTACCGTTCCCAGGTACTAAATTAACAAAAAGGTTTTACGCTGTAAATAATGGAATTTCCTTGTATCTGATAGCCTCTTTTCATAACTTCATTGAGCTTCTTAAGGTACTTCTCTTTTATTTGTTCCTTAAACCGGATAATTACTTTTATCCGTTGCCGTGTTCCTTCTCCTCCCATTATTATAGAATTTGGAAGCTGCCTTTGTTCTCGATGTAGCAGAAAAGCTTTTCCCGTTTCTGGGTCTATCCGCCGGCTTGGTAAGAATTCAATATAGCTTATTTCAAACCGTTTCATCCTTATAGCTCTTGCTGCTCTTATTGCTACCTTCCGCTGTTTTTCCATAAATTCTTTTACTTCGTTTTCATTTTTCATTCGATGTACCTCCTATTTATTACATGTTATACATTACTATTATAACTAAAATTATGTAAATGCGCAAGTATTTACGCATATTTTGCTATTTTTAGAATAAATCTGCCCTTCTTCGTATTGCCAATTTGCTCTTTTACCACAAATTTTCCTTTTCCTCGAATGGTAAGTTTATCTCCTGTTTTTACTAACTTTGAGTCTTTTGTTATGGTTTCGTAATTTAGTATGACTCTTTCTTGTCTTATGATTTCTTCTGCCTTTGTTCTTGAAGTTTTGGAAAGTTCGGAAACAATATTATCTAGTCTCATAGACGATACGATTATTTCGATTTCTTGTTTTTTCAGGTTTACTGGATGTAATTCTAACATAGACACTACCTTTATTTGTGCTTTTTGAAATCTGGTTAAAGTAATAAGATGTTGTTCTAGAAATGGGATTATTTCATTTAGCACAAGGATGTCTGCTCCTTCTTCCCATACTATAATATCGCCTATTTTCTCTCGTTTTAACCCTAGCTTCATAAGTCCACCAAGATAATCCCTATGAGCATAGCTTCCTTTTAAATCATTTGGTAGAAGAATACGAATTACTTGCATAACAGAATCGTAATTTTTTTCTATGATTTTTTGGCTCCAATTTTCTGGATAGAAAAAAACAATCTGCCTTTCTGCGTCTTCAAATCCACCATATATCACGTAATTTTGTATATCCATGCGATGTATGGCTTTTTCTAGTATGTGTACTTGCCTTTTATCTAAAAAGTCGGTATGTTGTAGTTTGTTTCGTTTTTTGCAAAGACTTACTTGGTCTAACATTTTTGCTACAAGTAACCTATCTTCTTCTTTTTGATACATTCTCACAATTTCTTCCTTATTCATTTTTCCCTCTTTTTTGCTTTATTTTCCTTATCATATCATAAAAAAAAGTGAATTTCTACTTTCTTTTTGGAAATTCACTTTTTAGAATACTTATAAAATTTAATATGTTGCGGTATCGTCTAATTCTTCTTCAATATTTAATAATCGATTATACTTTGCCACACGGTCTGTTCTACATGGAGCTCCTGTTTTAATTTGCCCACTATTGGTAGCTACAACAATATCTGCTATGGTTGTATCTTCTGTTTCACCAGAACGATGAGATACGACTGCCTTGTATCCATTTTGTTTGGCAAGTTCAATTGCATCCAAAGTTTCCGTTAGGGTTCCTATTTGGTTTGGTTTAATTAAAATACTATTGGCTATTTGGTGGTCAATTCCTTTTTGCAATCGTTCCATATTGGTAACAAATAGGTCATCTCCTACTAATTGAACCTTATCTCCTATTTTCTTTGTTAGCATTTGCCAAGATTCCCAATCTTCTTCAGCAAGCCCATCTTCTACTGAAATAATTGGATATTCTTCTGTTAATTCCACAATATAATCAATCATTTCTTCTTTTGTTTTAAACACATCCGTCTTCCAAAAATAATAGCCCTCTTTTCCTATTTTTTTTGCTTCTTCAAACATCTCTGTACTTGCTACATCTAATGCTAAAGCAATGTCTTCTTTTGGCTTAAAACCAGACTTTTTAATCGCCTCCATAATACTATCTAAGGCTTCTTTCTCATCTTTTAAGTTTGGTGCAAATCCACCTTCATCACCAACAGCTACACTATACCCTTTTTCTTTTAATACTTTCTTTAAATTACGATATACCGTTACTCCCATTTCTAGGGCTTCTTTAAAGGTAGTTGCTCCTACTGGTATAATCATAAATTCTTGTATATTAATATTATTATCCGAATGTTTTCCTCCATTTAAAATATTCATCATAGGACGTGGCAAACGATTGGCATTTACTCCCCCTATATAGTGATACAAGCTCATTCCTAGTGAATTAGCAGCTGCCTTTGCTACTGCAAGCGATACCCCTAAAGTGGCATTTGCTCCTAGTTTTGATTTATTCGGTGTACCATCTAATTCTAGTAGCATTTTATCAATCTTTTGTTGATCGTATACATTTACTCCATCTAATTCTTTAGCAATTTTTTTATTCACATTTTCAACCGCTTGTAATACTCCTTTTCCAAAATATCTCTCCTTATCCCCATCACGAAGTTCCACTGCTTCAAAACTTCCAGTAGAAGCACCCGATGGTACCATACTTACTCCGTGAAAATCCACCTTCTGTTATTACTTCTACTTGTACCGTTGGATTTCCTCTTGAATCTAGTACCTCCATTGCATGAATGTCCTTAATTCCTAAATAATCTTTCATATCTCTCCTCCTATTTTTATTTTATATACAGTATGATGCTCTTTTTTATAAGTTATTCGATAAATGAAAAAATTTTACAAAAAAACTACCTTTTCTAATAATCTGGAAAACCGTTTGACATTTTAGAAAAGATATAGTAATATATATTTCACATTGGGGTATCGCCAAGCGGTAAGGCATCGGACTCTGACTCCGACATTCCTGTGTTCGAATCACAGTACCCCAACCAAAAATAAGTGGAAATGGCTAATACTGCCATCCACTTATTTTCTTGCCATATTCTTCGTAATGTGGTTCAAATTTTTTTATCATTTCATAAAATCCTTTTGTATGAGTTTTGTATGTTAGGTGACAAAACTCATGTAATACCACATATTCTATAATTTCTGGTCTGTATTTCATTAATTCTGGATTAATCACAATGGTTTTATCTTGCGTACATTTTCCTAACGTATTTTCCATATACTCTACCTCATAATTTTCCGGAGCAAAACCTAGCAAAATCCTCGTTTTTTCCATTGTTTGTTCCATCATTTGTTTTGCTAATACTTTATAGATTTTCTCTACTAGGACCTTCATTAGCTCATCTTTCGACACTTTTTTATATTTGTTTGGTAATGCAATTTTCATATGATTTTCTCTCATTATGATGTTTAATTTTTTTCTATTTTGGAAGCATATATCTACTACAAATTCTTCTCCCCATATTGGGATTGTTTTGCTATTTTCATTATTATTCTTATTTGTTTTTCCTTCATATGCTTTTATTTTTGTCATAATCCATTTCTTTTTTTCTTCTACTACTTCTTGTATTTGGTTTCTTGAAAAATACCAAGGTGCACTTACTACTACCTCTCCATTTTGTACCGATATATACAAATTATTTTGGATGCTTTTATCAATTGTATAGGTAATTACCTCACTCTTATTCTTTAAAAATCCCATTTTCAAATCCCCCTTTATCAAAAATACGTTTCTCAAACTCTTGTTTGGTTTATTGTATCTTTTTTTCTTTTCTTTGTCAATATATTTTTCAAAAAAATATAAAATTTCTGTTCGCTTTTTGTGTTTTCGTTTTTATTCTAGGATTTCCTTTTCCAAAATTCTCAAAAACAGTTGAAATTTTTTGTTTTTTATTATACATTATAGATAATCTTTTTTAGAGGTGAAATAATTTATGAAAAAACAAAAAAGTACTCCCCTTATAAAGCATAATACAAAACGTTACCATTTTAATATTCAATGGATACTGCCTATTTTTGTTGTTTTACTAATTTTCTCTTATTGGGGAATTAGTTTTATTAAGAACTTAACTTATCAAAATGTATATAATAATATTTCGGAACTTAGTGAACAAACCACCACCCAATTGAATCTCTCTATTTCAGAACAAATGAAATTTGTGGAAATTATGGTAGATTCTATTAATAGTGGCTATTTTAAAACAGTGGATTCTATTTTCGAACGTTATGAACATGATTTAGAAGATTACCATTTTACAAGACTTGTTGTATTAGATAAACAAGGAAATGGTACTACAAGTGATGGTCATATTGTAGAAAACTATGCCAATATTGAAGAATTTTTTAACCAAGATACCGTTTATCTATCCGAAAATAGACCTAGTACAGTTTCTAATAACCAAGTTAATATTTATTCAAAAACCTTCCGTTTTCAAAATCAAGACTTGGTGCTTTTTGCAACCGTTAATACCGAAGATTATAAAGAAATTCTACTTAGACGATTATTCCATGGTGAGGGTGGTACTTATTTAATTAATAATTCTGGTGCTATCTTAATTGACTCTTTTGGTGAAGTGAATCAAAATAATGTTAATTTATATGATTTTCTAAAAACAAAATATGACTTAACTTCTTCTAATGAAATAGATAAACTAAATGAAATGTTCCAAAATATTATCAATCGCAAAGTAGGAACTTTTGATATTCATTTTAATAAAACAACTTATTTTATTCATTATGAAAAATTAAATGTAAATAATTGGTACGTGGTAAGTATTGCTCCAGATGACACCATTGCAGAAGAACTTACTACTTTTATTACGATATCCCTTATTACTTGCTTGTTTATTACCTTTATTGTTATTACAATTTGCGTTTATATTGATTTTTCAAATCAAGAAAAAAGTCGCAAATTATATCATATTGCTTATATTGATCCTGTTACCTCCCTTGGAAATCAACTTTATTTCCAAGAAAATGGAACTCGCTTTTTGCAAAACCATGATACAAATTGTTACATTTTATCTCTTGATATTAATAAATTTAAGGCCTTAAACAATATTTATGGTTACGAATTTTGCAATAAAATTTTAAATAGTCTTGCCCAAAAATTAACTGCTATTTTGCCACCAAAACATATCACTTGTAGAATTTCAAATGACGTTTTTGCTAGCCTTTTTTATTATGACGGCTCTATTGAAACTCTATTAGATCGTATCTTTCAAGATACCTCTTCTTTCCATATTGATGGTACTTCGCTTCACATTAATTTATCGATTGGTGTTTATAAAATCAAGTCGACTAAGAAAGATATTAACAAATTATTAGCAAAAGCCTATATGGCACGTGCCAAAATAAAGGGATTATACCATAATAACTACTATATTTTCGATGAAATCCTTGAAAAACAATTAATGGAGGAACAAGAAATTGAATCTTCTATGGAAGATGCCTTAAAAAATGAAGAATTTGTTGTCGTATACCAGCCTAAAACTCTTACAAGTAGTGAAAAGTTAATTGGTGCTGAAGCTTTAGTAAGATGGCATAAAAATGGAACTGTCATACCACCTAATAAATTTATTCCATTATTTGAAAAAAATAAATTTATTATGAAATTAGATTTATACATTTTTGAAAAGGTTTGTCAAGATATTGCTACTTGGAAAGAAAAATACAACTATTCACCTATCATTTCGATTAATGTTTCAAAGGAGCATTTCGTAAATGAAAACTTTATTGATACCTATGTTGATATTTGTAATAAATATCATATTGATCGAAAATTAATTGATTTAGAAATTACCGAAAGTGCAACGATTGATGAAAAAATTGATATTTTAAAGGTATTAAATGTGATAAAAGAAAAAGGATTTACTATATCTATCGATGATTTTGGTACTGGCTATTCTTCGCTTAGCATGCTACAAAATATGCCAATTGATATTATTAAAATTGATAAAGTATTTGTTGATAAAGCAGATTTAAACAGTCAAAAAAATATTATTAATTATATTATGATACTTGCTAACCGTCTTGGTGTCAAAACCATTGTAGAAGGTGTTGAAACAAAAGAACAAGTTGATTTTGTTAAAAATTTAAAATGTGATATGATTCAAGGCTACTATTACTCCAAACCAATTGATAAAAGTGAATTTGAAGATTACTTTAATAAGAACAAATAAAAACATAGTTTGCGTATACTTCAAATTATCTTACCAGTAACATTATAAAAACTCACAATTTGCTAATAATTGTGAGTTTTTATAGTAAAGCTTGCATTCCATTTTGTTTTATAATCGTTCGATACTATGTATCAGAAACAAAATCCCTTTTATGTTTCTTCTTAAAATGGTAATTGTAATCGTAATTTAAATTTCCAAAATGGCATATCATTTGAAATATTTAATCTTGGAAGCTTATAGTTATCTTCTTTTTTCGTTGCTTTACGATGTTCTTTTCCCGGTCCAAATCCAAAAGCTAGTTTATAATCATTTTCTTTTAATACTTGAATCGCCTCTTCGTTATAATTCCCATATGGGTACGCAAAGTACTTTGTTTCTAGTACCTTTTCCATTTTCTTAAAATCTTCTTTTATATATTCTACTCCTCTATCAATTGCTCCTTGTTCATGTAAGCCATAAGAATGAGAAGCAAATGTAATATTCGGATATTGCGTTTGTGCCTTTTTTATGGTTTCTAAATCCATATAACCTTCATAGCCAGCTTCTACATTTTGGCCAATAACAAATACCACTGCATTCATTTGGTACTTCTTAAGTAATGGAAATGCTAATTCATAATTAGACATATACCCATCATCCATTGTAATTAGTACACTGTTACGAGGTATTTTCTCGTTTCCTTGTAAATAGCGATAAACCTCTTCTAAGGTTAGAGTTTTATAATGATGTTTTTGCAAATATTGTAATTGCTTCTCAAAATACCCTATATCCATACTTAGATTATCATCTTTTAATTCATTTTGTTTCGCCTCTGTAGTTGCAAAAGCATGATACCCAAGAATTGCTATTTTGGGTTCTTGAAATAGTATTATTCCAATAATCGTTAATATGATAAGAATTAATATAATTGTACTTGCCATCATTATCTTTTTGTTCATCTTGGTACTCCTTTTTGTTATTTTTATATTGAAAAGTCAATTGGTTTTCTACAATTTTTGTGAAAATTTGGCACTGTGAGCATGGCATATGGCTGCTGCCATACTATCTGTAGTATCATCTAATTTTGGTAAATTTTCTACGTTTAATATGGTTTTTACCATTTTTTGTACTTGTACTTTGTCGGCTCTTCCATAACCAGTTACTGCTTGCTTTATTTGAAGTGGTGTATATTCGAAAGTTGGAATTTGTTTTCTACAACCAACTACTAGAATAACCCCTCTTGCTTGTGCTACATTAATAGCTGTTTTTACATTATTGTTGAAGAACAGTTCTTCTACCGAAATGGCATCTGGTTTGTATTCGTCAATAATTTGCTCTAGGTCATTATTTAGTTTTAGTAATCGTAAAGGGAACGATTCTCCTGCTTTTGTTAAAACTGCTCCTGAGGTGATTAATTTAAATTTATTTCCAATATAATCGATAATACTGTACCCAGTTATGGCAAACCCTGGGTCTATTCCTAATATACGCATTATTCTTTCTTCCTTTATTGATTCATATTTTCGGGTCGATAAATGGCATCGCCCCATACATGTTAGATTTTTTAATTTCGCAAAAATTCTATTTTTCTAACAGAATACGAAATACTTCTGCCACGCTCCAACCTTGTGCCAGAGCTCCTTTTGGAAGGTATGGGGTTTTAGAATCGTATAGTTCACTAATACTTCCTACCATTCCTTCTTGATAGAACATTTTATCAAAATGTTTACGAAGGTTTTCTTTGAAACTTTGATATTCTTCTTGCCAGATTTTTTTCTTTTTCTTATCTTTACATGCTTTTATTAACGCCTTTTTACTATCGGCATAAATACCAAGTAGCCATGGCCATGTAATTCCTTGATGATAACTTGTATCTCGTTTGTAGCCATCTCCTTCATACACTTCAACATAGTTTTCTTCTCCTTTGGCTAAAGTTTTTAAGCCATAAGTATTTAGTAGTTTTTTCGTAACGGTATTCATCATTTCTTCTGCTTCTTTAGAAGCAGGGTCTAATATTGGATAAGATAAGGCTAAACTAAATAGTTGATTTGGTCTTATTTTGCTATCTCCTAATACATCATATAAACATTTACGTTTTGCCTGATAAAATTTCTCATGAAAAGCCATTTTACATTTTTTAGCAAGTTCCCCATATGGCTTTGCTACTTTTACTCCTTCAAATTGAGTGGCTAATTCCTCCATAATTTTTAGGGCATTATACCATAAGCTATTCATTTCTACTGCTTTTCCATTTCTTGGAGTTACCGCAAAATCTCCATATTTTGCATCCATCCAAGTGTTTTGTGTTTTAGGGGTTCCCGTTACTAATAAACTATCCTCATCCACATAAATGTTATTATCATCTACATCAATTCCTGTTTGATAAGCTTGTACAATTTCTTTTAAATACGGATATATTTTTTCTTTTACTAATTTTTCATCTCCCGTATAAGTAATGTATTTTTTGATTTGTTCAAATAGTAATAAAGAGGCATCTGCACTGTTATATAGAGGTCTATTATCAAATCCGGAATATCCATTTGGTACTAATCCAAATTTGATGTTTTTGGTAAAGGTTAATAATACTTCTTTTGCTATTTCAAAACGTCTTGGCATTAATAATAACCCTTCAAAAGAAATTAGAGCATCTCTTCCCCAATCTAAAAACCATGGGTAACCTGCAATTAAAGTATGTAAGCTAAAAGATGGACGATATACTACAAAATTATCAGTTGCTATAAGATAGTCTCTCACTTTTTCTTGTTCTTCTTGTGTTTTTGTTTCTTCTTTTGCCGAAATAAAACCAGATTCCCATACTAATTCATTAATACGAACAATCTCTTTATTAATCATTTCTTTTACATTTAATTCATCAATATTTTCTTCTAAAGAACATACTATTGATATTTCTTTTTCTTCTTTCGGTTCTAGTTCAATTTCGTATCTTCCAACAACAGCATGATTTTCCTGTGCTAAAAATCCTCTTTTTTCTTCTTCTATATAAAACATATTTTGAAAAGTATCTTGTATATGTTCAATATACGTTCCTTCGCTTGCATTAATATAAATTGGCGTATCACGATTATCATCTATAATTATCTTTACTTTTCGATTTTTTATTTCTTGTTTTAATTCATAAGTATGGTCTTTGTTTACCTGATGAAAGTCTCGATAATTCATAATTGGTGCTAGTGTTAATTTTGCTTGTTTTTTTCCATTTTTGATACGATATAAAATTCCTACTGTATTTTTTCCGTGTTCCATACAAATTAATTTTTTAATGGTAACATCTTCCACTTTATAAGTAAAAATAGGAATGTAATCTTTTTCAAAACTTTGCTCATATTGGTAACCATCGGAAATATAATCTTTTCCCATATTGGTATAAAGATTATACTTTTCCCCACTTATTTCAATACTTTCATCAATTTTGGATAACATTAAAAATCTTCTAGCAGGTGGGGTTAATGGTGCAATTAGTAATCCATGATATTTTCTTGTGTTACATCCCAAAATGGTAGAGGAAGCATAACCTCCTATACCATTGGTTATAAGCCATTCTTTGGTTAATCCTTCTTCTAAATTCATTTGCTTTTTTCCGAATTTCATTTGTTTCTCCTTTTATTGGTTCTTATTTCGCCTTATTTTAAATTAAGGATTCTTATTATCTTCGTCCATTTGTAATTTTTCGATAAATTCAATTTTTTGTTCTCTTTTTTCTTCACTGGTTTGGATAGAGCGAATTCTTTCATGGTACTTTTCAGAAAATTTACTTGATTTTCTTTCATGTTTTCCTGCTTTTACTGCTAACTTTTTATCTGGTCTTTTATCTGCTCTTGTTTTTGCTCTTCTTGCTGTATTGCGTTTTTTGGCTTTCTTTTCTTCTCTTAGCCTTGTATTTAACATCACATATTCTGGGTCATTTTGCATATCTCGATATTTTAAATCATCACAGATAATTTGTATAATTGCTTCTGCTACTGCTTTTGGGCTATGGCGTATATTATCTTCAACAATGGTGGATAAATCTCTTTGTACTAATCTAGCTCCTTTTTCTTTTGCTTGTATAATGTCTTGGTCTACTAAATCTTGCCCTTGTTTATTATATCTTCTTACAAACTCTGGAACTACTTCTCCTGTATCGTAAATACAATAATCAATAATACCTTTTCCAGCATGGTCAAGAATTGCTTGAATATGGTCTGAAATTCCGAAATTATCCGTTTGCCCTGGTTCTGTCATAATGTTACTTACATAGATTTTAATCGCTTTACTTTCTTTTATGGTTCTTGAAACATGTTTTACTAATAAGTTTGGTATTACATTAGTATATAAACTTCCTGGGCCAATTACAATCGCATCTGCGTTTTTAATTGCCTCTAACACACCTGGTGCTGGTACGCAGTTTGATGGTGTAATATAAATTCGGCTAATTTTAGTTACTTTATCAAATACAATTTCTGGTATTTTATCTTTTTCTTCTACTACCATTCCATTTTCCAATTCTGCACATATTTTAAATTCATCTAAGGTAACTGGTAATACTCTTCCTGTCATTCGCAAAATGTCTTTACTTTTTTCAATGGATTTTGTAAAGTCTCCTTCTAATTCTCTCATTGCAGATAAGTAAACATCACCAAAAGATAAATTGGTTAAGTTGCCATGTCGGAATTTTAAATTTAGTAATCGTTCCATTTCCTCTTCATTATAAGATAATGCAATTAACGATTCTTTTACATCATCAATCGGTAATAATTCTAATTGTTTTCTAGAATCTGTTGGCAATTTTCCATAATCGGAAACAGTAACAATCGCAGTAATATTACTTGTATAGTTTTTTAATCCTCTAAGGACTGTATTTAAACCATTTCCCCCACCAATAACAACAACATTTGGTCCTTTATCATAAACCTTTCGGTTGAAAATAAGTGAATTTACATTAATATCTTTTTTCTTACCTTTTTCTAAACGTACATCACTTGCTTCTACTAATAGTTCTAGTGTACGTTTTTGTGCAAATATAATACCTAGTATTGTAAAAGTAAATCCTAATACAAATAGTGTTGCAACTCCACCTAATTGTAGTATTGTCATCTCATTTTTTACTAATATTTGTGCAATTCCATAACACAATAACACAATTCCTGCTAAAATCATCATAAGCCATCTTTTCATTTTTGTACTATTTTTAAACCATGCAAAAAATCCTTTCATTTTCTTTCTTCTTCCCTTCCTTTTTTATTTTTCTCCTAGTATTTCAATTTCTAAATTGATTTCTTTTTTGAATTTTTCATAAACTTTTTGTTTTGTATATTTCGTTAAATCTATTACATCTTTGGCAGTTGCATTTCCTGTGTTAATCACAAAACCTGCATGTAAGTCTGAAATTTTTGCTCCACCAATTTGATATCCTTTTAATCCACATTCGTCAATTAACTTTGCTGTAATATAATCGTCTCCTCTTTTAAAAGTACTTCCAGCATTTGGATACGAAATTGGCTGTTTTTCTTTTCGGTAGGTAGCATATTGCTTCATTTTGTCTTCTATTTCTTTTAAGTTTCCTTTTTCTAATTCTAGGGTTGCTTGTATAATCATTCCTAATCGATTTTTTGAAAAAATACTTTGACGATAATCAAATTGTAATTCTTTGTTTGGTAAGTTTTTGACACAACCATCAAAATCGATATACCTTGCTAATTTTATCACATCTTGCATTTGTCCCCCATGTGCCCCTGCATTCATACGAATGGCTCCACCAATACTACCTGGAATTCCATAGGCAAATTCCAAACCTGTAAGATGCTTTTCTTTGCATATTACGGCAAGTGCTGTTAAGCTTTCTCCTGCTCCGAACTGTAATTTCCGTCTTTTCGTCTTTTTCTACAAAATCAATTCCCTTGATATTGGTTTCGATAACGATTCCTCGAATTCCCTTATCTGTTACTAAAACATTACTTCCATTTCCTAATATGGTAAGTGGAACATCATAAGCTTTTACTAATTTAAAAAGGTCTTTTATTTCCTCTTCATTACTTAATTTAATATAAATATCTGCATTGCCACCAATACGAAAAGTTGTATGGTTTCTCATCGGTTCATTTTCCAAAACAGTCGATGTTTTTAAAACTTTTGTAAGAGTTTGCACCATTTCTTTTTGTTCCATATTCTCTCCTTTACGTTAAAAACTCTTTGCTCTTACATAAAGAGCCTTGCCCTCAGTTGTTTCTTTTGCTGTTATATTCATCACTTCCCCAGAAATATAATTTACAACATACTCATCATCTGTGTTTTTAATGCCAATTTCTAATAAACTTGCTTTATCTAGTTTATAATATGCCCTTTCTTTTTCCGAATAACCAGAAGGAATTGTTACTAGCGTAATTCCTAACATAGTTGTGATATTACTTAATTCTTCTTGGCTTACAGCATTCCCTAATAAGTAATTCGCATTTTTCGTTGTTTTGTATTTCGTATATTGTTCTAATATAGCATGTTGCACCATGGTTAATTCTGATGTTAAAGTAGCATCTTTGGTTTTCGTTATTTGATCAGTACCTACTTTAATCCCAATTCCTGCCACAATCATTAAAACAATTACTGTTATCACCAAACTAACAACCGTGACCCCTCTTTGATTTTTCTTACTTTTCATACCATTCTCCTTTGTAAAATTGATAGTTAAATCTTATCATTTTTTTTCATATTTTACAACCAATTTTAGAAAGGTTTTTTTGTTTTTTCTTTCATTTTTCTTCCCTTAAAAAGAAAAAAGCGTTAATTTTAAACGCCTTTCTCATATTAAATTTATTGTTTCACTTTATCCCTTTTTACTCTTGTCAATATCATTATTAAAGTAACTAATAATGAACCACTTGTTGCTGTTATTAGTTGTGTTATTCCCATAGAAGTACTCAAGGTTTGTTTTACCATATCGGGAACTATCATTGTATTTACCATAATCATAAAACCTAAATAAATAATCATGGTTTTGGTTAATACCGCCATACTAGCAACTACTAGATATTTCCAACTCTTATTTACATATAGTACTTTATACAATAAAATAAATGCAAAATTTCCTAACCATATTGCTGGAATCATCGTTTTACTATAAAGAGTCATTCCTCCAAATAGTAATCCCCCTAAAATAGTAGAAATTGATGGTAAAGTTGCTATCGCAACTGTTTTTATACTTCCTTTTGTATACAAAGCCGTTAAAATAAGTGACATATTAACAATCGTCCCTACTACTAGTTGTTGGTATTTTCCTAGTGGAATTATTTTAGCCAAAAATGTTGGAACAACAAATGCTCCTATTATAATTACTATGGTAACTAAGATGTTCGTTATTTTCTTAGTATCAACCAATTGCTCATTTAAAACTTTCATCATATACATCAATCTCCTTTATATAATTCTATTTACAATTACCCCTTCACTATTCCTTATGACCTGTTAAGTTACATTTATGGATGGAGCGTTTTAGGAGGTTATTTGCGAAAAATATGCCTATTTTTAATAGTGTTCCTCCCACATTTTGCTTGGGAAAAATAATTGACTCATCAACTGTTAAAATTAGTATAGCATAAAATAAAAAAACTGGCAACTAGTTATTTCTAGCTAATTACCTCCCACAGCAATCTTTTAGTTATAAAACAAACTGATGGCTAACTATTTCTAGTCAGCCACCTAACATAGCAATTACTGGAGCTTTCACTCCAAACATAGCAATCTTTCAATTACTTTCTAATACTATGATACTATATTTTATTACATAAGTCAAGATTTTATACACCAAATTCTTTACTAATTTTGCTTGATATTGTATTTATGTATTCTCCATCTATTCTTCCTATTGTTCCAGAAAAGTTTAATCTTAATATACTAACTTTTCTTATTCTTGTTATATTGGCCCATCTAGTCATCTCTTTAAAACCAATTATATTATTTAATTGTACAATTTCAGTTATTTTGTCTTTTCTCTTCTTACATTCTTCTTGCGATATTTTACCTTCTTCGAACTCTTTTTCTAGTTTTTCATATTCTATAGGTTTCTTAGAAGATACAGGCAATACAAATATATCTTTGTCAAAATTTTTTAAAATAACTGCTGGATGCATTCCTCCAAATTCATTTCCAATATTAAAACCGAAATCAATCCATACAACATTACCTCTTTTTAATAAAATCTTTTTCATTTGCTATTTTTTCTGTTTTATCTGTAAGCCAAGTAAAATATAGTTTTCCTCTTTTTATATCTTTATCTACTTTTAGATTTTTTCTAAATTTTCTTAATGTTTTCAAACAATTTATATAAGCCTGTTTCATATAATAATCACTCCTTGCATTTCATATATTATACCAAACTTTTGTTCTTATATCAATAGTTTTTATAAATTCTTTTGACTTATTTCTAAATTGAGTTTATTTTTTTGAATTATACATTGCGTTGACACTAGTTGATATATAACAGAAATAGCTAATCCAATGGAAGTACAAAATGGTGATGGTATAAAAGAACAACAAACTCTTAATATATTTGCAATCTGCTTACTAATGGTAGCTTTTATAGCAGAATATTCAAGTTGAATATAAGTTAATTTTGTAATATATGTTGGATACATATATAAAGATATCAATTCAATTCCTACTATAAGTAATGTAGCTGTTATATCAACTTTATAACTTGGATATAATATTAGTCCCATTATAAAAGTAGATATAATTAATAGATAAATTAACTTTCTACTATTTTTCATATGCTCTTTGTATGAGAATAATCTTTTAGCAATATCAATTTGTGCTACAGTTTTTATTGCACTAGATATATCCCATTGAGTATCTGTTATTAAAGTTGCAAATGAAGTAGCTAAAATATATTTTTCTCCAAAATTAAATGAATTTTTAAATCCAAATAGATAAATTATAAACATACTTATCTCTGCAAATAAATATACAGAATCGTATTTTATACAATTGATTAAGTTAATTTTAAGCTTTGTTTTTTGTACTAATCTAGTCATCATAACTATAGTAAAAATAGTAGTAATTATGATTGATATACTTGCAATTACTATTTGTTCTTTTGTTATAATACTCATAATTATTAAAGAAGAAAAATTTATTAAATTAAAGCAAAAACTATATTTATTCGCTCTTTTATTATCATTTTCATAATATAATTTGCATAAAGATAAATTCAATAATAATTGTAAAAACATTTGAATTAATCCATACATTGCAAATGTTTTATAAGTTTCTATATCCATATTCATAAAAGCTATGTATTTATCCATATTTAATACAATAATACCCAATATTATCATTCCGAATACGGATCCTAATACTACTCCTGAAAATATACTTTCTTTGTTTTTATCTCTAATAGCACTTATATTAGCTCCTGTACCAAAAATACTTTTTATAGCACTTATAACAAATTGCATTGGGTATATGAGTGAAAATATATTGATTAAATTTTTATCTACTAAAATTCCTAGCAAAAACCACCCAAGAATAGGGGTAACTGATGTTAATAAAGTATCAAAACTTATTCTTAATAATCTATTCATTTCTCATTCCTTTTCTTTATTTAATTACTTCTTTTTTATATAATTTGATTTTTTCTTTTAATTTATTAGACACTGTCTAGTAGATTAAAGTATATCATAATTTTTCAATTTTTTCATTAATTCTACAAACTATTTTATAAAGGGCTTGGGACTTAGTCCCAAAATTCGAATTTTGACTAGGGAGGAAAAATTCAGTGCTTGTTAGGAAGTGTATGGGGGTACAAAAATTGTACTTAGTTTGAATTTTTCCTCTAATTCTTTATTTTTGATTACTAATTACTGCTCCAATTTTATAATTTTCTTTTTTAGATTTTGAAAATTTCTTATCATTTTTTATAGCAACTAATCTTATCAATTTTTGTTTTTCTTTGTTCAATTTTATTTCAATTTCTTCTTCATTTTCATTCACATTTTTTGAAAATAATTCGTAAAATTCTATTTCAAATTCTTTGTTAAGTCTTTCAATATAATCATCTAATTGTTCTTGATTTATATTAACACTTGTCCTAATTTCTTTTTCTTGTTCATTCACCTCGACAGGTACAAAAACATCTGCTATTCCTAATGCAAAAAATTTTGTTAGTTGTTCAATATAACTACTTCTAAAATTTATTTTATCAATGTAAAATTCTCCGTTTTTTGTTCTTTAATAATGTCATTGATTCAATAAATTTTGAAATAAATTCTTGCTTTTCTTCTTTAGTTTTTTTGTTCCATTCTTGTTTTAAAGTTTCATTTAATTTGTTATCTTTTATTAGTTTTTCTCTTTCAATATCTCTATCAGCCATTAGTTGTTGTGGGGTAAATGATAAACTATTTGTATTAAGTTATAAAGAATTATTACATTAGAAAACTAAACTAAAAGAATTTCTACGGTGTTTTAGTATTGAATAAAAAATAATATTGCCACACTGCAACGGTTTCGCTTACATTTTCACAAGTAAAACTTGTTCAAAAGTAACCTCAACCTAGCAAGTTCCAATAAAACGAAAGCCAATGTTAAAATAAACAAAAGGAACTTGCACAAATAAGATAAACTTATTTGGCAGTGTTGGTATAGCACAAGGTTAGAGTGTAGAGAATTAAATATAATATTTATTAGCAAATAAAAATAAATGAGTAGAACTTCTACGAAAAAGTACAGTTGGTCGAAAATGCCACTGTACTTTTTCTCGAAGGTCTAAAAATTTATGCCTACGAAAATTTTTCTCTTGTAGTTTTTAGAAGGCATAAATTTTTAGACAATAAGTAATATTATATTGTTTCTATATATGTATCATATAATTACAAATTTTTTATCAAATTTGCAATTTTATGTAAAATGTTGTATAATGTATTTATAACCTTGCAATAAGCAAAAAAACAGAAGGAGGATACAATTATGTATGGAAATTATTATGGACGGAGAAACAGCGGTTTAGGATTAAAGGTACTGATAGGTATAGGAATTGCTCTTGTTATTTTAATAGCAATACCTTGTTGTAAAAGCTATTATAGCGAGAAAACCTATACAGCGACTGTAACCGATAAGGACATTAAAAATTATGATTCCAGTTCAAAATTTCTTGTATTCACAAAAACAGAAGATGGAGCGACTAAAGTGTTTTCAATGGAAGATACACTGATTAAGGGAAGATGGAATACAGCCGATGATTATGCGGAAATAGAAATCGGCGAAACCTATACTTTCACTGTAATTGGTTGGAGAATTCCTTTTATGAGTGAATACGAAAACATAATCGAGTTCCAAAAAAAGCAGTAGTTCTGCGAATGGCAGAAGGCTCACCTTGTATTTTAAGGGGAGCCTTCTGTTAGTTATATTAACTTTTATTCTTTTATAATATTACTTATTGTCTAAAAATTTATGCCTTCTAAAAACTACAAGAGAAAAATTTTCGTAGGCATAAATTTTTAGACCTTCGGAGCCTATCGTAAAAGTTGTGTAAATCGGATTTCCTTCCGAATGATAACAAAACTTTAATATTAAATTTTTCATTTACTCAATTGTATCAGATCATTTTTTATAATGTCAATCATTTTGTAAATGTTGTGTAAATTAGAGGGTTGATAACTAATCCTCTAATTCTTTTCCTTAGAGTTTCTTTACTTCTTGCAATATTTGTCTGCCAGTATATTCATACATTAAAGCTTCCATTTCTATATACATTGTCGCTGGCGTAATTGGTACTTCAAATTCCTTTAATCCTTTCAATGCCACTTGTGCATACGATATTGCTTCTATTTTATTCATTCTTAGCACCTCCTATATTCTCTCAGGATATGCTATTCTTAATTGGGATAGGCATAAATCCCAATTCTTTGCTCGAAATGACCATTTCTTTTCTGCCTTCTTAGTCGAAAGATACAATACTTTTAATAATGACATATCTGTTGGAAATACATTCCTATTTCGATTGATTCTTTTATATGTACTATTTAAGCTTTCTATCGCATTGGTTGTATACATGATTTTTCGTATTTCTGCTGAAAATTTGAAGAATACACTAAGTACTTCCCAATTGTCTATCCAACTCTGTATTGCTCCTGGATATTTGCTTTTCCACTTTTCATCTAGTTCCAACAAGTTTGTATATGCTATTTCTTCCGTTGACGCTTGATACACTGTTTTTAAATCATTTGCTAATTCTTTTTTGTCTGTATATGGTACATACTTTAATGAATTTCTTATTTGATGTACGATACATCTTTGGTAATCTGTTTTGGGGTAAATTGCTGATATTGCTTCTTTTAGTCCTGTTAATCCATCTGCACACAATACTAAAATATCTTGTACTCCTCGATTTTTTAATTCATTTAATACTGTCATCCAATATTTTGCACTTTCGTTTTCTCCTATTGTTATGGTTAATACTTTTTTCATTCCATCTTCATCTATTCCTAGTACTACATATGCTGCTTTCTTTACGATTTGTCCATTATCTCTCACATGAAAATGGGTTGCATCGATAAATACGATTGGATATACCCTTTCTAATTTCCTTTTTTGCCATTCCTGTATTTCTGGTATGATTTTATCTGTTATATCACTTATCATATCTGGCGATAAATTACACCCAAATATCTCTTTTATTTGCTCTTGAATATCTTTGTCTGATAATCCTAGAGCATACATCGCGATTACTTTTTCTTCAAACCCATTTACCGTCCTTGAATATTTTGGTACTAGTTCTGATTCTATTTCTCCTTTCCTATCTCTTGGTACTTTTACAGGTATTTCTCCCATTTCCGTTGAAACAGTCCTTTGTGGATAGTATCCATTTCGATAATTTTCACTGTCCGTTCTTTCATTTTTAGAATATCCCATTTTCGCATCCATTTCCGCATCGAGTAATTGTTGAAAAGCAGGGGCAAAGAAGTCTTTCCATGCTGCATACATGTCACTCATTGACTTAATGTCTTTGGGATCATTTCTTCTAAAAAACTCTTCTACTAGTTCATTTTTTTCTTTTTCTACTTTTTTCCCCATAGAAAAATCCCTTCTTGATATTTTTTATTTTATCACGGAAGGATTTATTTACACAACTTTTTCGATACTCTCTATTTTTTCGTTTCTAAAATATTGATTTTTTCTTCAATGATTTTGTAATCTTCTGAAAAATCTTCCATTTCAACTATACCACTTAAATATGCTTTTTTTATTCTGTCTTTTTGCTTTTGTAATGTATCGATTTCTTGGTCTAGTTTTCCTGTTTTTGTTTCTTTTTTGTCAGCTAGTATTGGTAAAAAATATTTCTTTACTGCCATATCATATTCAATTAACTCAAGAATAAATCTTTGTAAACATTCTTCAATTTTATCTTCTCTGTAATATATATTACAATGTTCGCAAGTATAATACATATATTTTTTCTTTGTTCCTCCAGAGCCTTTACATTTCATTATTCGATTACATTTAGGACATTTTAGTTTTTGAAAAAATATATAAACTCTATCTCTTGTATAACTTCTTTGATTTTTCTCTTTT
>JAAWJM010000055.1 GCA_022796855.1 Clostridia bacterium | reverse complement strand
AAAAGCATTATATAAAATAATTATAAATAAAACTGAAAATGCAACTAATATTAGTAATATTATTATATCTATAACATAAGAATAGTTTACCCTTACTCTGCATATAGGTCCATGATTTTGATTTACTATTTCGGCATCTATTAAACCATAAACAGTAAGCAATTTTTGATTAAATTCTAATTTGTCTTCAGAAAGTTTTAAGTTGTCTGATATGTCCAATATTTTAATTATATCATTAGAATATTTGCATAGTTGTTTAATGTTTTTAAATTTAATATATATATTAAATTTATTTTTGACATTTATAGATGTATATGGCTTTTCTAGTTCATGTAACTGTTCATCATTATTTTCTTCTATATATAATTTACCGATGTATTCTTTATCTTTTATTTTATTAAAATCATCTACACTTAAATTTCTAATTATCAAATGATAATCATTATAGTCCTTTTCTATATTTTCTGTAATTCCACTTTTTATACTACACACTAATAGCATAGTAACAAATATGAGTACTGCACATAATGCTATTGATATAGTAGTAAATATTGTTCTCTTTTTGTTTTTTTTCATGTTATTAAAAGCTAATTTCGTTTCTATTTTCATAATTTTACTCCTAACAATTTAATTTAAAAGAAAAAGGAAGCCTAGATTCTAGGCCTCCATAAAATAAATGCGAAGTGTGAAACGGTTTACAGTTTACAAAACTTTCTTGTTAACAGATACTTTATTCAATATTAGTTATAAAAATACAAATCAACATCGTAAATTGAATAAGCTGACGTATAAATAACCGTCACATAATATCGGCCAGCTGGAAGACCACCACCAACCCAAGTTAAGCTGTCCAATGTATTATTAGCTACAGCTGATATTGTTCTGGTTTCTCCAGTGTCTACATTAGTAAATTCAATGTTAACCAATCCAGATCCTCCAGTTCTTCCGACAGTCCACCGAACTGTTTTAGCAGTTGAAGTTACCTGCACAGATCCAAGATACTTATTTGCCGACAGCCGCCCTGTATAATGGAATTCTCCAACCAGAGCCCGAGCACTGTTAGCAGTATCAACTGCCTGTGAAGATATTTCATTAGCTACTGGTTCTGCTGCCATAGCTGGTACGTAAAATGTTAATAACATAGCTACCGTCATAAAGGCGACTACAATCGATTTAAAACGTTTAGTCATAATGTTGTCCTCCTTATTAATCAATTACACTTTCGCATTTACTTTTATCAATAATTTTCATTGACAAATATTATTTTACTACATATTTTTGACTCTTGTCAATACTTTTTACATTTTTTTACATTTTTGCAAATGGCAATAATAAATTTCCGGTTTATTATGCACATAATTCACTTAAGATTTCGTTGGTACTTTTATAATTAAACATAGCTCTTGGATAATTATTTATCCAATCTTCTACACGCTGTATAAATTCTTCTGTAATTGATGCTATATCTGTTCCTTTAGGTATGAACCTTCTTATTAATCTATTTGCGTTCTCGTTACTTCCTCGTTCTCCTGAACGGTATGGATGTGCATAGTATACTGTCGTTCTTTTTCCTTTTTTTCTATTATCATATGATTTTTCTAACAACCTCCAGCTTCTAAATTCTGGTCCATTATCAAATGTTATGCTTTTAAATTTATTCTCAAATTCTTTCTTGTATTTCTTCTCTATTTGATCTAGTGCCTTTGCTACTTCTTCTGCTTCTTTACTTGCTATCTTAATTATTATTTCTTCTCTTGTCTTTCTCTCTGTTAATGTAAACAGCACTGCTCCTTTCTTTCTCTTTCCTATTACTAAGTCTCCTTCCCAATGCCCATATTCCTCTCTTGTATTTGCTTCTTTTGGTCGATATTCTATGCTTTTCTCTGGTGGCACTCTTTCACATATTTTCTTTCGCTTATTCTTTTCTTTATATACCTTGTTGTATATCATGTCTTTCGGTTTTATTTCATAGATGTCTCCACTTGCTATATTATTCCTTATTGTCTTTGCGCACATCTTCGCTTTGAAATCCATTTCCTTTATTTCTTTTGCTATTACTTCTGGTGATTTTTTATCTTTTTTTATTGATTTTTCTATATATTCTTTTAATTCGTAATCATTATCTATCTTTAGTTTTGGTCCTTTTGCTTTCAGGTAATATTCATATTTCTGTTGTGCTACATCTGCACTATATACCCATATTTCTACTAGTTCACTAGTTAGATTTTTTACTAATCCTCTTTTTATTTCATTTCTTATTGTTTTTTCTGTACGGTCTAAAAGTTCTGCTATTTCTACTTTTGTGCGTTTATCCCTGTTGTACCATCTTTCTATTGATTGTCTTTCTTCATAATTTAGGTGTTTACCTTTTTTGCTTTCTGTGGTATTATTATTTTGACACATAATTAATTCCTTCTTTCAATGTTTGATTCGACACCAACATTGTATCATAAGTTTTAATTATGTGTCTTTTTTATTTTCAAAAAACGGTAATTTAATTTTACCATTTGCAAATTTTATTAAGTTTATTGGGATTTCATAAGATTTATTATGTATTCATCTAAAATGCCTTGATTAAAATTATTTTTTATTTATATCCTG
>JAAWJM010000054.1 GCA_022796855.1 Clostridia bacterium | reverse complement strand
TAACAACAGGAGCAAGCAGACAAACAGAAAAATATCATATATATGATGTAGCAGGAAACTTATGGGAATGGACAGATGAGGCATCATTATATAAAGCAGGAAGTGCAAGCGAAACAAATGTTCAATACCGCGTTCTTCGTGGTGGAGGGTACATGGATTCTTCTGCGACTTACCCAGTGTGTTACCGCTATGGTCCTAATGTAGTTAGTCACACTGGTTTGGATGTCGGATTTCGTGTAGTACTTTACATCAAGTAGAAGAATATAGAAAGTATTAATAGGTTGGTTCTAAAAATTTAAAATGTGATTAAATCTTTGGAAGATATATGAAATAATAAATAGGTATGAATAAGAAAGAGGGACAGAAGATGAATAAAAAGAATATAATATTAGCAACATTAATAGTAATGGCTATAATTTTAGGAATAGCATTAATAAGTAATATAACAAGGACTAGAAATTCTCTAGATAAAATCATATATGACGCAAAAGTAGAAACAGAAAAAGCATTAATATCCAGTGGAGAAATGATATATACAAAAGACTTAGGGGCGATTAGTAATCGCCCGCTATCTGATGCCAACTTACCAGAAAACACAAATTCAACCCAACAAGGAACAATAGTAGCACCAAAAGAA
The DNA here is from genome assembly GCA_022796855.1 of Clostridia bacterium. GTDB lineage: Bacteria > Bacillota > Clostridia > TANB77 > CAG-508 > RGIG8482. Next base: position 2,135 of record JAAWJM010000054.1, on the reverse strand, counting down.
AATTGGAATATAGAAACTGTAACAGCTATATCAGTAGGAAATGGAGAAACAGTACCAGTACCAATTGGATTTTATTATGTAGGAGGAGACTTAAATACAGGAGTAATAATAAGTGATGAAGAAGAAGACAAATATGATGGAATAACAGACAAAACTACTTGGGAATATACTACACAATTAAAGGGAAATCAATTTGTATGGATACCATGTACAGAAGAAGAATATAAAAAAAGCGAAGTATGGAATGGAATAACACAAGGACCAGGTACACTAGCTAACACAGGTTGGGATAAAACTACCTATACATCAGAACTACCGCAAATAAGGAAATATGGAGGATTTTACGTTGGAAGATATGAAGCAGGACTAGCAAAAACAATAACAGAATTTACATCAACACAAAAAAATACAAGTTCAAATCAAGTATATAATAAAGAAGGAATACCACAAGCAAGAGCAGGAGTAATACCATGGAATTTCATAGATTGGACAACTTCACAAAAAAATTCAAAAAATATGTATGATACAACAAGTGTAAGTAGTGGATTAATAACAGGAACCCAGTGGGATGTAATGTTAAAGAAGATAGTAGAAAAAACAGATTTAACAGAAGCAGACTTAACAAATTCAGTAAACTGGGGAAATCATAGTAATAATAGTATAGAATACAAAGGAAGACTAGCAAGAGCATGGTATTCTAGTGGCTGGTATTTAGCAGCATTTGGAGAGAAGACAGAAGGAAATACGAATAGTTATAGTTCAGGAAATGGAGATTTATTAACAACAGGAGCAAGTGGACAAACAGAAAAGTATCACATATATGATGTAGCAGGAAACTTATGGGAATGGACAGATGAAGCATCACTATATAAAGCAGGAACAGCAAGTGAAACAAATGCTCAATATCACGTTCTTCGTGGTGGCGAATGTATCGATTTTTCTACAACTAACCCAGTATGTTACCGAGTTGGCAATGGCATAGTTAGCCATGCTGAATTTTCTGTCGGGTTTCGTGTAGTTTTATACCTAAAATAAGATAACAAGACAAGGTGACAGGCTTTTGTCTAGACAAAAGTCGAAATTAAAATAAATTAGGAGAGTTTTATATGTCTAATGAAGAAAATTATATAATTGAAAATGAAACAACTGATATCACAAAAAAACAAGAATATTGGAGTACTGGTATTGGATTAAATAAAGTTGACAATTTAGAACCTTCTAAATATTTATTAGATTTATCCAAAAAAAACATTAATGGTGAACTCAAATATTATGAAGTAGAAACCTTATTAAAAAACTACTATGAAACACAAGATATTAACAATATAAATATTCAAAAAGAGAAAGAATGTGATTTAGTTTCATTAAGAATTGCACAATTATTAGAAGATAAAAGTTTTGGGTTTAGTCCTATTACATTAAAAAACATTCATAGATACTTATTTAAAGATATATATAACTTTGCAGGTAATTATAGAGATTATAATATTACAAAAAAAGAGGATGTACTAAACGGAGATACTGTTAAATATGTAAATTATCAAGATATAGAAAGCTATTTTGAATATGATTTTAAAGAAGAAAGAGAATTTGATTATTCAAAACTAAATAATGAAGAATTGATAAAGCATATTGCCAAATTTACTTCAAGCATTTGGCAAGTACACCCTTTTGGAGAAGGAAATACAAGGACAACAGCAGTATTTATTGAGAAATATCTTAATAATATGGGATTTAATGTTAATAATGATATATTTAAAGATAAAAGTTTATACTTTAGAAATGCTTTAGTAAGAAGCAATTATGGAAATATTCCCAAAGGAATTTATCCTACATTTGATTATTTAATAATGTTTTTTGAAAATTTATTACAAGAGAAAAGCAATGAATTAAAAAACAGAGATTTATATATTAAAGAATTATTTGAAAATAATAATTAATTTTATTATTTGGAGATGTACAAATGGACTAGCAGTATACACAAAAGATGTAGAACAAAATGATCTTCAACCTCTTTCAAATGAGAATCTACCAGAAAACACAACTGAGAATCAACAAGATGTAGGAACTATTGTAGCCCCAAAGGAAAATTGGAATATAGAAACTGTAACAGCCATATCAGTAGGAAATGGAGA
>JAAWJM010000026.1 GCA_022796855.1 Clostridia bacterium | reverse complement strand
CACTTTTTCACTATTTATAGAAAAAATCGTGAACTAGAAAAATATTTTCCAATTCACGATTTTTGAGAGCTAATTTGAAACTACTTTTTCAGCAGCCTCATTAAAATCTTCCCCTTTTTTTAATGTTTAAAATGCCTCATGCCAGTAAATAGCATTGCCATATCATATTCATTACATTTATCAATTGACATTTGATCATTAATCGAACCACCTGGTTGAATAATTGCTGTAATACCAGCTTGATGTGCTGCTTCTACACAGTCATCAAAAGGGAAAAACGCATCAGAGGCAAGAACAGCACCATTTGTAGCAGTTTCTCCAATTAATTCTACAGCATGTTCAAAACATTGCTTGGTTGACCAAATACGGTTTACTTGTCCTGGTCCAATTCCTACGGATTGCTTGTTTTTTCCGATTACAATCGCATTGGATTTGGTATGTTTTACAATCTTCCACGTAAACAATAAATCGTCAAGTTCTTCTTTGGTAGGTTCTCTTTTGGTAATCACTTGGTAAGCATTATCATCATTGAATAAATCTTTATCAATGGATTGAATAATAATACCACCATTAATTTTTTTAATATCATAAGCACTTGATGGTTGTTTTACCGAAATACTTGGTAATTCTAAAACACGTATATTTTTCTTTTGGCAAAGAATGTTTAGAGCTTCTGGTTCATAACTAGGAGCAACAATTACCTCTAAGAAAATCTTAGCCATCTGTTCTGCAATTTCTTTTGTAAGTTTACGGTTTAATACAACAATACCGCCAAAAATAGAAGTTTTATCTGCCGAATAAGCCTTTTCCCAAGCCTTAAGAATATCATCATCACTACCAACACCACAAGGATTTCCGTGCTTACAAGCAACGACAGTTGGTTCCTCAAATTCTTTTAATAACTCCAATGCCCCATTGGTATCATTGATATTATTAAACGACAATTCCTTTCCATTTAACTGTTTTGCCGTAGTTAAGGAACCTTCACATTTTCCGACTTCCTTATATAGGGCACCTGTTTGATGAGGGTTCTCACCATAACGCATTTCTTGTACTTTTTCAAAAGTAAGAGAAAGACAGCTAGGGTAAGAAGTATCTTGTCTTTGGCTACGTAAATAATGAAAAATCATGGTATCATAATTGGCTGTATGCTCAAATACTTTTTGCATAAAATAAAAATTCGTATCCACCGAAACTTTTCCGTTTGCCTTTAATTCTTCTAACACTTTTTCATAATCAGCAGGATCTGTAACAACACTAACATCTTGGTAATTTTTAGCAGCACTACGAAGCATAGTAGGACCACCAATATCAATATTTTCAACTGCCTCTTCGCGAGTAACCCCGTCTTTTAAAATGGTTTGTTTAAAAGGATATAAATTTACCACAACAATATCAATGGTATCAATTCCTAAATCTTTTAACTGTTCCATATGGCTTGGTTTTGAACGCATTGCTAAAATACCAGCATGTACACTAGGATGAAGTGTTTTTACCCTACCATCCAAACATTCTGGAAATCCAGTTAATTCGGAAATTTCCATAACCGATATATGATTTTCTTTTAAAATCTGATAAGTACCTCCAGTAGAAATAATCTCTACCCCAAGGTTTTGTAACGATTTTGCAAATTCTACAATTCCGGTTTTATCCGAAACACTAATTAATGCTCTCATTTATTTTCCTCCTAAAATTAATATTAATACAAATTTATATCTTGTAAGAACCCTCCGTCAGTCCTTCGGACTGCCATTTCATATAAGATATCTGTAACGCTCACTAACGTTCGTTAACAGCTATCTTAACCTCCCTTAAATAAAGGAGGCTTTTCTAGAGATGGACTTCGAAGAAATAACAGTATATAAAGGTTCCTTTACTTAAGGGGGCTGTCAGCGAAGCTGACTGGGGGTTTTACCCTTCAAATTTTTTTCCTGTAATTAATTCATATGCTTCGATATATTTGTTTTCTGTAGTTTTAATAACCTCTTCTGGGATTGGGGCTTTTGTTTCAGGGTTATAACCAGAAGATTTAATCCAATCACGCATATATTGTTTATCAAAACTTTTTTGAGATTTTCCTACCACATAATCGTTTGCTGGCCAAAAACGGCTAGAATCTGGTGTTAATACTTCATCTCCTAATACCAATTCACCATGTTCATCTAACCCAAATTCAAATTTTGTATCTGCAATGATAACCCCACGAGAAGCCGCATATTCGGCACATTTGGTATAAACTTCAAGGGTTTTATCACGTAATTTGGTAGCAAGTTTTTCTCCAAGTTTCTCACATACTTGCTCAAACGAAATATTTTCATCATGGTCACCAATTTCTGCTTTGGTAGAAGGAGTAAAAATTGGTTTTGGCAATTTTTCAGACTCTTGCAAATTTTCAGGAAGTTGTATTCCACAAACCGTACCATTTTCTTTATAACTCTTCCAACCAGAACCAGTAATATAACCTCTTACAATACATTCCACAGGAAGCATTTTTAATTTTTTCACAAGCATACTTCTTCCTTCAAATTCTGGTGTTTGAAATTCTTTAGGGAAATCCTTAATATCGGTTGAAATCACATGATTTGGAATAATATCCTTTACAAAATCAAACCAAAAAGCAGAAATTTGGTTTAACACTTTTCCTTTGTTTGGAATAACGGCAGGCAAAATATAATCAAAAGCAGAAATACGGTCAGACACGACCAACAATAACTTATCATCATCTACCTCATAAATTTCGCGAACCTTACCACTACTAATCTTTTTCATTTTAAAACCTCTTTTCTTTATTCTACATTGAAACCGCCACATAAAGGCCCATTTACCTAAGGGGGCTGTCGCCGATAGGCGACTGGGGGTTCTTACATTTGTTTCAAATAATCCGCATAACCTAAATTCTGTAATTTCTCATCCTTTTTACAAACCCCATCTTTTAACGAATTCTTAAATTCAGCCAATTTTTCTTTTACGGTATTATCACCAATCGCAATCATAGAAGCTGCCAATATACCAGCATTTTTTGCCCCATTAATCGCAACCGTTGCAACAGGAATTCCGTGATGGCATTTGCACAATCGAATACAAAGAATCCACACCAGATAATGTTTTGGTATGAATTGGAATACCAATTACCGGAACCGTTGGAACCAATGCAGCAAATACCCCCGGTAAATGAGCTGCCCCACCAGCACCAGCAACAATCACCTTCACACCATTTTCTTTTAATTCATTTGCATACTCCATTGCTTTTTCAGGTGTTCGGTGAACCGACAAAATTTTCATTTCATACGAAATTCCCATCATATCCAAAAACTTCGCACAATCTTGCATAACGCTCAAATCCGAATCACTACCCATAATAATTGAAACATCAAATTTACCCATATATTTCCTCCTCTTTATAAATTATCTACATTATATCACTTATGTAGAAATTTGTCAGTAATTATCTTAAATTCTTCTACTACCCAAAGCCGAAATAACATCTCTTGAAGCTTTATTTGCTATCTTAAAAGTATTTGTAACAAAGCTTATATCTATTTTAGAACAATATGCATATTCTTTAATAACAGTGGCAAAAAAAGCATCGCCAGCACCAGAGGAGTCACGTACTTTTGCCACCATTTCTGGGGATTGGTCAATCGACTGAAAAGTATCATTTTCTTTAAAAATAAAAGTTGCTCCTTTTTTTCCTTTTGTAATCACCAATAAATCTAAGCCAAGTAAATCAAAAAATTCAAATTCATTTTGAAGTTGCAAACGTTCAAATAATAAATCACAAACATGATAATTTAATTGAATTAAATTGGCATGCTTAAATGGAACAAAAACAAGGAGTGCAATTATAAAAAATACGAAAAACATAGGAAAATACCTATGTTTTTTTGAAATAAAGTTATTGACTTTATTCATATTGTAAATTATGATAAATATACATAGAAAAAATAAAATAGTAGATATGATGAATAGAAAGGGGGTTCCGTATGAACGTATATATTAGTGGAAGTAATCGAAAAGGAAATTGTTACCAAATCATGCAAGATTTAAAAGGAAGAGAAGATAAAGCAATATCACTTGCAGGAAAAGACATGAAGTATTGTTTGGGGTGTTGTAAGTGTAGTGAAGGATTAGAACAATATTGTGTGTTACAAGATGGTATGAAAGAAATCTATAATGACATAGCAAAAGCAGACAAAATTATTATCCTTACACCAATTTATATGAACCATATTACTGGTATTTTAAAAAATGTCATTGACCGTTTGAACCCATATATGTCTCATTCAGAATTACTAGAAGGAAAGACGATATATATTATTACAGTAGGGCAAATAGAGGAAAAGGAAAACGAAGAAATTGTAGGCAATATAAAAGAATATTTTGAAAGTGTTGGCGAATTTATGAAATTCCAAGCAGTATTTTTGAAAAACTTTTCAAGTGGTGATGAGGATGATGTGACGAAAAATTATGATAATTATCAAGAAATTATTGAAACAATAAAAAAGAAAATTGAGGAGTAAGAGTAATGGGATTAAAAGAACAAATTGAAAATTACATACCATATAATGAACAAGAGGAAAACGACAAAGAAATGATGTTACAGTATATTGATACATTTGAAGATGTACTAACAAGAGAAAATAAAATGTGTCATTTTACAGCTTCAAATTGGATTGTCAATAAACAAAGAACCAAAGTATTAATGATTTATCATAACATATATCAGTCATGGGCATGGACAGGAGGACATGCAGATGGAGACAGCAACTTATTGCAAGTAGCCCTAAAAGAAGCTAGGGAAGAAACTGGTTTAACGAATTTGAACGTATTAAGTGATGGTATTTACAGTCTTGAAATAGTAACCGTGGATAGCCATATAAAAAAAGGAAAATATGTACCTTCCCATTTACATTTAGATTGTTGCTTTTTGTTAGAAGCAGATGAAGGAGAAGCAGTACGAATAAAAGAAGATGAGAATAGTGGAGTAAAATGGGTTGATATTAATTCGGTAATAGAAATAACAAAAGAAGATAAAATGAAAACCATTTACCAAAAGTTAAACGATAAAATACCAAAATAAAGAGAAAGTGCTAAACAATAAGTATTTGTTTAGTACTTTTTCTTTTATAAAAATTGAAAAAAACTTGACATTATTCCGAAATCAGTATAAAATAAAAATATAAACAGTATTATTCTGTATACGGAACAATACAAAGAGGAGAATAAAAATGGGATATCTAACAGCAAAACAATTTTCTGAAATATGGGGTATTACAGAAAGAAGAATCATTAAATTATGCAAAGAAAATCGAATTGAAGGAGCTATGAAACATGGAATGGTATGGGAAATTCCAGAAGGAACACGAAAGCCATCCGATAAGAGAAGTAATATTTATAAATACATTCATATACCAAAAAGAATTATGATAGTAAATAGCAAAGAAGACATACAAGAACCAATAACTCAAACCTTACAAAAGGAAGGGTATATTGTAGAATGTAAGCAATGGGACTCCTTAGAAAATCATTTTGAAGAAATTAGCCAATATTATGAAGGCTTAATTTATTGTCCAATTTATCAAATGGATAAAAAAGAAGAAGCTTTTATCATGGAATTTTCCAAGAGATTACATTCTGAATCAAGTATTGTAATTGTGGAACAGAAAAAAGAACGAAAAACCGAAATTGAGAAGAAATTAGCTCCTATCTTAAAAGAAGAAATTGGAACCCAAATAAATACCTTAATTTTAGACATTCCAGACAGGAAAGAAAATTTAATTAATTCAAAAGAAATCGTACAAGACATTATAGAATTATTACTCCATTTCAAAAATACAACAGGAGTAGCAATTACAACAGATGGCGGAAACATTGAATTTGACAAAAACAAAAGAACTCCTCCATTAGGAATAGGAAAATTTTATAAGGCAATCAATCAGTGTTTTGAAAGACTAACCAAAGAAGATTACTTATGGTGTGCTTCCACTATGCTAGAAGATGAATGGACAGAGGATGCACAAGAAATGAAATTCCGATTAATCAACCTAGAAGCTGCCAATCGAGGAGTTTCGATAGAAAGGATTTTTTTGTTTCGCAAAGACCAAATCAAAGAATTCAAAGAAAACAAAACCTTAAAAATATACATGCAGAGCAATATAAAAACATTATTTGTTGATTATGAAGAAATTCAAAAAAGCAAACCAGAGTTATTAAAAACAATAGAAAACGGTTGGGATGGTATTAATCAAGACATATTAATTGTTGACCTACCAGAAGGAAATAGCAAAAGAGGGTATCTATCAAAAAACAAAAGAGAAGTAACAAAAGCGTATGAGTGCTTTCAAGAATTAAAAAAACACGCAAGAGATTTAAAGGAGGTTTTAAAATGAGCAAAGAAAGAATGCAAGAGTTTAAACAAAAGATAAAAGCTATGTTAAGAACCAAAGAACAGGAAGAGCAATCCAAAGGAGCAACCTATGGAGATACCGATATTAATATAGTAAGACATACAAACTCAGGGAAAATATGGATTTGTACCAAAGAAGTAGTAGCAAAAAATGAAGAAAAGTATCGAATCACGGTTGGTAGTAATCATATAGGAAGTGAAGAACAAATGGCAGAATATCATTTACAATCAATACCAGCAGGAAGGGTTTGTTTTGGAGGTTATACCCATAAGGAAGTTAATCAAAATAAAGAACTATACCGTTTTTCAGATGTTTGGTATAAATTATATGGAACCCCATTACGAATGGACCGAAAATTTGCAAAAGAGAACCTATTAGCACTAGAACCACAAATAGAAGAAAAATGGAAAGAAGCGAATTTTAGTCAAATTTATGCAATAACATGTAAAGACCAATCGAGAAAGAAAAAATTATTTGAAGGAACAAAATATTTTGCCAGTTGCCAAAAAGGAGAAGAAATACCACATTTTGAAATGATTGATGATGAAAATAGCAAAATACAAATAACAGGAAATGCAAGAAATGGAAGCATAACACTAATAATAGAAGGGCAAAAGATAGATATAGAAGATTTATGTTTGGGAAGTCAAATTGTAAGAGCGAAGAAATCAGAATTTGCAATAGAAGTAATTAAGGAAATAGGGAGAAGTAGAGTGTATACACAAGCAAAATATACCAAAGAAGCATGTAAGCAAATCATAGAACAATATGAAAGAGAACAAGATGCAATGAGTTTATAAAGATTAGGAGGATAATGAAATGAACTTAACTTATCAGAAAATTGAACAAAAGGATAAAGAACAATTATTTAAATTAATTGATACCGTAATACAAGGTTTAGAAAACAGAGAATATTTTATTCCATATGAACAATGGGAATTAGATAGTATGTTTGATGAAAAAGAGTATGCGCCATTATACGGTGCATATGATCGAGAAAAACTTGTGCGGAATGGCTCAATTATACGTTTCGCAAGATATGCTTGCAGATTTCAAAAAAGAATTTGAAATTGAAAATGCCAAAGTATGTGAGTTAGGTGGAAACTTAGTTTTACCAGAATATAGAGGAAATGGAATAACAACAAAACTACAAACAATGGAATTGGAATTAGCCAAGAAATTAGAATTTGATTATATCATTTCAATGGCACATCCAGATAATATTAGTAGTTGTAAAACATTAGAGAAAGTAGGATTAAATTTCGTAAAAGAAACAAGATTATCGAATGGATTTTTGAGAAGATTGTATATGTTAAAGTTAAAATAGAGAAGAGGAAATTTTTATGAAAATTGTAAAGAAAGAAGAAGTAAAAAAAGTAATTAATAGTGATACCAGTCAGTTATTAGAATATTCCTTAAAATTACAAGATAAAGATTTAGATTTCTGTATTAATACAATACAAGGAAGATATCCACAAAAAGGATATTGTACCAATTTAAAATGCAAAGAAATATGCTACATATTAGAAGGAAAAGGAGTAATCCATAAAAGAAACGAGGAAATACAGTTTGACAAAGGAGATGTCATTTTAATTGATAAAGAAGAAATATATTTCTGGGAAGGAGATTGTCAAATTATCATGATTTGTAATCCTGCTTGGTATAAAGAACAATGTAGATTAATTGATGATTTTTCAATGTAAGAGCAAATTTTATTGTTAAGGAATAAGCATGAAAAAGAGAGGTTTTGGTATGGTAACCTCTCTTTTTGGATGAAACAAAAGTTAAAATTACTTACAAAAGAAGGAATTGTTATTGTGGTAATAAGATTTTTATGATATAACCAAATAGATAGGAGTGCAAAAAAATGAAAAAAATAATAGAAGAAATTGAGAAATTTAATGAGGAACGAGATTGGGATAAGTTTCATTCGCCAGAAAATCTTGCAAAATCAATTTGCATAGAAGCAGGAGAATTGTTAGAGTGTTTTCAATGGGATAATCACTATAACAAAGAAGAAGTTTACGAAGAATTAGCAGATGTATTTACTTATTGCATACAAATGGCAATGAAATTAGAAGTAGACCCAGAAGAAATTATTTTGACTAAGTTAGAAAAGACAAAGAAAAAGTATCCAGTCGAAAAAGCGAAAGGAGTTCATACCAAATATAATAAATTGTAGTAACATAGAGAATATAGGATAACCAAAAAAGAAAAGTGAATAAAAAGAGGTGAACCTATGGGTAGGAGTAAAAAAGAGCGAAATCAAAAACGAAATATGTGGCAAACAATGGTGTCCCTTATTACCATTCTTTGTATGATAGGGTTTGGGTATATAACACAAAACCTAGAAAAACCAGATAAGAGTCGTAATGTAGAAAATAAAATATCTTCTTTTGTTAATGTCCAAGACTTATCACAAATACCAGAATATGCAGGAAATCCGTATATAGAAGTAAACGGAAACATACCATACTTTGAAGAAGACGACAACACAACAAAACCTTTTGAAAACTATAGTAATTGGGACAACCTTGGAAGAAGTGGAGTAGCATTTGCCAATGTTGGTAAAGAAACCATGCCAAAAGAGGGGGAAGAACGTGGCGAAATTGGAAGCGTAAAAGACCTTTCCGGTTGGGTACAAAAACGATATGATGACAAAATCAAAGACAAATATTTATACAATCGTTGTCATTTAATTGGTTGGCAATTAAGCCGGAGAAAATGCCAACAAACAAAATCTAATTACAGGAACAAGATACCTAAATACCCAAGGCATGTTACCATTTGAAAATATGGTAGCCCAGTACATAAAAGACAACCCCAATTATCATGTACTATACCGCGTAACACCAATATTTGAAGGAGATAACAAACTAGCAAGCGGAGTAGAAATAGAGGCAAAATCGGTAGAAGATAAAGGAGAAGGAATTTGTTTTCATGTGTATTGTTATAATGTACAACCAGGAATTATCATTGATTACAAAACAGGAGAAAGTTTTGAAGAATAAACCGAAAAAACGGTTGTAAATTAAGAAAAAATAGGATATAATGACTTCTAGTTAATTCTTACTACTATGAATCAATAGTAGATTTCCACCATAAAAAATCAAATAAAAGGAGGAAAAATATTGAATTTAGAAGTGATTAGAGATGTATTTCAAAGTATAAAAGAAAACAAAAAAGTACAAGGTTTTATGAAGGAATTATCCGAATATTTAGAAAGTAATATAAAAAATAATCTTGAAAATTCAGGAACACAGAACCTTCCTATCATAGAAAGTATATTAAAAGGAAAACAAGTAGCAACGGGAAATGAAAATGCGATTCGATTTGGTGAAAGAGATACCATACTAGCATATGCAAAAGAAAATGAAAAGAAGGAACTATATTTTGTAAAAGACAATAAAAAAGTGTATTGGAAAAATAATGAAAGGCATTATAATTTAGAAGCGTACACGATATTTAAGGTACAAGATGGTAAAATAGAAGAACTGGAAATAAACAAGCAAGATATGCCAAAAAACATACAAGTAAACGATGTATGTGTGTTGGAAAATGGAGAATATGTAGTAGATACTCTTGCAACAAAAGAATTACAAACAGCCATAAACAATATGGCAAATGACATATTGGAAAAACAAGAAAACAATTTAGAAAACCACCGAAAAGAAGGACATGAATATTTAGTAACAGAAGAAGTAGGAAATAACCGATTTTTAAGAGACATCACACAAAATTCCAAAACAGAATTTGAAGAGGTCAATATTCCAGAAGAGATAATACAAGAGGCTACGGAAGGCACAATACTGAGATATATAAATGGTAATTATGAGATAAAAGAAAAAAATTAGTAAAATAGGAGGAAAGTAATATGCAAAATATATTTATAGAATACCCAAAATGTTCTACCTGTAAAAAAGCTAAAAAATGGTTAGAAGAAAATGGAATTGACTTTGTAGAGCGAAATATCGTAACACAAACACCAACCGTAGAAGAATTAACCAAATGGATTAAGGAAAGCAAATATGATATAAAAAAATGGTTTAATACCAGTGGGCTAAAATACAAAGAATTAAATCTAAAAGAAAAACTAACCACCATGACACAAAAAGAAAAAATAGAATTACTAGCAAGTGATGGTATGCTAATAAAAAGGCCCATTCTCCTATCAGATAAAGGAATTTTAATAGGATTCAAACAAGAAATGTGGGAAATAATGAAATAATCGTTGTTTTAGGGTAATATGATTTCATATTACCCTAAAACAGCCCCCAGTAATAAAATACCTAAATTATCACGATAAATCTCATTAAACTGCGAAATTGGAAGAGGGTTTTCTCCAAAACCTGCCTCAATGGTATAACCGAGGTAAATTGTAATTTTGAATAAACCAATCCTTATATCCAGCAAAGCTAGAATTATAAGGAGTATCGGAAAGAACATAGCCACTAACTTCCGAAAAACGCTCACCAATATAATGAGATTGCTCTGGCAAATAATCTTGAAATTTCCAATAAATTTCTTTGCCTTGTGTATGATAAGCAAGCACCAAACGAAACGAATGAGAAAGCGTATAATCATAAACAGCTAGTGCCTCGGGTTCTGTTAAAGGACCAAACCCAACAAAATCACGAGGAGCAGGAGAAGTAAACCCTTGTGCATATTTAATTTCTTTTGCCTTTTCCCACCCGTGCAGGAAATTGTAAGTTTAAATCCACACCTGTGGTATTAAAAATATACCAACCACAAAAATAATTTAATAAAACGCAGTAATCATCTATATTACAGAGTTTCTTTTATCGTTGGAAGTTCCGAGTATTAACGAAGGAAAGCTCCATACGAGAAAAGTATGCGAATTGGTACAAATTCTTGAAAATTTATTTTTTAGAATTTGTCAATTCGTATTTCAAAAGAGAAACCCTGTATTTTTTATGCAAAATTACTGCTAGAATTGGAGTGGTATATGAAAGAAAATCAAGATAATGTTGGATATTATTCTATAATTCCAGCAACAATTTTATACAATAAAGAACTAAAAGCAAATGAAAAATTATTATATGCAATTATAACATCACTTGCTTATAAAGAAGGATATTGTTTTGCAACAAATAAATATTTAGCAGAAAAATTAGGTGTAAATCCTAAAACAATTTCAAATTGGATTTCAGATTTAAGCAAAAGAAATTTTATAATTGTTGAAGTAATTAGAAATGAGAATAAGCAAATTATTCAAAGAAAAATTTATATAAATGATGTACCCTATCCATTAAATATTGGATACCAGTATCAATCAAAAAATGGACAGGCTATCCATCAAAAAGTGGAAGATAATAGTATAAGAAATAATATTAAAACTAATAAAAAGGGTTATTCAAATTATACAAATCAAAGAGAATATTCAGAAGAATTTTTGAATAGTTTGTATGCAAATTCACAATACATAAATTAAAAATTTTGATGAAAAAATCAAACGAAGACTTATAAAAAATGAATAAAAAATTCTCCCAGCGGGTTAAAAAGGTATTAGGAGATTTTCTCCTAAACGGCAATTTGTGGTCCATTGGACCAAGCCGGCGAATATTGGGCATTAAAAAATGCCACAATATTCGGATCAAAAATCTTTTGCTAAAAATATCAAATTTTGATTTGCTAGTATTGATATTTTATAACAAAGAAGTTTTAGTATATAAAGGAGTGAGTTAAAATGGAATTAAATTCAGATAATAGAACAGAAATGATAAAAGCAAGAGTATCTGAAGAAGAAAAGATTTTAATAAAAGCAAAAGCAGAATATTATGGATATAAACAATTATCTAAATATATAAGAGATTCTGCAGTTTATGAAAAGGTAACTAATATTGACTTAGTAGGAAAAAATGAAATATTAAAAGCATATTCAGATAATACACAGATATTAAAAGAAATGAATAAAAGTATAAAACATATTGCGATATTTGCTACACAAATTGATAAATACGAAAGAGAAGAACTAAAATTTAAAATGCTTGAGATTTTAAAGAATCAAAAAGAAATGATAAAGTTAATTGATAAAAAATTAGATTTAGATATATGGCAAGAAGTAAATCATAGAAAATTAAATAAAAGGGCTGACAAATAAAATTGACAAATTACCAAAATAGATACATGATGTTATTATATAATATGTAAAATTAGAAGGTGAAAGTAATGAACATTTCTAAATTAGTTCAAGAGTGTATCGAAAATTATCAAGATACTGAGCCTATATTTATAGAAGATGTAAAAAAATATATCACAAAAAAATGTGATAAAAAAGATAATGTTATAAAGAATGTAAGTATAATATTAAATAAGTTAAAAAGAAAAGGAATTATAAAATCTGCATATAGAGGAATTTATTATAAACCTGGAAGGTGTGTTTTTGGAGAAACTGGATTAGACTATACAAGATTGATAAAATTAAAATATTTAAAAGATCGAGAAGGCAATATAAAAGGATATATAACAGGGGCTAAATTATTTAATTGGATAGGATTTATAACATTAGTTCCTAATGTAATGGAAATAGTAACAAATGAATGTAAATATTATAAAAAATATGATGATAAATTAAGAACATACATTATAAAACCTAAAATGCAAATAACAAACGAAAATCATCAATATTTACAATTTTTAGATATTTTAGAAAATAAAGATAATATCCATATTGAAGTAGAGAAAGAAAATAAAATCTTATATAATATCATAAGAGAATGTAATTTAAATTTTGAAAAATTAATAAAATATGCTAAAGAAACAAATAATAAAAAAGCATTAGTTAAACTATTAATATTAAAAAAGTGAAAATTATTTATTAAAACAATTGATTTTGAGATAAAATAATGATAAAATATTGATAATAAATGTAAAGGAGAGTGTGAGCTATGATTAATATTAGACCAGTGTCAGATTTAAGAAATAAATATCCAGAAATAGAGGACTTAGTTTTAAAAGAAGATGAAGCAGTTTATTTGACCAAAAATGGATATGGTTCAATGGTAGTTTTAAGTTTAGAGAAATATGCAGAAATGCTAAAAAGTTTAGATAAAGAAAAAGCTTTAGAGACAAGATTTGGAGTCATTGATATTGATAAAGCTCTAGAAGAAGCAGAGGAAGAAGCTAATAATCCTAACACTAAATGCCATTCTCATGAAGAAATGAAACAAATGGCAAGGAGGATAATTGATGGTAAATAAAAAATATGAAATAGAATATCTTCCAACATTTATTTCACAATTTAATAATATTTTGTATTACATTACATATGAACTTAAAAATAAAATAGCAGCAGATAATTTTTATAATGAAGTAGTGAAACAAATTGAGATAAGAAGCGAAGCTCCAGAAGCGTACGAAGTTTTTAAAACAATTAAAAATGGAGAAGTAAAATATTATAAAATAAATGTAAAAAATTATACAATATTTTATGTTGTAAAAAACAATATAATGGAAATAAGAAGAATATATTATAGTCAAAGAAATTTTGATAATTTAATATAAAATAGCATTGTACACAAAAAGAAAAAATAAAGTTTGTGAAAAAATGGGAAAATTTTAAATAGGTCTTGACAAACTGGAAAAATGAGTATAGAATAGGGCTACAAAATACGAAATGTGTTAGAAAAACTATGTATAAACGTTGTTAGCAAAAAGTTAAGTAATAATGTGGTAGAAAAGCATACCACATAGATAATTTAATTATAAAAAAGTGAAAGCAAAAAGTTGCATAAATATAAAAATGAAACTATATGTATAAAAGCATATAGTTTTTTTGATATGCAAATTAAAAAATTGTAATATAATTGATAAAAATTTATTTTTATGCTAATATAGAGAAAAATATAGGAGAAAATTATGAAAATAGGAATAACATTTAGTATATTAGCATTTGTAGCATTAATAGTAAGTATTTGTATAAAAGAACGAAAAAAGTCTTTGGTGGTTCAATCATTAAATTGCTTATTCGAAGCAGTTTATGATTTTATAATATTAGCTTATACAGGTGCAATTTTAAGTATAATTAATTTTATAAGGACTTTTTTATTTATAAATAAAGAAAAATTTAGCAAAACACTGTATTTAATAATACTATTTTTGTTTGAAAGTATTATTATAGTTAATTGTATTTTAACGTGGGGAGGACTAATTTCACTATTGCCAACAATAGGTTCGCTTATTAGAACTTATTGTCTATGGCAATCAAATATGAAACTGGTTAGAATATCTGGAATTACAACAGGAATATTATATGGATCATATTACATTTATTATAATAGTTGGTTTATGGTATTAGGAGATTTAATATTATTGATTACAGGAATATATGCAGTATGGAAAAATGATATAAAACATAATTCAAAGTTAAATAAATAGGAGAATAATTTATGAACAGATTTATTAATTATGCACATACAGGTGCATCAGCTTATGCACCTGAAAATACTATGAGCGCTTTTAGAAAAGCGCTAGAATTAAAAGCTAATGGAATTGAGTTAGATTTACAAAAAACTAAAGATGGGAAAATAGTTATATTTCATGATGATTTTATAGACAAAAAGTCAAATGGTATAGGAACAATAAGTGATTATACTTATAATGAATTGTTAAAATTTGATTTTGGAAGTTGGTTTGATTTAAAATACAAAGATGAAAAAATTGTACTTTTTGAAGAGTTTGCAAAGAAATTTTTATCTAAAGACTTAACATTTGCAATAGAGCTAAAGACTATAGGAATAGAAAAACAAACATTAGAAATAATTGATAAATATAGTAAAAGTAAAGAAGATATTTATATTACATCTTTTATATTTGAAGCATTAGAAAATTTGATAAAGATATAAAAATATCTTGGCTTATTGATGAAGAAATTAGTCAAAATAATATTGATAAATTATTATCAATAAAAGGATGTCAACTTTGCCCAAAAGCTGATAAAGTATCAAATAGTAGTATAGAGCTTGCCAATAGCAACAAGTTAGGTGTTAGATTATGGGGAATTCGTGATGAAGAAATAATGCAAAAAGTATATAGGTTAAATATAGAGGGAATGACAGTTAATTTCCCAGATAAATTAAAAGTATTAATAGAAGGAGAATAAGGCATGAAATTTTATGTTGTTAGACATGGTCAAACTGATTGGAATGCTAAAGGTAGAATTCAAGGAAAAACAGATATTGAATTAAATGAAATTGGAATAGAACAGGCAAAAAAATTAAAAGAATTAATAAAAGATTATAATATTGATTTAATCATAAGTTCACCATTAAAAAGAGCAAGAAAAACAGCTGAAGTTATTAATGAAGCAGTAAAGTGTAACATTATATTTGAAGAATCATTAAAAGAACGCGGATATGGAATTTTTGAAGGTATGATAAGAAAAGAAATAAATGATGAATTAATAAATTCAGATATACTAAATAATTATCAAATAAATAAGGAATATAAAGAAATTGAAACAATACAAAGTTTATGTAATAGAGTATGGAAATTACTTGATAAATTAAAACAAGAATATAAAGATAACAATATTCTTTTAGTAACTCATGGTGAAACAATAAGAGCAATTAACGGATACTTTAATGGGACTAATGAAAAAGGAATAATAGACAATCCAGGACTAAAGAATTGCGAGATAAAGCTTTATGAGTGTTAGAGAAAATAAATATAACAGCAGTAAATAAAATTAAAGGAAAATTAGCTAAGTAAAGATCTAATATGTGAAAACATATATTAGGTCTTTTTTTCTTATAAAAGTAAAAACTTTTCAAAAATAGCTTCGCTTTTGGTATAAAAACAGGGCTTATATATAGAAATACTAAACAGCACATTGACAAATACACTTGTTTTAAGTGTCATAACAAGCCATTTTCTTTAATATTCTGTATTAAAAGGATTTAATGAAAAAATGAAAAGGAGCTGATGTCAATGTGAATAAAGATAAAAAAGATAACCCAAAAGATAAATTAGAATTTAATACATATTGCATTTTTACAGAAGAAAAGCAGGGAGTTAAAGAAACAATAGGATTAATTTTTAAAGATTATATAGAAAATTTAAAAATAAAAGTTAAGTAATTATAATAAAGTATTTGCAAAATTATTTTGAGCACGTTACAATTGTTGTAGTAGATGATTACGGATAGGAGGTTAAATGCTAAACTTGAAATACCAAAACTTCAAAGTACGGAATTTATATAAGACTATCTAGAGAAGATGGCGACAAGCAGGAAAGCGAAAGTATCGGTAATCAAAGAAATATTTTGCAAAGATATGTAAAGGAGAATGATTTAGAGCTAATCAAAGAATATGTTGATGATGGTATCTCTGGAACTACATTTGATAGACCTGGATTCAATAAAATGCTACAAGATATTGAGAACAGAACTATTAATATGGTTATAACAAAAGATCTATCAAGACTTGGAAGGGACTATATTAAAACAGGGCATTACATAGAAAATTACTTTCCACAAAACAATATTAGGTATGTTGCAATAACAGATGGTATAGATACCTATATTGATAGCACAAATAACGATATAACACCTTTTAAAGCAATTATGAATGATTATTATGCTAAAGACATTTCAAAGAAAATTAGAAGTGTTTATAAGGAAAAACAAAGACAAGGCGAATATCTATGTAGCACTCCAGCATATCGGATATAAAAGGAATCCTAGCATTAAAAATAAGCTAATTATTGATGAACAAGTAAAGAACATTGTAGAAAAAATATTTGATATGTATGCAAATGGACATGGTAGTGTAGAAATAGTAAATTACTTAAATTCCAACAAATACTTATCCCCTACTGGTTATAGAAAAACTGGTTTGGTACAGGATGAAAACAAAATAAACTATAATTGGAATGAAGTAACACTATGCAATATGCTAAAAAATGAAGTTTATATCGGAAATACAGTCCAAAATAAGAAATCAGTTGTATCATATAAAGTACATAAAATAAGAACAGTTGAAAAAGAAAATCAAATAAGAGTAAACAATACACACGAAGCCATTATTGATAAAGACATATTTGAAAAGGTACAATGTATTCTTGAAAAGAGAGGAACAAATACAAAACTTAAATATGATTACTTATTAAGGGGATTACTTTACTGTTATCATTGCAAAAGAAAACTGCAAATTGTGCTTAAGAAAAATTCAAGAAAAAACGCACAATCACATCCATATATAATATGTGCAGACTATAAAAAAAGAGGTTGTTATCCATTAAGTATCAATTATGAAAAGTTTGAAAAGCATATTATTTATGTTGTTAAAAAGATATGCAAAATATATGCTGATAAAGAAATTTTTTATTCTATTTATGAAAAATATCAAAACAAAATACTTGATATAAGAGAAGGATATAAGAGAAAAATAGAACAAATTGATAAAACTATATTAGATATAAATAACAACTTAGATAAGATGTATATGGATAAATTGCAAGGCATCATTCTTGAAGAAGATTACATTAGGGTATCGCAAAAACTTATATTTGATAGAACGAATTTAACAAAACAAAAAGAAGAATTAGAGCAAAGACTAATTGGATCAGAAGAAAAAATAAGCAGTAAAAACAAAACAACAGAAGAAAAACAATTAGATGAATTAATAGAAAACTTTTTGAAATTGGAGCAAATAGATAAAATATATTTATATAGATTAATCAATAAAATTGAAATTGACAAAGACAAAAATGTGTATATCTATTTTAACTTTTCAAAACTAAATTCTATTAATGAGAATCTAGAAGAATTTATCAAAATTGAAGAATTAATTAGTGAGAAATCTTTAAAGATAAGTTAGAGAAATTTTAAACATGCACACCCAATTGCTATTTAGAATATAGATAGTAGAGGTGAAGAAAGATGAATTATGATTATTATACTTCAAACAATAATGGACAGGATGATTATGGGCTAAAATACATAGACAATCAAGGTTATGGTAGAATATGTAAAGACTATAGGATAGAGTTTCCACCACAACATCAAGATAAACAGCCAGGAATGGAATACTTAATGACACCAAGACCTATATTTAATAATCCATATTACAGGCCAGCTGGAAAATTATATAATAAAGTTGCAATCATAACAGGAGGAGACTCGGGAATTGGAAGAGCCACAGCAGTTGGATTTGTAAAAGAAGGAGCAACAGTTGTTATTGTCTATTATGATGAACATAAAGATGCAGAAGAAACAAAAGAATTCATTGAAAGAATGGGTGGTAGATGTTTATTACTTGCAGGAGATATAAAAGACACTAATTTCTGCGATAAAATTGTGGAAGAAACTATAAAAACATTTGGCAAAATTGATATATTAGTAAACAATGCAGGAGTACAATATCAACAAAAAAGTTTATTAGATATAACAGATGAACAATTTGATTTAACAATGAAAACCAATATATATTCTATGTTTTATTTAACCAAAAGAGCTTTAAAACATATGAAACCAGGTGCAAGTATTATAAATGTAACATCAATAACCACATTTAAAGGAGAACCAGAACTAATAGACTATGTAACAAGTAAAGGAGCAATTGTAGGATTTACAAGGTCACTTGCAACGAATTTAGCAGATAAAAATATAAGAGTAAATGCAGTTTCGCCTGGTGTATTTTGGACTCCACTACAACCAGCATGTTGGGAAGCAGAAAAAATACCAACACTGGGTTCAGACGCACCAATGGGAAGAGCTGGGCATCCTTATGAAATAGCACCACTATTTATATACTTAGCAAGTGATGATTCATCCTATGTTACAGGTCAAGTAATGCATATAAATGGTGGAGAGTACAAAGGGTAAATAAAAAACAAGCAAAGTCTTATTTACAAGACTTTGCAAATTGGTTGGTAGATTTTTAAATCCACACCTGTGAGGTTGATTAACTTCCATATAAGAAAAATATAATTAGAAAAGATAAAAATATTTACAAAATAAAAATACTGTTTGACATGTGGCATATTTTGTGGTATTATGAATATAATAATTAAGAACATCATTGTTTTTAATAAATGTGTTTGTCGCCGCCCCTTTGGCGAGGTATAAATGAGAGAGTGAATAAATGTGTTTGTCGCTGCCTCTTTAGCGAGGTATAAATGAGAGAGTGAATAAATTTTAATGGGGCTTACCAAAAAAGGTAAGCCTTAACTTATATAAGGAGCAAAAAATATGCAAATAGAGGTTGGTTGTTTTTATTTTGTAAAAGATGATTTCTTTGATATTATAAATGATCCAGAATTAATGAAAAATAAGGAAAATGGAATTAAAAGACCATGTTATTTTTGTTTTAAAAGTAAAGAAAATGACAAAATTATATGGTTTGTTCCAGTTAGTACTAAAGTTGATAAATATAAAAAGATATATGAAAATAAAATTCAAAAACAAATAAAATTAGGAAAAAATCCATCCATAGATACAATAGTTTTTGGATATGTTGCAAATACATATAGCACATTTCTAATACAAAATATGTTTCCAGTAACAGAGGAGTATATAGAAAGCCAATATATAAAAAATAAAGTTGCAATTACTTTATCAAATAAGTTACAAAATGAAATAATAAGTAAAGCAAATAAAGTATTAAATTTATATAATCATGGTATGAAAAATATTATTTTTCCTGATATTGATAACATATTAAAACAATTATTATCATAAAATACATAGATTAAAAACTATGAATTAAATCATAGTTTTTTTCGTAAATATGAATAAAAAATATTCTCCCAGAGGGCTAAAAAGGTATTAGGAGATTTTCTCCTAAACAGCCAAAAGGGTGTCAAGACACCAAGCTGGCGAACTTTGGGAATTAAAAATGATCCTATAAATATTGAATATAATTATAAATAAAAAATTGAAAAATTTTAGGAATAGATTAGTTCGAAATCAAAAAAATACTTTTTTGATTTGAAAAGATGAAATTTGAAAAAAGTTTCATCTTTTTTTCTACCCAAATTTCTTTTTCTGTACCCATTTTAATAAAAATCTTCAAAATAAATGTATAGTGATTATAAATTATTTAAGTTTGATTTGTAAATAAAATTTTTTTCAATATGCGAATATCATACTTAAATGATAATAAACATTATTAAGAGGTGTATGTTTTGAAAAAAGATGATATAAAAATATACTGTAAATTTAATAAAGCAAAACAGTCTATTGATAAAGTTGTTTGTAAAATGTTTTACGATTTTACTGAAAAGAAAACTCATAATAAAAATATTAAAAATGTAGCTGACAAAAAATAAAGACTACGTTATGATAATACTACTGTAAATATTTTTATGGGAAGGAGTGAAATGTTTAAACTAATAACTAAAAGCTATAAAGTACGGCATGTATATAAGATTGTCAAGAGAAGATGGAGATAAGCAAGAAAGTGAGAGTATTGGAAATCAAAGAAAAATAATTGAAAGATATTTAAAAGAGCAAGACTTAAACATTTTAGATGAATATGTTGATGATGGAGTATCAGGAACTACATTTGATAGACCAGAGTTTAATAGATTAATTGCAGATATTGAAAATCAAAAAATTAATATGGTAATAACAAAAGATTTATCAAGACTTGGCAGAGATTATATAAAAACAGGTTATTACATAGAAAACTACTTTCCAGAAAATCAGGTAAGGTATGTTTCAATACTTGATGGAATAGATACATATAGCGAAACGGTAAATAATGATATTACACCGTTTAAAGCTATTTTAAACGATATGTATGCAAAGGATATATCGAAGAAAATTAGAAGTGTATTCAAAGAAAAACAAAAGCAAGGAGAATATTTATGCAGTACACCAGCATATCGGATACAAAAAAGATTCTAACAGCAAAAACAAATTAATTATTGATAATAATGTTGCAGATATAGTAAGGAAAATATTTGATATGTATGTAAATGGAACTGGAAGTAAGTTAATTGTTGAATACTTAAATAAAAATCATTATTTAAGTCCTTCTGGATATAGAAATACTGGTATTATTCAAAATGAAAATAAGAGCAATTATTTTTGGAATGCAACTACCATATGCGATATGTTAAAAAATGAAGTTTATATAGGCAATACAGTTCAAAATAAAGTATCTGTTGTTTCATACAAAGTGAAAAAACTTCGTAAAGTGGAAAAAGAAAGACATATAAGAGTTAATAATACACATGAAGCGATTATTGATAAAAATGTATTTGAGAAAGCTCAAATAATACATAGAGAACGAGCCAAAAAAGTTGTAAAACAATATGATTATCTATTACGAGGACTTATATATTGTAAACATTGTCGGTTGGCAAATGCAAATTGTATTAAAAGTAAATCATAATAGTAACAGACCAAAGATTCCATATATAGTAGATACAGGTTATCAAAAAAGAAGTTGCTATGTAAGAAATTTGAATTACCCAAAGTTTGAAAAAAGAATACTTGAAATTGTAAGGCAAGTTTGTAGGATATATGCTAATCGTACGATGTTAGAAGAAACTTATAAAAAAGTAAAAAATAAGTCAATCGATTTAGTAGCATCTGTAAAAAAGCAAATTGAAGTAATAGATATTAAAATAGCTGGTATTAACAAAAATCTGGATAGCTTATATAATGATAAATTAAATGGTATATTGACTGATATTGATTTTACAAGAATATCTGCTAGGTTTGTTAATGAAAGAGATAAATTAATAAATGAAAAAAGTGAACTAATGGATAGATTTCAATTACTACAAGGTCAGCAACATATTAAAAATAAAAATGATGAGGAACAAATGAATAAAACTATAAACGAGTTTTTAGAAATGAAAGAAGTAGATAAATCCTATTTATTTAGATTGATTGAT
Source organism: Clostridia bacterium (assembly GCA_022796855.1). GTDB lineage: Bacteria > Bacillota > Clostridia > TANB77 > CAG-508 > RGIG8482. The sequence continues at coordinate 6,145 of JAAWJM010000026.1, read as the reverse complement.
AAAATTGAGATAGATAAGGATAAAAATGTTTTTATTTCATTTAACTTTGCACCATTAAATACTATAAATGAAAATATAGATGAATTTATTGAAATTGAGAAGATTTTAAATAATAAAAATGTAATATAATTATGATAGTAAAGACAATAGAAATGTAGAATATAACTACATTATTTTTTGAAAACAAAAAGGTGGAAGTTAATCAGACTTTCACCATTCAAATTCGCTTTCCATCCATCAGGAAAAGGAATGGTGGGATACGAATCAGCAATTTCTTTAGCAGTACGATAAGCAGGAGAAGTTATTGGCAAAGCTCCTGTTACTAAATCCACACCATCAGGATTTACCATAGGACATAAATGAATGGTAGTCGTATGTAATAAATTACGAACCGAAACGCCAAGTAAAGTGGAATCCGAAACGACACCGCTTGCCATATCTTCGATGAATTTCATTAAAACAGGAGTGGTAATCCACTCATTTGCATGAAAACTTGCGTTGTAAAATATTTCTTTTGGACCATTTCCAAGAGTAACCACCCACAATGGTTTTCCAAGCACACTATAACCAATGGTCTTTCGATTTAAAAAAGGATATGTTTTTTGTAATTGTTGTAAATTATCATATAAAACCTTAGAAGAATAAGGAATATTGGTTGAAACGATACTCATAAAATCACCTAAATTATTATATGAAAATAGAAGCCTTTTGGTGATAAATCATGGTAAAAAAACAATATAAGAAACGAAACATAGAAAAAACAGGATACATAGATTGTTAAAAAATACATATCATAACCATATCATATATCGAAGTAAAAGGAGAAAGATATGGGAGCATTTGACCGTTTTTGGAAGAAAGGTAATTTATTAAAAAAGACAATTGTTATTGATAATACCTTTTATGAAAAGCTAAAGGAATTAGCAAAAACGAGGTATCAAACATCAACAAATCAATTAATTAATGCCTGTATTGAAGAATTCATCCAAACCCAAAATATAACAAGCTATGAAAAACCAAAAGGCGAAATATCCGAACAGCGTTCACTATTAATACGAGAAGAATTATTTGAAGAATTAGAACAAATGAAAGAAAAATACAATCTGTCCATTTATAAACTAGTAAACATCGCCATAAAAAATGCCTTAGAAGCAGGAGAGAAATGAAATCATATTTCAATAAAAAAGTGCATACAATAATAGCAAAAAGAAAATTAGGAGAAAAAGCATGATTTTATTACAAAGAAAACGAATGTTATTGATTTTAGGAGCGGTATTCCTTTCTGTTTTTAGCTTTCTATTTGGTTCAAATTATATGTATAAAACTGTAGAAACCGTAAGCTTACCAGTAAGTGGAAAAACCATTATACTAGACGCCCGGGCATGGGCGGAGAAGACCAAGGGGCAGAATCCAAAAATGGTACAACAGAAGCAAAAACCAATTTAGCCATTACACTAAAAGTCCAAAAATTATTAGAGCAAAGTGGGTGTCATGTTATTCTTACCCGTTCGGATGACAAAGCAATCTATAACATGGATTCCAAAACCCTAAGGCAAAAAAAAGCCTCAGACATCAAAAACAGAGTAAAAATGGGAAACGAGTCGAGTGCAGATATTTTTGTTAGTATTCACTTAAACAAAATACCACAAAACCAGTATTATGGTTGGCAAACTTTCTATAAAGACGGAAATGAGCAGGGCAAGAAACTTGCGACTAGTATTCAAAATTCCCTAAATGAAGCAATTGAAAAAGAAAATAAGCGAGTGCCACTAAAAATAGACAATGTCTATATTATCAAAAATGTGGAAATACCAACCAGTATTGTGGAATGTGGCTTTTTGTCAAATGAAGAAGAAGAAAAGCAGTTAATGAATGAAGAATACCAAGATAAACTAGCATGGGGAATTTATACAGGAATCATATCCTATTTTTATGAATAAAATACGTCAAAATAAAAGGGGGAGCATGTTAGGCGTCCCCTTTTATAGAAACTACCGATAAGTTAGAAAAAAGAATTGATTTTTTCTAACTTATCGGTTATAATAAAGAAACACAAACAAAAATTTGGAAAACAAAAGGAGAAAAAACATGGAAATATTAGAAGGATTAAATGATAAACAATACGAAGCAGTTACTACTTTTGAAGGACCAAGCTTGGTTATTGCAGGAGCAGGAAGTGGAAAAACAAAAGTATTAACTCATAAAATTGCCTATTTGGTACAAGAAAAAAAGGTAAAACCATGGAACATTTTAGCCATTACCTTTACCAATAAAGCGGCAAATGAAATGAAAGAAAGAGTAGAAAAAATTGTAGGAGAAGAGGGAAAAGACATATGGATGGGCACCTTCCATTCTATTTGTGTACGAATCTTAAGAAGATACATTGACCGCATGGGATTTGATTCCTCTTTTGTTATTTTCGATACCAGTGACCAAAAAACAATGATAAAAAATTGCCTAAAAGAACTAGCAATCGATGACAAAATGTTTACCGACCGTATCATTGCCTATGAAATTAGTAATGCCAAAAACGAAATGTTAGAACCAGACACTTATTTAGCAAGGGCCAACGGAGACTTCCGAAAAGAAAAAATAGGGGCAGTATATACCTTATACCAAAAAAGGTTAAAACAAAACAATGCCATTGATTTTGATGATATTATCAATTTCACCATAAAAATTTTAACCGAAAATCCAGATGTTTTAGAATACTATTCCGAAAAATTCAAATTCGTCTTAGTAGACGAATACCAAGATACCAATAAAGCCCAATTTATGCTAGTATCCTTATTTGCCTCAAGATATGGAAACATTACCGTAGTTCGGTGATAATGACCAGGGAATTTACAGTTTCCGCCGGAGCCGACATTTCAAACATCCTAAACTTTGAAAGAGACTTTCCGGGTACAAAAATCATCAAACTAGAACAAAACTACCGTTGTACCAAAAATATTCTAAATGCAGCCAATTCCGTCATCAAAAACAATGAAGTAAAATACGATAAAAAACTATGGACCGAAAATGAAGAGGGGAATCTTCCAAAAGCCTACCAAGCAGAAGACGAATACGACGAAGCACGCTATCTTGTAGAACAAATAAATCATTTAAAAAGGGAAGAATATTACCACTATTCCGATATTGCCGTTCTTTACCGAATGAACACACAATCCCGTGCCATTGAGGAAATTTTAGTAAGAGAAGACATTCCTTACAAAATTATTGGTGGCTTAAAATTCTATGAACGAAAGGAAATTAAAGATACCATTGCCTATTTAAGATTTTTACATAACACCAATGATAACTTAAGCCTAACGCGTATTATTAATGAACCAAAACGAGGTATTGGAAAAACCAGTTTAGAGCAAGTACAAAAATTAGCCGAAACCCAAGGAGTATCGATGTATGAAATTATCAAACAAGCAGACACTTACGGGTTAAACCGAGTATATGCAAATTCACGAGATTTTATTGCCATTATCGAAGAATTAAGGCAAATAAGGGAAGAACGATCCATTTCGGATTTCATAAAAGAAACCTTAAACAAAACAGGCTATACCAAAGCCTTGCAACAAGAAAACACCATCGAAGCCGAAAACCGTATTGCCAACCTAGAAGAATTTCTAACCGTTGCTATCGAATTTGAAGAACAAGCAGCAGAAAATACTCTAGCAGAATTTTTAGAAAGTATTACATTATCAAGTGATATTGACAACTTAGAAGAAGAACAAGATAGTATTACCTTAATGACCTTACACAGTGCTAAGGGACTAGAATTCCCAGCAGTATTTTTAGTAGGAATGGAAGAAGGAATTTTCCCAGGAAGACAATCCATAGGAGAACCAAAAGAATTAGAAGAAGAAAGACGACTTTGCTATGTAGGAATTACAAGAGCCAAAGAAAACCTATTTTTTACTTGTGCCAAACATAGAACCATATTTGGTTCCACTAGTTACAATTCCATTTCAAGGTTTTTAGAAGAAATTCCAGAAGACAAAGTAGAAGGACTACAAGAAATAACCACAAAAAAGCAAGACAACTTCGAAGACTCCTCGTATTCATGGGGATATGGAAAAACCAATAAACATGTTACTTCCTACCAAATGAACTCTGAAAAAGCAGGACAAGTAAACAATCAAATAAACAAAACAAACACCTATCAATTTAGAAGTGCCGAAAGCTTCCTAAATTCACTAACAAAACCAAAAGAAGAAACACTAGACTTATCAAAATACAAAGCAGGAATCCGAGTATACCACAAAAAATTTGGAGAAGGCACCATCAATTATGTCGAAAAGGAAGGAGACGACCTAAAAGTAGACATCACCTTTGACAAAGCAGGACATAAACGTCTCATGGCAAAATTTGCCGGATTAGAAATCATATAACGTAAGGGTCGATGCCTTCATCAACCTGAGAACATGAATAAAATATAAAAAGGGTCGATGTGAACATCGACCCTTATAAATTTTTTGAATAATTTTTTGAAAATCCGTACAAACTAATAGGAGAATCAAATTAGAAAGGAAGGATTTTCATGGCAGATTTAAATCAAGTTGAACTACAAAATTTAAGACATTTAATTGGAGCACACGAAACCATTTATCAAAAACTAAATACGTATTCATCACAAGCAGTAGACCCACAAATTAAGCAGATCTTTACAAAATCCGCACAAGATGCGCTAAACACAAAACAAAAACTAATGTCATTTTTAAACAATTAAAAGCAATAAAAACCAGTGCAAAATAAGAAAATGTTAAAGTGACATTGAGAATCAAAAAGAAAGGAAGAAATGATTATGGATGAAAAAACAATGGTAAACGATATTTTAGGTGGTGTAAAATCTGATTTAACCACTTATCAAAACGCAATTTCAGAATGTGAAAACATGACCTTAAGACAGACTTTACAACAAATACGAAACAATGATGAAAGTTTCCAATATGAATTATTCAAAATTGCTGAAACAAAAGGATATTATAAACCAGCTGCAAAAGCGACAGTAACGGAAATTGATACAGTAAAAAATGCGTTGCAAGCGTAAAATTGTGATAGAATAAAAAGGGTAAGGGTTGTATATTTAGCAACCCTTTTAATATGTTCATTTTCTTTGATTCCGTAAGAAAAGAAAGAATATAAAAGCACAATGATGTTAAATATTACAAAAATGTCACTAAAATGTAAAAAAAGTCTAAAAAAGAGGTTCCGTAGTAGTAAGAAGGAGGTATTGTAACATAAGGTAAAAAGTACCATTTACTTTGTTAATATAGGTCGATATAATGAATATGAAATAATATATTTACTAAGAAGGAGATGGAAGAAGAAAATGGGAATGAAGAAAAAGCTAATAAGTAGTATATTAATGATTAGTATTTTGACTTCCTATTTGCCTGTATTTACCAATTTTACAATAATGCCAGAATCAGAAGCAGCCGAAGTGCAAACAGAGTGGGAATATAACTATACAGGAAATGTACAAACTTTAGTTTTGCCATATAAAGGAATTTACCGAATAGAAGCCTATGGAGCAAAAGGAGGAACAGCAAGTAGTAGAGTAATAGGGGCAAAAGGAACAAAAGTAGTAGGAACCGTTACATTAAATAAAAACTCTAACTTGAGCATCTATGTAGGAGGGCAAAATGGCTACAATGGAGGAGGAGCAGGAAATAGTGTGTATGGAGTTGGAGGAGGAGCTAGTGACATACGTTTAAATGGAACGGCTACATCAAACCGCATTATTGTAGCAGGTGGTGGTGGTGGTAGCACTGCTAGAACTAATTACCATTCTCATGGTGGAGACTGTTATAAAACAGGAGTAAAAGAAGAATATAAATGGATTGGCACATGTCAGTGTACTACTGATCATGCAAATTTCGGAGGGAACTGTGGACATGGAAACCATAGCTCTAATTTGTGTGGAACACCAATATATGAAGTAACTTTAGTAGAATATACATATGTAGCATGTGGAAAAACAGAATCAACGATCGAGTCATATACCTACCTAAATGGAAATGCAAACCCAGTAAGTAATGGAAGTGCTTATCAAGGCTCCACAGGAGGTGGAGGAGGATACTATGGAGGAAGCACAGGAAATGCAGGAACTAGCTACACCAATACTAACTTTAGTGATGTAACCACAACC
>JAAWJM010000053.1 GCA_022796855.1 Clostridia bacterium | reverse complement strand
TACTTAAAAATATGTCACTTCCAAGTAATTTGTTTCTGTATTATTTATCTTACCATCTTTCACTTCTTATGTCAATACTTTTTTTGTGGTATTTTTTAGTAATTTTTAAGATTTACACTTTCATTATAACTAACTGATTTGATTTACTTGTCTTTGTAAGACCTTAACCTCTTCTTGTAATTTTGTCACTTCTTCTTGTTTTTCAAAATTATGAACAAAATATCCTACTACAAATCCTAAGATAAACATTCCTACTACTAAAAGCACACTTTTAATCCATTGTTCTTTTTGATACATTTCTTTATCATATATTTTCATTTCCACATTACCCCTTCTTTCCTATTTGTTTTCATAGCCTGGTTTTCCAAGAAGTCTAAACATATTTCTTTTATATTCTTCTACTCCTGGTTGATTAAATGGATTAACTCCCAATAGTTTACCAGAAATGGCACAGGCTAATTCAAAAAAGTAGATTAAATTTCCTATGGTTTCTTCATCTAATTTTTCTAAATGAAGAAGGATATTTGGTACGCCACCACTTACATGTGCTTCAATTGTTCCCTCCATTGCTTTTTTATTAACAAAATCTAAGGTTTTCCCTGCCACAAAATTCATCCCATCTAAATTGTCTTCATCTTGTTTAATCGTAATATCCATTTCTGGTTCATCTATAACAAGAACCGTCTCAAATAAATTGCGTCTTCCTTCTTGAATATATTGCCCCATAGAATGTAAATCTGTTGTAAAATCAACGCCAGCCGGAAAAATTCCTTTTGCTTCTTTTCCTTCACTTTCTCCATATAGTTGTTTCCACCATTCTGTAAAATAATGCAATTTAGGTTCATAATTAACTAAAATTTCAATGTTTTTTTCACTTTTGTATAAAATATTTCTAAGTACTGCATATTGATAGCATTCGTTATATTTTAAGTTTTCTTCTTTATACTTATCCTCCGCAATTTTTGCTCCTAACATTAACTTATCAATATCCATTCCTGCTACTGCAATTGGAAGTAAGCCTACTGCTGTTAAAACAGAATATCGTCCCCCCACATTATCTGGAATAACAAAGGTTTCATATCCTTCTTCCTTTGCCAATGTTTTTAATGCACCTTTTACTTTATCGGTTGTTACATAAATTCTTTTTCTAGCTTCTTCTATTCCATACTTACTTTCCAAAAACTCACGAAAAACTCGAAAAGCAATGGCTGGTTCTGTTGTAGTTCCAGATTTTGAAATAACATTAATTGAAACATTTTTGTTACTAATTTTATCAATCACATCATTTAGATAATTAGGACTTAAATTGTTTCCCACATATACAATTTCTGGGCAATTTTCTTTATGATGACAAAAAGAAGATGTTAAACTTTCTATTACTGCTCTTGCTCCTAAGTAAGAACCACCAATTCCAATACATAATAACACATCTGAATCTTTTTGTATTTTCCCAGCTACTTGCTTAATTCTTGTAAACTCTTCTTTATCATAAGAAGTTGGTAAATGAAGCCAACCCAAAAATTCCTTTTCATCATTTGCTTTTTCGTGTAATTCCTCATGAATTTTTTTTACTTCATCTCTATACTCTAATATATCTTCCATTGGAATACTGGTATTCGTATCATCTAATTTAATATATGACATACTTTTCTCTCCTTTACTTTTGTATTATATGTCTATTCTATAATATCTATTTCGGTTATGCAATATTTTTGAAAAAAAAGGTGTAATTTTCTACACCTTTTATTCGATACTAATTCCTTCTTGTTTTGTTGTTTTTGCATAATCATCTATTTTTTGCTTTGCCACTTCTGGGACTATTGTTTTGGCATAATATTGTTTTATTGTTTCATCTATAACACTATAATCTTCTTTTGGAAATTCTTTTTTTACGACTTCACGATATCCTTCATTGATTAAAACAAGCATTAATTCCATTTGTGCTCTTTTGTTGTCTTTACTAGATCCGAGAAGAGATTGTAGTTTATCGTATTTTTTTATGTATTTCTCCTGCCTTGCTTTTTCTTCATAATCAGGTTGCAAGAATCTCCTCATTTGTCCCATCAATCTTTTTTTATCTTCTACATTTGCTTGTTTTATCTCTTGAAGTAATTGTTAATATTCCTCTTCATTTTCTCTTTTTACTTCTTGTGGTTGCATATTTATATAGTAATAACAATTAATCTTTTCTATTGTTTTTTTCAATGTCTCACTCATCCTAGAAGAAATCGTTTCTCTTGTTCTCTCTTTTACATCTTCTGAAATTTTCCCTTTTTCTATTTTTCGTTTTTTTCCTGAAATTGTTCCTCCTACCATATTTCTTGTTACTCTATCTATATTTGTTTTGATACAATTTCTTTTTTCTTTCTTTTTTTCTAATGAACTCTCTTCTTGTTTTGATGAGATTACACTAACTTGTCTTTCTTGCTCTTTTCTCTCTTGTTCTAAAATTCGCCTTTCCTCTTCATAATCTTGTGTTTGCATTGTACTCCAACCAATAATTTCATCCCATTTTCCTAAATCAAATAAAACAGCTTTCTTAGTTTTTAATCGTTGCTTAATCTCGCCCAATCCTTTTACTACAATCCCTTCTTGTTCCATTTGTTTTATTACGTTTAATGCATTACCTTTTTGCTTAAGTCTATCATATATAGCAATTTGAATAAGATAATATTGCGTTCTATCTAAACTATGCATTTTTTCTTTTAACATTTCTATATTAGTACTTTCTATTGTACCAATATATATCTGCGCTCTAATTTGTGCTAGGACATCTTCTTGTGCTGTTTCTGTTTGTAACTGATTATAAAAAATCTCATCTATTTTTTTTCTATCCTTTTTGGAAATCTTCCCTTTTTCCAATTTTCCCCCTTGACTTGCATATAATTTTCCTAGCTCTAGCCTTGCATGTGCACTTCTATCTCCTGCTATTTCTATACATTTCTTATATTGTTCTTCTGCTTCTTTT